>CAZMVZ010000008.1:48831-51006 GCA_964570065.1 uncultured Candidatus Poseidoniales archaeon
CACAAAAACTCGCAATTACTCATCCGCGAGACTCTTGACGTCCTGTAGGAAATCGTTCACATCCCAGTGAATGCCAGAGTACGCCACTCTCTTCCTCTGGTCCTTGTCGATGATGAAAGTCACAGTCGAATGGCCAATCTCGTACTCGCCGAGGCTCTCCTCGTGTGGGTCGGTGTGGTTCGAAGAGTGCGAAGAGCTGCCCTCGGAAACGCACGTCAACCAGTCATCTCCCGGCCGCTCCCAACCTTCGTCGCACATGCAGTGGGAGCCGGAACCGGTACCCATCAACCATCCCCTGCCATTGCAGTCCACACCCGGAGGGATCCTACTGATGTTGGCATTGCTTGCAATCCATGCCAGATGTGTGTCGATGCCGACTTCGATTTCAGACATCTCCTCTTCAACCAGTTCCCATGCCCCATTAGAGATATTCCAGGAGTGCAGATTCCACTCCCATGTGTCGTTAGATGTCCAATTTCCGATGGTCCCATTGTCCATGTCATAATGCACCCCTGAGTTATCAATCAGGGCGGATGAGGCGAAATCACCACCATCCTCGAAGCAGGTTAGGTTGAATGGGTCCTGACAGGGGTTGTCAGACGTCAAAGAGGAGTTGTCGGGAAACAAAACCGCGAATCTAACTTTCGCCTCCTCTGGGGGGAGGCTGTTGGCTATGTGCTCGGCATCTACCACAACGTTCCAATCATCCCAGACCGCTTGAATCACGGAACCTCGTTCGTGAGTCAGATGATCCCACTCGTAACCCCTGGCAGAAGTCCACTCCAGAAGGTGGGCCGTTGTGTCCCTAGCCGGATCAATAGTGATCGAGACGAATTCAATCATCTCGGCATGCTCACCCAAATTCTGGTTCACATAGTCGAGGTTGGAGGAGATGATCAGACAAACGTCAGGGCAGGAGGTGTAGATGAATGCGACTACAACGACCTTACCATCGAAATCAGATAGCGAAATCTCCTCGCCGAATTGGTTCTCAAGCGTGAATCCCGGGGCGTCGGGGGGGTCTCTGTACTCAGTACCCAGAATCTCCAGGTCATCGGAACCTGAGCATCCAGCCAGCAGGAAACACAACACTAGGAGTACGGCCTTGGATGAATCCCCCATATCTCCCCTCCCTTGATGAGGATATTTCACTCTTCTTCAACTAGGCTCAATATGTCTTCAAGGACCAGTTCTGGGTTCCAGTCAGTATCTCCCCACCAGACTCTCTGTTCCATATTCTTGTCGACAATGATGGTGCCAGTCGTGTGATCGACCCAGTAGTCCAGTGGATGGTGATTCGTAACGACCTCACCATCCGGTTGCTGTGTATCCTTCCCACAGCCGTTGTTGTCAACCTCCTCTCCCTCCGGAGTGTCCGGGCAACTGTCGAAACCGTCAGCAACTCCGTCATTGTCAATATCAGTGTCGTAAGTCGCAAGCCCTACGTCGAAGTTCATCCACACCGGTTCCAAGTCCTCTACACTGCCCGTTAGGTGCGGCCAACTAAGGCCTCTGACGTCTGCATAGTTTCCCAACACGCTAGAGTTGTCCGTCCACGGGTCCACTGTGACTGTGATGATCTGCACGGAGGTTCCGTGCAACTCACCGAGCTCCTGTGCAATGAAGGCTAGATTGGCGCTGACTACCGGGCAGATGTCTGGGCATCTGGTGAAAAGGAATGCTACTACGACCACCTGTCCCTCGAATTGGGACATTGTCACGTACTCGCCCTTGTCATCTATCAGGACGAACTCGTTTACTGCAATCGGGGGATTGATGTCCTCCCCGTAGAATTCGTCAATCTCACCGTTTGAGAGGCAACCTGGCGTGATTAGTAGCGTGAAAGCCAATATCCATGCAACCGACCTACTCATCACCATTCCTCCTCGCTAGCCAGACCAATGCCGAACAAGTCAGTAGGAATATTGCTAGACTCCTCAGCGAATCCTCCACCCCCCCATCATCTTGTTCCTCCTCTTCTTTAGAGGTCCCATTGTTGAAAATGTAATCCGAGGGAGGCCCCAACTCCTCGTGGTAATCATGAATCACTGTCAGGTTCAGAGTCTCCCATAGTGTTTCATTGGAGAAGACGTCCAGGAGGTAATTCCCAGCATCCCAACTTTCGGCATAGATCATGAATGAGCACTCGTCTTTGACCGAGGAAGAGTTGTGTGG
>CAZMVZ010000009.1:0-48024 GCA_964570065.1 uncultured Candidatus Poseidoniales archaeon
TAAAGGAATGCCATCGCACCGTCTTGGATTTGTCCGGTTATCTTTGCGACAGTCTCGTTCTCGATCTTGATTGAATTCACCTTATTGTATAGTAAGAATGCAATACCTAGCCCCAAAAGACCCGCTGCAATTCCTATCATCCCTAGTTGTTCTCCATCCATAGTTACACCATCAGTTCGGCTCGTCGAATCGAGTGCTCTATTTAATCCAAATCCAATTGCAAAACTGCCTTTGCTGTTTAGTCAATATTTGCAAGGACAACCGAGGCAAACGAATTCAGAACGCCCACACCGTCGTGTTCGCGTTGGAAGGAAACCAACTCTTCCTCAGAAATGTGACCCCAATCGAATGCCCTTTCCACTCTCGCCTTGGCCGCTTCGGGATGGAACTGAACTCCCCAGGCGGGAAGTTCCAGGCCATCCTCCCCCATTACCCGAACCGCGGTAACTCTGTTGTGTTCCGCCGAACCAAGTAGCAAGCAACTCTCGGGAACGGTTGTCACATGGTCCTGGTGGGAATATAGCGCTACAGGGGCCCCGTCCTTACCGCTTCCTCTGGAAGAAAATAGCTTGTCCGAGGAGCCATGTGAATTTAGTGCCAATTCCCAGACCCCACTGGACATGGAACCTGCTCTTTCGACAGTAGCTCCAAGTGAATGACAGAGAAGTTGGTGCCCAAAGCAGATTCCAAGGGTGGGTATTCCCATTCTAGATGAGCACCTCAATAGCGAACCACCCCCAGTCATCCACTCCTCCCACATTGTCACGTTTCTCCTCGAACCGCTGCAGACTACTGCATCTGGCCCAATGGTTCGGATCCATGTCTCAGTCAACTCATCATCTCCGTGCAAGGGCATCGCCACTCTCCTGAAAATCACCTCATTCCCATGCATCTCCATTCTGCAATCCTCCCAGAATGGGTACTCGTAATCCCAATCTGGCACATCATCTTCAGAAATATCTACCAAGCCTTCTTCCTGAGCACGTAAACCTGCTTCTTCAGACTGCATTTGCGGAGTTACTAGCAGAACCTCCACTGGACCCGCCACCGCAATGGGCTGTACCACCTCTTGATTGCCTCCATGTCCGAACTCCGATCTTTCGACCAACAGATCGATTATGATGACTCGGGTAACTCTGCCCATATTGCCCCGGAGAGGCAATTCTTTGAAAGACCCCCGCCCCTCAAGGAGCCTGAGAAACATGGTCGACAAACAACTTATCCTTGACTCGGTCGGGCCTGTCCAAGCCGTTTTAGACGCCCACGATGGAGTGGTAAACGTGGTAGATACGACGGACGGAGTGATCATGATTTCATTGGAAGGGGGTTGTACTGGTTGTAGCGCCACTCCAATGACCGCCATGCAGATTTACTACTCTCTGATGAAGCTGGACCAAGTTGAGGACGTCGTCTTCGTAAACGGGGAACTCCCCGCATACATGCGCTCATTCATCGACGACAAGCTAAACTCGGAGTAGACTACTCATCGTTGACTTTCTTCATAATTTTGTGAGGATTCGCCTCCCCCTGGACGTCCTTGCCTTTGATGTTCATTACCGATGCCAATCCCATCATTACTGCAATCACCGCAAACGGCCTAGCTATTTTCGTCGATCCCCAAATCTCCCCTCCCGAGTAGTGTAGCGAGAAAAGCAGCGCTGCTGAGGCAAGACAGATTGTAGCAATCACTCTCTGCGCCAGAATCTCACTCTCAGTCGTCCTAGATAGGGAGCCAATAGCCATCCACAGGAAGGTCGCCAAACTGCAAAGAACCAATGAGGCCGCCTCTATGAACTCGAGGTATCCCATAACAGGCCCCATGGGAGCCAGTTTGAGTATCTTCTGTAATATCAATAACGCAATAAATACCTCCACGGATGAGTTGACGTGGGTACCTCTCCTAGGTCCAGATGGTCCAATCGGGACGACTCTTCATACCAAGAGAGGAATTCTGAGCCCAAAACCAGAATGCAACCTCAATCTCATGGTTGGACCAAGCCGAAGGCAGATTCCTCCGCTCCGATGCTTTTTGTCGGTCAGTTGACCAGCTTGGTCACATTGTCCATGCTCCATGCTGGAACTGATTCCTCAGGATCAGAGAGCCTGGGCGGATCCTCGGTTTGGAGCATGGGGGAGCCCGCTCTCCTTGTCACGATTCTTTTCGGATTGTTCTCCTTCTTCTTCCTATTACGAGTCTCCATCTCTGGAAAGGCCCCAAAAAGGAGACGGAGAATTGCAAGAATTTGGCTATTGGCATCTATTCTTGCTACGCAACTACTTGAGTGACTTTCCCTTGCGCCAACTGTAGATTGCCATGCATCCTCTTTCCAATTTCATCTTCGCCATCTCTGGAATAATGATCTTTGTCAGTGTCCTTTTCATGGGGACGGGGACCACAATCCCACTATTCGACGCCCAAGAAGAGGCTGAGATTGAATTCTCTTTTTCTGGAACGAGTACCACCCTAAACTTCGAACAGACCGAATCAAAAACCAACAATGGATGGGCGGTATACTCATTCGGGCAATACTCGGATGACGATGGCGATGGGTACTGGGATGATTGTGGAATCCCACAGATCTCCTTACTCAACGATTCAGATGTGGACTTCTTCTACCCCCAATGCGGCAATAACACCCAGAGGGAAGATGTGCCAGACATGATTTACGTGGGACAACTATGCCACAACCCAGCCAATGCATCTTCATCTCGATGTACTGAAGGCAATTACACCTTCGAATCAAATCTCCTTGTCAGACTCTCACCGGAGTTCCAGGAAAATGACGATAACTCCCTATTTTCTCGTTTATTAGATTGGTTTGTTGACGGCTTATCCACTGGTCGGTCGATACTTTGTAGCGCCTTCCCCTTGCTAATACTCGGGCTAGTAGCCTCATTCTTGCTTACTGATCCGGAAGAAGAAACCCCGCAAAAGAAGAAAGGTGGACCAACTGCCGAATGGCGTGCCTACTCCCTCACTGGCCAGGAGAGGGGTGACGATGGCCTCCCGAAGGCATTCAGCAGACACTCCGAGAAGAAGGACTTCAACAGGAAGCCTAGGAAGGGTAACGTCCGAGGAGGCGTTCACAAGACTGGGGGGCTATTCTTGGATGGATGGACTGATGCAGACTCCGATGCTGCATACAAGAAAAAGGTCCAGGATCGCCGAGAGAGGTGACTCATCGGATGAGTGGCATCATCATCAGGAGAAATCCGATAATCACCATGGCGACTATTGCCCGACGAAGATATGTGAAAATGGAGTCTAGGACCATCCCACTATACGGCTCTCGCCCCTTTCCGACATAGATTCGCAGGGGCTCTTCCTTTTCCAGCTAAACCCCCCTAGTCTGTAGAATCCAGCTTGAACACTGGTATCGGGGCCATCTTGTGTGAGTTTGCCTCATGCAACCCTGCGTACAGGCTCATCACTTCCTTTTCACGATCGGTCATTTCCGAACCCGAGGGATTCTCCAACTCCCTCATAGCCCACTCCAACTCTTCGTAGGAAGCACCCATTTGCTCTTCATCGGTTCTCCCATCGTCCCACAACCCATCAGTCGGGGCCGCATCTAGGATTTCCTCGATTACTCCCAACTCCTTTCCAATTGCAAAAACATCAGATTTGTACAAATCCGCTATGGGGGCGATATCTACACCTCCATCCCCGTATTTCGTGAAGAAGCCGACTCCAAAGTCCTCAACCTTGTTTCCAGTCCCGACGACTATGCCGTTGTTTGAGCCAGCAATTGCATACAAGGCCGTCATACGCAGCCTGGCTCTGGAGTTCGCCTGGGATAATTCGGACAACCCTTCCATTTCAGAGCAAAACTCGTCGTAAGTCGAAGAAAGGTCGAGAACCTCTCCGCTGACATTTCCCCATTTCGACTTCAGCCATTCGATATGGCGGTCCGCCAGATCGAATTGCCCCCTATCTTGATGGATTGGCATGTTCAGGACAATTGTGTCAATGCCAGTCATCGCCGAAAGAGTGGACGTAACCGCGGAGTCCACACCCCCGGAAATCCCGACAACTAGGGCTTCTATACCATTCTTATTCGCATAATCCCCAATCCATTCGGATATATCTTCAGCTACATCTCTCCAATTCATTAAGAAACCTCAGTGACAGGAAACTCCGTACTTCTTCAGCCTCCAGTAGTTGTATGGCCATGGAGTCAGGAATCCAGCAATCAGCATCGGTAGAATCACCCACCAAGTTAGCTTAGCACCACCAGTTAGTACCAGATCTACTACGTTCATCGCAGCCTCCATGGATATCATCGATATTAGCGACATCCCTATTGCAACGCGGAACGCCTCGTAAAGAGGCATCTGGCTTAGGAGAATGAATGTCTCAAGGGCAATAGAAGTCATAATTCCATTGAACATCGCCAGCGCCATTATCATCATGGCGCTCCAACCCGAATCTGTAAATACGAATTGGAAAGCTGCAATCGTCCCGAAGTCTCCGATACTACACCCAATTAGGCACCATTTTGTGTTGTTAGCCGACTGCCTCCAGACGGCCCTATCTCTCCAGTTGAATTCCTCTCCTCGTCCACCGACAGTGTAACCCGCTGAACGCACTGCATCACTTAGCACCTCACTGTTCGCACCTTCGTGTCTGACCTCTGCAGTCCCGTCCTGGTGGCTAACCGCTGCCTTGATTACTCCAGGAAGGCCCTCTAGGGCCCTCTTAACTCGATTCGAGCAACCATCGCAAGTCATCCCTCCGACTTCTAGCCTAATCGTCTCTGCCACGATTCCAACTGACGCATAGGGCATTTGAAGTCTTGCAATTTACAGCCTATTTGTTCTCTTTGCCCCCCCTCAAGTTCAAGACGAACTCCTAGGTCGCTTGGCCGATGAGCGTGCCCGTTTCCCCCGGCGAACTTGACCCGGTGGACCTGGAGAACTCTTTGATGGGAATCTGGCAAGATGAGGGAACATTCTCCAAATCCATTGAATCCAGGAGGGAACTTAACTCCCCGTTCACCTTCTTGGAAGGTCCTCCAACCGCAAACGGCAAACCAGGGATTCACCATGTTTTGTCCCGGCTGTTCAAGGACATGGTATGCAGGTGGAAGTCGATGGAGGGGCACGTAGTAGAGAGAAAGGGAGGTTGGGATACACACGGACTCCCTGTCGAAATAGAGGTCCAGAAGCAACTGGGTCTGATGTCTAACGAAGCCATCGAGGAATTTGGAATGGAGGCCTTCAACCAGAAGTGCAAGGAGAGTGTTTGGACTTACGAGGAGGCATGGAGGGAGATGACTGAGAGAATGGGCTTCTGGGTGGACATGGAGGACCCATACGTCACCCTACAAGACGATTACATTGAGTCAGCATGGTGGTCACTGAAGCAGATGTTCGAGAAGGGCCTTCTATTCAGGGGCCACAAGGTCCTCCCATACTGCCCCCAAACTGGGACTAGTTACTCCACTCACGAGGTCTCTCAAGGATACAAGGAGGTTTCTGAGCCAGCGGTCTTTGTGAAATTCAAGCTGGAGGGCGAGGAAGCTTCCGTCTTGGCGTGGACGACCACCCCCTGGACTCTTCCCGGAAATGTGGGTTTGGCCGTAGGGCCGGAGGTCACTTACTGCAGAGTTAGAGTCACTGAACCGCCCTCTGAGTCATGGGAAGGAAGAGGTGGAGCAGAGGTTGGCGAGGAGCTAATCCTAGCCAAAGAACTGATCGGTAGTGTACTCAGGAATCATGCGGACATCGTCGATGAATTCCCCGGATCAGAGTTGGTTGGAAAGGCCTACAATCCACTCTTCCCCGGCGCAATCGAAAGGGGAGATTCCAAGACAGCGTGGACGATCGTAGCTGCGGATTTCGTCACAACCACAGACGGAACTGGCGTGGTGCACACCGCAGTGATGTATGGCGAGGATGACTACAGACTCGGTATGGAGGTCGGATTCCCCGCACAGCACACCGTCGGAATGGACGGTGCCTTCGTCGAGGGCGTTCACGAGCTTCTTGATGGTCGCTACGTCAAGGAGTGCGATGACGAGATAATCAATCTCCTCGAATCTCAGGGGCTACTCTACAGGGAGCACGATTACACCCACGACTACCCGCACTGCTGGAGGACCGACCACCCCCTTCTGTACTACGCAATGGACAGTTGGTTCGTCAGGATGACTGCGGTCAGGGACCAGATACTCTCTCACAATGCGAGTGTTGAGTGGGCTCCAGAGTGGACAGGCACCAAGAGAATGGGCGAATGGCTATCCAACATCAAGGACTGGGCAATTAGCCGAGAGCGCTACTGGGGAACTCCAATTCCTGTCTGGATTTGCCCAGATTGCGGAACCGAGCACTGTGTCGGAAGTATCGAAGAGATGTCATCGATGAAGACAGACTCTTCCCCAAACCCTCCCGAGTTGCATAGGCCCTATGTCGACGAGGTCAGACTGAAATGCCCATCTGATGGATGCCCTGGAGAGATGGTTAGGGAGCCCTATGTAATGGACTGCTGGTTCGACTCTGGCTGTGCCTCGTTCGCCCAGTGGCACTACCCATTCGAAAATGAGGATCTATTCTCTGGCTCCTTCCCGGTCGACTACATCTGCGAGGCAGTCGATCAGACTAGGGGCTGGTTCTACTCTCTGCTAGCCGTCGCTACTACTGTGTTTGACGAGCCTTGCTTCAGGCGTTGTCTCTCACTCGGCCACATTCTCGACAAGGATGGAAAGAAAATGAGCAAGTCCAGGGGGAACGTCGTCAATCCGTGGGATCACTTCGGCAAGGAGGGAGCGGACTCTATCAGGTGGTACATGACCACTCAGAGTGCCCCTTGGTCCCCTACTAATTTCGATCCAAACGGTGTTCGGGAGTCCTATGCCAAGATGTTCCTGACTCTCTGGAATGTCTATCGGTTCCATGCCGATTACGCAGCTCTAGATGGCTTCGACCCAGAAGACGAATCTGGCATGGTTAGCCAATCCGACAGAAGCCCACTGGATAGGTGGATACTCTCGAAGGCAACAGAAATGGCAGAAGAATTCCATCAGAACTTCGTGTCTTGGGACTTCCACAAGGCCGGCAGGGGCTTGGAGGACTTCGTAGTCAACGACCTCTCAAACTGGTATGTCAGGAGGTCTAGGAGAAGGCTGTGGGAAGAGTCGGACAGCAATGACAAGAGGGCCTGCCAGCACACCCTGCACGAAGTGCTGCTCATCGTATGCAGGCTGATGGCACCGATATCGCCCTTCATGCCAGATCAGATTCACAGAGGCCTAACCGGGCACTCGGTCCATTTGGCAGACTGGCCCACGGGCTCGGAACTGGTAGACAGAGACCTTCCGGACCGTGATTTTGGAATCGAGCAGGAGATGTCACTCGTCCGATCCTTGGCTGAGGCCGGCAGGAGGATCCGGGTAGAATCCAACAGAAGGCAACGACTCCCATGCCAAACAGGTTGGATTGTGGGGGGGCCCGACATCTCACGATTCAACGACATACTGGCCGAGGAACTCAATGTTGAGGTCCTGACTACTGAGTCCGATCTGGATGCCTTCCAGAAGATAGTTTTGGAGCCAAATAGAAAGGTTCTGGGGGCAAAGTGCCGCTCAGACCTACCTTCCGTCCTAGCCCAGTTGGATTTGGCCCATCCAGAGGAGCTCTTGCTTGAGATCGAGGCAGGAATAGCAGCCCTAGGAGGTTATGAGATTACTATGGACGATATTGAGATTAGAAGGGCGGAGAAAGAAGGATTCGCCGCAAAGACCCTTTCATTCGAGGAGGGGGACGTTTCCATCGTCCTCGATATGCACACAGATTCCAACCTCCTTTCCAAGGGCCTGGCTAGGGATATTACACGCAGAATCCAAGCCAAGCGCAAGGAAATGGACCTCCAAGTCGAGTCTTCGATCAACCTGTCGGTATGGGTGGAAGGAATGGTGCTGGACGAGAATGACTGGGAGCACGTAGTGACGGAGACAAGGGCAGGCACGAGCTCCCTTAATGATGGAAAACCACCCAGTGCCGCAGATGCCTTCGAGGTCGATGGGACAAAAGTGTCATTCGAGATTCAGTAATCTAGATTGAGAACAATTGGTATGACTGCGGCAGAAGCATCTCTAACCCGAACAGTGGGTCTGGATCAGTTGAATCATGGTAAGCGATGAAAGAACCGCCGTCCGGGAGAATCCCCATACTGGCGAAGTCGAATCTGATGTCATTCCCTGCTCCAGATGTTGAGTCAAGATCGCCCTGCCCTAGGTATGTTAGCATGTCAGGCTCCAGACTCTCTGAGAATCCTCGGACATGGTATGCCACATCGACGTCTGGGCCATCCGCACTCTGGAATCTGACATTAAGCACGAAAAGATCGTGCACACCACTGGAGTGGAACTCCCACTCCTCGATTTCTGTAGCCCTCTCCGAAATGTTGTACGTCCTGTTCTCCCATGACTCTCCTCCATCCCATGACATCATGTGCATCAGGGATGTCTGCCCTGCAGTGACGCAATGGAGGGCAGTAGAGGAGTCGAATGAGCAGTACTGGGATGGAAGGGAGGAACCGTTCATGTTCACCCCAGTCCACCAGTTAAGGGAAGTATCCAGGTAGGCATCACTACCATCCAGAAAGTAACTTGGGAAATAGAGCCCACCCGATGGGACAGGGAAGGCCCGCATCTCCTTGTGAGGCTTAGTGAAGTCCCACTCCGGACCCAGACTCTCGGGATTGAGATCGACTTCCATTACATCGAGGCTTTCGTCCCTATCCGGGAAACCGAAGTAGTCGTAGTTCAGACCATCGGTGGAAATCTGGCCACCGACGTTCTGGACCTGATGCCAGAAGTTGGAAATTACCAGGCTAGCCCATGGCCCGTTACCGTACAACCCGCCATTAATGGGCCCTACAACCTCGACCTGCCAAGACCGGTCGTAGAATGGCTCCGGGGTCCTGTTGAAGCACCAGCTCCACTCTGCATCCTCAGCATCGTAGAAGAAGGCATAGAACTGATCCGCACCACTGGTGCTGGGATAGGGGAACCATCCCATGGAAATCAAGTCCCCGTTTGTCGCTTGCACTATGCTGCCCTCGCCCAGTCCCTCTTGCCCGGGTACCGTCGGCTTTGGCTCCATGCACCCTATCTGGGAGAAAATTGAGGGGCGATACTCCTGCCAAGTCAGGCCTCTGTCCTCTGACCATGTGGGATACTCTCCTCCGAAATTTAGGATCCAACCTTCTTTGGTTCCTGCCAGGTAATGCTCACAGCAGTTCCCCCCGTGCTCGTTGCCAAAGACAGTCCACGTGGCATTCCCCCATGTCTGATTCTCTATCGGATCTGCTACTACGAAATCCCTAGGATCTTCATGCCCAGTGGGATCGATCAGGTAGAAATCGCTATCCCAATCCCACCAGTCTTCGTAACCCCTAGCTTCGTCGATAATGTCAATGCAGCCTGGCAAAATGAACATCAACGACATAGCCAAGGAGGCCATCGAACGCCTAGATGCCAATGAGAGCACGATTTGCGGTAATGGTCGTATTATATCGCACTTTCACAGAATTGATGCCTACTCAATCCTCCACGTAGCCCCATCAGGGCCATCTTCGACAACTACTCCCATCCCTGCCAACTCGTCCCTAATTTCATCAGCCCGAACCCAATCCTTGTCGATTCTCGCCTCCTCCCTCTGACTTAGAAGACCCTCGACTTTGGGGGCAAATTCGCCTTTCGCGCTCTCCAGCCTTTCCACTCTAGCTAGTACTTCTTCGTCAGCCGGCAGTAATCCTAGAACATCGCCAGCAAATTCAGACATCCATCCGACTGCTCCTGAGATTCCAGCCGCACTTCCTCCCGTGTTGAGCAGTCCTCGAAGCCACTTGGCCACTGCTTGAACCTCCACTAGTGCAACTCTGGTATTGAAGTCATCATTCATGCCCTCTTCGAGCCTATTGGCTGCATCTGCTAGCTCCGGGAATCCACTCCAGTCACCACTGCCATGTCTGGACAAACCTTCCCCATAGCAGCCGAGGAGTCGATTTTGGTGGTTCTCTGAGTCGTCAATCATGACCTGGTTGAAGTCCACTGGTTGTCGGTATGGCGCATTAATCAGCGTATACCTCAAGACTAGCGGGTCAACATGTTCCAAAGCATCAGAGATTGTCCAGAAATTCCCCAGTGACTTGCTCATCTTCTCCCCATCGATGTTTATCATCCCATTGTGAATCCAATACTGAACTACTGGATCGTGTCCCAGACAACACTCGGACTGGAATATCTCAGCCTCGTGATGGGGGAAAATCAAGTCCGAACCACCTCCATGGATATCGAATCTCTCCCCTAGGTGCTTGAGTGACATTGCAGAGCACTCGATGTGCCAACCAGGCCTCCCATCACCCCACGGACTTTCCCAGAACGGTTCATCTGGCTTAGCCATCTTCCATAGGGCGAAATCCCGATGGTCCTTCTTGCCAGAACCGGTCTTATCCACTCTTCCACCGGCCCCTGACCTCACCATCTCCAAGGTTTGCCCAGTTAGTTGCCCGTACTTCTCTGGTGACGTGTCAATCTCGAAGTACACCCCGTCCTCAGCGAGATATGCATTCCCCTTCTCGATCAGCGTCTCTATCATATCAATGATTTCCGGTATCGTCTCTGTTACTCTGGGATAAGCATCCGCCCTAATCACGTTAAGGGAATCCATTGATTCAAAATAATCGGCTATATTCCTGTTTGCCACTTCCAGGAAATCAACGCCCTCTTCATTGGCGGCAGCAATTATCTTGTCATCCACATCAGTGAAGTTGGTGATATAACTCACTTCGAAACCACTCTTTCTGAGCCATCTCACTATTATGTCGAAGGAAATTGCCTGTCTGGCATGTCCGATGTGGCTCGGCGAGTAGGGGGTAATTCCACATGCGTAGAGTCCGACCTTGCCTTCCTCGATTGTGACCAATTCTCTCTTTTTTCGAGAACGAGTGTCGAAAACCCTCACTGCCACTACCTATTGACGTAGCACTTCGAACATCAACCCCTCGCTGCTTCGATAAGGCCAGAGAACAGTAAGTCATGCCCCTTCCTTTCAGGATGCCACTGGACTCCAATGCAGAATTTCTTGTCTCTCCTCTCAACCCCTTCTATCAGGCCATCGTGCTCGGCGATGGCAGAAATCTCCAAACTTCCAGCATCAGAAACCCCTTGGTGATGTAGTGAGTTAACAGTAAATGAACCCCCCATTAGGCTGGATAGGTGCGTACCTTCCTCGACAACCACTCCATGCTCTGTAGACTCTCCGGCAAACCCGCCGTGCCCCTCGTGTCCCGGTGTGGTGTCAAGATGCTGGTGCATCTTGCCCCCATGAACAACACTGAGTATTTGCATCCCTCTGCAAATTCCCAGTAGGGGGATGTCCCTGTCAATTGCTCCCTTGATTAGGCCAATTTCGGAAAAATCCTGCTTCGGGTAGTACTCCGTCGTCATAGGCTCGGGATCTTCTCCGTAGCTCGCCGGAGAAATGTCCGGGCCTCCAGCCACTATTAGGCCGTCAATAGAATCCAAGAGGGCCGTCATGTCTCCGGCTGGCGGGATGATTAGGGGGACTCCTCCGGCTTTGTTGACCATAGAGATGTAAGCCGATGGAAGAATCGCAGCATCCCTCGTCCAATTCCCATAGGAGGCTTCTTTGACGAAGCACGTAATGCCAATCACCGGCTTCATTCTACCACCGAGGATTCTCGTTGTATGCGAGCATGCCTGAATGATTTAATTCCCACTATTGTGAATGAGATTCCCACCTGGAGGAGGAGGAGGTGAGAAACAATTGCCAACACCGACATCCCTCCAAATCCAGTAACTACCCTCGCTCCACCTAATGCCATGATCAGAGCCAATACCATGCAGGCGTGCATGTAGTGATGTCTGTTGGAGGGGTTCCTCTCAGACAGAAAACCGAGTAGAAGCATTGGCATGCCCATGAATGCAGGAATCAGAGCAGTAGGTGACGGGGGGTCCGAGCTTTGGACGAAGTAAGCAATCGCCCCCCATGCGGATAGAACTAAGCCATTCAGAATTGCAATCCGGGGAACACTCATCCCGAGCATTCTGAACTCTTCAGCCATGGGCAATCCCAGAGGAAGAGACTAATGATTGTCACGCCCACAAAATCTGACTCTATCATTGCTCAATTGGTGCTTGAAATCTGCTCTTGGATCTCATTGTCCTTGGCGACTATCTGCTCCCAGAGAATCTCTGCCACGTCCTTGACATCCATCTCCGCCCCCACCGCATCTAATCCGTCTTTCACCATAATGGAGCAGAACGGGCAACCCACTGCCACGGTGTCGCAACCCGTTTCGGACAATTCCTTTGCCCGAATCTCATTAACACGCTTGTCCGCTTCCTCTTCCATCCACATCTGAGCTCCTCCAGCACCACAACAGAACGAATCCCGACCGCTATTCTCAGTCTCAACATCAACCCCTCCAATTACATCCCTAGGCTCGTCGATGATGCCTCCAATGCGGCCAAGGTAGCAGGGGTCATGGAAGGTAATACTCTGGCCGTTCTTCTCCACCCTGGGCAGACTCCCCTCCTCTTGCAATTTGGCTAATATCTCCGAATGATGGAAGACCTCCAGATCTTCTCCTCCGTAATCACCGTACTCTTTGCCCAGTGTGTGGAAGCAATGGGGGCATGAGGCGATAATGCGCTTCACCCCCAACTCTTGGAAAGTCATCATGTTAGTCTCCGCGAGCATCTGAAACAGGTATTCGTTCCCAGCTCTCCGTGCCGGATCACCCGAGCAACCCTCTTGCATCCCCAGTATCCCGACATCTAGTCCAGCTTCCTTCAGAAGGGAAATTGTAGATCTCGCAACCTTCTGATTCCTTTCATCGAAGCTTGCTGCACATCCTACGAAGTAGATGTATTCAGCAGGCTCGCCTATTTTTACATCCAAATCAGCGGCCCAATCGGCTCTTTCATGTTCGCCATATCCATACGGGTTTGAGGCCGCCTCTATGTTCCCCATGGCGGTGTTGAGGACGTCTGGGTACTCCATCGTCTCCATCATAGCATTCCTTCGCAGATCTGTAAGCTTAGGCACGTGCTCAATGTATAGTGGGCAGACATCGACACAAGCGTTGCATGTCGTGCATGCCCATACTGCTTCTTCGGTAATCCTCTGCATCATCGTCTCATCTGGAGTCTCACCAGACAGCAGAAGTGGGGCGTGCTCGTTAGCATAGTCCCTCACGTCATGGATTACCTGCATTGGATTGAGTCCCTTGCCAGATGCATATGCTGGACAAACATCCTGGCATCTCGCACAAGAAGTACACGACCATCCGTCAATTAGTTGCCTCCACGTGTACTGCGTGTAACTACTAACTCCGAATGATTCGATGTCCAAGTCCTCAAGCGGAACCGCCTTTCCATCACCCCCCATGGCAAGGGGGCGCATCTTGGCAGCAGGACCGGTGTCGTGGAAGAATACGTTTGGAACCGCCATGACCAGGTGCATGTGCTTAGAAAGAGGAATTAGGAACAGAAAGACCGAGATTGCAAGCATGTGGAGCCAATAAGAAACTACGACCGTCCCATCTGAAAGCCCAAACTCACTGAACTGGTACCCAATGGGTTCCCAGAACGGGCTCGGGTCTTCTTTCGACTCGATTATGAATGAAGTCGTTGTTATTGTGAAAATCAGTAATAAGATCGCATTTCCTTCTAGTTGCGATTTTCCCTTGAGCTTCTCAGGGGTGAAGGCCACACGGCGAACAAATGCTGAGACGCATCCGATGAGTGCCATCGTGTACCCCAGTTCAACCATCCCATTCCAGGGTCCAACGAGCAATTCGGGCAGCAACTCGCCAGAGAAGTAATTGGCAGTTGCGAGGTCAAACATATCTGATGCGAGCATCAAGAAACCCCAGAACATCAGTACATGCATCGTTCCAGCGACCCTGTCCCTGAGCACCTTCTTTTGTCCAAGCCATCCCACGATGAATTCCCTTATCCTAGGGCCCCAGGAGTCGAATCTTGAGTCCGGCGAACCAATCAGAACCAGGCGCGTAGCTTTCTGCACCTGGTAAGTGAAGAATCCTATGGATACCGAGCCCATAATCAGAAGAATCATCCAACCATCCAAGGGCCCGTAAGTCTGCAGAAGAGGATGGATCATTGGTACTCACCGGGGTTTACCCGAATCCCTCGCCTACAAACAAGACCTTGAAACAACCGCTAAACAGGCCAACACTCATGTCCTAATGTGCTAGCCATCAGTCATGCCGAGTGCCTTTGCTCCCGGAAAATGCATCCTCTTTGGGGAGCATGCAGTGGTATTCGGACACCCAGCTGTAGCAGTGGCAATTGATCAGGGAGTTAGAGTAAGTGTCGAAGAGTCCGTCAGGTGGAAACTAGAGGGTTCATCATTCGAGCCCTCAAGGCACCCCCACATATCCCACATAATACAGAATATCTTCCAGTACTCGGGCCCCCCTCTTGACATTGACGTGGACAGCTCACTTTTCTCAGCCGCGGGGATGGGGTCATCCGCTGCACTATCGAATGCCTTCGGAGCCGCGATGCACGCCCACCTCAATCCGGACGAGGAACTCGATGCTGTAAAACTGGCTAAAATGGCTCATTCTGCCGAGGCAACCGCCCAGAAGGGAAGGGCTAGCCCAACAGATACAGCAACCAGTGCCCTCGGAGGGTGCGTAGTCGTCTCCGGTTCCGAAGTACCCGGAACAAGGCATGTTTTCGACACCAGTCTGAAAACCCCCGAGGGATCTAGGGATTGGTCCATCAATGTCGTTGACATCCCTCAGGGAATAGGAGACGCATGGCTAGTGATTGGATACTCGGGAACCGGTTCTCCCACAGGAAGAATGGTCGCCAAGGTTGCAAAACTAATTTCTGAAGCCCCCGAAAGGATGGAGGAGATGGAAGCAATTGCCAACATAACTCGGGCCGGATTAGCCGCCCTTTCGGCAGGAAACCTTGAAGGTCTGGGGATGGCTATGGATGCCTGCCACGAAAGCCTAAGAAAACTGGAAGTAAGCAGCAGTAAGCTAGACCGGATGGTCAATGCGGCAAGACCTCACTCCCTGGGGGCAAAACTCACAGGAGCCGGAGGCGGAGGTTGCATGGTAGCCCTCACACATGACCCAACTAGGGTTTCAGAGGCGATAGAAGTTGCAGGTGGAAGGCCGTTGATGTCCAGACTGGGGGCACAAGGGGTCAGATTCCTATAACTCACAGATCCGAAAATAGCCCTCGAAAAATACCATCCACTTATATTACCATTTATAAGGGGGCAGACGGTCGACAACCTATGCTTAGCGATGAAGAAAGACTCACCGTAGTGAATGTAGTAGCCTCTACCAGAGTAGCGGAGGAACTGGACCTCCCAGACATAGCCATCCAGTTGAATTGCGAATACGAACCAGAGCAGTTCCCGGGTGTGGTCTATAGGGTAGTTGAACCCAAACTGGCCATCCTGATGTTCAGGTCAGGACGGGCCGTTTGCACTGGAGGGAAGAACGAGGACAATATCCAGACTGGCATAGAGAGGATGATCGGCGATCTCAGAAATGCGGGCATTGAGACTTGGGATCTGAAGGACGTCGAGATAGAAGTCCAGAACATGGTCGCAACTTACTCCCTATTCTATCCAGAGGACTATGGGGAAGTCGCTAGAATGGATGACATCAACACCAAGGTCATCGACGAAGAAGGCGGTGGAATTAGAGCAGCTACCGATGAGGAGGTAGAGAACGAGGACTCACGAATTAGGGGGATCCTGCAGGGGGAGCCATTAGCTGCCCTCCCGAGGAAACTCAATCTGAACAACCTGACCTTCCATCTGCCCTTCGACAAGGTCGAATACGAGCCAGAGCAGTTCCCAGGGCTGATTTACAGACTTGACTACCCACGAGTGGTATGCTTGATATTCGGTAGTGGAAAGATGGTGATTACCGGTGCTAGGCACAAGGACGAGATTCTCGAGGCAGTCGAGCAGATCAAAGACGAGCTAGCAGACCTACTCTAGTCGATATGAACCAACGTTATTGAGCAGGCCGGCATGCGAATGCCATGCACGCAGTCTCCCGCGCCATGCTCATGGTTGCAGCTTTGGCGCTAGCACCGTTGGCCTGCTCACTTACAGTAGCAGATCTTTCTGACTCCAGTCCATATTCAGAAGAAGCATCAGTGCAAGCCAGAACCACGGGAAATACCGACGTCCCAGACTGGAGGATCAACGACAACTGGATGTACGACGGATACCTGGATGTGGCTGATTTCGTGGCAGAATCCGGAGTCTCCTCGAATGTCGAGACTCTAGAGGGGTCGTTAGATAGGACAGTATCGGACATCTATTTGTACGATATCGCTGGAAATGAGACACTAGTCTACGAAGTCGAGTCAATAGGGGCATACGAGTCAGACGGCGCCATAGAGATAGACGGGACCAGCGGTTGCCTATACGTGGATATGCAGACTACGGAGATCGTCCGTGTATCGGACTTGGCCACTTATTCTCAGGATGTCACGATTGACGTATATTTCGACCCGCTCTTCTTCGGTTGCGCCTCATGGCTTAGGCAGGATATCGGTGAGCTGAGCGTGGACAACACATTCGACCCCCCCTTGGAGAACTACGACTTCCCACTCTCGGTTGGGGAGTCATGGGGGATGGACTATGATCAGGATACGGAATACAGCGGCTCAAGCAATTACGTTGACATCCCCGATGACAGCAGCGACACAAACTCGACCAGTTGGGCAGTCGTCAGCCAGGGAAACTCCGGAGTCGCTTACCCGGGTTGCTACCAGTCATACAACGTTACTTCATATGACTCGGACGGAGACGAGGTCGGGTACAACTGGTACTGCCCAGCCATTCGCGGAGAGGTGAAGAGCTCAATCGAACAGGCATTCGGATTCATCGCTGTTCACGAGCTGGTTAGCTATCAACCAGTAACTAGGGGCAAGGAGATTTCGATAGACATCGAGTATCCACTTTCGCCCACTGGAATAGAGATATCCGCATGGCTCAATGTCACGGAACAGGGCCAAGGAGTCTCAGATCAGAGTCTTCAGTTCCGCTACGAATCCGAGCAAGAGATACAGAACGTAACCACTGATGAAAACGGATCCTACCATTTGACCTTCAACTCTGGGGAAAACCCCGACGATACCTATGGCCCAGGAGAACTCGGTAGTCACGGTTTGATCGCTTGGACACATCTTGGTGGGCAGGTTGTGGGGACACAGTCACTGGTGATAGACTCGGAAGTTCATGAGATAGACTTGGTTGCGAGATCATCAGCGGTAACCGTCCAGAGGCTCCGGCCATCTACTGGAAACGAGGTCACGCTGGACTCTTCAATTGGATTCACAGCCATTTCTGGGGACATTCTGACATTCTCCGTCCCAGTTCTAAATCGTGGTCTAATTCAATCCCCGTACTCAACAATAGTCGTAAGTGCTCCAGACGGGTCAGAGGTTTCGAGCACCGTCCCACCCTTGGAAAGCCTCCAGGAGACCAGGGTTTTAGTCAACTGGACAGTACCCGAATCACAACCATTTGGAAATGTATACCTGTTCTTTGAGGTGGACCCTCTGGAGGAGATACCCGAGGACGGGAACAGGTCAAACAACCTCGGCTCGTTCGTACTTTACGTTGGCGACCTCCCAATCGCGGACCTCTCGATGCCAAATGAGATACTAACTTTCGAGGAGGTGGCATTGGATGCTAGCACGTCTTACGACCCAGACGGAGGTAGCTTAGGCTGCGAATTCAACATCGAAAAGGTCGACGGGTCATACGCCCAGATATTCGATGATGATTGCA
This sequence comes from uncultured Candidatus Poseidoniales archaeon, assembly GCA_964570065.1. Classification (GTDB taxonomy): domain Archaea; phylum Thermoplasmatota; class Poseidoniia; order Poseidoniales; family Thalassarchaeaceae; genus UBA36. The sequence goes on from CAZMVZ010000009.1 coordinate 17,833, forward strand.
TTGCCGAATGGTCTTGGGCGGATGATGGAGACTTTGCAGTTTCAGTTCTCGTCACGGATGGTGAGAGCGACGAGTCATCCGTTAATTCCACGATTACGGTTCTCAATCAGCCTCCTGTGGTCGCCCTCGGTTCGAATGAGGATGGGGTGGTAGTCACCACTCCCATCACATTCTCCGTCACAGAAAGCAGCGACAATGACACGAGAAATCCCTCCTCACCAGTAGAACTACTCTGGAATTCCGAGTGCTCAGAGGGCCAGGTCGGACAGTCATGCACAGTTACGCCAATGGTGGAGGGGAACTTTACCATTGGATTACTGGCAACCGATGATGATGGGGCAACGACCTTCGCAGAACACTCCGTGCAAGTCACAAATATAGCCCCCTCAAACCCAGTCGCAGAACTCTACCGAGGAGAGGAGAGGCTCTTCCCCGATAGCCGTGGAGTCTTCACAGTCTACGAAGGCGATGAAATAACCTTCTGGGGGCAGGCAGATGACTCGTCAAACGACATCGAAAGCCTCGTTCACGTATGGAAGCCAGATGCAGAGCACCAACCCGATATCAACTCAACCAGTACTGGCGACAGGAGCACACTCCCGGGAGTCTCATACAACACATCAGGAATGCACCTAGCCACTCTACAGGTCTTCGACGATGACGGTGAGGGGACCGAGATCCTGATTGTACCAATCCAGGTCGTCAACGTAATCCCTGAGATATCCCCAATGACGACCATCCTTGGGGATTTGGAGGAGGATGAGGAGTTCACAGTCAGTCCCATGGTGTCTGACACCGGAAATGACTCTGAGTCCCTCATCCAATGCTTCGATCTAGACCCCTCAAACGATCATGACTCGGATGGTAATCCGGAGAATGACTGCGACGTGCAATCCGGCATCCTGGTTCACTCATGGCCGGACTCATATTCAGCCCCTGGCTCGATAGTTTTCCATGTCAAGGACGATGACGGTGCATCAGAATCCATAGAGTTCACTTTCGTTGTCACCAACTCCCCCCCAGAGGCATTCGCATCGGCCAGCGTCACCAACCCAACAGAGGGGGACTCCGTAATCCTCTCTGCCAACGGCACAATCGACTCCCAAGCGGACATGGACTCCTTGGTTTTCCACTGGGACATCGACATTAACGATGACTCGGATGGGGATGGCGATCCTGCAAATGACGTTGACTACACTGGCAGATGGATAGAGTTCTCCTATGACTCCGGAGGCCCGAAGAAGGCACAGCTAACCGTGCTGGACGATAGTTCCAGCCACTCAGTCATCATGGACTTGGAGGTAGCCGACAAGCCCGCCACCATCTCCGGGACCATCCAATCAAGCATCGGGCTGATCATCGTCGTACTTGCAGCGTCCTCCTTGGTTGCATGGACCTTCCTAAGGCCCGGTTCCAAGGATGAAAAAGAGATGCCCAAGGGCCTCCAGGGGATCGACATTGACGCTGCATTCGACGAACCCGCAGAACCCACAGTGACCACTAGCCCGTTCGAAGCGACCTCCGAGACTTCCAGACCTCCGGATGATCCAGCGATACTGGAGGGACTGGACGATATCCTCGGAGAGCTCACCGGTAACCAACCAGGGGGAAACCCCGACTCCGAGTTGCCCTCGGCACCGAATCTCGGCGAGCAAAAAGCCGATCTCGATCTCTCAGATATAGAAGCACTCTTTGAGGAGTAGTTCTCGGACCGTCTGTGGTAAACCTCTTCAGACTTCTCGGACTTCCCAATCCGAACACGACTCCGAAGGCTAAACCAGGATTGGGTTTGGGCGCAACAGAACCCGGACCGAAGGCCGGCAACCGGTTCCACGATCTCGGTGAGTCGAGGTGGTCAGAAAGGACAGAGAGAGTGACTGAGAGGCCGTCCAGGAGGGTGATCTACATGGAACCAGACGGCCTACACAGACTTCAGTTGGATGGGATCGAGGGAAACCTATCCGTAGGGGACATGGTGATCATCGATCTGAATTCTCTGAATCACATGCCCAGCCAGCAATCGGTATGCTCCAGGAGGGCCCAGGATCTGGGTGACAGGACAAACCTTCCTGTCTTCGCCCTTAATGAGGACGACTCGCTACTGATGATTGCAGGAGCAAAGATGAGGGTCGACACCCACAAGCACAGGCTCGGCTCTCCTGCATTAGATAGGGCGATAGACAACTAGTGCCCATCACTCCTCTTCAAACCAAGAATCAAGATCACCTCTGGAGATCTCCATTATCGCATGCTCCGTGAAATCACGATATGCCGACCATCTGGATATCTCTTCTTCTTCGTCTCCCCTCTCGGTCTTCCTTTCAATAGAGTCATTCGCGTATCTGACGCATCTTCTAAGGAATGAAACCACAATATTCCTGCGCTCTTCAATACTCATGTCATCCTACCTTCAGAGTCTCAATCAGAGATTCCACGTGCCCCTTCGCCCTGACACCATACCCTGCCCATGCGATAGTCCCGTCTGTCTCGATTGCAAAAGTTGACCTCAGTGTCCCCATGTACGTCTTGCCGTACATGTTCTTCTCCCTCCAGGTGCCATACTTCTCGTGAAGCGACGCTTCCTCGTCCACAACCAAATCAAATGGCAACTCATGCTTGTCAATGAACTTCTGGTGAGACTTGGCGCTGTCTGTCGAGACTCCGATGACCCTCCAGCCACTGCCCTCGAATCTACCGAAACTGTCTCTGAAGTCACAGGCTTGAGTGGTGCACCCGGGGGTGTTGTCTCTTGGGTAGAAGTACAGAATCGCCTTCCCCCCATCCGATAGAATCTCCGAAAGCGAGATCTTCGAGCCGTCGGTAAGTTCCACTTCGAAGTCAGGGGCCTTGTCTCCAACTACCAACTCCACTGTTGCCATGAATTGGCGTGTCGAATCAGACTCATGAAGGCTACCATCATTCGATATAGGATTTCAGAGTGACCGATGCTGGCATTGATGGGGGCTCACTGAAACCGAAGCATGCATCTATCTCGAACTCTTTCCTTTCTCCCAGGTCAACCCCCTCGAAACTCGCTTCTGCCTTCAGAATGCGGGAAAGAGATCTCACGGAGTACCACTCTCTCCTTCCATTCTTCGTGATGCCATGCGTCCTCGTTCCGAAGAGCATCCGTCCGAAAAGGGCCTCGAAGCTAGCAATGAACCAGAGTGGCCTCCAGAAGGGGATTGGGAACGGGACTCCCCAGACGATTTTGATTGACAGTCCACCTCCCTCGATTGTGACTCCCCTCTTCTCTCTCTCTACCGTAATCTCAGTCACTTCAACGTCTTCAAAGTTGTATAGTTTCGAGACGTACTCAGCGTGCTTCTCAGATGGGGATAGCAGAAACCTGCTCCCATTCGGCTTAGCCCACATAACATTGGTGAAGCTCCCTAGGGGTGACTCTCCCCAGTCTCCGATGACAAACCTGTCACCGGTTGAGAATCCAGTAGATGTTATCCTTCCGACAAAGACGTCCATTCAACCACCCATCTCCTCCCTTATCCTCTTCTTTGTGGAAGCCCAAGAGCAGATCGGGCACTCTCTTAGATCGTGCCTAAGTGCGGGACAGTGCTCTCTGCCGAAGTAGATTATCTGCAGGTGCCTCCTGTTCCAGGTCTCCTCGGGGAAGACTGCTTTCAGGTCCCTCTCGGTCCTGGCAACGTTCCTACCGTCAGAGAGCCCCCATCTGGCTGCCAATCTGTGAATGTGGGTATCTACAGGGAAGGCAGGGATGCCAAACGATTGACTCATGACCACGCTTGCTGTCTTGTGTCCCACTCCGGCCAACGACTCAAGGAAGTCCCAGTCTGGCCTCACCTCTCCTCCATCCTTCAGAATCTGATCCGCCATCCTTCGGAGGTTCTTCGCCTTGGTCGGCGCTAATCCTATTTCACGAATGATGCTGTGTATCTCATCTACTTCCAGCAAGGCCATTTCCTCAGGGCTTCCTGCTGCCTCGAACAACCTTGGGGTAACCTCGTTCACCTTCTTGTCAGTCGTCTGGGCGGACAGCATTACCGCAACAAGCAGAGTGTATGGGTCGACATGGTCCAGTGGAATCGGAGTCTCCGGGTACATCTCATCGAGTTTGCTGCCGATAATGCCGGCCTTCTCCGCTCGGCGCAAACTCAGACCTCCAGATCCGGGCTCCCTTCATCCCTCCAACCAATCATCACACCAGCAGCGACGCATCCGAAAAACGGGGCATAGCAGGACAACCATAGCCTGGTGCTCCATTCCTCCGGGCTCCCACTTAGGATCCATCCAAATAGGGAGAGAAGTGCCCCAGGAATCATTGCAAGAGTGCCGAACAACACAGCCCTGCCAAGCCCCATGGCACTAACGGGACACTACCAGACTTGACTCTAACGGGCCTTCTCCTTCACTACCCATTTCGCCATTATCGCCGTCTGGACCATGGAAAGCAACGCAGCCCACCAGATCCACATGGGCAGCCCCAATGCCCACGTTTCACTATCTTCCCACCACCAGAAGTCATGAGCGAGGACGAAAACAGCTACTAGCCCCAACATGGGGACAATTTCCCCCGAACCAATCTGGCTCAGCCAATCGAACCCAATCTTCCTTTCGCATGCATACTGGATGGAGACCAAACCAATGATTGCAGCCGCAAGTGATGGGATTACTGCCGTGGGGACGGCTCCCTTGACCGGTTCCACCCACCACCCATCGAATGACTCGGGGGAGAAAACTGCGATCAACACGACCGACTCCCCTGCAGCGATAGACGCAATCACAGCCCTCCCGTCGATATTGTCGAAATGAGATGCTGCGAAAACGGAGGGAAACATCACGGCGTACATTGAGAAGGCAAGTAGCCCCAAGTCCAGAATCGACAAATCAGACCAGAGTGAGAGAAGCAGTCCTAGAACTGCCAGGGAAATGATCACTGATTCTCTAGACAAACCCCCACTATCTGCTTTGGGGATTAAGTCCCTCGTTACCAGTGACCCTGTAGCTAGAAGCTGCGAATCCATCGTGGACATCAGTGCTGCAAGGCCAGCCACCAGAACCAGACCCCCGAGCCACTCGCCCCCGACATCCATAATCATCGTGGGCAGGATATTGTCAGAACCTCCCCTATCGAGACCAGGATTATCCAGATGCCCCAATGTGCCAATCAATATTGGCGGTATGAAGGCCAACCATGCCACAGCGGGGTAAAGAGTGGCCATTCTGCCTATTGCGTAGTCACTTTCCGCGGCACAAAGCCTCTGGTACAACTGGGGGAACATTGGATCAGCGAAAAGCCACAGAATCATAGTGCTCGACCATATTAGCAGGGTGTAGTTCCCATCCCTGCCCAGCAATCCCGAGGTCTCCTCGGAAGACGAAATCGCTTCCAACGCAACGCCAAGGCCACCTGCATCGCTGATCACCATGGCTAATCCGAGCCAGAGGAGGGCCAGTGCAATCGCTCCCTGCACAGCATCCGTCCTCACGACTGCCTTCAAGCCCCCCGTTAGCGTGTAGCCAACTACCAGGGCTGTGACAAGAACGGCTCCGACCCACTCCGGACCGCCGAATAGGGCTGAGACCACAATCCCTGCAGCCCTAGGCTGTAGGGCGAGATATGGGATGGTGGCAATCACCAGAACCGAGGCCATGGTTAGCTGCGCATTACGGGAACCAGTCTGGCCCAGAACCATCTCGGGTGCCGTCATCGCCCCATGTTCCACAGACCGGGCCCTGACCTTCCTACCTAGCAGGTACATCGAAACCGCCATGAAGCCGGTTCCGAAGGCCATTATTGGCAGGAAAGAAAGCCCGATCCTGTAAGAAGCCCCACTCGAGCCATACACGGTGAAGGCACTGAAGTTTGTCGCTGCCATGGTGATCAGTAGGAGGGGGCCAGAAAGGCTCCTTCCAGCGAGGTAGTATGACTCGTCCTCCTTCCCTAGGTCACGTCGAGCCCAAATGGCGAATGCCACCATGGCTATTGCATACCCGCCGACTATCAGCCAAGCAGAAGACACGTCAATGCCATGGGGCCACCCAGCATTATCTTGACTGTCTCTGAGACTCATCACCATGGGAACTTGTATACCCAAATAACGAAGTCATTCAGGATGCATTGTATCGCCAGCATGATCGCACCGGTAATCATCAGCCCGGATCCATCGATACCATCCTGGTACGCACCAAATGCAAGTAGTCCTAGCATAATGTTCCCGATAGAGGTGAACAAAAGCATCCCGATTACGAGGTATTGGGTCCATGCGTAGTCATTTTCGATATGCATTATTGTGCTCTCTATCCATAGTGCAGATGGAATCAGGAATACTGCGTATGCAAGCAGTAATCGCATCTCACCATTCCCATCAGACTCAGTCCAGGGCCACCTCAGGGAACTAACCACCGACTCTTCCAACTGGAAGAAAACAATGTACCAGTAAATCAGGAAACCCAGAGCGGCCACGAACATGAACGGTACGATGTATGTCCTCCATGCTTCAGGAACCCCTCCCCACAGATCCATGGGCCTCTCAGCATGAGACAAACCGTAAACGTACGAGGCCAGGACAAGGGGCCCGAAAACGAAGGTGAAAACTAGAACCAGTTGGCGAGTAATCTCCATGAACGTCGCAAGCAGTATCCAGTCATAAAATCAAAGCCACATACCCATTCGTGGAACCGTGTCCGAGCAATTAGAGGAGCCAGATTACGAGGTGACAGCATCTCATTCTGGATTCGAGGTTAGGAGGTACTCTGACACTATCCAGGCCAGGGTGAGGACAGAAGGAACGAACTGGCGAGGATCCAGCGGCGGGTTTCGCAGGATTGCCGGTTACATCTTCGGCAGGAACGAGAGAGAGCAGATGATCGCGATGACCGCCCCGGTGCACATCTGGGAAGAGGGGAATGGGACCATGATGGCATTCACGATGCCTTCCGAGTACTCCATGGAAGACCTCCCCAGCCCAAACGATGACGGAGTGAACCTAGTCAATGCATCAGGTAGGTCATTCGCCGCACTCACCTTCACCGGGCTATCAGGAACCAGGAAGACAGAACGGCTGAAAAAACGCCTCATGAGACTCGTATCCAAAACCGGACTTGCAGCATCGGGTCCAGCTATGCTGGCAGTATACGACAATCCAAACACCACTCTCCCCTTCTTGCGGAGGAACGAGATCCTCATCCCTATCCATGATTAGTAGGATATTGATGCGATAATTCGATTACCTCCCGTATTTTCCATTGGCCAATGAAGGAAGACCCCTCAGTCGAATGGTGGAAGCAGGGTGCCGTGGAAGGTGCACCCGAGCCAATTACGATCAGCCCCCCAAACCCTAGCCCATTCCACAATTTCGAATTCGCTGCGAGGCCAGAGCACCGGATGTCATTTCAGGACTCCATCGAGAACGTGATGCGTAACTTCCTGAATTTCAGCGATCGGGCCTCCAGGTCGGAGTATTGGTGGTTCCAACTTTTCTTCTTAGTTGCCCTTGCAACCGGCGATTTTATCGATGTCATGATGGCGACCACTCTAGGTGATGTTGCTCCATCATTCCCAATCTTCGGCACTATTGTCTTCTTGGGCCTGATAATCCCAAACCTCGCGGTCACAGTGAGGCGGCTCCACGATATCGGACACTCGGGGTGGTTCCTATTGTTGCCTTTGATCCCATGCTTAGGATCGATATTTGGCTTAGTCATTATTGTTCTAATGATTGTGGATGGTCAGGCCCAAATCAACAACTTCGGCGACGTTCCCACCAACACAATCGTTCGAGAGTGAAACCGAAAGCAGATTAATCCAGAGCCGAACCAGCGTACGTGCAGCGTTGTGGCGTGTCAGAGGTCTCCGAAGCTCTGGAATCCGAGGAAGTCACTCTCGTCCTCTTCCACAGGGGATCGAATGACCCCGAAGCCATGAGGCTGAGGGAATTGGCCGAGGATCGAGGAATCGCCGTTCGCGAGTCATCCAAATCGGACATGTGGAGGATGTCCCGGGTCAACGATGGCGTGGACCCCCCACCGATACTCGCACTAGTGGGGAGGAGGCCAGACGCAACCGTCGACGAGATCCTGTCCTCCGGAGGCCTGTGCTGGCTTCTGGACGGGGCAAGATATCCGGTCAACATTGGCTTCACCATCAGAACTGCAGAGGTCAGCGGGGCTCAGGCCGTTTTCGTTGACGGATCACTGAATCACGCCGAGAAGAAGGCTGCGAGACGGGCATCGATGAAGGCTCACAGGTTCATGCCAGTTCATTGGGTAGATGGGAAGGAACTGGTCGTTCTGGCCAAGGAAGCCAACTTCCGCGTCATATCATTGGAGGATAGCGGCGAAATAGGTCCATGGGAAGAGGATCTGACTGGGGACGTGCTTCTCGTAATTGGAGGGGAGCATGACGGGATCTCCGATCACATCCTGAAGGAGTCGGATTCAGTACTCCGAGTCCCAATGTCCGGCTTCGTCCCTTCATACAATCTACAGGCACCCATGGCAGTAGTAGCCGCCGAGGCCCTCAGGCAGAGGAATCCAGATACCTAGAAGGAATCCTCTAACTCTCTGCTGATGATCATTCTCTGAATCTGGCTGGTCCCCTCGAATATCTGGTAAATCTTAGCCCCCCTCATTCTCCTGGCCACTGGGTACTCTTCGGAGTAGCCGTACCCGCCAAGGACTTGGACTGCATCGGTAGTTACCTCCATGCACATGTCCGCAGCGAACCTCTTCGCATGTGCCGACTTCAGAGTCGCTCTTTCCCCCGAGTCTAGGGCATTGGCAGCACTTAGGGTGAGTAGCCTAGCGGCTTCTATCTTGGTAGCCATGTCAGCTAGGATGAATGAGATTGACTGATGCTTGGAAATCGGCTTTCCAAAGGTCTTCCTCTGCTTGGCGTATGTCCACGCCTCTTCCATCGCGCCTCTGGCGTTTCCAACAGCGGCCGCTGCCACTGCAGGTCTAGAGTGGTCAAATGCCTTCATCGCATTCATCCATCCGCCATTCTCCACTCCTCCGACAAGATTCGATGCGGGGACTCTGACATCCGTGAAATTCACGCCTCTGGTGTCGGAGCATCTCTGGCCCATGTTCTCCTCCTTCTTCCCGAGCTCTATTCCCGGTGAATCAGCATCTACGATGAAACCGCTGAGGCCACCGTATCCGGCTTCTTTGTCGGTGTATGCTAGGACGAAGAACCAGTCCGCGTAACCAGCACCAGAGATCCATGCCTTGCTGCCGTTGATCACGTAGTCATCGCCATCCCTGACAGCCTCGGTCTTCAGAGACTGGACATCCGAACCCGCATCCGGCTCAGTCACGCAATATGCCGCCAGCTTACCTGAAGCGACCCTCCCTAGGTATTCCGACTTCTGTTCCTCCGTCCCCCCAGTGAGGATCGGGAATGATGCAAGCATAGTGTGGTAGGAAGCCGTACCGAAACCCGGATCGCCTCTGGAGAGTTCCTCGCAGATGACCATTTCGTCAACAGTGGACATGCCCGCCCCACCGTACTTCTCGGGAATGGTAACATTCAGCAGACCCAACTCGTGGGCCTTCGAAATCGCATCCAGGGGGTAGGTCCCGTCTTTGTCCCATCCCTCTGCATTTGGCATGACTTCCTGGTCACAGAATTCCCTCGCCATATCGCGTATCATCATCTGCTCTTCGCTGAGACGGAAGTCGACCATGCACCATCCAGCGAATAGCACTATTTGAGTAGTTTCGGGGGGCGCTCGTTCACATCAACTGTTATTTCTCGCCCTTTCTTCCGGAATTTGAATCGCGTGGTGGAAAATAGGCTAATCGAGCATACTGGGGCCGAGTTCCCGATAATCTGTGGGGCAATGTACCCATGCTCCAATCCGGAACTGGTCGCAGCAGCAGCAAATGGTGGCGGGATGGCGATCATCCAACCCGTCTCTCTGACCGTAGTCCACGGCTTTGACAAGCCAGATCTGAATCAGGGACTTATCGATGGAATCAGTTACATCAGGTCGAAGACGAATAGTCCGATTGGGTTCAATGCCCTGATCGAGAAGGGCAATGACAAGTATCTGCAGAGGATGTCTCAGTGGATCGACATCGCATTGGACGAGGGAATCCGGTTCTTCGTGACATCCCTCGGAAAACCAGACTGGGTTTGCGAGAAGGTCCACTCGAGAGGCGGATTCGTCTACCACGACGTAACTACTCGATTACACGCCGAGAAGGGAGTAGAGTGCGGCGTTGACGGCCTGATATGCGTCAACGATAGAGCCGGGGGGCATCTAGGAACCGACAGCATGGAGGAGATGTTCGCATCCCTCTCCGATCTCGGGCTGCCTCTGATTTGCGCAGGAGGGGTAGGAAGCGAGAAGGAGTTGAAGGAAGCCCTCCGTATCGGCTACGACGGAGTTCAGATGGGCACCCGATTCATTGCAACCGAAGAGTGCTCGATGCCAGAGGGATACAAGCAGGCCATAGTGGGGGCCAAAGAGGGAGACATAGATTGGACTGTCAAGCTCACTGGGATCCCCGTCTCGGTAATCAAGACCCCAAGCTACCGCCGGGAGAACTCGTGGCTAGTGCGAACCCTTCTCTCAGGCCGATTGAAGCATAGGACTAGATGGCTGATGAACACGATATCATTCAGACGATGGAGGAAGATGTCCAGTGGGGCGAAGTCATCAGGCATCTGGTCTGCAGGGAAGAGCGTCGAGACTATCGAAAGCGTAGAGTCGGCAACCACGATAATGAGGAGACTCGGGGAGTCCCTATGAGAACAAACCAGGCCACTTCCTCTTTATGGCTCGGAAAATCACCCTAGAGACCACCATCGAAGTGAGTAGGAAGGCCACCGATACCCACAGGGGTGCTTCTTCACTAGTCGCAAGAAGGTAGGTGACAACCAGAATCCCCGCTCCATAGACCGCACGAAATGCCGAGAAGACCAATAAGGCCCGGAACGCTTTGCTACCTAGCAATCTTTGCTTAAGTGACTTGTTCGCAGACTCGTCCATGATGATTATGGGCAAGCAGTCATTCACTACACTTAGTCGTGACCATGTCGATTAGTGCCCATGCTCTATTAGGCCGGCAGCATCCGCTCCGAATAGTATTGCTACCATTATGACCACTCCCATTAGGACGTTCAACATGGCTTCCCTACCAGTCTCGGGATTGTGTATGTCAGGAAGAGTATCTACGGTGGCCACGTACAGGAATGTCCCTCCTGCGAATAGCATTGCAAGCGCAATCAGGTGTTCATCTAGTCCCTCTAGAGCGTAGAATGATGCTATTATCATTACAGGCGTGGCGATGGAAAACAACACGACATCTCCGATCGTTTCGTTCCGCTCGCTTCTTTCGTGAGCCGAGAAAACACCTAGGCTGAAAGCCGCAGGGACCTTGTGAATTAGGACCGCGAGTGCAACAATTGCCGTCACCGCTTCAGAACTTCCCGCAGCAGCGGAACCTATAGCCAGACCGTCAGCGGCCGAATGCAGAGATAGCCCGAGGACGATAACCCATGGTGAATTACTATGATGCACATGCTCGTGCCCATGCTCCCCGTGGTGGTCATGGTGCTCCTCATGGACTGCGTGTCCAATGCCAGACCCCTCTAGAATTAGCATCATCATGAATCCGGCCAGAATTGCGCCCCCGATAATCAGGCCCTCCAACCCTCCCTCTTCCCGGTGACCAGACTCCTCTTCCCGGTGACCAGCCTCTTCCTCATGAGACTCCTCGTCATGATCGTCCATAGCTAGATCAAAACCCTCTGGAATAACCACAAGGATTGCCGACGCAAGAAGAATTCCAGAAGCCACGCCAGTAATCCTTCGCAGAATATCGCGATCCTCCTTGATTCTGCTCAAAATTGGCATCAAACCCCCAATAAGTGCCAGAATAAGTGTCAATGCAGCCAGTTCGATAGGAGCGCTCCCCGTTGCCATCACAACTCCGAATCAATAATAGATATTTAAGAAATGTTATTAATTTACCACTCCTTCGTCGCACCATGTCTCGGATCATCTCCTTTAGCAGTGACAACGAATTCCTAGAATCTCTAGACTCCATGATCGAGGAAACGGGCTACAAAAACAGGAGCATGTTCCTTAGGGATGCCAGCGTTCATTTCGCCGATGCCAGCCGCGGAGATCTCAGCACAATGGACGATGACTCCGAAACAGAGGGCGTGATGGTGATTTTCTACCAACACGGCGTGGAATCGAAGATCCTCGATATCAGACACTCACATTCTGTAGAAGTTTCCTCATTCCATCACAACTGCCTAACAGAGAGTCATACCTGTGTAGACACACTGCAAATCAAGGGATCAGCCAGTTCGTTGAGGGATATCGTCTCGAGATTGAGGAATACGAATGACGTCGACAGAGTGTCCTTCGTACCTGCTCCCGTTCGAGAAGTAGGCTGCTGCTGAATAGGTCATTGACCCACACATCCAGCGTGGCATTCAAGGCTCGTCGCTCCGACCATGCAGCGTGGAAATACCCGCCCAACTCAGTTCCATGCTGGATGGCTCAATGGGCCCGACCAAGCAGAAGGCTGCCCGGCTGGTAGTCGATTTGGCCTCCACAGCAGGCGCCACTGAGTACATTCCAGTGGACAACGCGCATGTTTCAGGAGTCAGCGTGATCACTGGGGGCCATGGCCTGAGGCGATTCCTTTCGGACCTCTCAGGGGATCCAGAAGGCGTGGTCTCAATTCCAACAACCCTCAATTCGGCTGGATGCGATCACGAGAAGATGGAGGAGATGGGTATTGACTACCCCGACTTCCTCGAGCAGCAGTTTGAGATCATCCACGCTTACTCCGAACTTGGAATCGAGGCGACTCTGTCTTGTACCCCATATGATCGTGGGATAGAGAGTTCCGAGGGCATAGGGTCCTGGGCCGAATCAAACGCAGTTTGCTTCTCCAACTCCTACACTTCGTTGGTTACAAACCGTGAGTCAGGTCTCTCAGCCCTGGCAACAGCCCTCACCGGATGGGCTCCGAAGTGGGGTTTGCACCTCGAATCAAACAGGAAGCCGAACATCCTGGTAAATGTCGAGGCGGAGATGTCCAACCTAACTGACTGGAGCATCCTCGGAGACTGGATGGGCAAGCAGATAATGCCGAATTGGGACCTGCCTTGGGGTCCCATGCCAAGATTCGTAGGCCTCCCAAGGGCAAGCTTCGAGATGCAGAAGGCATTGACTGCATCAGCAGCAAACTATGGCTGCCCAATGCTCTGGGCAGATGGAATCACGGCCGATTCCCCGGAAGTGGGATCATTCCAGGGCGAGCTCACCTTCACCGGGGAAGACCTCGAACAGAGATACAGGGACCTCTCACCAAGGGGGAGGGTCGATCTGGTGGTGATCGGATGCCCTCAGGCCAGTGTGGGGGAGGCCAGAGAAACAGCAGCAGCAGTTAGGGCAAGGATGGAATTGGGCGAAGCCATCCCTGATCGCAGGCTTTGGTTGTTCATGAGTTCCCACAATTATGACTTGATTTCCGCAGATGGGACTCTGGATTTGCTCGAGGAGGCAGGTGCCTTGGTTCTAAAGGACACATGTCCCGAGGTAACTCCATACAACCGTTCGAAGTACAATCACCTTCTGACCAATTCCCTCAAGGCGGAACACTACCTAACCAGTGGCCTGAATCGCATCCCCACTAGTGTCGCCACAATTATCGAATGTGTAGCCCATGCGTTTGACGATTCTCTGGTTGATGGCCCCTCTCCCGAGTTAGATGGCCATCCTGCTACTCCGATACACACTGCTAAGACCCATCAGGACGCCCCTTTCGATTCAATGGGCAGGGGAATCCCAAGTCAGACCCAGTGGGAGGTATCCGGCAAGGCCTTAGTCACTGACGTGCCAATTACCTACTTGGGATACGTGAACAGGGACACGGGAGAGATAGAGGAGCCCGGTCACCCTCTCGATGGCGTCCCAGTCAAGGACACCGTCCTGATTTATCCGAAGGGGTCAGGTTCCACAGTAGCACCCTTCGTCCTGATGGGCCTAATCTACACCGGCTACGGGCCCATGGCCATCGTGAACCGGGATGTGTGCCCCCTCACTCTCCCAGCTGCATCTCTACTTGGGGTCCCCTACGCTCATGGATTCCAGGACGACCCGACTATCCGAGTGAACACGGGAGACGAAGTCTCACTGTCCCTTTCCGATGGCGAAGTCACTCTCAGGGTTGAGGCACGCTCGACCGAGGATTGATGGCACCCACTCCCTGCAAGGGCCATGGCCGCACGCAATGTTCCTGAACCCTGCAGGGAACAGGACTGGGGTCTTTTCGAGATTACAAATAGGGATGGTGCAGCCAGAATCGGCAGACTTCACTCCAAGCACGGGACAATCACCACCCCAATGCTACTCCCCGTCATCAATCCCAATCTCAGGACGATCGAGCCCAGGGAGATGTGGGAAAAATTCGGAATCGAGGCCTTGATTACAAACTCGTACGTCATTTGGAAGCACGAAGACCTCCGCACTACGGCACTTTCTGATGGCATCCACTCTCTACTCGATTTCCCAGGGGCAGTTGTTACTGACTCAGGAACCTTCCAGTCATACGTTTACGGTGATGTCGAGGTCGGCCCGGAGGAGATAGTGACTTTCCAGAGGGACATGGGGGTCGACATAGGTACGATGCTCGACGTCTTTGGGAGGCCGGACATGTCCCGGGAGGAGTTGGAGGGTGCAGTCGAGGAGACAGCAGACCGCGCAGAACCCTCACTCGCGGTCGCTGGTTCCGATATGCTACTGAACGGACCCATTCAAGGAGGCACTCATGCTGACCTAAGGGCGCAATCATCACTCCTAATGGGATCATCCGAGAGCAAAGGCAGAGGGTTCGCAGTACACCCAATAGGAGGCATAGTGCCCCTGATGGAACAGCAGAGGTACCGGGAGCTCTTCGAGATACTGCTCGCATCCAAGTCCAATCTCCCTCTAGATAGGCCAGTCCACTTCTTCGGTTGCGGCCATCCAATGCTTTTCCCAATGGCAATCGCCCTCGGAGTTGACTTGTTCGATAGCGCCGCTTACGCGATCTTCGCCAGAGACGACCGGCTACTGACTCCAGAAGGAACTGTGAAATTGGGCGACATACAGGAATGGCCGTTCAACTCGCATGCACTATTCGGAACCACGCCCCAGGGAGTCAGGGAAATGGACAGGGACGAGAGGTCGGTCATACTGGCCAAGCACAACCTGGAAGTCACACAGTCCGAATTGGCAAGATGCCGAGAGGCGATCCGAAATGGAACCATATGGGAGTTAGCCGAGAAGAGGAGTCACGCATCCCCCTACCTGAGGGATGCTTTCCTCTGGTTGCAGGAGCAACTGGACGATCCAGACGATGGACCAATCGGTGACTCTGTGCTTCGGATGATAGCATCCACCAACCCTCTCAGAGGAGGGGGCGAGGGACTCGGTGATGAAATCGAATTCCGTCCACATATCCTCCACATCCAAGCACTTCTAGCTACGAGATGGCGTGTCCCGGGGTCTTGGTGGGACTCGACAACCGGCCCGCCAGAGAGGGTCCTATTGATCGAGGGGGTGCCCCCTCCATGGCGAATCTCCGCTTTGGGTTCGGTGATCGAGCATCTGGTGGAGGAGCCAAGGACGGTCGTGATGGTTTCCACACCAATCGGCCCGATTCCATTCTCCCTAGAGGACGTCTCCCCATGGTGTCACCTGACAGGTCCAGAAGGTATTTGGGACCCTATTTTCGACGATCAGGAGATTCTCGAAGTCCTCGAGGAGTTCGGTATTTCGGATGTCCCGCTGATTAGAGCAATCCCACGCGAGGAAGTGGGAGAACAGACCAAGGCAGCAGAGGTCAGAGAGTGGCTAGATCGATGCTCAGTAGTCGATAAATTGGCCTTGCTCTGCGCAATCAACCCCTCAGACGGTTGCAAGATGACTGAAGGAATGACCAGCCGGAAGTCTCGAACTGACCGGTTAGTGAATGTCAACTCTGGAGGGCGCCACATCCTCTCCCCGAGGCTAACTGATGGTGGGGTCTCACTGACAACACACGGGGCCTCGATCGCGAATGGCCTGAATCACTCCCCAGTTCCAGAGTTCGGGTCTAGTGGAGAAGACTCAGACTTCCCGGGAATCCCAAGGGTCTGCATCATCGACGATGCAGTGCCATTCGTGGGCAAGGGGAGGAACGTCATGCATGGCTACATCTCAGGGGCCGACTCACACCTGACTCCAGGCCAGCCTTGCATAGTGATTGACTCAACTGGCGCACTGGTCGCCCATGGGACCCCTATCACCACGCATCTTGAGATGTCATTCCTGAGGAAGGGAGTCGCAGTGAAGGTCAGGGAAGGGGCGATGAAGCAGGACCCGTAATGGCACGCTCCGGGGATTCATTCAAGTGATTGGGGTATGACCACAGCACGACTCCCGTAGGGAGTCGGTGACGCTCCATGGCCGAAGAAGACCCATTCTCCGAAGCCCCGGTCATCACTGCTAAGGGCCTGAGGAAGATGTACGGCCCCCATTTGGCTCTCGATGACATCAATCTGGAGATACCCAGGGGGGCAGTAGGCATCTTAGGGCCAAATGGAGCAGGAAAGTCAACTCTCTTCAAATGCCTACTGGGACTAATCACCACTACATCCGGGGAGGGCTCGGTACTAGGGCTCGACATCCGAACCCAGGGGGAGCAGATCAGGTCGAAGATTGGTTACATGCCCGAGTACAACGCACTCGACCCGAACCTCTTCGCAGTAGATCAGGTAAGATACTCCGGAGAGCTGCTGGGAATGAATTCGAAGAATGCCACCCAGAGGGCCCATGAAGTCCTCGAGTACGTCGGTCTCAAGGATCAGAGGTACAGGAAGATCGAGACATTCAGTACGGGAATGCTACAGGCCACTAAGCTAGCATGTGCCTTGGTCCACGATCCTGACATCCTGATCTGCGACGAGCCTACCAACGGACTAGACCAGCGGGCAAGGGGATTTATGCTGCAGACACTCAATAGGACTGTCAGGGAGGGCAACAGGTCCGTTCTGATGAGTAGTCACGTAATGGATGACGTCCAGGACCTGTGTGATAGCATTGTGATGATCCACAAGGGGAGGATCGTGGTCCAGAGCAGCATCGAGGATCTTGTCCAGCAAGTGGACAAGGAGATCGAGATGGTCATATGGGGCGGGGCCAGCAAGATGGAGTCGGAACTGTCTTCCATGGGCCTAGAGAACAGGAGGCTCGGGAGGGTTATTCGAATCAAGATGGAAAGCGAGTCAACGGTAGAAAAGGCCCTCCAAGCCGCAGTCTCGGCCGGCGTCCAAGTCCGTCAGATGAAGGAATACGAGCCCGACTTGGAAGACATCTTCCTCTTGGTTATGGACAAGCTGGGGGCACAGATCAAGGGTACTGAGGACCTTATGACGCCAGAGCACACAGGGGATGACTGATTGTCCGAAGAGCAAGTAGGCCTCGAAGGGGGCGTGACTCGGATGGAAGCAGCATTCGGCTCGGGCGATGGGGACGAAGAAGCGACTGCCGTGGTAGCGAAGTCCAAAGCGTCCCTCGGACAGATATTCGAGCAGAAGTACCGCCCATGGGATGGTGAACTAGGACCGAGATGGATGAGGAACTATGCCATCTTCAGGCACCACGTTTACGGAGTCTTCACCGGCAAGGGGCATAGGCAATACCACCCCATGGTGAGGCTCCTGATCCTAATCATCTTCCTAGCCTCACTGACTCCCATACCGATGCTCTTCCTTTCATCATTCACCGGCGACCAAGGCGGCTTCTTCGAGAAGATGTGGGGGATCAACCGATACAACCTGTGGGGGCAGGTCCTCGGCTACTTCCCTCGGAATCTATGCATGTGGCCACTCCTAACTGCGGTCGTCGTAGGGGGGATGATATCCGACGACAGGCAGCACGGCACGAGTGCGATTTACTTCTCAAGGCCAATCTCCAGGCTGGACTACATTTCCATGAAGTACCTGAGCGTCGCAGTAATCCTCGGATTCGTGATAGTCTTCTCGTATTTCGCATACTACACGAGCGCAATCGTGTTCAAATCGGAGGGGTGGGCTTATCTGGCTGACACCCTGCCTATCTTCCTCGGGGGGATGCTCGCCGGCATCGTGCTGGTTATCACCTACACCTCAATCGGACTAGCGCTCTCAAGCATCAGCCAGAGCCGATTCTTCGCAGCCATAGGATTCCTGAGCATCATCTACGGGACGAAGCTGGTCTCTCTTCTCGTAGAACTGCAGTTCGGGACCACGTTCATGTATGCAACCAGCCCATACGACTGCCTTGCCCACATGGGGCAGTTCCTGCTGGGCATCCCCTCCAACTACGAGCACCCGGTTTCAATCTCGATTGTCTCTCTCATGGTCATGAACTCAGTCTCGATCTGGCTCCTCGTTTCTCGAGTTACTTCACTGGAGGTGACTAGGGAATGACGACGGAGAACCAAGACCCACCAGCGGTCCTGATCGATCAGGTCTCGAAGTGGTACGGGCAGGTGATCGGGATCAACGACCTCTCATTGGCAATCGACGGCGGGGTTACAGGCGTCCTCGGGCCGAATGGTGCTGGTAAGTCCACTCTGTTCAAGCTGATGATGGGCAGGATAAGGCCCAGCCAGGGTTCTGTCAGACTCTTCGGGGTCGATCCCTGGACCAATACGTCACCCTACCGTAGGGTCGGATATGTCAGCGAGTCGGAGAAGCTCTACGAGTGGATGACAGCGCTGGATTTCGTAACCACCCTGGCCAGGCTCCATGGGATGACGAGGGAGCAGGCGACCGAGAGGTCATCCCACGTCCTAGAATTCGTAGGATTGGCCGACGTCATGCACAAGGAGCTCGGCAAGTTCAGCAAGGGGATGAGGCAGAGGGTCAAGATCGCGCACGCGCTGGTGCACGACCCCGACCTGATCATCCTGGACGAGCCACTGCATGGGTGCGACCCCCTGGCCAGGACCAGCATCATGAGTGTAATCCGCGAGATGGGCGAGCAGGGGAAGACGATTCTAGTATCCAGCCACATACTTGAGGAGATAGAGCGAATCACCGAGCAGATAGTCATCCTCCACAACGGGCGTTTACTCGCAATTGGCAATTTGCATGCGATAAGGGGCCTTCTCGACAAGCACCCCCATAGGATTCTGATAAAATGCGAGGACCCCAGGAGCCTGGCTAACCTATTCGTCTCACAGGAGCCGGTTTTCGGAGTCAGGTTCCCCCGGGAGGGGCAATTGGAGATCCAGACGAACGACCTCTCAGCAGCGCACGCTGTCCTCCCCTCGATCGTCGTTAACTCAAAGCAGAATATCACCAGCATCGAGAACCCGGATGACAATCTGGAATCTCTCCTTAGCTACCTGATCAAGGAGGGCAACTGATGGACAGTAAGGGCAGGTCCCTATCGGAGACCGTCTGGACTAGGATGGACAGGAAGGCAGGGGCCATAATCGAGCTTACCATGAGACAACTCAGGCACCGCGTGTCGACATGGGTGGTGCTTGGGGTCGGTGCGCTACTGATGGCGTTGCTCCTGACATTCTACGTCGATTCGGTGAGGGAGACATTCGAACCCATCGACAACGATGGCGACAGCGAGGACAATGACGGCGATGGATATCCAATGGGCCAGGAGAGGAAGTACGGGACCCCGGACTGGGACTCGGATCTGTACCCGGGAGCAAGCGTCTTCGTCCCAGAAAGCGACATAGACTGGAACGATGCGGACCGAACGGTCGCCCTCAACAAGTCATGGGAGGGGAGCGCATTCTTCGAGGCCTCATGGGTCGACGACCAATACTCAGGAGAGTGGTGGGATTCCCATGTCGACTGGAATCTGAACCAAGAAGGAATCCCGGAACTCACCGATTGCTCTGATTGGGAAATGGACGACATCGTCGACTCCATCTGGTCCGAGGCCTGTGACATGGGGGACGACGATGGGGATGGGATGAACACCTACTACGTGGCAGGGAAGTGGCGGGGTGCGGGAATCGCCACCGTTCCGGAGAATTACTACTTGCTCTGGGGCTTCTGGACGGAGGAGGTATACGTCGAGCCAGACCCGCCAGAGATGTACATCAACGAAGACGGGATAGACTGCTTCAACGGCTTCGTCCTCCGAGGGCCAGACTGGGAGGAGAGCCGAGTCGACTGCCCATCAGAGACCAGACTCTCGGGGAGCCATGGGTTCGATAACGACGGCGATTGCCTTGCGAAGGATGACGGGAGAGGCAACGATGACAATGGGAACGGCATCGCCTGCGACGTCCAATGGATCGCGTCAAACGGCGTCGTGACGTGGATCGAAGCGGATGACCTGGTCGATGAGGATCCCGACGAGCAGGAGTACATAGGGGAGCTCGGGCATCGGACATTCGTCATAGCGGTCGGCAAGATGGCCTTCGTCATCCTGCTGGGCCTGTTCATCCCTCTGTTCCTGTCCCTCGGTCTGGTCAGGGACGAGACGGAGAACGGCACCCTGCACCTGCTTCTCTCGAAGCCGATCCATCGTGCCGAGTTCATCATCTACCGATTGTCCGGGTACATGGCGATCTCGGGCACCTACGTGATCGGGCTATCCCTGATAGTGGGCCTGATTTCGTCCATACTAGGTCCCGGAGACCAGTTGATACGCCTCTCGGACATCCCGGTCTGGATAGGAATAGGTGTCGCGACGACCCTGGTCCTAGCTGCGTACGGATCGATGTTCAACGCAATGGGGCTGATTTCCCCCAAGTACGGGGTCTACCTCTGCATAGTCTTCGGGATATGGGAGTTCATGATGGGGAGCTTCTCCATAGTCAACCCCAATTGGACCGTGGCAAGCGTATCGATCTCGCACTGGGCCCTGCAGATGATCGACGCAGTCGTCCTGCTCGCCTGGCCGGACACCATCCAGTGGGCTGAGATGGATAACGCGTTCGGGATAGGATCGGGCCTCTCTGTATTCTGGCAGCCCCCGGTCCACACATTGGGAACCGCATCCGCTGGAATCGCGCTCCTGAACAGCATCCTCGTCCTTTTGGCCGTAACCGTCGCATGGGTCTTCATCGCGAAGTCAGTCTTCAGCCGCAGGGAGATAATGTGATTTCGATGCAGGAGAACCCGAGCAAGTTCGAGGGGGACTTCTCGTCCCTCTGGCGCCTGGACGTGATGCCTCCCATCTACGGCCTCTCGTGGTGGTGGTACTGGGTGCTCATCCTGATCCCAGACCCGGACAACCCGAAGAGGTCCCGTCAGCTGATGACCCTCTGGTCAACGAAGGAGACGAAGGCCGTACGGGTCAGCGGGCACTGGTGGAAGCCAGGCTCGAGGATGTACAAGGACGACCAAGGTGGATTCGTGATCCCCGGGATGGTCTGCGCATGGTGGTACGACGGCGAGACCATGCACGAGCCCCTCACCATGAGGGAGTGCCGCATGGCCGTCGTCAGCGACGAGCACACCCTCTGGCCCGAGGAGGGGGATGGGCTGGGAGCCGGGGCGATCGTTCCCATAGACAGGGAGGACCTCTCCATGGGGATGAACCCCGGGAACGAGTCCATGTGGGTCAGCCTGTCGAGCGACAGGGAGGCCCGCTCACGAGGAGCCCCCTCAACCTTCGAGGCCCACCTGACTCCCTGGTGGGGGCCTCCCAGCGAACTCACCTATAGGAACAACGAGATAGCCCTGGGTATGGGCTACGACATACTCAGGCTCCAGGGGATGAAGTCGCGGCTGGTGGTCGACGGGGAGGAGTTCGAGGGGACTGCGTACTTCCAGAAGGTCACCGTGCAGGCTCCCTCGGTGCCGTGGTTCTGGGGCATGCTCCACTTCGACGATGGCTCGTACCTGGATTGGTTCATTCCTCACATGACTCCCCTCTCAACTGCCAAGGACGACAAGCCATGGCGGAAGAGGGACGTTTTCCGCGTCCCGCTGAAGACTGCCGGGGTTTTCCACGACAGGGTCAGGGGCAGGACAGAGGAGTTCGACAATTGCGAAGTCGAACTCTATGAGTCCGACAGGGGACTTCTGGACTCTGGTGGCAACCTCCTCCCCAACTTCTCAATCAGGGTCTGGAATGAAGCGACCACAGTCTCCATTGGAATCAGGGCTGTGAGCAGGGCAAGGTGGACCTTCGATCAGCCAACAAGGGGTGGCCTAGTGAGTCACCTGACCTACAACGAGTACCCGTTCGAGGTAACTAGAATCTCCATCGAGGACCCGGAGGGGGAGAGGTCCCTAGATGACTACGGGTGGATCCACGGCAATGCAGAACACTCATGGGGGTTCTTGCACTGATCCGCAACCTCTTAGAAACAACCACACAGCGAGGAAGTTAGATGCCCCAATTCGTTGAACAATTCAGATCAGAAATTGACGCAGATTCAACGCGTAATGATTTCCCAGAGATTACCGACTCAGAGACCCCAATCTGGCGAGGAGGCCCAGCGACCGCTTCAATGGCAGACAAGTACATCCTAGCACTCGCCGTCCTCTTGGTGCATGTGGCCTTCTTTCTCGGCGAGCTTCTTGACTCTCCGGAGGGAGAAGGCCAGGCTAATTTCTTGCTTGCTGCCATAATGTGGTTAATTGACACCACGGGCGTATTTGGATTCGTAATTTGCATGCTACTGTTGACCAAGTTCAATCACTATGCTAACTTCTCGACCTCGGGAGGGTGGACAACATCATGGCTCCTCCTTACATCCTGCATACCACTAGTCTGGAAATCGATTGACATCATAGAGTGGATTGGCGGTTTCGTTGGCTCTGGGTTCACAAATCCCCTTCCAGCTTGGAATTTCTCATGGTTCGCTCCATTGGGTGTGTTTTCGTTCCTTGTGTTGATTTCTTTCACTATTCTATACCAACGCTCCTTCCAGTACGCAATTACCGACAAGCGAATTCATATCCGCCAGAGCTTCCTATACTTCGAAACCAGTGCTCATGGCATTTCATACCAGAAAGTGGAGAATCTCAAGGCTGATCCTACTATTCTAGGGCGCCTACTTGGGTATGGCAACATACACGTTGTAACTGGCTCAGGAGTCGGTCTGCAGGTAGAGTCCCTCGGGATTAGTACTGCCTCTTCTACTGAGATTAGAGAGCAATCGAAGGGAAAAAGGAGAGTCCTCTCCTTCTTGCTTGGGTGGATAACTGTTCAGAGAAATAGGACAGTGGAGGCAACAGATCCAGCTGATTGTTTGTATGGTATTAGACGACCAATGGACGTTTACCGTTTGATAAACGAACTCATGGATTCGAACGTCGGATTACTCGTAGAAAAATAATCAACAAGGGTTGAAACTCTCTGCAATGGACTCCGCACCGTTCATAACCTCAAGTCCTTCCACGGATTATGGGGACATTATGTCGGATGAGGATACGATAACTAAGGCTGCACAGTGCATTACACAAGGGGACTTCATGGGTGCCATGTCGATTTTCGAGGATCACGTCAAATCCAATCCAGACGACCCATCCGGATACCACGGCTGGGCCGAATCCGCTCTCTTCGAGATTCAGGATAACGGGAACTTCGACGAGAAGGGGAACGACAGGATCAACGAGGGACAGGTCGCAGCCTACTTCAAGAAGGCAGCTGCTCTTGATTCGCAGAGTACAGAGTACCAGGCGGCCTACGCTAATGCCCTGATCGAGTTCGACAGGATACCCATGGCAATCAGGGAGCTGAAGAAGCTCAAGGAACTGGGCGACTCCTCCGATGACTTCGACGTCACCCAGGATCTGTACCAGGCGGCGAAGATGCTGATTGACAACATTGACTTCAAGACTAACTTCGACAGGAGCGAGGGATTCGCCAAGCAGTTCCTCCCAGTAGCAGTCGAGTTCGCACTCCTCGGCATGGGCTTCGCCTCTGCAGAGGAGGCTCTGGAGTACCTCCAGACCGAATAGGTGGTGGAATCCGATTGAGCGACCGATTCCTGGTCGCCATAGGCTATCACGGCCCCTCGTTCCACGGGTCCCAGGTCCAGAAGGACGTGGGCACCGTAGAAGGCTCACTCAGACAGGCCCTCAGGAGGCTAACCTGGTGGTCGGATGGGTGTCTGGAAATGTCCAGCAGGACCGATGCCGGCGTCAGCGTGAGGATGAACCTAGCGAGGATCGACCTGCCGAAGCCGGTCTCTGAGAAGGCTAACGAGGAATCCATAATCCGTGCGCTTAACGATAACCTTCCAGTTGGTGCAGTCGCTATCTCTGCGAATCGCGCTCCCGCGGACACAAAGGTCAGGTATGCCGAATCACGGAGGTACCTGTATCGCTTAGAGGCAATAGAGGAGTGGCCGTCCGAGAGCGACCCCGACCTGATGTCGGATGCCTGCTCCTTGATTGAGGGGGTGAACGACTTCTCCAACCTCTGCAGGATGGACAGCGGGATCGATCCCGTTAGGACGGTCGACTCGTGTGTCCCATGGCTGTCCGATGATGGCCGAGTCATCGGATTCTCGATTCAAGCCAAGTCATTCATCTGGAACCAGGTAAGGAGGATCGCATCGGCCTTCTCGGGCATTGCCTCCGGCAGAATAGGTATCTCCGACTTGGAATCGGCCCTATCTATGCCCGAGGTTAGCGTGGACCTAGGTAGGGCCCCCTCCGAGGGACTAGTTCTCTGGGAGATATCGCATGACGACTTCGAATCGCCTTTCTCAGGCGAGCTGCCGTCTCCTGCGGCTTTCTCCAGGCGTCCAAGCGACTCCAGGGACTACCGGAGGTGGTTGTCCATGTCGCAGTACGAGATGGGGGCCCTTCTGGAGCGTGAGTGGCTCTCTAGGGCGAACTGAGCTCTATCTCCACCAAGTCACCATCCGAGCAGGGGAGACTCTCGCGCAGGAAAGCGCCGGAGATGACCTCGGCGGTGCTCGTGTGCCTGGTGAGGTCTGGAATCAGGATCGCGCACTCCTCCCATTCGCCTTCGCCCCTCTTGATCCTCCCACTGAATGCCGTAGCCCCCCCGAAAGACCTGCCATCACGCTCGAAACCCTCTATCCTGAGTGGTCGGACGGACTCTCTCGCAATACCTTCCTCCAGGCCAGCGAGGACCCTAAGCTGGGAGAATTCACCCAAGCTATCGCTTCCGACGTCCACGTTGAGCGTCCCGGGCCAGGCACCCACTCCCAGAACGGCCTTGAATTGGGACTGGTAGTGCTTTTGCGACATGAAAACATGGGCCCTCCCGAGCCCGCTGCTCACCTTCCCAGTGATTCGCATAGACTCCGGCTATGCCGGCGACTCATAATATTCGCTTGCGTCTACAGCAGTATCGTCGAACCTTGCTCGCCGATTGACCACCCAAGGTTGGACAACTCCCTGGCCTGACTCGAGCCCCCATCTAGAGCGGGATTGGTGTGATTGAGGTGGATGAAAATCACCTGAGGATCCCCTTCCCTCTTCTCGCCCAGCAATCCTAGGGTTTCCGAGATGGTGGGATGCGGGACCAGCGTCATGTCCCTGCCCCCCAACTCGTCATCGCTCCAGAACGTCCCATCTATCATTGCGAAATCGACCCCCATGGACCTCAACCACTCCCTGATGCTGCTCTCCCCGACCAAATCCAGTGTCTGCTCCCAGTCGTCATGGTCAGGGAGGAAAAGCAGCGTATGGTTGGGTCCAATGACCCTGATGGCATGCGTATCGGAGTACTCGTCCCTGTGCGGGACACGGACAAACTCCAACTCGAAGCCGCAGCCCCTGGTCGGGCTGAAGGTAGACCCAGGAAGAACCACGTTGGACTGGAAAGGCATGGAAAGATGCCTCTCTTCGAGGAATCGGAGAACACTGCCGCTCGCGTAGAGGGGAATCCCCGTCTGTCCCATTGCTTCCTTCCCAAACTGGCCAATCCCGTCGATGTGGCCTAGATGGGCATGAGTGAGGCTCACTGAATCCGGAATTAGCGAGTCACCCATGCCAAGGGAGGTGGCTGCAATCCCAAGTTGGTGGGACAGGCCCCTCGTCGCCTCGACGAGATGCACGCTCCCGTCCACCCCCCTAATTACGCACGAAACGGGATACAGGATCTTGGTTTGGTCATTCAAAGCAATAACGCACCTCTCGCACGAGCATCCTGCCTGGGGCAAACCGCCGTCCTGGGCGATTCCCACGACAACCAGCTCCACGTCCCCGGCTGCCATGCACTGCGATGGAAAACCCCTCATCAATACTCTCTCGCCCCCCCTCCGATTAGTCAATGAACTAGGATGCCCTCTGGGAGTCATGCCAGTGGACCTCTCATGGATGAGAGACAGGTACGCCGAACTAAAGTCCCAGGGTTTGGACTGGGACCCCCCTACCTTGGAGGCAGCGAATGAGCCTAGGTGCATCATTGACGGCAGGGAGATGATCATGCTTTCTGCGAACAATTACCTGAATCTTACCACTCACCCCAGGGTCGTGGAGGCCGCAGTCGAGGCCACAAAGAAGTATGGCACTGGGTCGGGTTCCGTCAGAGCGATTGCGGGGACGATGGACCTCCATCTCGAAGCAGAGAGGACCTGTGCAGAGTTCAAGGAGGTCGAGGCATCCCTGATTTACTCGGCTGGATACACAGCGAACGTAGGACTGATTCCCACACTAGTGCGTGGCCCGCAGGACGTAATCATCTCAGACGAGCTAAACCACGGGTCAATAATCGATGGAGTTAGGCTGACCAAGGCATCCAGGGCAGTGTACCCACACAACGACATGGAGGCACTTGAGAGGGTACTGAATGATCACAAGGACTCCGAGCGCAAACTGATCATCACCGATGGGGTATTCAGCATGGATGGAGATATCGCCCCACTCGACGAGATTGCAGACCTCGCAGAGGAGCACGGGGCAATGACGTTCGTGGACGATTGCCACGGGGAGGGAGTCTTGGGCGATGGCCGTGGAATAGTCTCCCACTTCGGCCTACAGGGGAGGGTCACCTTCGAGATCGGCTCATTCTCGAAGGCACTGGGCGTCCAGGGGGGGATACTAGCAGGAAGCGAAGATGTCAGGACCCATGCGCTGAATCACAGCAGGTCATGGCTTCTCTCGGGCAGTCAGCCTCCAGGGGTGGCAGCAGCCCAGAAGGCAGCGATCGAGGTCCTGATGTCAGAACCTGAGCATGTCCAGAGTCTGTGGAATAACACATCATACTTCAAGGAAAACCTCGACTCAATGGGTTTCGATACTGGTGTTAGCGAGACGCCAATAGTGCCAGTAATGTGCGGAGATAGCAGGAAGGCGCAAGACCTCTCCTCATTGATGAGAGACGAGGGAGTGATGGTGGGTGCGATAGTCTTCCCAATGGTTGCTAGAGATAAGGCCAGAGTAAGGACGCAGATGTCAGCCGGGCTAAGTAGGGAGGAACTCGACACAGTCCTGGAATCATTCGATAGATGCGGCCGAAAGCTAGGTCTAATTTGACTGCAATTTCTGAAAGTCGACTGTCGGAGGGATTATGACGGGGTGTCAGTTACCCTCTATGCTGGGAACCGTATGGACGATGAAGAAACAATATTCTCGATTTCAGAAGGCCACTTGGATTCTGGATTGAGGGGGATTCCGGTAGGGACCTGCAAGACATCCTACGTGGACCCGATTGAAGGCGTCCATTACGTGGGATATCCCGTTGGTGATCTCGCCAATCTGGAGGAGGAGGACGTCATCTACCTGCTAATGCACAAGAGGCTCCCAGATTCCGAAGAGTCAGCGGCATTTCGCAAGGAACTGGCACACAGGGGCGAGGAAATGCCAACCGGTGCATTGAGGGTCCTTGAGCACCTAACTCCAGGCAGCGGCCACCCCATGGACTGGCTCTCCATCGGAATCATGGCCATGGGTGCCGCCGAGACCACTGGTGACGTCAGGGTCGACTCGATGAACCTCATCGCCAGAACTCCAGAGTTGATGGCCAGAATCTTCCTCCTCCGGGGTGGTCGTCCGGAGAAACTACGCCCTAGGAACACCGAATTGGGGCTAGTCGAGAACTTCGTCCACATGCTGGGGGTAGACGGCGAGGAAGCCGAGATGATGAACAGGGTCCTCAGATTCTTCTTCATCCTCCATATGGATCACGGTGGAGGCAACCTTTCCACATTCTCTGGAAAGGCCGTCGCTTCTGGAAGAGCATCGGTGTATGCGTCTCTGGCGAGTGCAATGAACGCACTATCCGGGCCACTCCATGGCAGGGCGAACCAGGCTTGTCTGGAGTTCGTTCAGAGGATTGGCACCTCAGATCCAGATGAGATTGAGAAGTTTGTAAGGGCAGAGCTAGCCGCGAAGAGGCCGATTTACGGCTTCGGTCACGGTGTGCTCAGGGCCGAGGACCCAAGAGCCAGACTCCTGATCGAACTTGGCTCAGAGGTCTGCCCCGATGACGAGTACTACAAGATCGCTAGGGCCCTGAGGGAGGTTGTCCCTCCGATACTGAAGGAGCATCCAAAGATCAAGAACCCATTCCCGAACGTAGATTTGGCCAGTGGGAGCCTATTGCACGCAATTGGATTCCGAAAGCCGCACTACTATACCACGTTCTTCGGTTGGGCTCGAGTGGCAGGAATTTGCGCACAGATTCTGGATGAGAGGAACGCACGAGACGGAAGGGGCGTTCCGATATACCGCCCGAAGTACATTGCCAAGGAACAACCGCATAGACGGCTCGAGTGATTACACACCGTGAGTGCTGCCCGCACCTCTGTGCCCTATGATCCTCGGACTTCCCCAAGGCAAACCATCGTCTGCTAGCTTAACCCATTTCTCAGTACTGCCCGGCCAGAGCATCCTTGTCGCCTGCTCTTCCACGATTCTGCGCTTCCGCTCCCTTTCGATATCCCCCCACATCGGGAGCGAGGAAAACGCCTCGCTCATGATGTCGCCTCTCTCCAGGGGGCCAGCCTCGCTGATCCTCTTGCTCCATTCTTCGTCGAGCGGTTGGCTACCTGGTCTAGGCCATCTCGGGGTGCCATCTGGTTTCATCAGAACCGTTGGGTCCATGTTATCCGAAACCAGGGAGATTCCCGCATTTACCAGGGCATCCTCGTGCTTCAATGGTGCTGACCAAACGAACGCCCCCATGCCCTGTCGAGCCTCGAAGAATCGCCTCAGCCCCTTTCCTCGGAGGCCGACGGGAAGGCCTGGGTGGATGAATCGCGGCCATCCTACGAGGTAATCCAATGCCATTCCGATTGACTCCATCCCTTCTTTTCTGAGGCTCCGTGTGATGCCCTTCACAGTGGTCCTAGCAAAATGGGGGAATGCCACTACTCTCTTCAGCCTCCAGTGCCTGCCCCAAGCCCTGATGTGAGGCATCAACCGAATGACGGGGATGCCGAAACCGGAAGACTTGGCAGCCTCTCCAATCTTCGGTGAGAAGCTAGAAACAACCACCGATCTATCTGGCAGTTCCAAGGGTTCCAGAGCCACTTCCAATTTCCCCATTATCGAGCTCAAATACTCCATTGTGCCGATTTTTGTTGAGGGGTGTGGCAGCTTGAACTCGATGTCAACCGTCTTCCCGCCAGATTGCCATGAATCAGTGAAATCTCGATTGGACAATAGGTCGCTGAGCGCAGGGATTCCTGCCAATCTGAGGTAGTCAGTTGGGAGGTTTTCCACGCACCTTTCCCAGATTGGCCCTTCTCCAGGGGCGAACTCGTCATGGAAAATCACCAACTCCCCATCCCCATCGACTCTGAGGTCGAACTCTACTCCGTCTCCAAACAGCATCCCATGCTGGAGTGCCTCGATAGAATTCTCTTCGGGTTGCTTCCAGTCACTCATCACCCCTTCCGAGAGGGAACCAGTCCAAGAATGCAGGGGCGTCACTCTTTCGCATGATTCATCATCAAACAAGTGTTGGATAAGTTACCGAGTATCCGGGACAACACTGATACTGTGCAACTCGACCCTCGTCATGATAGACATGTCAGAGACAGTGGAATTAGACCGAGCATCAGACCCGAAAGCAGTCAGAGGATACGCATTTTACGATTGGGGCAAATCAGCATTCGAAACAAGCGTAACAACAGCAATCCTGCCGTTCTGGTTTGCTCTTCTCTTCTTGGAAGCAAATGGTCTGACTACAACAGTTCTTTCTAAATCAATGTCTAGTGATGCAATTTGGTCATTCTCTGTTTCTGGGGCCGCATTGCTCGTCGCACTCATCAGCCCCTCTCTGGGCGTAATCGCAGATCGCAGGGCAATCAAGATGTGGT
>CAZMVZ010000010.1:0-46495 GCA_964570065.1 uncultured Candidatus Poseidoniales archaeon
TGAATGCGACCAGCCGAAAGGTGAACAGAAAGGGGCTTACTCCCTGCACCCTCACCATTATTTCCTAGTCGAAGACAACGGCATCAACCGGTGACGAGTCGGCTACTGATCCACTCTCATCGTAGTCCTGCCAGGTCCCTATCTTGCCTCGCAGGGCGTGGGAGAGTTCGTGGTATGCCACGATGAGGCTTGGCAGTAGGATAGAGCTTGTCAGGAGGGCTAGGACGAGGAGCAACATCATCAGAACGAAGAAGTTCTGCAGCCCGGGAATTGCGACGAATAATCCGGCGGCCAAGCCAGTGCATGTCGTGGCGGTTGTCTCGAAAATGGTCCGCCCGGTCCTGGAAACTGACTTTTGTATCCCCGCCGGTGTCTCACGCTCATCCTTGATTCGATCTATGATGTGTATGGAGTCATCCACCCCTATCCCAAACACCAATGTCCCAATCATAGCGGTGAAAACGTTGACATTGACCTTGTAGAACCACATCAGCAGAGGTTGCCACAGGACGACAACGCCTACCGCTGTCATTGTGAATATGGCGAGCCTTGCGGACCTGAACAGGAACGCCATTACGAGAAGCAGGATCAGCATGGTTGCAATCGTGGTCTTGGACTGAGCCTGGTGTATTCCGTCGTTGATGTCAAGTGAGACGGGCAACCCCCCGGTGAGTAACGAGTTTGAGACGCCATCTATCCCAAGCGCGCTGCACTTCAATGGGGTCGAGCACCCCCCTTCGTCCAGATGCCCGTCGATCGTCTCCCTTAGGCCTCCTGCGACTGCCAAATTGATGTAGGGCTGATTTACGTAGACTAGAGTCTTAGTCTCCCCGTCCCCATCATCGGAGTTCATCAGCATGGACCTGACCTCCGGGCTTAGTGTGTCGAAGGCGATGTTGACCATGTCCTCTCTGCTGCTAACGGAGTAAGGCCAGCACTCTGGCCTAAGTGGGTTGGCTGATTCGTCCCAGCATTCATCGTGAATCAACTCCCACAGGCTCTGATCATATATCTCCAGGCCCCCTATCTCCACGTCCACGTGAACAGCCTTCAGGATATTGACGAGGCTTATTGTCGTGGTATTCTCCACGTTGTCTATCTTCATTGCCTGCATATTCTCGATCGCATCCAGAATAGGCAGGTCCCGGATGGGGGCCGTTTCGTTTTGGCTGCCTCTCTCAGTGGCATCGACGATGAACATGTTTGTCTGCCCCCCTTCGAAAACTATGCTGTACTCCCTCAG
The DNA here is from genome assembly GCA_964570065.1 of uncultured Candidatus Poseidoniales archaeon. GTDB lineage: Archaea > Thermoplasmatota > Poseidoniia > Poseidoniales > Thalassarchaeaceae > UBA36. Next base: position 1,244 of record CAZMVZ010000010.1, read on the forward strand.
AGCCTCGTATGACTCGAGGCCAGGGGGGACCTCGTCCGACGATCCAGTGATGTCCTTGCCCAACTGTTCCTTGAACATCATCCCCCCCCAGATAGTAGCTGCGGAAGAGACCAGGATGACCAGAAGCGTGGCCTTGAGTGGAACCTTTCCGACCGAATCCCAGAAGTCATCGAGCAGAGAGAAGGTTAAGGTTGTCGAGAGGGTGAATCCCAAGATTAGGGAGCCATTGCTAGTGAGGTCGGTGAATGTGTATAAGGAGCCGGCGAATATGGTTGTGGAAACAGCGTAGAATAGTAGGCTGTTTATCCCCAGGATGGTGCCGAAAACATCTGATGTGTCTATTGCCGAGTCGCGCTCCCTCCTATTCATTGATTTGGCCTCTGCAGCCTTCTCTTCCCCTATCCTCTTCCTCCTGGAAGAGTCAACAACGCTAGAACTGAATAGATTCTTTGAGTCTCCCTTCCTATATCTGAGAAGTTCGATCCAAGCGGGTACCATTAGCATCGAGATGAAGAAGGTGGACGAGATGCCGATCAGAAGCGTCTTGCCAACAGTTCTCATTGGCTCAATGGGGACTAGGCTGTGCCACATCAGCACGCTGAACCCGACAATCGTTGTGAGGGCAGATAGGAAAATGGCGTTCCCGGTGGTCATGGCCGCCCTGACATTCGCAGTGAGGCTGATCTGCGGGTCGAATGGGTCGGGTTCGATGACCTCCTCGCCGTCACGCCTCGAAGCCCAAGCATCCTCCTCCATCTTTTTCAGAATCTCGGCCCGATTTTCCTCTATCCTGTTGGTCAGATGGAGAGAATAGTCTACCCCAAGACCGACCAGGATCGGCCCGGCAGAGATAATCATCGGAGTTAGCATGATGTCGAATATGACGGTTGACCCGAAGGTAACAGCGAGACTCATCGCGATAGGCGTGCCGCAGATGACCAGAACCTTCCAGCTGCGGTGTAGGATGAACATTGTAAGCCCTACAAGTCCCAGGCTGATGGGGAGCATAGTATAGCGCAGCTCATCGTAAATAGAGTCAGATACATCATGCAGGACAGGAGTTAGGCCGGTCACGGTTACCGCACGCCTAGGTGGAATTGTGTCCAAACGCTCCTCGTCCATTGTCCATGTTTTGTCATACATCCTGGCGCACAACTCGCAATTTTCCCTAGCAGGATCTGAAGAGATGAGTGACTTCACGTATGCAATGAATGCCTTATGATCTCTGATTTCATCCCCCGTCTTGAGATCGGTCCTTGGCGTGATGTCGGTATTGGTCATATCAAAGGAAATGCCCATTATTACGACTCCAGTGTCCCATATTCCGTCGTTATTGGTGTCTTTGACGAAGTTCGACAGGAGTTCTCCGGAGTTGTCCACGTAGTTGTCAATCCTCTCCTGTGCGCCGTCACCCTGTGGGATTGAGTAACCCTCGTTTGGGTTTTGGCTCGAAATCGCACAGCTTCCGTCGGATCCGGGTAGGCCGTACTTTTCGACGGCGCACGAGAACCTGTAGTTGGTCGAGTTTGCCTCCTTGATTATCTGGGCCGGGGACAGTATCCAGACAACCCCGTCGCAACCTGTCATCGGGCTATTGCAAGTGTGCGAACCACGATCTTCCTTGTTATAGTCCAGGCCCTTTCCATATCCGCTTTCGCCTGCATTGTTGTCATCACCCTCAATCCACGAGATCTGATTCAGAATATTCGCGTCGGTGATGTTTTCGACGCCGTTCTGAGCGCCTTCGGCGGCATTGTCCGTCTGGACATAGAGGATCACGATATCAGTTGACCACTGAGTTCTGACTTCATTCAGTAGGGAGGTGGAGTTTGCTCCGTCGGGCAGGTATATCTCAACATCGCCGTTGATCTGGTGCTCGAAGTCTTCTGCCCTCCATCCAATTAGTGCCGACGCTAGCAGAAGAGTGACAATGAGGTATGCCGGGCTCCTCAGAATAGCGCTGTATGTCAACTCGGCTGACCTCTGCGCCACCATGTGGGATGTGTCAGAGACATCGTTCAGCAGTTGTCCTGCGGTGTCTAGGAAACCTCCGACTGGGCTATCTCTGACGTCTCGACGAATCTTCGTGAAATAGTTTGAAATTGGGCTAATCCTCTCGAAAAACCATGCCCAGAAAGCTAGTTCCTCGTCCTGCTGGGAACCCCCATGGTTAGAAGTCACGTTCGGGTTCCCGGACCCAAGCCAAATGAAGCGTTCGCATAACTGCCAACCGAATGAGTCGATTAACGAGTTAGTCTGAGATGCCCGTAGCCCGATGGACTCAAGGGGGGAATGGGTCACGACGATGCATGGACCTAGTCACGGGAGGTGCTGGTTTCATCGGCTCCCACCTAGTCGACGCTTTGGTAGAGCAAGGCAAGGAAGTCCGCATAATAGACAATTTCAGTAGTGGGAGGGAGGAGTTCCTATCCCATCACGAAGGCAGTGGCTCGGTAGAAGTCTGCAGAGGCGACCTTCTTGATCGGGAGGCAGTGATTACGGCAATGGAGGGGGTTGAGACCGTTCACCACCTAGCAGCAAATCCTGACATCAGACTGGGTACCGAAGTCACGGACACCGATCTGAGACAGGGCACGATAGCGACATACAATGTCCTTGAAGCCATGAGGATCTCAGAAGTCGGAAGAATCTCATTTTCCTCGACTTCCGCCGTTTACGGAGAGGCGGGGGTGATGCCGACTCCGGAGGACTATGGGCCAACAATGCCAATTTCCCTCTACGGTGCGTCCAAACTGGCTAGTGAGGCGCTGATTACTGCATGGGCGGGAACATTCGGGGCGAAGGGATACATCCACCGGTTTGCCAATATCGTCGGACCAAGGGGGACTCACGGGGTAATCTTCGATTTCATCCACAAGCTCAAGAGGGATCCAACAAGACTGGAGGTATTGGGCGATGGGAACCAGGAGAAGTCGTACATGTCAGCTCATGACTGTGTGAAGTCTATGCTTCACGTGATTGGCCTAGGTGATGAGGGTCCGGCCCTATACAACCTGGGAACCGGAGACACTTGCTCTGTTTCCAAGATTGCCGAGATAGTGATTGAGGAAAGTGGTCTCGAAGGCGTTGCGATAGATTATACCGGAGGAAGGAGAGGCTGGGCAGGAGATGTCCCCAAGACATATCTGGATGTGACCAAATTGCTTGGAACTGGTTTCGAGCCTACTGCAATGTCAGAGCAGGCAGTAAGGGACACTGCTCGAGTTCTAATTTCCGAGATTGGCCTGTGACTCAAACATATGGCAAAGGCCCATGCTAGGCTTCCATCCATCGTTCGGATTCATAACTGTCCGTCCGAGGGTGGACGCATGAGTAAGCGCTGGTACCAGGAAAACAAGCGTGATCCATGGAGGAGGGATGCTAAGTCCAAGGGCTATAGGGCCCGCTCGGCGTACAAACTCAAGCAGATCCAGGAAAAATTCGGCATACTCAGGAAAGGGGACGCAGTTCTCGACATCGGGTGTCACCCGGGAGGATGGATCCAAGTTGCGATCGAAGAGGTCGGGGAAAGCGGGGCAGTTATCGGGGTCGACCTGCTGGCGACCTCTCCGATAGAAGGTGCAACAATTTTGGTCGGGGACATCACAGAGGAGGCTACAATCGAGGAAATTGTTGACCACTTGGGGAATCGGAAACTGAATGCGGTAATCAGCGACATATCGCCTAGGCTCACTGGCAGGTATGACACCGATCAGGCAATCTCCCTGGAGCTCTCAACCATGGCACTGGATGTCGCCGCAGAGCTGCTTTCCCCAGGCGGGTGCTTCGTTACCAAGGTCTTCCAGGGAGCAGGCATCGAGGGGCTCATTGATGCTGCAAAACTACGTTTCTCGGCAGTAGGCAGATATTCCCCTACAGCAAGCAGGACCGCTTCCTCTGAGACTTACTTGATTTGCCAGAGAATGCTCCAAAGGCCTAAGAAAGAGGGCACTGCAATGGAACATCTGCAGAGTCACCTAGCCTCAATCGGAATCGTAGTCGATGAAGACGATGAGAAAAGTCTGGACACAAAGGTCGGTTTCAGAAAGATCCCGAAGCGAGAGTAGTTACTCCGAATCCCTATCATATGGCGCGATGTTCTGCCACTCCGAGGCATCCGATCTCGATACAACCGCATGGACCCAATCATCTTCTGAGCAATTGAATACCTCATGAGGAAGCCCTGGCTCGATGTAGAACATGTCGCCAGCATTGTGGACAACGGACTTCCGGCACCCCTTGCCATACTCGTGCCTTACGCTACCCTTGAGGAGATAGACCATCACGTCAAAACCCACGTGTATGTGTGCCTTTGCTATTCCGCCGGGAGGGATGTAAGCCCTATTCATAGACAATCCCGTGGATGGGGTATTCTTGCCGGAAAGACCCGCGCCGTACTCTATGTTGTTCCAGCCTCGGACCTTCTCCACTTCCCTCAGACTCCAAATGCCACCCTCGTCCGTTACAAAATCGGAAAGATCTGATTGGGATTGGGCACCGGAGAGATTCAATTCCTCTTCTACCATGGGCATCATGACTGGTTATATCTTTTATAATTTCAGCATAATTATGGCCGTTTGACCTTTTGGCGTAGGAGGAAAAGCACAATCAACGCTAAAAAGGGACCCTAGTACGCCAGCAAGTCGATGGCCGGAGCAAGTGGAAGGGCAACTGTCTGTGCGTCCTCGGGGACGCCACTGGTAGATAGCGAAAGCACCTCTTTCCCGTGCCCGGGTTGTTCTGCCCCTCTGGGCAGGAGCCAGCGGTGCCGAGTTCAGTCTGTGAAATACATCTGCCCCAAGTGCAGGTTCGAGGGACCATGAGGTGAAACAATGGGCCATGTCGTTGTGAAATACAAGGTAACACTAGACCAGCCAGAAGATGGCAGTCCAAACTACGAAGGAATCGCGAAGATGATCACCGATCTCAAAGAGGTCCAGGAGGTGGAGATCAAGCCCCTAGCTTTCGGGATGATGTACATCGAGGTCCAAGCAGTCCTAGCAGAGGGAGAAGGGGTAGTGGATGGCTTTGAGGACGAGGTGAGAGCCGTTGACGAGCTTGTTGGCCAAATAGAGGCCTTGGAAATGGGTCGACTTTGATCAGTAATGGTCTAGAGGTGAGCGCATAATCTCCCGCATCATGACTGTGGCATAGGCTCCGGCTGGAAGAGTGAACCTCAGACGTAGGGATGCTCCCTCGGGATGCCATCGATCGCCTTCCCCCGGACCGCCTTCCCACCTCTGGGAGAGTGCGTCCGCCTCTGGTGCTTGCTCGACGCTGATGTCCCTGAATGGGACGGATAGTGCCCTCCTGGTCCCAGAAGTGGTGAGTCTCGGAATCTTCTTCACGACCCAATCCACCCCATCCAAACCTGCCTGGCGGATACCCTCAACCTCATTCTTGCCCGGCCCTGCTTCCGCAAGGGGAGAGTCGCGTCCCGGAAGAGTGCCGGTCACAACTAACCTTCCGAGTTTGCAGTTCCGACGACAACGCTCGAGATTTGTTGGGCTTACATGGGCCATCTTACCAACATCGATCCTTCCGTTGGACAGGAGTGGAGCTACAAGATCGCCCTCCTCTGGCTCGATCAGGGAAATTCCGGATCCGATTCTCTCCGAGAGGGAGTGGTTGAATGCTAATGACTGGATAGAATGGACCATCAAGAGTTGGAGTGAGTTCGGAAGGGTCTTGAATGCCCCAACGTGATCACCCGGCTTCTTGACCAGGTGCTTCAACATTGCAGACTCATAACCCAGCCTCTCAGGTGCCAACTCCAGGGACTTCTGCGGGTCTCCACCCTCCCTCCATGATGCTCTGAACGCATCTGCCTCTTCCCCTTCTCTAGACCCCGCCATTCCAACGTAAAGATCGACTGCTCTCTCAAAGTCACCCTCTATTACGGCGGCACCGACCTGTGGCGTAACTGGCCTCGTAGAACCGAACCTCTGAGGTCCAATCCAATTGGGAAATGCGTCGGAACCCATAGACTTGGCAAGTCCATCTCTGATGTCGTGGACCCTGCTCATCGCCTCTTTGGCATCTATTGGATTGCCTGATTTATCGCAACACCCCCTAACAGTGATGGTGAATCTGTTTCCATCGTGATCGCCCATGGCAACCTTCTGGTGAGTCCTGCCAATTACCTCTATTGTGCTGTCTGGGATTTCAACTGATTCGACCTTTCTTCTTGGAGCGTCGATCACTAGAATCTGCGTAGTTATGGCTCGTTTGTCCTTCAATCCAGAGCTGAAGATCCTGTTCTTGTTTATCCCACAGGCCCTAGCAAGCCTCCTGAGGTACCGATTTGTCTCCCAATTTGTCATTGTCACCCTGGCTACAGTGAATCGTCCCTTGTCATCGAGAGCAGGGACCTTGGATGACTCCTCGACACGGAAGTCCTCTACCCTGGTCTTTAGAAGCCCCCCGATCCCCTCTGCAGGCACCATCCACGTAGAGAGTCCCAAGTAGTCCTCGATTTCGCTCCCTCTCAGGGAATCACCCCCTCAAAGCTTGATGCTAGAGAATTCCTTTGTGATCTCGGAGCATATATCTTTGAGAATCTTATTTGCCTTCTTTCCTTTAACCGTGCGAACGTATAGTTCCGGGTCATCGAGGTCCGGATGGTTCTGGAAATAGTTTGCATACTCGACATCGTCCCTATCGTTCAGACGAGAGCGGAACAACTGGAGTGCCGTATGATCCCCGTCAATGACTCTGATTCGCAGTTCTCGACCCTCGTTCTTCAATACTTTGACTGGCATAGGACGGACGCTCGACTGGAGTGGCCCTTTTGAGGCCTTGCATGCCAAAGCCGAGCGAAACTCGCCACAAACTTCCCCTAAGTTTTACACCGGGAGGTTTTGGGGGCGACGATGTCAGGCATGGAAGCCATGACAAAACGCGTGGCTGAGACATTCGAGAGGATGTCTTTGCCAATCCTACTGGCAAGTCTTCTATTGACTGGTTTTCTAGCATATTTCCTAGTAGGGAGCCTTGCTTTCACGACTGACCTCTCTTCGTTTGCCCCTGAGACAGATGCCGATGAGGCGCAGGAAAGGATTGAGGGGGCTGTTGGGGCGTCCCCGCATCTGGTTTACATCAATGTCAGACCTGCAGCGAGCGAGGACCAAGTCGCCAACGTTCTAGAAATGAAGGCCCTTCAACAATTGGCCGATGATCATGAGATGATTCAATCATATTCCGATGAGAACGGCTTTTTCATAGACTCCCAGATCAATGCAGCCGAAGTACTTGAGAGGTTCTTGGAACAGCGTAATCACACGGGGAATCTCTCTGAATTCAATGACTGGAAGGAGATGCTAGACGCAGTCCTAGGGGATGAGGAGTGTGGCGATGCGATTGGGAGTGACGAGCGGTCGATTGCGACTGCTGCCTTCGCCACATCTGCCTTGCTCCACAAAGATCTGGATTACTCCCCAGTTTGCGATTGGCTGGAGAGCGGCGAGGGGAATCCCACCCCGACTGCTAGCAGCACATTATGGCTCATCGAAATTAGCGGTGGGCTAGAGAGTGATGACAGGCAGAGGCATGCAAATCAGATCAGGGCTATGCTGAGCGAGGATTCCATCCTTGAGTATGGGGTGATCTCTGACGATCTGATCAGCAACGACATCAACGAATCGACCCTCGACAACCTAGTTTGGCTAATTCTCCTCGCTGTGATTGTCGTGGTCTTGCTGCTCGCACTCACGTTCCGTTCGGCGACGATGGTTGTCGCGCCCCTGGTCGCACTACTGGCATCCCTTGTCTGGACCTATGGGGCGATTTCTCTGATGGGGATGCGATTCTCCATCCTGGAGATTGCGGTAGCTCCGGTCGTACTTGGACTTGGGATAGATTACTCAATCCATCTTCAGAGAGCGTACGAAAGGGCGAAGGAAGACTCTAGCAGCTCGGCTGAGGCTTGGGCGAGGGCTTTGATGGAACTAAGGGTCGCCCTATCGCTGGCGGTGGTTACCACTGTCTTCGCCTTCCTGGCCAATTCGCTATCCCCCCTTCCACCCCTCCGGACATTCGGAGCCACACTGGCACTGGGGGTCGTCTGTGCTTTCCTGGCAAGCACGGTAACTGTGGGTGCGATGCACGTTTTCGTAGAGAGGACTATGGGGGCTACTCGTAGCAGAGGGCTTGAACTGGGGAATTTAGCTGAGAGGGCTGCCGACTTCCAGAGAGGGAACGCCCCACTGGTCCTCCTGTCCGTGGCGATAATCACCGCAGGGTCTGTTGTGGTCGCAATGCAGGGCCTAGACACTAGTTTCGAGTTGACAGACTTCCTATCTGAGGACGAGATGGAGATTATGGAGATCAGAGAAGATCTCTACCAGTCCTACGAAGTTAACGCCCTGAAGTCTGTCTACATTCTTGTTGAGCCTGGGGAGGGAGAGGGGTCATTCGATAGCGAGGAATCCCTAATCGAGGCACTGGGTGACTTGGAGGACGCTCTCGCCAGGATGGAAGGGACGGTTGTAACCGAGGCCCCGGGAACGAGCAACGAATGGGCCTCTTACGACAGCATTTACAGGATTGTGGCCGATGCCATAGAGCAGGATCCTGAATTCGGGTCCGAGCACAACCTGGAGGTGTTCGGAGAGGACCTAGCACCAAGGGATAGCTTCGTCGAGGGGGACCTCGCGTCCGCCCTCTCATCCCTCCTATCCAATGACACTGTTGGAGACCAACTCAGGGGCACGACCTGGTCAGAGAGGACGGGGGAGCACGTTGGTTTGACCGAAGACGGGTCCGCGATAAGGTTCCTCAGAATCAGGGTCGACGTAGAGGCCCAGAGCAGTGCCATGGTCGAGCAGATTTCAATCGACATGGAGGAGGAGTCCTTCATAGTCTCGTCCGACACGGGGGGCAGGGCATATGCCGTCGGAGACCTGATGACCCTGTCCAACCTCCTTTCCGGACTGATCTCATCCATCGTTAGTTCGACAGCAATCAGCCTAACCGTGTCCCTACTGGTATTGGCAGCCCTCACCAGGAGGGTCGGTCAATCCCTGCTAGTCATCCTCCCAGTAGGGCTTGCCGGTTCTTGGGTGGTGGGTTCGATGGCTGTACTGGGGATAAACTGGAACGTCCTTACGATAATGATCACAGCACTAACCATAGGGCTCGGTATTGACTACTCCATCCACGTTTGGAGGCGGTTCGAGTCGAATAGGGCATCGGGGATGGCGATCTGGCCTGCGATGAAGGACATGTACGCGAATACAGGGTCCGCGCTCCTCATGTCCGCAGGGACTACTATCTGCGGCTTCATGGTCCTCCTCCTTTCCCCAATTCCCGTGATAAGAGACTTTGGCGTGGTTAGCTCAATTTCTGTGGCTTTCTCCCTCATACTCGCCCTCCTGGTACTCCCAGGTCTGCTAGCAGCTGAGGTCAGGACCAATGGGGACGGATCTAACTAGGGAATCTCTACGAGTTGGCCCATCTCGAGGTTCTGCTCCCTCGCCAGAAGAAGCAGTGCGACATCTAGTGAAACAGGGCCCAATGCCCTCCTCTTCCTCTGTGCCCTGCGGATAACCTCCCTCTTTTCCAATCCCGACATCGCGGCTATCCTAGAGGCCAACTTACCCCTCGAACTCTCTTCCGAATGCGGTTGAGCATCGAGTGTGACAGGGGCGGGGTTTTCCGGTGGCCTCACAATCTTCTCGGATGACCCAATGGGCGGATCAGGAATCTCGCCCACTCTGGACAAGAATGGCCTCCACCCCAGCTCCGGGAAGTGTTCGAATGACGAGACGCCCGGGGATAGAGAATCGGCCTCACCAACCAGCCACCCAGAAGCATGCAGCCTCTCCACCAGAGATTGTGCGACCTCGGGGGAGAACCATTGCATGTCCAATGACCACATGCGAGCTAGGTCCCTCAAGCCAATCGGCTCCCCGGCCCCTCCGTTGAAAGAAGAGTGCAATAACTTGGAAATCTCGATTTCTACCTCTGAAGACATGTTTCAGGCTCTGCTAGCAGCAGGCGTGCTTCATGGTTGCCCCGAACAATATCGCGCTTGGTTGAAGTGTGATGCCTCTATCCGCGTGCGGTTTTCTATGCCTAGGGAGTACATTGCACGCGACCCGAGGACGGGGAAAAGAATCGGAGTTGGAAAAAAAGGAGGCAAGAAAACATCCGGTTTTGCTGCCTTGTCCCCTGACAGCGGACCTTGGCAGCGACTGGAGATTTCCGAAATACTCCCCCTTGCAACGGGAGAGTCGGACAAGGTAGAGATTCTAACGGATGGAATAAGATGGAAGCTCGGAAGAATTGACGCGATTAAGGCCCTTAGCAAAGTGGGAGAGAGAGATGCTGAGAGGGCTTACGAGGTCCTAGTTGACGCTCTGGAGGATAACTTCCCAGACGTCAGAATTGCTGCCCTGAAGGTTCTCCCCTCATTCGCACTTAGGAGACAGGGGATACTACTCCACTGCCTTTCTGACCGGTTGCTTGACGATGAGGAACCAGTCAGAGAGGAGGCTATGAACTGCCTGAAGAAGATATCTCCGCTTTTTCCCTCCGGATGCGAGGAGATTATTCGAAGGGAGTTGCGGGACGAAAGGAAGGAGCATCGTGACAATGCATTCGCGGCCCTCAAGCTAACTGCGAGAGAGTGGCCCGAGGTGGGTTGTCTACATCTCGACGAGATAATCAGAGAGAATGACGTTGATCTCAGGATCAGGGGCTCATTGATTCTCAGGACGGTAGCCTCCAAGGGAGGAGCCGAGGCTTGGGACCTCATCACATGGTCTCTCCAGGACGAGGAAGTCAGGGTCAGGAGGAATGCGGCCAAGACCTTGACAATTCTCGCCGACGTAGAGCCCAGAGTGGCCGTTATCCTGGTCGAATCGAGCCTCGGAGAGAACGACAGGGGCATCAGAAACTCTGTCATCAAGGCACTCAGGAAGCTCGACATCCAGAGCCCCAGGGTAGTCCAGATGATTCTGAAGGGGGCGTCCGACGATGACTTGGAGATGAGGAAGGCCTGCGTGAGCCAGATGTCCATCATCCTGTCAGGCCAAGAGCTCCGAGAAGCTGCGGGAGAACTGCTGAAGAAGGAGAAGGACCCAAGTCTCAAGAAGAGGCTCCAGTCACTTGCTTTGGACCCTGATTTCGAGGGTTCGGAGGAGGAGAAGAATCGCAAGCTTGCACCTGCCGAGTATGTGCCGAAGGAGGATGAGGACATCCCCCTACCCAACCTCCCCCCCTTGGGTGAGGATGATAAACGCCAGTCAGGTCGGCCGGCCACCGAGGAAAGCAGATGAGTGACGAATTCGACGAGAAGTTGGCTCGATTCGAGAAACTGTGGGACGGCGTCACGCCCAAGGGAGTGAACCGAACCAAGGCCCTGAAGTTCAGGCAGTACATGAGAAATCATGTCCTCCAGAAGTTCCACAAGCGCCGCAAGGATCAGTGGGCCAACGCAGACAAGGGCCACTACAACCACGGCTTCTCGAGCAAAGACCAGTTCCTGACCAAGGATAATTGCAGGAAGTACTGGATGGGAGAGCTCCAGAAGGACATCAGAGAAGCTGAAACCTGGTCCTGAGGCCAAAAGATGTCCACCCTAACCTTCAACGACTGGGACCTTGATAGCGATATCTCCGAGGCCATCAAGGGCATGGGCTGGGAAGAGCCCACCCAGATACAATCTGAGTCGGTGCCAGTAGCCCGCAAAGGCAATGACGTAGTGGGACAGGCCAGGACCGGTTCCGGAAAGACCGGTGCATTCGGGATTCCGATAATTGAGTCATGCGGACCAGATGGTGCCTTGCAATCGCTAGTTCTCTGCCCTACAAGGGAGCTGGCCGTCCAAGTCGCAGAGGAGATGAACAACCTCCAGGGCAAGAAGGGGCTCAAGATTGAGACAGTCTACGGTGGAACGGACTTAGAGAAGCAGGCAAAGCTACTCGACAAGGGAGTTGACGTCATAGTCGGGACCCCCGGAAGGGTCATCGACATGAGCAAGAGGGGTCACATCGACCTCCCGGCTATCAGAATTTTCTGTCTCGATGAGGCTGACAGGATGCTAGACATGGGGTTCTTCCCAGACGTCCTATGGATCGTGGAGAAGATGACCGGGAGGAGGCAGACGCTGCTATTCAGCGCCACGTTCCCCCAAGAGGTTCTCGATGCCACGGAGGAATTCACCAACGACCCCATCCACGTAATGAGCGAGGATCTCGAGGTCGAGGTCCCGGAGATTGACCAATTCGCGATAAAGGTCGGCCGGCTCAACAAGATGTGGGCCCTTGGTAGGATCGTTGCAAACATGTCCGAAGGGGACCAGATGCTCATCTTCACCAACACGAAGAGGATGGTGGACATGCTGGATGAGAGGCTCGACAGGCAGGGAGTGGACTCAGCAGCACTACATGGGGACATGGCGCAGAACAAGAGGGAGAGGATCCTGGACAGTTTCCGAGAGGGGAAGAAGAGCATCCTGGTGGCCACGGACGTAGCCGCAAGGGGACTGGACGTTGATGGTATCACTCACGTGGTGAACTACGACCTCCCCGATGAGACGGAGTCGTACGTCCACCGAATCGGTCGCACCGGAAGAATGGGCAGGAGTGGCCAGGCCTGGAGCTTCGTGGGTGGATCGGAAATGTCGCAACTCGACAAGATCGCGAACACATGGGGGATGACGATACCGATGGTGGACGCACCAGAACTTCCAGACGGGTCCAAGGAAATGGCTAGGCTGAAGGAAGACTGGGACGAGATCTCGGACTGCTTCGGAATGGTCACTGTCAGGCTCTCCCTTGGAAGCGGGGACGCGAGCAAGCTGGCACTATCTGATTGGATTGTCAACCAAGCGAGGGTCCCAGAGGTGGCTATCGGGGAAATATCGATGGGTGACAGCGAGTCCACCGTCGAGGTGCACGTGAAGAAGGCCTCGTACGTAATCGACGTGCTAAAATCGAGAGATTTCCAAGGTAGAAGACTCCAACCGGCGATAGTTAACTAGGCAAGTGACGGAAGGAAAATTTTGATTCGTCGGGAGGGTCCTTCCGCATCCTAAATATATCCGGACTAACAAGACCCTACATGGCTGACGGCAAGGGGAGCAACGCGGCCAAAGATAAGCAGGCAGCAGAAGCGGCGAAGAAGAAGGCCGATGCGGAGAAGAAGGCCACAGAAGCGGCGAAGAAGAAGGCCGATGCGGAGAAGAAGCGGCTGCATGAGCAGAAGCAGGCTGCAGACGCGGCGGCCAAGGAAAGGACGGCAGCCGAGAAGAGTCTCGAGAGCGCCAAGAAAGCGAGGGGCAAGGCCGAACAGGAGCTCAAGAAGACAACAGAATCAATCAAAGAGACATCAAAGAAGATCAGCGATCTGAAGAAGTCCAAATACACCACAGAGAAGGACCTGAAGAACCAGGAATCGGCTAGGAAAAAGGCCGAAAGCGACCTTGCCCGCAAGAAGAAGTCGAGCAGCGCGGAAGCGAAGCAGCTAGAGAACATCGAAAGACAGGTGAAGTCAGTCAAGGCGAAGCTGGAGGACTCCAAGAAGGCCGCCTCGGAGGCAAAGAGCCGATTGGAAAAGGAGATGGACAGATCCAGCAAAGACGCAAAGAAGTCGGGAGACCTGTCCAAGGAACTGTCCTCCCTCCAAGACGACCTCAAGAAGTCACAGAACGAGAACATGAAGGCGGAGAAGGAGCTCTCTGCGGAGTCGAAGAAGGGTGCTTCCGAGAAGGCCAAGCTGCAACAGATCACAGACTCACTGAGGAACCTGAAGGGCAAGATATCCGAATTGGCGAAGAAGGTCAAGGTGACGAGAGCGAAGACGGAGGAGGAGGCGAAGATGCTGAAGGACTTCGAAGGCAGGCTAGCCGAGGAGACCAAGGCCAAGACAGAGGCGGAGAAGAAGCTGGACAAGGCCAAGAAGGCGACCGAAACGGCCAACTCGAAGAGGAGAGAGGCAGAGATCAAGACGAGGGAGGCCGAGAAGACATACCAATCCACAGTGAAGCCCAGAAAGGACGCCGAGGACAAGGCCAAGAGAGCCGATTCCGACAGGAAGAAGGCCGAGAGGGAGCTCGAGAAGAGAGAGACCCTCCGGAAGAAGGCAGAGGCAGAGGCGAAGCAGGGATTGGCTGACAGGAAGGCCGCCGAGAAGGCCAAGGCGGATGCCGAGAAGGCCAAGGCGGATGCCGAGAAGGCACGCGACGAGAGCATCAAGGCCACTGACAAGGCAAGGTCCATCCTCACCGAGGCAAGGGCCAAGCTGAAGGGAATCAGCGAAGACCTGCAAAAGGCAAAGATGGAGCGCAAGGCTGCCCAAGACAAGTCAGCCAAGGCCAAGACCGAGGCAGAAGAGCTGGCCAAGAAGGCAGCGTCCAGCAAGGCGGACGCCGAGAGCGCGGCCAAGAGGGTGAAGGACGAAAACAAGGCTGGCAAGGACGCGAAGGCCAAGCACGCGGAGCACCAGAAGAGGGGCGAAGAGGCGAAGAAGGAGGCTGCCGAGGCTGACAAGGAGAAGGAGAAGTCACTGAGCAAACTCGAGGAAGTCACCAAGGCCAGGCTAGCATACCAGAGAAGAGCCTCGGAAGAAAGCAAGAAGAGGGAGACGCTGGAAGAAGAGACCCGTCAGAAGAAGAAGCTGACCTCGGACACCAACAAGAAGGCGGAGTCCGAGGCCAAGCTGAAGGCAGAGGCCGAGAAGAAGGCAGAGGCGGAAGCACAGTCCCACAAGAAGGCCAAGGAGGACCTGAAGAGCGAGACCGAGTCCTGGAAGGAAGCGGAGAAGGAACTGGGCAAGGCGACCGGAGCCAGGAAGAAGGCGCAAGCAGAGGCGACTAAGGCCCAGAAGGAGAAGGAAGTCACCCAGAATGAGCATCGAGACGCCAAGCAGAGCAGGATAGAGGCCGAGAACGCCGCCAAGCAGGAAGAGAGGGACATGAGGGAGTCCCAGAGGCGGGCAGAGGGAGAGGCGAAGGCCAGACGGGACCTCGAGAAGGAGATTGAAGAGGAGGAGAAGCGCCGGAAGGTAGCAAGGGCCAAGAAGAAGGCAATGGCGAAGAAGAAGCTCAGCGCCGAGGAGCTCGCCAATGAGGAGGCGCGCAAGCGCCAGGCGGCCAAGGACAAGATCAAGAAGAAGGCGGAGAAGAGGCGGAAGAAGGCCGAGGAGGCCCGCCAGAGGAAGAGCCTGGCGGAGGCGGAGGCTGAGCAAGCAGCAGAGGTGATCAAGCTGGAGGTGGAGCTCAGGCTGAACGACCTGAAGGCACAGGAGGGCACCATGTCGAAGGAGGACTACATCAATTCCAGAATCAAGATCAAGGCGATTACCGTGGACTTCTCGGAGATCGGGGAGTCCGGGGGAAGGGACGATGACCTGCAGCAGATAGACGGGATCGACAACTCCCTGGAGAAGAGGCTGAACACCCTCGGCATCACGACGCTGGACCAACTGTCGAAGATGGACGACGAGATGTCCGACGTCGTGAACGACGCGATAGAGTACATGCCTGGGAGGATCCGCAGACAACTCTGGTCGGACCAGGCGAAGATACTGCTGGAGTGAGGCAACAGACAACCCCATAGGGGTGTCTGAAATCGAAAACAAGGGCAATCCTTGGATAAAATCAAAAGCGGAATTTGACGTTGGGGGGGTATGCGAGCGCAAGCAAGGGCCTCCGTCCGGGCGCTGACCCTGGTCCTGCTCATGCTGACGAGCACGCAGCTGATACTGCTCACGTCACTGGACTTCTCCGGCGAGGAGCTCGGCGAAGCCCCGCTCAGGTCGGAGACCCTGGACAACTCCGGGGTCGTGTCGATAGACATCGGGAGCAACCACGCATGCGTCATCGGGACGCTGAACCAGATGAAGTGCTGGGGGAGCGGCGAGGACGGCAAGACCGGTCACGAGAACACCGCCAGCTACGGTGACGACGCGAAGGAGATGGGGCAGTACCTCATGTTCACCGACGTCGGCACCGACCTGACTTTCACAGACGTCGGGGCCGGCCAGAGGCACACCTGCGCCCTGGTCAACGACGGGTCCGTGAGGTGCTGGGGCAGCAACCACCTACTCGGGTCCTACTCCGGGGAGGATGGCTCAGGGGCGCGAGGCGACGGCTACATGGAGATGGGCTCGGCAATCCCGGCGATCGACCGGTTCGGAACCGACAGCTTGGACCCCGGGCGCCTCGCCACCTCGATCTCGGTCGGAGACTATCACACGTGCGCCATAACCAACGACAGCACGGAGGACACGCTCTTCTGCTGGGGGGAGAGTGGTTCTGGCCAACTGGGCAAGGGCAACACCAATACTGAGTGGGACACTAGCGGTGGTAATGGGATAACCTACCTCCCGGACAGGGGGGTCGGCCTCTCGCAGGTCTCCGCGGGATCGGCCCACACCTGCATCCTGTGGGACGACGGCGAGATGGCCTGCTGGGGTTCGAACTCCCATGGCCAGCTCGGAATAGGCAGCACCGATGATATCGGCGACGACGAGACTGTGAGTGGTAACTACGAGCTCGTAGACCTGCCCTCGGGACGAACCGCGACGAGCATCGCAGCGGGGGAGGACATGACCTGCGCCTTGCTCGATGACGCCAGCCTGGCATGCTGGGGATGGGGGGACAGCGGCAGGCTGGGCACCGAATCCACGGCCGACATCGGCGACGGTGCCGGGGAGATGGGCGACAACCTCGGGACGGTCGACCTCGGAACCGGCCTGACGGTGGTCTCCTTCGCGACGGGATACGGCTCCTCCTGCGCCATACTCGACGACGGGGACGGAACCACCCCCTACACGACCAAGTGCTGGGGCAAGGGGGACGACGGCGCCCTGGGCTACGGGGACGCGGTCACCAGGGGCGACGGGCAGTACGAGATGGGGAACTACCTGCCGAGCGTCGACCTGGGCACGTCATTACACGCCACATCGATAGACGTG
The DNA here is from genome assembly GCA_964570065.1 of uncultured Candidatus Poseidoniales archaeon. GTDB lineage: Archaea > Thermoplasmatota > Poseidoniia > Poseidoniales > Thalassarchaeaceae > UBA36. The sequence continues at coordinate 18,164 of CAZMVZ010000010.1, forward strand.
GGCGACTCATTCGCCTGCGCCATCCTGAACAACAGCCAGGTCAAGTGCTGGGGGACGGGGATGGACGGGAGGACCGGACTCGGGAAGAGCGGTGCGACTGGCGACGAGTCGGGGGAGATGGGCGACGACCTGGAATACGTGGAGCTGTTCATGCCCGAGCCCACGCTGGACCAGCCCTGCGACCTGCCCGCGGAGGGCGAGGCGCTCTCCCAGGAGACCCTGGACAGCACCAGCTCGTACGTGGGGAACAAGACCTCGACTGCCATGACCCCCGACTCGTGCGGGGCGGTGGCCTACGTCGACGAGACCAACGACGTGGTCAGGTTCGGGATCTTCTACAAGGGCAAGTGGTCGACGGAGGCGGCCTACAGGTATCCCATCGACCCTACGTACAGGATCAAGGACGTCTCCCTGGCAATCGATGCCAGCGGAACCCCGCACATCGCCATCGCCGACGGCGCTGGAGGTGGCTCGATGTACTACGCGACCAAGGTCGATGGGGACTGGGCCAGCTACGAAATCTCCCACCAAGAGTCTGCCGTATTGGGCGATTCGATAGCCATCTCCATAGAGGTCGACAATGATGGGAACCTGTACATAGTGGCCCAAGAGATTGACACAGGTGGCGATTTAATTGTGCGTGCCTTCACATGCACCGCTTCCGAGTACTACTCCACTCAGTGCTTGAGTGACTGGGACTGGGGAAGCGGGGCACCCTTCGACGCCAACGACGAGCTCGCCTACGCCACAATGTCAAACTCCCTGGACACCGACGTCGCACTGGACGGCACGATCCACGTGACCTACATCACGAACGAGAGCGACACAAGAACCATCGGAGACTTCTCCGGTCACGTGATGGTCGTCCAGCTGGACTCGGGTGGGTTCGGCACCCCCGTCAACACGAGTGCCCTGGCGCACGTACCAGGCGGTGCTGTAGGCCTCGGGGGCGCGGTTCGGGGGAACTCCTCGCTGGCCCTGGACCTCGGCCTGGACGGCTCTATGCACATAGCTTACCTAGGCAGCCCCGACGGGATCCACTACCTGTCATGCTCGTCTGCCTGCGACAGCCCGGGGTCCTGGACCTCGGAGGACATCACCGACTCGGTGGACATCACGGACACAGGGGTGATCGACATAGCGGTCGGCGCCGACCTCTCGGTCCTGGTCATGGCTGCCACCCCAGACGGCACGTACGCCCTCCAGAAGAGCGGGGGCTCGTGGGAGAAGACCGAGCTGGAGGGGACTGGTGGTTCGGACTGGGTCGGCGTGGAGGTCAGCGAGCAGGGCAAGATGTGGGGCTACGCGTACTACCCCGGCACCTCTGCCGCCATGACTGTCTTCACCCAGGAGGGGGTCGCCACCGCGGGCCTCCTCACGGACATTGACGGGGACGGCTGGTCGAGGCTCGACGAGCTCCGCTGTGGGACCGACTACACCAACTCGTCCTCGACCCCGGCGGATGCCGACGGGGACGGGGTCTGCGACCTATTCGACGACTGGGAGGACACCTCCGTCTCGGCCGAGTCCGATGCCCTGGCGATAGGCGAGGAGTTCGGCTGCGCGGTGCTGTCCAACAGCTCCGTGGCATGCTGGGGCGACAACTCCGAGGGGCAGCTGGGCAGCTCCTCCGCAGGATCGAGCAGCGCCTACGCGGTCATGGTCGACCTGCCAGACGGATTCGAGGCCGGAGCAGTGGATGCCGGGTCCGCCCACGCGTGCTCGACCGGGCTGGATGGGAAGCTGGTCTGCTGGGGCAGGAACACGGACGGGCAGCTGGGCCGTGGCACCTCGTCCCCCAGCGAGGACCCGGGCTACGTGACCCTCCCCTCGGGAGTGACCGTCTCGCAGTTCGCTGCCGGGGCGGACCACAACTGCATGACGGGCACGGACTCCAACATGTACTGCTGGGGCAACGGGGGTGATGACAGGACTGGAAAGATCGTCAACAGCGAGAACACCGCAATCCAGTACGAGAACTTCACGGACAACTCGAGGTCTTGGACCAGCACACAAACGAGTCTCCTGCTGGGCCCGGCAGAGGGGCTGGATTACATAGATAAGCTATACTACTATCATTGGCTAATTCCCGAGATATACTCCGATGACTCGTTCGACGTCTCCCCCGGGGACGTGGTTTCCTTCAAGATGAGGGGCAAGGGCCATGGCGACAACGGGTATACCAGCGAGTACATCAGGTTATACGCGGATAGCCAACAGGTAGTCCAAATCGACTCCAACTCCACGACGCAATCCTCGAGCTGGTCGGACTGGCAAGACGTCGCGTTCACAGTTCCGGACTCCTATACGGGAACCGGTGAAGTCTCGATCAAGATCTACATCAGAGGTTACAGGAACTACCTCCAGATTGACGACCTTCGAATAACCACCCCTTCCTATGGCTCGATGAGCTCAGTCCTCTCCCCGAGTCGAGTATTCTGGGACGAATCCGGTGGCGTCTCCCAGATAGCCCTCGGGGCACGGCACTCCTGCGCACTGCTGTCCACTGGAAGCGTGAAGTGCTGGGGCCACAACGGCGGTAGCTACCAGAACATACTCGGTAGCCCCCACTACAAGGGAGAGAGCACCTACGACCCGAAGGAGGTCGACCTCTCCGGGACGAGCAGTCTAGTGGCTTCCAACTGGACCAGCAGCAGCGTGGATGGCATCAACGCCGGCGATGGGGTGACTTGCGCGGTAATGAGGAGCGGCGAGGCCCTCTGCTGGGGGTCGTCATCCGAGACCTCGTACGCAGACCCTGTCGTTAGCACGGTGGCTTCCACGGGTGACGTGGGCAGGGGCCCGGCTCTCACGACTGACAGCAGCGGGAACTGGCTGTTGGCCTACGACGACGGAGGCGGTATCTCGTACGCGAGGTACGACGGCTCCGCATGGAGCACGGCTTCTGCATGCACCTCGTCCGATGAGTGCGACGGCACGCATGGCATCGGGGCCGGGGAGGACGAGAGCGGGGGCATGCACTTCCTGAGTTACGACGAGGCAGAGGAGCAACTCGTGCATACCAGAACACTGAGAAACATCACCACAATGGCCTCGGTGACTGGCCAGGACCCGAGGTTCTTCAGCATCTCCAGGGATCCCGCCACAGAGGAGCTGCATCTGACATACCAACAGATGAGTGGCAGGAAGTTGATGCACATGACGTTCAACGGCACGGGCTGGTCAGACCCAGTGGTCATCGATGATACCGATGACAGAACAGGTGAATCCTGGAACGGAATGAAGATCGACTCTTTAGGGAATCTGCATCTCTCATACTGGGACTGGAATACAGGTGGCACTGACGATACCTGGCTGAAGTATGCCCACTACAACGGGACATCCTGGACCGTGGAGACGCTGCAGTCAATCATGAACCAGAACAGCCCCATCCTGCACACTTCTCTAGACCTGGACAGCAGCGGCAACCCCCACATCTCCTACTACGACCACAAGAACGACACTCTCCGCTACACATACCACAACGGCACCGACTGGGTCGACCAGAGCCTCACGGTGGACGACTCGAACGACAACGGCAAGTACAACTCGATAGCTCTGGACAGCAGCGACCACGCCCGGATAGCGTACAGGAACGAGACGTCGGACGACCTGGAGCTCGTCACTTGGAGCGGTACGGAGTGGACGAGGGAGGTTGTCGACAGCACCAACAACGTCGGCAGCTGGGCCTCCATCGCCATAGACAGCAGCGACTTGAGCAGGATAGCGTACTACTACGACTCGGGCGCTTACCTCAGGTACGCCTCGCACGACGGGGCCTCGTGGTCCTTCCAGGACATAGACACGAGCATCCAATCCCACAGCATAGTCCTAGAGCTGGACGACAGCGACAGGCCTCGGATCGCCTACCAGGACTCGAGCAACGAGCCCTGGCTCGCATACAACAACAGCGGGACGGGGGACGAATGGCAGACCGTCCGAGTCAGGAACGGGTATGACCTGGGAGAACACATGGCCATGACCCTCGACTACTCCACTGGGACGGCCTACATGGCATACCGACAGCTGGACTGGCCGGCTGACGGTGGACTGCTGTCGACTGTCTACACGGGGACGGTTGTCGCATCAGACTCTGTGGCCAGCAGCGGCGAGACTGCCAACTCGGTAGGCATGGGTCCGGAGATCCACATCTCGGGCAGCACCGTCATAGCCCCGTTCCTAAACGGGACGGACGGATCATCCCCGACATTCGTGGAGATGGCGACCATCAGGAGACACGGTTCGACCATAACCACCGTGGACGGGGTTTCCCACAGCGTCGGCAGCTATGGCATCTCCATGGCGCTCGACGGAGCTGGGAACCAGCACATCTCCTACTACAACTCCAGCGCATCCAGCCTGATGTACGCGATGTTCGACGGCTCCGCCTGGCATGTGGAGGAAGTGGACAACGGGGGCAACTCCGGACAATACTCCTCGATAGCGATAGACCCCTCGGGCAACCCCCACATATCCTACGTCAACTCAACCACTTATCCAAATGCGGTCATGTACGCATTCCACAATGGCACAGCATGGATGACCGAGGTCATCGACGCGACCCCATACTACGCCTATGACACCTCGTTAGACCTGGATTCCAGCGGCAGCCCACACATCTCCTACGCGGTCTACAACAGCAGTGCAACCAGCTACAACCTCAGGTACTCGTACCACAACGGAACAGAATGGGTCTACGATGACATCAAGGACTACAGAAGTAGCTATTGGAACTCCTACTCGTACACAGGGAGGAACAGCCAGATCAAGCTGAACAGCACCGACGTTCCGCACGTAGTCTTCTTCGAGGACTACTACGACGACGTGTACATCTCCATCAGGGTCAACGGATCCTGGTCCTCTAGCAGCGTCGATGACTACGGTGGCTGGTACTATCAGAATGGCGAGAGGGCGATCTCCCTAGCAATCGACTCCACGGACGGCCTGCACGTCGCATACCACGACATCAGCGGCAGATTCCTGGAGTACGCACACAGGGGCATTGGCGATTCCTCCTGGACGAAGACCAACGTCCATGACCAGGGCAACCACTACATCGGGACTTCGGTCTCCATCGCTGTCGACAGCGCGGACAGGCCGCACATCGCCTACCTCGATAGATCCCATTACGACTTGGAGTATGCCTGGTTCGATGGCTCCGAGTGGCTAGTGGAGACGTTGGACGAATTCGGTTACACGGGGTGGCACCCAAGCATTGCCCTGGACGGCAGCGATCAGGTCCACATCGCCTACCAGAACTACTCCCAAAGCAGGCTGATGTCCCTTGTCATTGCCAATGGCCTCGCAGCAACGGAGAAGGTCGCGCAAGTAGGCACGCACGGCTACGGGATGGGCTTCGCAGTGGGGGTCTCTGGAGGGATGCACCTGAGCTTCTACAACGGGTCCGACTCGTCGGGCACCCTGCAGTACTCGACCAAGAGCGGTTCGTCGTGGACCAGCGTCACGGTCGATGACAGCTCGGCAATGGTGGGGACGCACTCCGACCTAGTCCTCGACGGCAGCGGCAGCCCCCACATCTCGTACGTGGACTCGACGAACGGGCTGCTCCGATACGCGTATCACGACGGGACGTCGTGGTCACTCTCCACTGTGGACCCCAGCGGCAGCGTACTGGGATACACCTCGATAGCCATAGATGCCGATGGGAACCCGCGCATTGCCTACCACGACGGCACCCTTCGCCTAGCGGAATGGGGCGGCGCATCCTGGACCCTGACAACCCAGGACGCCGGTTCGACCGGACAGGGCACGCAGATCACTGTAGACGAGAATGGGAAGGCGAGGATCGCCTACTTCGACGAAGACGGGGACGACCTGTCCTTCTCACTCGCCGGGCACCAGTCCCCTGTCGTCATGGGCAACTCGCAGTTCCACCCCACGGGGGCATCGATGGGTTCGGGAACCACGGGTCTGACCTCCTTCGACGTGGGGGAGACCCATGGTTGCGCCGTCTCGTCCAGCAGCGTGATCTGCTGGGGAGTAGCCTCTGACGGTCAGCTCGGCAATGGAGCAGACGCAGTCACCTCCGCGGACCCTGTATCCGTCACCGCCGTTGCCGGCTGGACCCCCCTGGAGGTCTCCGTTTCCACAAGCTCCGGCTCTGGGGGCGGGACCTCCTGCGCACTATTCTCAAGCGACTCCACGGGGGACCGTCGGGTCATGTGCTGGGGGGATGGTTCCTCTGGGCAGATGGGGGACGGTGGGGCGTCTTCCCTGGCGGCACCCGCATCGACCGACCTAGTGATGCTGGACTCCACGACCCCCCTAGGAGCATCGGACGGCAGCGAATCCCTTTCCTCCAGTCCCTACGACGTAGCGGAGGTCTCCCTGTTCGAGATGGGCAAGTTCGGCTGTGCCAGGTCCTCGCAGGGTCATGTCAAGTGCTGGGGGTACAACAACTACGGGCAGTTGGGCCATGGCAACACCTCCACCGCCTCTGACGGGGAGGATGAGATGGGCGAGAACCTCGCATTCGTACCCCTCGGCGCCAATAGGACCGCCGCCCAGGTCTCCGTGGGGGAGAACCACGCCTGCGCCCTGCTGGACGACGGCAGCGTCAAGTGCTGGGGGAGGAACAACTACGGCCAGCTCGGCATCGGCAACGGCACCACCATAGGCGATGGGGCGAACGAGATGGGTGACCTACTAGCTGCCGTCGACCTCGGCACCGGTAGGACCGCGACCGAGATTGCGACGGGGATGCACCACACGTGCGCCCTCCTGGACGAAGGCAGCGTGAAGTGCTGGGGGCACAACGCATACGGCCAGCTCGGCATCGGCAACTCCACCACCATGGGAGATGGGTCGAACGAGATGGGCGACGACCTCTCAGCGGTGGACCTGGGTTCTGGGAGGACCGCGATAGCCATCGAGGCGGGCTCCGGCTTCACGTGCGCCATACTGGACAGCGGCGTGCTGAAGTGCTGGGGGTACAACTACTACGGGCAATTGGGCCAGGGGCACAACGAGAACATAGGGCACGGCCCAGACCTCGACTCAAACGGGATATCATGCCACCCGACGCTTAACACGGACCTCAACACCAGGGAGTGCAATGCGCGGATGGGGGACGGTCTGCCCGCGGTGGACCTGGGTTCGGGGAGGACCGCAGTCTCCGTATCGGCGGGCTACTCATCCACATGCGCCGTACTCGACAACGGCAGCGTCCGCTGCTGGGGATCCAACGCAGACGGCAGGACGGGGCTGGGGACGACCTCCGGCTCCACTGGTGACGCAGATGGGGAGATGGGAGACGGCCTGCCAACCGTCGAGCTCGGCACCGGGCGAACGGCAACCTCGATCAGCGTCGGGTACTCGCACGTATGCGCCCTACTGGACAACCTCAGCATAGCATGCTGGGGGGACAACGGCCAAGGCCAGGTAGGGATCGGTACGAACAATGACGTAGATACCGCCGCGGAGATGGGAGCAGGCCTGGAAACGGCCGACCTGCCAACAACCAGGTCATCCTCAGTTTCCTCCGGCTGGTACTACTCATGTGCGGTCATCGATGACGGGGCCGTCAGATGCTGGGGCATGGACAACGATGGAAGGCTGGGAGTCTACGATGGCGTGGATGACGACATCGGCGACGAGAGCGGGGAGCTGGGCGGTGAGCTGCAGATCACCAACCTGTACATGGTCCCCCCCGACTTCGACGGCGACGGGTGGATTGACCTGTGGGACTCGGACGACGACAATGACGGGTACCTCGACACGAACGACGACCTGCCGTTCGACCAGAGGGACTGGTTCGACCACGATGGGGACGGGCTTGGCGTCAACGTGGACACGGACGACGACGATCCCGATATCACGACTGCGGATCAGGACACAGTCACGAAGTGGTCCGATGCCGAGGAGATCGCCTGCGGGACTCTATGGTGGAGCAGCATGTCAGAGCCCACAGACTACGACGGGGATGGCATCTGCGACGCTATCGATGACGATGTGGACGGCAACTCATGGAACGACACCTACCAAATCGAGTGCTACGGCGGTGAGCCATCTACATGGTCACAGAGAGGGGTCTGGGACAATACAGGAGACTTGCCTACCAGTTCTGGTGACAGTCCAACATTAGGATACGACTTCTTCATCTCCGATTACGGAATACGCGTTTTCTCCACATATAGCAATGACTACTCCTACAATAGCCTATTGAAGTTCGATGGGACGGTGGTTACGACCCAGTCAATTTACGATGGGGACGATTTCGACTATTGGGGGGTGGAGGAACGCAATGGAATAATCTACTTGATTGATCAGTATGGGATCACAAGGGGCATCGACGCGAACGGCAGCATCTCATCGCTCAGCTACAGATCGGATCACTCGATAGCATCGACACAAGACGTGGCAATCAGCGTCGAGGGAGACATGGTTGTCAGGTGGGACGACTCAGACGGTGGGTCTGACATCAAGGGATGGTACCTCAACGGAACGGAATTCTCCATCAATGTCCCAGGGGGACTTTCTGACAACTACAATCACCACCCACAAATCGACTTTGGGCCAAATGGGAAGCTGCATCTGCTAACCGTAAACATCTCTGCAAGAGACGCTGGACTACCTGTGGGTTTCTACCACTACACGGCTGATCTAAATGGCAGCCTCTCGGGAAGCGCGACCGTCTCGTGGAGCTCTCCGAAACTGGTTCTAGAGCGGAACCAGAGCACGTCATGGGCCAGCGACACCGACTATTCCAGTACCGATCACGGTAGAGCGGAGCTGCACGTTTCGAGCGACGGAACCGCATACGCAGCGATGTACAACGAGACTAACCTGTGGTTCTCGGTCTTCGGGGGTTCATCTTGGAGCACCGAGGAGATTGCAGCTTCAACGGGTAGGAACGAGGGTGTCGAGATTGCAACCAACTCGACGGGGGTGGCTCACGTCGCATGGATCAATCACACCTCGGACAAGCTAATGCTTTCCCACAAGTCAGGAGTTTCGTGGATTCACGAAGAAGTATGGCAGAGCGATGGGTGGGAGGAGTCCAGCTCTCTGCAGACGTTGAACTATGCTGGGCTGAGGCTGGAGTTCGATCGCCAGGACGACCCGTACCTGTTGTCCATTGACGCCAACGACAGCAGTTCGGCAATTCTCCATCACAAGGGGGTTCTGTTAGACCCGTCGTACACATTCCAGCCCACGGACGCCGGTGGTGACGGGGTGTGCGACACGCTGCAGTACGCGGTGATGGACTACGGCACCGCCTCGTTGGTCGTCACGAAGGGGGAATCTGTCTCCCTCACTCCCACCTTTGAAGGCCAGGAGTTGGTCGAGGTCTGGGCGTCATCCCTGCCGGATGGCCTATCGGTCAACAACACGACAGGCCAGATCACCGGAGCCCCCACGACGGTCGACACCACCGGGACGGCCTATGTCATATACGCGAACAGCAGCAGCGCATCGTACCCGGTCACCATCACCTTCACGGTCAGGTCCCCGGCACCGGTTCATGCTGGCTTTGGCCAATGGGACGACCACCAGTACACATCAGTCAACAATGGAAGGGGATACACGTTACACGAGTACGACTCGGACAGTAACCTGTACTACTACGGGAGATACCAATCCACCTCTGCGTGGTCAGCCGACGGACTAAGCGTATCAATCAGTTCGGGTGACCTGTACGTCGCCAAGAGATGGGCGAACGGGACGTGGGCATGGGTAGTGCCGATCGCACTGGCCTCCGGTATTCCCGGGGCCATGGCCGTTGACGGTTCTGGTAACACCTACGTAACCGGGCATAGGGCGAGTGGCGCCCTGGACCTCCCGGGAACTGAGCATGACCTCCCCGACAGGGAGGCTGCCTTCTTCATCTCGCTGGACACCAACGGCAGCACCAGGTGGTCGCAGGATGCTTACATCTCAGGGTCGACCGATGCGAACTGGAAAGTCTCGACACAGGCTAGCGTGAACAACTACGGATTCACCAGGATGAGCCTCAATGAGACTACAGGCAATCTCACGGTTGCCGGCCAGGTCGCCACCAACTCGGCCTCGTACAGGATGGTGACCTTCGGAAACGTCACCATGGAGATCCCTAGTACCAACTACAACTACTACAGGCCATTCGTGGTTAGGATCAACGCGACCGGCGACTTCTCATGGGCCACTACCTTGACTCCAGCCTCCTCCAGCCACAGGACCCTGCAGGGGATGGGTGTGCATGACGACGGAAGCGTCGAGGTCCTGATGAGGGCCAACGGGGACACCCAAATGGGGGGCCATACCGTGGGGGACGACACCTACCACTACGTCATCGGGAGGATGAACGGAGCCGGAGCATGGACTGGTGCATCCAAGATCACGTCTGAGAGCCCTGCGGGATTCGACGGTAACTACGACTCCGCCATGATGGAAGTTACCCCCTCGGGAGATATGGTCATGGCCATCTGGTCCGTGAACGACCTCAGTAGCCTGAACGTGACCGGCTCGGTGTCATGGTTCAACGAGACCTGCTCCGACAGCCTCGTGGTAATCAGGCTGAGCGGAGCCGAATGGAGCACAGAGGCATCACGGGAGTTCTGCCTGACCGCCAATTCGGGATACTATGCGGAGTACTACAGCCTGCTTGAGATTGACCCTCAGGGGAAGCCGGTCCTCCTCCTCGGGCAACGGGCGTACAGCGTTGCGAGCCACCATAGGATACTGAGGCTCGATTCGAACCTGAACCCGGACTTCGAGGAGTACCTGGTATCCAACAATCCTGCGAACTCCCATACCTTGGACTGGGAGGACGTTGCCTTCGACCCCATTGGCAACATGCTGGTGAACTACTACGATAATACATGCAATCTATACTGGAACGGGAGCTACATGGGGAGGCCCTCGTCCAATTGCTACTACAACAGCCAATTCTTCATGGAGACCGTGGGGCATACCATCGACGGTGCGAATCTGGTGGAGGGCGAGCCGAGCACCCTATGGGGAGTCACTGGCCTGAGTGCCATGGGGGCGACTTGCAGCCAGGGGACGAGCTACTGCGACGAGTACCTCGACTCCTGGGGATCAACCGCCCTGCCGGAAGGCTTGAGCATGAGCTCGGACACCGGCCTTGTCTCGGGTACTGCGACCAGCAACATGTCACTATCCGAATTCACGCTATGGATGAATGACACCGCCCTGGGCAACAACCAGTTCAACGTCTCATTCCTGGTCCTGAATGGCAGGCCCACGATATCATACAACCAGACGTCCTTCGTCATGGAGCGTGGGCTGGAGATCGAGCCGATCGCCCCCTCCGAGGTCAATGGGACCATCCTGAACTGGACCTTCGTACCAGCACTGCCATCCGGTCTCACACTGGGGGAAAGCAACGGGACGGTCTACGGGACCCCGACGGTGAACCTGACAGAGCAGACATTCCAGCTACGAGTCACGAGCGAGGGGGGGACGACTGCCGTCAACTTCCAGTTCACGATCAACGAGCCGATCGCCAACATCTCCTACGGTAACGGGACATACAACATCCCGAGGGACGCGCTAGTCAGCATCCAACCGACCTTAGAGGGGGGTGCCGTGGAGAGCTTCGCGATCAACTCAACGGATTACCCCCTAGGACTGACATTCAACACCACCAACGGGTTCTTCGAGGGCATCCCACTGCTAGTTACCAATCTGACTACATACACGGTCTGGGCCAACAACTCAGGAGGGAGCGCGAGCACCGAGGTCTCCATCTGGGTGATCGGGAACGGGATCTTCCTCAGCTTCCCCACGGACGACCTGCTGCTGACCGAGGGTTTGCCGATGCAACCGATAGCCGGACAGACGTCCGGCTCCACCCCCGAGAGCTGGGAGGTTTACCCGGACCTCCCTCTCGGACTGACATTCGGAGCCTCCAACGGTTCGATATGGGGGACTCCCACCCAAGTGCAGAACCAGACCAACTACACCATCTGGGCGAATGCCACGGGAGACCAGACCAGCTCCGTGAACATCTCAATCACGGTCCTCGTGGACACCGATGCCGATGGAGTCGCGGACCTTTACGACCCCGATGACGACAATGACGGGTGGAATGACACCGCTGAGACCGATTGCGGGACCGACCCCTTGGATTCGACTGACACCCCCTCCGACATAGACAACGACGGCGTTTGCGATGCCCTGGACGAAACGGATGACCGTGCTATAGCCATGGCTTATGGCGTCACTAATCTAGAGCTGATAGTGAACGTCTCTAACGTCTCCCTGGTCCCAATAACGTCCGGAGGGGAAATCACCTCCTGGGAGGTATCCCCCTCCCTGCCAGGAGGGCTAATCTTGAACAACACCACTGGTGAGATCTCCGGAACCCCAACTGCGACTTACAATACGACAGTCCATGTTTTCTGGGCCAACAACTCAGCCTATTCAGCATCATTCAATCTGAGCATTTCCGCCTCGCTACTGGATACCGATGGGGACGGCGAACCCGACATCACCGACGAAGACGATGATGGCGATGGCTGGTCCGACGTGAATGAGACTGCATGCTCCACTGGACCATTGGACGAGGATGACTTTCCCCCCGATAGTGACGGGGACGGGGTCTGTGACCCACTGGATCTCATCGACGACTCTCCGATTTTCCTTGCCTATGCGGTTTCGGAGGTCAATCTGACTACGAACATCACATCATTGGAGATGGCTCCAATTGTCCTAGGTGGAGAGGTGCGGGTATGGGAAACCTCCCCCCCAATGCCATCTGGACTATTCTTCAACAATAGCACAGGGGAGATTTCAGGCGTTGCCAACGTCACATTCACGCCCACGAACTTCACGATATGGGCCAACAACAGCCAATACTCCTCGAGTTTCGTCATCAACATCTCCTCATGGCGTCTCGATACCGATGGCGATGGGATTCCCGATGAGGACGACACCGACGATGACGATGATGGTTGGACGGACGAAGAGGAGCAGGCGTGCGATACGGAGCAGCTAGACAATACCAGCATCCCCTCCGACTCAGATGGCGATGGGATGTGCGATCTCGTGGACCAATTCAATGACAGCCCAATTAGCCTGGCATACCCCCAGAGCACTGTTGTTCTAGTCGTCAACATAACCCCAGTTCAGATCCACCCAATAGTGTTCGGAGGCGATGTCAGGGACTGGGAAATCCATCCGGAGCTTGCCGCTGGGCTTGTTTTCGACAACAGCACCGGACAAATCACCGGATTATCCACGGAACCATTCAACGCGACCGATTATGTCATCTGGGCGAACAATACCCAATATGGGTCCAACTTCTCAATAAACATCTCGTCGGCTCTACTCGACACCGATGGCGATGGGATTCCCGATGAGTCCGACACGGACGACGACAACGATGGCTGGGGCGATTCCGAAGAGACGTCGTGTCTCACCGATGTTCTGGACCCACTGTCATTCCCGGAGGACCATGATGGGGATGGTCTGTGCGACGGCCTCGATGCCATCGACGACTCTGATCTCTTCCTAGTCTACAGCATGACCTCCCAGCTGCTGTTCGTCAACGAACCGATTGAGCCCATCGTTGCGACGATCTACGGAGGGGATGTCCGAACCTGGGAGATTTGGCCACCACTTCCGGAGGGCCTGAACCTGGATGGCGCATTGGCTCGCTCTGGCCAGACGAACGGGACCATCAGCGGAGCCCCCATGTTCGAGTTCGAACTCCAGATTTTCACCGTATGGGCGAACAACTCCCAGTACCACAGCTCGGTGGAGATAACGCTCCAATCGGTCACCCCCGACCCGGATGACGATGCCTTCGACCTGATCTACCTGGATAGCGAGCTCAATCTCACGACCAACGTGGATGAGGTGTACATGGTGCCGCAGATCTTCGGAGGTAACGTGTCATCGTGGTCAATCTCGCCCGAACTTCCGGTGGGACTGGAATTCAACACGACCAATGGACTGATCACGGGATTCGCAACACAGGAGGTGAATGGCTCGACTTACACGGTCACAGGTAGCAACTCGCTCTTCCTGGACACCTTCACCATCACCATCTTCGCCGCACACCTGGACACGGACGAGGACGGTGTTCCCGACATCTTCGACCCCGATGACGACGGTGATGGGTGGAACGACACGATCGAGATCGAGTGCGGTACGGACCCATTGTACATCGTCAGCAGCCCCGATGATCATGATGGGGACTGGATATGCGACCCGAACGACGAGTTCGACGACTCCCCTATCGTTTTCTTCTATCCCAACGACAAGTTAGTTCTCACGGTAGGGGAGGAGATGGAGCCACTGGAGCCACTAATCGCTCCGAACAGCGGAGGGATCATGCTGTTCTCCGTTCTGCCTGACCTTCCTGCGGGACTAGTGCTCGACAACAAAACCGGAGTCATCTCCGGAACACCCGAGGAGGCATGGAGGCACGTCATACTCGAGTACTCGCACACCTTCAGAGCAGAGAACGCCCAGTGGGACTTCTCCTACAGGGTCGACTTCGACATCTTCTGGCCGGAGGACAACACCACGGACGAGGACGGGGACGGTTGGCCCGACTTGGTCGAGCTCGAGTGCAACACCGATCCGACCAACGCTTCCTCCTTCCCAGAGGACATCGACTTGGACGGCATATGCAGCCACATCGACGAGGATGACGATGGCGACAACATTGGCGACCCGATCGACAAATTCCCGAAGAACCCCACCGCATGGGACGACACTGACAACGACACCATGCCGGATGAGTTGACCTGCAGGTACCTGACCGACTCGGCGAACTGCACATTCGACCTGGTGGAGGACCTTGATGACGACAACGACGGTTGGCCTGACCTCAACGAGACAAGTTGCGGAACGGACTCCAAGGACAACCTCTCGGTTCCCGAGGACGATGACGGCGATGGAGTTTGCAACCTATTGGAGGTGTATGTCCCAGATGCTGTGAAGATACTATGGATTTGCTGCTTCCCACTCCTACTGCTGCTGCTCCTCCTACTCTGGGTGATCAACCCGTTCACAGTGAGGGAAGAGGAAATCCTAGGCCCCGAACCGGAGTATACCAGTACCGAGGACGGATGGCAGGGGGGAAGCGGCGAATACGACGACCCGTATGTGCTCAAACCGGTGAAGGGAATTCGCAAGGGCTCCTTCGCACGCAGTCACGAGGTGATCAATGTCTCGAACATCACCCCTAGGCTGAAGTGCGACTTCACGGACATGTCATCGGAAGACAACGGCAGTCGATTCCGAAAGCAGTCGATCAAGTCCAATTCCAGAGGGGACATAGAGTTCAGATTGGAGTTCAGCGACGATGGCGACACCGTCAACACCACCGAGTACACCGGACTGATAAGGCTAGGGAAGGCGACGGTTTACTTCCAGTGGGCAGTAGAGGTCGAGGTGCATCACGACACCTCCGAAGAGAAGAGGGCGAAGAAGAGAGCCAACAGAATCGAGAGGGACGCGAAGAAGAAGGCCGCGCAGTTGGAGCGGGAGGCCGTCGAGAAGGCTTCTGATGCTGAAATCGACGCGAAGAAGAAGGCTGCGCAGTTGGAGCGGGACCTGAAGACCAAGATAGAGAAGGTCGAAAGAGAAGCGGAGAAGAGGACTGCGGAAGCGGAGCTGAAGGTTGCTAAGGCCGAGAAGAAGGCTGCAGAGGCCGAGAGGGAGGCCGCAATGAAGCTAGCAGAGGCACAGCGAGAATCCAAGCGAGAGGAAGAGGAGAGGCTCCAGAGGGAGAAGGAAGAGGAAAGGAGAGCTGCTAAGGAGGGTGCAAAGAAGGCGGCAGAGGAAGCGGAGAGGCTTGCAGAAGAAGAGCGGAAGGCCGAGGAAGAAGCCGCAGAACTACGTGCGACCCTGAGGAAGAAGGCGGAAGCCCGGAAGGCCGAGGAAGAGGAGAATAGAGCTGCGGAGGAGGCTGCAAAGAAGGCGGCAAAGGAAGAGGCAGAGAGGATCGAGAGGGCAGCAGAAGAGAGGGCGGCCCTACTGAAGAGAGAAGCGGAAGAGAGGGCAGAGAGGATCGAGAGAGATTCAGCCAAGAAGGCAGCTGAAGTGGAAAGAGAGGCTCAAATTAAGGCAATGGAGGCAAAGGAAAAGCTGAGGAAGAGGGCGATCGAGAGGAAGCGCCAGATGGATCTCGAGGAGCGGGACAACCAACTAGCCCGCGAAAAGGCCGCAGAGAGATTCGCAGCCATGGAAAAGGAGTTAGAGGAGAGGAAGTCAAAACTGGAAGAGCTAGATGCAGAGACCAAGAAGAAGGAAAGTGCCCTCCTCAGGGTTGCCGAGAAATCGAAGGACATAGACTTCGGAATACTGGGCTTCGCCACCGCCGACAACAAGGACCAACTCCAGGAAATCAAGGGAATTGGTCCGTTCATAGAGGAGAAGCTCAACGCACTCGGAATCTTCACATTCGCCCAGATCTCCCGAATGACCTCCGAATTGGAGGACAAGGTCAACGATGCGATAGAGTTCTTCCCAGGGAGAGTGAAGAGGGACGAGTGGGCAAATCAAGCTAGGAGTTTTGTCGATCTGGAGGATGGATCAGTTAGCAAACCCCCTCCACCCGAAGAGGACATTGCCTCGCCCAAGGACAGGGAACTTCTAGACCGAGCCAAAGAGGAGATCAGGAAGAAGGAAATTGCCGACGAGAAGGAAAGAGAGATGCAAATCAGGAGGGAGAGAGCGGCAGAGCTACTGAGGAGGAGCAAGAGTGAGGAGGAAACAGATAGAGGCGAGGAGGCTGAGTCGGGAATCGACCTCACAGCGATTGGTTTCGGTTCCGAAGAGGACAGAGATGACTTGCAGCAAATCGACGGCATAGGGAGGTTCGTCGAGAAGAAATTGAATGCAATAGGCATCTACAAGGTATCCCAGATCGCGAACATGAATCAGTCAATCTCCGACGAGGTGAATGCCGCAATTGGACTCGGTCCTGGGCGGATTGAAAGAGACGAGTGGGTCCTACAGGCCAAGCGCCTGATACGATAAGCATTTGATAGAGGGTCGGTTGGGAGTGATTGGATGGCTGACCCGATAACCGATGCATTTTCAACCCTGATCGGTTATCTCGACGAGGTAGAGGAGATTGGCATAGTGGCCCAAGTCGGGGTCTCCCTGGGTCTCACACTATTCTTCCTACTGTTCACCAGATACGTCATCCTAAGAGTGGCATGGAGGGTCGTGAAGAAGACTGACGCGACATGGGACAACGAAATCCTAGACCCAATTGCAAACAGGGTTTACCTTTTCGTGCTATTGGCAGGAGTGGAGCTCACGATGATGTGGACACTCGGTAGGAACGATGCAATCTACACCGCGGTTGCACCATACTTCTCGGGCATATACATCATACTCTCGGCCTCGATAATTAGCGTTTCAATCAAGTTCATCGTCCCTGCAGCCATGGACAGGTACAACACCAACAAGAGCGTTACAGTCACCGGGGGGAACCCCCTAGTGGTCTTCTCCTCCAGAGGGATCATCTGGTTCATGGGCATTTACCTAGCACTACAAGAAGTGGGGATCGAGCTCCTAGGAATACTGGCCTCCCTAGCGGTTTTCTCACTGATCATTGGACTGGCAGTACAGCAGACCCTTGGCAACATGCTCAACTCATTCATGCTGGCTATCGACCAACCATTCGAAGTAGGAGACAGGATAGAAGTCGAGGGAGTCATTGGGACAGTGATGTCAGTCGGAATCCTCTCGACAAAGGTGCTGACCCTGACCGAGCAACTGGTAGTCATACCCAACAACCGGCTCGTCGACTCGACGATAACCAACTTTGCCAGAGGAGGTGGCGATGGAATGGGTTCCAGACACACCCTCACGCTGGATATAGGCGTGGACTACGATGAGAGGTCCGCGCATGTCAAGCAAGTCATCATGGAGGTTGCCAAGAGGTGCCCCCAAGTGGAGGAGGACCCTCCTCCGAGAGTTCTCCTCAGAGAGCTAGCGGACTTCTCGAAGAACTACAGGCTATACGCCTGGATTGGGGATTATAGCGAAGAGTTCCTAGCCACCGACTGGCTACTAAGGGAGGTAGACTCCGCATTCTCAAGGGAGGGGATCAGCATCCCTTACCCAGTCGCAGTAGAGCTCCCGGTAAAGCCGAGCCCTTTCCCAGAAGGAGATGCGGGTGAAAGGATGCGTCGAATGAAGTCGACGCGGCAGCATGTTTCTAGGATCAAGATGCTCAGGGACGAGGCTGAGATGGAAGAGGAGAGGGATTCCGCCAGAGCCGAGTTGGAGGTCCTGAAGACCAGGCTGTCAGAAGGGGACGTCAAGAAGGCGGAGAAGGAAATCCTGGAGAACGACGTGCGGGCTCTGGAGACTCTTCTAGCACAGTTCTCGGAGTGATTCTGCGAAACCTCTTCAAGCCTAGTGGCGCGATACTGTCGCATGAAGGCTGAAGACTCCGGGACATCGGCAGAGAAAGCGGGTTTGATCCTGAGCGATAGGGAAGAGGCAGGCATCACCAGGAAGAAAGTAGAGTCACCTCCTGAAGAGGAAGGTGGAAACCCGACGATCTCATGGGACTATCACCTCCCAAACGGGAAGAATCTGTCGGATGAAGACAGGATAGGATTCCTCAACTCGCTGGCGGTTCCACCGGCTTGGACCGAGGTGTGGTTCTGCCCCAACGAGAATGGTCACATCCAAGCTACAGGGAAGGATGCGAATGGAAGGCTCCAATACCGGTACCACCCAAAGTGGAACGAATACAAATCTATTCTGAAGTACCAGAACGTAGATGAGTTTGCAATCGCACTAAATGAGCTCAGGAGAAGGGTCGACTCGGATCTTGGTGGGGGCCCGATGGACAGGGCCAAGGTGGTGGCCATTGTGGTAAGGCTGATTGACAGATACCACATTCGTGTCGGATCAGACCAATATGCCCAGGAGAACGAGTCCTATGGTCTAACGACACTCCAGGAGGGGCATGTGAAATTCTGGAAGGGGAAGAAGGCGATAGATGGGGACATAGACGCCGTGTTGAGTTTCACAGGCAAGTCCGGCAAGGAGTGGAAGCTGTTGATCAAGGATGACCAAGTTGCCAAGTTGATTGAGGAGTCAGGAAAAATTGGAGGCAAAGAGAAGACCCAGGATCTTTTCAGATACTTGGATGACAATGGGAATGACTACGACATCAAGGCCGAGCACATCAACGACTACCTAGAGGAGCACATGGATCACCGATACACGGCGAAGGACTTCAGAACCTGGGCAGCATCATGGAAAACCGCCGCAAGGCTAGCCATGGTTTCGGAAGCCAGTGAGAATCAGATAAAGAATCTTCCAAAGCTACACAAGGACGCTGTCGAGGAATCTGAGAGGACTGGTTTTCCTCCTTACTTGACATGGGCCGGGAGGACTCTGAAGGGGACCGAGGGTCTTGCTAAACTCGCAGAAGCAGGGAAACTCCCCGGAGATGGGGAAAACGAGCGGAATGCCACCATGCTGGCAGTAATCGACACTGTCGCTGCTGATCTGGGCAATACCAGAGCTGTTTGCAGATCATCATACATCCGCCCCATGTTCATGAACGACTGGGAATCAGGAGTATTCATGGAAAGATGGGGAGAAGCAAAATCCGGAAAGAAGCGTGGTAGAGAACTGATTGAAGATGAAAATACTGCAATCAACTACATGAGGACCCACGAAGACGATGAGTTCCAATTCTCAAAGAACTGAGAATGTTTGAAGCGGAGCCTGCCTTGCTAGTGGCATGGACGATGGCATCAAGAGGAGGCTCGACCTGCTGGGATTCCTCTGCCCGATTCCTGTTCACGAGACTCGTAGAGTACTGAAGAGTTGCGAAAAGGGCGACAAGATAGAGGTTATCTGCGACGACCCGGAGACACTTTTCGACATCCCCGCACTTTGTGATAGGTTAGGAGTGGTACTTGAGGAAGTGGAGGAGAAATCAGGCGAGTTCAGATTCGTGATCATCAATGTGACTGGTGACATGTAGGATTCAAATGAGGATTTCACTTCGGGCGTTCATGAACGCTGGACGGGTTTACGAAATAGGGGAGATCCCCGCTGATGCTCGCCTCCCCACCGAACTCGGTGAGTTCAGAATCAGAGTATTCCACGAAGAAAAGACGGGTCTAGACCATGTTGCACTTCTGCTCGGGGACATGGAGGGTCCGGACCCAGTCCTAGTCAGAGTTCATTCTGAATGCCTTACTGGGGATGCTTTCAGCAGTCTTAGATGCGACTGTGGACCTCAACTACATGCGGCAATGAGATTGATCCAAGAGGTTGGTTGGGGGTGCTTGATCTACCTGAGACAGGAGGGCAGGGGAATTGGCCTACATGCAAAGATTCAGGCGTACAACCTGCAAGACAGGGGTGCTGACACTTTGGAGGCGAACCTAATGCTGGGCCATCCAGCGGATGCCAGGGACTATGGAATCGCATCGGAGATGCTAGGATCGGTCGGAATAGACAAGGTGAACCTGATGACGAACAACCCGGACAAGGTGGAACAGCTTTCGGAGTACGGAATAAACGTGGTTGAGAGAATGCCATTAGTTGCGGGCGTGGGGGAGGGGAACGTAGACTACCTCTCAACCAAAGCAAGAAGAATGGGGCACAAGATCACTGAAGAATCCCTCGAAAAGGAATAAACTGGGGCCGTGACCGGGACTCGAACCCGGGCCGGCGGGACCACAACCCACCGTGCTAACCGCTACACCATCACAGCCAGAAGTAAGTCAGTCGTGTGTCGGCCCGTATTTCAACAGTTATGCTGGCAACCCATGAGCCTAGTACCAACGCCTTGAAGCGGAGAAAGCCTTCGTTCGTTACGATGAGGGATAACAGGACCGCCTCAGTCCTCACATTAGTGACTGTAATTGCTCTGCTCTCCCCTATTGCTTCTGGCGATTCTGTAATATCTTCTGAGGAGGTCGAGATCCTCGAAGCAGGTAGTTTCCAGAATAGTGCCGATTGGTCGTTCAGCAGCACAAAGGGATTCACTTCGGATCAGGCTGACTACACGGTTGGGATGATTGCTGATGGTGAGATGTCTTTCACCCATTCCAGGCCGGACAACTTCGATGAATACACTTCTTGGGCTAGTAGTGGATGTGCAGAATGCAATGCAACATTCGGCGAACCTGACGGATTCTACTCATGGTCCAAGGGACCTGACATAACGATGGGAGGGTACAGTTTCACGGGATTACATTCAATGGAAATCGAGAATGTTTCTCTAGTTCTGCATATTTCAATACCAGATGAGCTCCCCAGTGATGAGGTCAACGTAATTCTGCAAAACCAAGGATCAGACATCTTGGTAACTACATTTGCAAGAACCCTCAGTGCTGTGAACAGGATGAGCAACCCCCTGGTTCTGAATCTAGATAGTTTAGTCGAGTGGGATTGGTCAAAGTTGGAACAGACGCAATTCAACGTTGACTACGTATCAGACAACCAGGGTGCTGATGACTCCGAGGTGAGGGTCGATGCTGTCGGACTGAGGGTTAAATTCCATCAGCCTTGGTTCTCGTTCGAGAACGCCAGAGCGGATCACTCCGTCATTCTAGATGATGTCCCAGTAATAGACATCGGACCATACGAGGGAAATATCACTGGACTTTCTCATATTACCTGTGGATTAACCCCAGATAGTTCTGAGAGTGGTTTGTGGGAGTTCCAAATCACCCCGCCTCCCAATCAGAATTTAGGTAGGATCCATATCTCCGGAGTGGGAAATCACACGATCTGGACCTCATCAGTAGAATCTGGGGGGGAATACCATGTAATCCAATCTGGAAAGCAGATAGAGTTCTCAAATTCGGAGCAACATTTCAGAGTAGAAGTCGATGATGGGTGCATTTCTGGGGCAAGAGTTGACATTAACGACCCTCATTTGGTGGTCACTGGAAGGGTTTCTGGAGGTTTCGCTGGACTTTCAGGGGAATCCAGCAATATCTTGTTTGCAGTGGGAAAGTACCTGGTTCACTCAGAGGAGATGGATCCCGGACAATTCGTAGTTTCCGTCCCAGTCGGGCATGCCCTCCCGATGGAAGGTGAGGAGTTGAGGTTCGGAGTTGCGACTAGATTCCAATGGTCATCCAATGGAACCGCTGAGAATACGATTGTCCATATTAGTTCGATGTCAATTACTGGAGGATTCTCCATTGAATGGGACAGAGACCCATTCTGCGAGGAAATCGGGGACTTGGTACTAGTTGAGGATGGCGGGGGGCAGATTATCCCCCTATCGCCTATATGCTCAGACGACTTTACCGAATCCAATGACCTCATTGTAAGTGCTTCGACATCAGATGGCGATCTTCTCAAGGCTACTGGAGAAGGGAGTTCACTGACAATCGAACCAGTAGAAGAAGAGAATGGTATAGCTCAAGTCTTTGTTACAGTAAATGACGAAGCAGGAAATTCATGGGAAGGGTCATTTTCTGTGGAAATTCAAGAAGTTCTGGACCCGCCGCAAATAGTCCAAATGCCAAGTACCCTATACATTGAACTAGGGGAATCGCACGAGTTTACCCCAGATTTACTCGATCCAGACTCAACGCAGCTAACTATCACTGCGAGTAAGTCTTGGGCCTCAGTGAGTGAGAACGGAACCATACTGATAGAGCCGGTTGAAATTGGGGAACACGTTCTGAACATCTCAATAAGTGACGGGACGTCAGTAGTTTCGAGGAATATCGTTGTCTTTGTCACGGCAAAGCCGGATTTACTAGTTGAGTCAGTTGAGATTAGGGTCGGTGGATCGGAATCACAGATGCTAGCAAATGGCGATGTGATCGAGATTATTGGTTTCATTCGCAACCAAGGAAGGGGTTCTGCGCAGAATGTCACCTTCTACTGCAGTATTGATGGCATCTTAGTCGGGACAGGGACAATTTCTGATTTGGGGCCTGGAGATCTGAAAATGGCAATCTGCGATTTGCAATTGATGGAAACCTCTGAGATTGCTACTTTCCAAATTGAAATTGATGGGACGAACTCGATCGAAGAGACCCTGGAGGGAAACAACCTCCTCGATATCACCATTCCAGTGGAAGACTCCGAGGTAGATTCTGAAGGTGGGGGCAAGGGTGCAACTGTTGTCATAATCTCATTGCTAGTGGTGGCTATTTCTCTAGCTGCATTTCAATTGGGGCCTAAGTCGTTGAAGAAGGATTTCCAACGTAGGAAATAGTCGGCTTTTGGCAGAAATTAGCTGACGTTTGGCTGATAATCAGAGCAAACTAGGGAATGGTTATACAGGGATCGAAAGCGAAACCAAAATACTGCACTAGTGGCTTAGGCCGCGAATGCGGTGGTGTGTGAGAAAATGATGGTATTGAAAATTAGGCTGGAAACAGACGAGTGGATCTACGAAGAGCACGAGTCCGCTTAGCGGATCACTCCTTCGACCAGGTCTGCGGGTAAGCCCCAGGTTGCATGATTACTGTCTTGGGTATAGCAACTTGACCGGAATCCATCCCGGGGATGGAGTCGGAGCCGACAGTGAGTTCGGCGATTGCCACCGCCTCCCCCTTGAGGCTCGAAAGAAGAACCGTTTTCCCAGGGAGCAGGCCCTTGGGGACCGAGATGATTCCTGGCCTTGCAAGAGGAGCACCGTGAGAAAGGGCAGCAACTGCGCCGTCCTTGATGATTATCTCAGGCATCCCCTCCAAGACAGCCTCTACTGGAGAGATGAGTTTCGAGAGTCCTCGAGGATCGTCGTGCTCACGCCACAGGAATACTGCATCGGCTAGCTGTTGCATATTACATGCCATTTGATCGTCGAGAGAGCCGGTCCTAGAACGATGGAGTTCCAATAACTCACAATCATTGCTGGATAGTAGTCCCAAGTCCCGAATCAGAGTTCGGATGTAGGTTCCTGCTTCGCAATCTATGGAAAGGAGATGGACTCTGTCACCTTCTTCGGTCTGAATCAGGTCTGATTTTGTGACTTTCCTTGACCTAACCTGAATCTTCACTGCCGACTCCTTGGGAGGGACATTGTATATCTCGCCCTGCATCTTAGAAACAAGCTCGTGCAGTTCTGGGCCGTCTATCGGATTCTTGAATCGTATCACTGCGACATAGCTCTTGGGTTTCTTCAGAAGTTCTCCAGTAATCTTTGTTGATCTGCCGCATAATAATGTCAGAAGTCCAGTTGCGAATGGGTCCAGGGTACCACCATGACCGATCCTTTTGATGCCCAACATAGAGCGGGCCCACGCTGCCAGTTGATGGCTAGATGGCCCGGATGGTTTGTCAACCAGTATAATGCCGCACTCGAGAAGTTCTTCTAGGGGGCGCTCGTAGGGAATGCAACCAAAAGCCTGGTTTGTTGTTGCAGATTCATCTACTACCCAGTTCTCTTTTTTTTCCATTCTGTCACCTACCGAGTTCGGAGTCTACTGACTGAAAAACTTCCAACTCATCCTTTTCATCCGCATCTATCACCAGACTGTAGGGGGACATGTCATCAAGATCGATGCCATATAGAGTGGAGTATCTCTCCATGTCGTCTTTCTGCCTCTTTTGTGATTTCCTCAGGCACTCCACCAAGTCACCCCCCTCTCTCTTCTGAATCCTCCTCGCCCTCTCCTGCTCGGAAACGTTTACCCAGACCCTCAGGCAATTGAGGTTGTTCTTATGCGCCCACCAACCACTAAGTCTGCTCTCTACAATCTCCGGAGACTCAGGTGATGACATGCGCTTCTGAAGGAGGGAATCCAATGAACGGTCTACGTCCAGATCTTCCTTCGCCTCAGAGCTTAATTGCTCCACCGTTAGTCCCCTAGTTCTGGCTTCATCCCTGAAAACATCGCCCCCATTCAGTGATGACCAACCTCGAGATGCTGCGATTCTGGATACCAGTGTCGATGTCCCACTTCCTGGAGGTCCGCTAATAGTGACCCTGAGCAAAGTATCATCTCCACTCGCTTCTGCATACATCGCATCTTAGGAGTCCCTTTGGCGTCCTAGAAATCATGTCCGATTTGCAAATGTTACATGTTACTCCCTCACGAGGAGGAGCTGCATGTTTGTTACCAGACCTACGCTGGGGATCATTCTTCGAGGGGATGCCGGTCTTTCTTGGGCCTGCTCTCCGCTGGGACCTACGCACAGTGGAAGATGCGCTCGAGGAAGTCTTCTCATCTTCTAGCATGTACATGAGGGGCTCTGGGATTGAATCCCCAGATAGAACTAGGGGATGTCTGGAGTAACGAAGTAACTTGATGTGCCGATCGATAATTCTTCCGAGAGGAGCGCTCATTGCTATGTAAGTCGCTATCCATGCAGGGAAAATCCACAGAACTCTGGAGTTAAAGCTCCACATTGGTTTCCAAGGTAAACTCACAAATCCAACTCTGAAAGACTCCACAGAGCTAGCCATCCAGCTAAATATTGCAATAATGAAGACCATAGTAAAGACCATCGGTTTCATCATTGAAGATTGCATCTTCATCTGCTCTGGCATCATTTCCATCTGGATAGTCTGCATCTTGTCGGCCATTGCTGTATCCCTGGCCATCCTGGCCTCCCTCAACTGCTTGCCAATCTGCCTGCTCCGATGAGAGAAGTGGGCCTGTTGAAGTGGGTCCATGAAGAGGGAACGTATGATTGTGTTAACTACCATAATGGATGATCCGACGATGAAAACAGTCGGGACGAAATACGTCTGATGGAAGGGCAGCATTGGTTCTAGGATTGATCCTGCTACATCTGAGAGGCCGATCCTCAGACCCGGATAGAACATCAGTAGGACCATCATTCCGAGTAGCAGCATCATAGGCAGCATCATCGATGCCATGGCATCGGCTTGGGCATCACCTCCTGCCTGTGCTGGAGCCATATTGCTTCGGCATAAAAGGACGAGAATAACACTTCGGTAGATTAGAGCGATTAAACGCCTTCACGAAAGAGTATTTCCGCACACTACGCATATAGAAGATCCCATGTTGACTTTGAAACCGCAAGCTGGACAAAGGCGAGTTTTACCTTCATCCTCTTCTTCCCCTGGGTTTCCGTTTTCTTGCTTGCCGTTTTCTTGGTTCTCTTCCTCTCCGACGCCTTCATCGTCTTCGGATCCAGGGGCTTCATCCATGAATTGCTCTGGTTCCTCTGGGGGAATTTCTATGTCCCCCTGAGAGGGACTCGGCAGGAGATCTGCCACTTTATCGAGCCACTGCGGGACATTTGGCTCTTCATCGACCTCTTCGCCGAATGTAGCACCGTGGAAGTCCTGAGCATCAGAAACCTTGTACTCTGCTTCGGGATCCCCTTGGATGGTGTACAGAACTTCTATCCTCTCTCCTTGAAGGATCCTACCAATAGCCCATGTTACCTGAGTTCCATCTCGAGCAGACTCCTTTGTGACCGATGCGTCTCTTTCCCCTTCCTTATCGGATCTCGCAATTGATTCCTCTATTGTGAATGTCCCGGGAACTATGTCGTGAAGTGCGAGATCTTCAAGAGCGCTATCGGAGCTATTGTGAAACATTAGCATAATCTCATATTGACCGGGCTTTCCTCCAGGGAAAACCTCCTTCCCTGTGCTAATGTTTCTTCTCTTATGTACTACTGAAATCTTGGGTGGCCTCTGAACCATCCTGGTTGCAACGGGGCCGAATCTCTCGGAGCTGAAATCGACTTTGATCGGAGCGACCAGTAATTGATTGCTTGGAGAAGGATCGGGGGCAGTCAATGGATATCGAATTACCACGGCCTTCCCAGGGTGTAGTCCAAGAGGTGCCGAAGTGCCGATTGTCATCCTTAGAGTGTGCCCGTCTCCATCTGGAGACACGTGCTTATCCTCCAATTGGATTCCTTTCACTATATCTATTCGATATTGCTCTTCTTTGAGTTCTGTTCCCTCAATTTCTATTGAGATATCCCCGACGGAAGGTGTTTCGAAAATTCCAGGCACGTCGTCAAGAACCCGTAGAACATTTATCTCTGAGGTTCCATTGTTCTCAAGGGTAATTACTGTTTCAATATCAGAAGAAATGTAAGATTTAATCCTAGACTTATCGAATCTCTTCTGAAGAACAGCATCCAGGACAGTTAATTGCTGCTCCTTTAATTCAATCGTTCCAGATGACTGAACAGAGACTCTAGGAAGAATTGAGAACCTGACCTCTTGAGTGAAGCTGGGCTGATCGTCAGATTCTACTCGTTTAACCATTGAATCCCATTTTCCCTCGGGAGGGACATCTTGTCTGATGTCTGAGACATCGAGAATCGCATCTTCCCTTCCGACGAGTCTAACAGTAGCTCCAGAAAGAGAAACCACGAAAGAAGACTTGTTTTCGAAAACGCAGGTACAATGCCAAACACCGGGCCTATCATCTTCTTCGGCGTTCACATAAGAAAACTGTCGACCTGATCCGCTAACCCTCTCGAATCTGGCTCTGGAGACAGTTGCTTCGGACGAATAGGTAGCCGATGACACTCCTGCGTTAATCTTCTCAACTGATTCGGTATTTATCTTGGCTGAAATTGACAGGTTCCTAATCTCCCCAACATTCATCCTACCAATATCCCAGACAACCGAGTCCTGTTCTATGCTGTACACCCTGTCATCTGGAAGAACAAATGATTTCGGTATAGTCCTCTTTACCTCGACGTCATACAATGGTGCTGGTGAAACATTCTCAATCTCGATATTAATGTCGACTCCCTGAGGCGAGTCAGAGTAAACCAGTGAAAGACTGGGTTCCTCATTGCGTGAACTATCTGTGTCAATGGACTCTTTCAGGACAAGCATTCTCGTCCCTGAAGCAGTATAGGGAATGGCTGTTTCCTCTGTTGGGTCAAGTTCCTTTACCGAAGAAACCTTGTCTCCGAAATCGGTCGAGTCAATTGACTCAAGATGAACCTCAATATCCCATGCCCGGTGCTTCTTACTCGAGTTCCTAAGTATCAACTCTCCGTCAATTAACTGCTTTCTAATCGTGCCATCGGGATTCAACACAGAGGTCTCGGTTTCACTCAGCGTTGCATGAAGTTTGTCACCTGGTATTGAGTCAACTTCCGATGAGGTTCTGAGAAATGGTGATGGTCTAGTTGGTTTCACCGGCGTGAATTCTGATTCTTTAACAAGTCCGAAGGCATTGATGGCTTGGGACATTTCCGAGATAGTTTGCGAATCTTGTTTGTCATCATCGGGCCACTGGATTTGTTCAGGTTGAGCTTGGATTTCGAAAGATTGGCTTATCTCTGTCTGATTATTGGCCCCCTCTACATCGAAATCATCTTCTAGCAGTGATAACGAATCGGCCAATGAGTCAATCGAGGAAAAATCGTCAACATCCTGCTCCTGCTCAGACTCCCCTAGGAAACCGGGAGGCGGGGGAGGGGCGTCATCCTGCTCAG
>CAZMVZ010000011.1:0-45075 GCA_964570065.1 uncultured Candidatus Poseidoniales archaeon
GGAGGAGTTCCCCGCCTTCTCCGCCTCGTTCGTCCCTCTCGTGATAGTCTTCGAGGAAGGTCAAGACCCACATTCCAAAACACTAGCAGTTTCGGTCTCGGAACTGTGCCAGGATGTCGCGGGTGTGGAAGGGGTCGTCAGCGTGGATCACCCTCTCTGCAATCCCTCTTTGTTCGACTCAGGAATTGACCAATGGCCTCAGGAGCATAGAGTCACTTGGGTGACTACCGTCTCAAACTCGATTGCTATGATCAATGTGCCGATCGAGTATCCTAGTGGGAGCGATGAGGCAGAGCAGTTGATCAAGGACATGAGGTCTTTCACATCAGATAGCGAAGAGGAGGTGCTGGTCGGTAGTTGGACTTCCTACGAGGTCGATATGAAGGATCACCTTCGAGAGCGGATTCCAGCAGCACTGGCATTCGTGCTGATTATAACCATGGTATTGGTGTGGTTCCAAGTTCACTCTGTCCTAGTACCGATAAAGGCCGTATTCATGAACATCCTCTCAATAACCGCATCCTTCGGCCTGATAGTTGTAGTATTCCAGGATGGGCTCTTGGCTGGTCCGCTGAACTTCACCCCACAGCCACTCGATCTGATGGTTCCCCCCCTGGTGTTCGGAATTGCTTTCGGGCTCTCGATGGACTACGAAGTTCTGATGCTCTCCAGGATTCATGAGTCCTGGCTGGAAACTGAAGACAACACTCGTGCCGTTTCAGAGGGATTGCAGGCTTCTGGAAGGTTGATTACTGGGGCTGCTGCAATCATGATCGCAGTCTTCTCGGGATTCATCTTCGCAGACGTGATGATCATCAAATCGATCGGTTTTGCCCTAGCTGTTGCGGTTTTCGTGGATGCTACCATCGTGCGAGCGATAGTCGTGCCTTCGGCAATGAGGCTCATGGGACGTGCGAATTGGTGGTCACCCAGTTTCTCCAACTCCCGCAAAAACAAAGGCGACTCGACGGGCAACGAGTGACATGGTAGAACCCAGTAACGAAGACGGAGTGGTCTTAGTTACCGGTGCTAGTGGTTACATTGGCAGCCATATCGTAGCTAATCTCCTTTCCAAGGGAAGAGTCGTGAGAGGAACCGTGAGGGACTCTTCAGACCCCGAGAGGATCGATCATCTAAAAGAGATGGAAATCGCTGAAGGAGGGGGTTTGGAGATAGTGGAGATGGACCTCCTCAATGGTGATTCGGTCCATAGTGCCGTTTCTGGATGCAGATCGGTGATTCATACGGCAGCGGTTGTGGTTCTCAAGTCCAAGAGGCCGCAGGAGAAGATCGTGGACCCCAGTGTCATCGGTACGAAGAACGTCCTTGACGCGATTGACGCGTCCGGAACGGTCGAGCACCTAGTTCACACATCCTCCACTGCTGCAATAAGGCCGCAGAAGTGGAGTGACGGTCAGACTCTGACCACCGAATCGTGGGCAGACGATGCCACCCTTGAGAACAATCCGTATGGGTTGGCCAAGTTCAGCTCCGAGAGGATTGTCAGGGAATGGCACGCGAAGAAGGACGAGTCTGGCCCGAGGATGGTGACGATTAATCCCTGTGTCGTCCTAGGTCCGCCGCTATCGAAGAGGCATCTGGATGGGAGTCCTTCGTTCGTGATGACCCTATTGAAACGGGAGATCCCCGCTGTGGTCCCTATGCACATCAGCATCGTTGACGTCCGAGATGTCGCTGAGGCACATGTGAGGGCTCTGACCAAGGGGAGCAATGCTGGGAGATACTTGGTTGTGTCCGGGCAGATGTGGTTCAGGGACATTGCCAAGTCACTGAAGAAGGCCAATCCGGACTTGAGAATCCCTACGAGGCAGTTGCCATACTCTCTCTCATTGCTGGTATCCCTCTTCCATCCAAAGATTAGCGTCGCATGGGCGAGGACCCATCTTGGGAAGAGGCTATTCTGGGATGCTTCCCCTGCTGAGCGGGATCTGGGCATGGAATGGAGGGATCCAGAGGTGTCGTTGCTCGAGACCGTTCCCGCGATTCTGGAAAACGAGTGGTTGGGGTGATATTTTGACGAAGATTGCGCAACTCCTCTGTTTCCTCGTAATCTGCTCAACCACTACGGGTTGTACTTGGTGGGAGGATGATCCGGTGGAAGAGCTTGTCAATGGGACATTCGATTTCGGACGAGACCTGCCCAACACCACCTGGTTCCACTTCCCGGGAACCCCCGCGGAACGCTGGGCGGTGGACGCCATGGACCCCAGTGCGATCTTGGCATCGAACATTTCCACTGACCTCTCGGGCAATAGCACGCCTTTCTTCTCCATTGCGACGTACTATGGAACTGGTTTCGATACGTTCGAGCCTACTATCGGAATTACCTCCTCTGGAGCTATTTTCTTTACCAACTGGAACGGCCTTGGAGATGGGACCCACATCATCAGGTCAATGGACAGGGGGCAAACTTGGGAGGACGTCGGGCCGTTCGGCCAGATCGATGATGACTCTGGGCAGACCCCGAACTCGAACGATCCCTACATCTACGTGGACAAATTCACCGACAGGCTTGTCAAATTCGACATGCACGTTCTCGCATCCATGTTCGTTGAGTACTCGGACAATGACGGCGATTCCTGGAGCATTCCTTACCCAGTAGAAGGGTACTACGTAACCCAGGACCACCAGAGCATTGCCTCGATGCCCCCTCCACCAGGCGTAACGGCTTTCCACCCCGTAATCTACGTCTATTGCATCAATACTGGATCCCCGGCTGCTGGAGCCCAATGCTCAAGGTCGTTAAACGGGGGCCTGTCATGGGACGTTCAGAGAATCGGTTTCCCTATCGAGAGTTTCCCCCAATGCTCTGGTCTTCATGGACATCTTGCTGGAGGTTTGGATGGGTCGATATACAGAGGCAATCCCTCATGCGAGGGTCCTGCAGTATACCGTTCTCTTGATGGGGGCTATAGTTGGACGGAGCACACAATAACCACCGAAGTGGGAATGCAAGACGGATGGCATGCCCACGAGGTGGCTACTGCGGTAGATGACGGGGGGAACGTACATGCGACTTGGATTGGTGACGACCTGAAGCCATGGTATGCAAACTCACAGGATCAAGGCGCTACATGGAGCACCCCCCTGATGGTGGCTGCGCCTGGGGTTGTTGAGACTGGTTTCCCAACTATATTCGCCGGAGCCGCTGGAAGGGTCGTATTGGGCTACATCGGGGAGACCGAGGATTATGACGAGGAGAACGGCACTGGTGGGTGGTCGGGATACATGGCAATCATGACGGATTCGTTTGCCGAGAGGCCTCTGATTACGAGCGTGGCGGTGAACAGCCCTAGTGACCCATTGGACGTAACCCCTGACTGCGGAGACGTTAGGTGCGGTGGATTCGGAGACTTCATTGACGTGGAGATAGATGATGAGGGGAGGCCTTGGATCGCCTTGGCTCATAACGCAGCCGGCTACGATGAGGCGATTATTGGCACCCTGATGGAGGGGCCATCTCTGTACGGAGAGTTAGCGTACCTTGAGCCACTGCCCGCGGGTGGAAACTCAACTCTGCTTCTCGGATGAGTGTGAAAAGAGCCGTTATTGGTGAGTTTCGACCCTAGGGGCACCAATCCGTTCAACTGATGTATGTATGTCTCGGCCGCTGGGTCATGAGAGTCGCCGCCCTGAGTATAGTTTCCCTGATGATTCTATCTTCATTGAGCGGATGCTTCGGGGAAGAAAGCGAGGTCGTAGAGGAAGTTGGTGTATTCGATACCCTGTGCTCCGAACAAGGTGGGTCGATTAGCAACACAACGTGGTATCACTTTGCTAACGCGACGGATGCAACCCTGAATCCAGAAGCCGGGAATCTAACAGATGGTAACGCCCCAGTGTGTGCGATTGGGACTTACTATGGAATAGGGTTCTCGACCTTCGAGCCAACTATCGGAATCACATCACAGGACAACCTGTACATGAGCAGTTGGGGGAACGGAATCGCTGGTTCGACAGCGATCGTGCAATGCAGTGGCCTAATTGGGATGACCAATATTTCCGAATACACTTGCCAAGACGTGTATAGCGCCCTGCTGCCAGTACCCAACAGCAACGACCCATACGTGTATGTCGACCCATGGACCGACCGAATCATGAAGTTTGACATGCATGCGCTCCTTGGCATGACGGTCGAATGGTCTGACAACGAGGGTGGGACGTGGATAGGGCCGACCCCCGCTACGGGCTGGTCTGTTCAGGATCACCAGACAATCGCCTCTTCCCCCTACAATGCTCTTTTCCACGAAACGACATGGGTTTTCTGCGTGAACGGGAACTACCCATATCCCGTTTGCTCGACCAGCAATGACGGCGGGGCGACATGGGGTCCTGAGGTCCCGGGTGCACCAACCGACTGCAACAGCGGTGGTTTGACTGGACACATGGTAGGTTCGAACAACGGGAACTTCTACCGAGGAAACCCCGGTTGCAACGGAGAGGGGTACTCGATCTACAAGAGCACTAACGGGGGGCTGACCTGGTCCGAGCACCCGCTTCCCACCGAGACCACCGGCACCGCTCAGACCTGGAACTTCGAGGAGGCGCAGGTTTACCCCGACGAGGAGGACAACGTCCATGCGATGTGGATTGGTTCTGACAACATGCCTTACTACAGCTATTCCACCGACGAGGGCGGGAGTTGGAGTGACCCTCTGATGATCGCCCCGCCCGCCGGACTGAATGGCACCGGATTCCCGGCCATCGCCGCGGGAGATTCGGGCATGGTGGCCTTCGCATATATCGGAGACTCGGGGGGAGACAACTGGAATGGCTACATCGGGATGATTACCGATGCGTTCAGCCCCATGCCACTAATCACAACGGTTCAGGTAAATGAGTTTGGGGACCCGTTGGATACTACCGCGGACTGCGGTTACAACAGATGCGGAGGTTTTGGCGACTTCATCGACATACTAGTGGATGCTCACGGTCGTCCGTGGTTCGGTCTCTCTCACAACATAGTCGACCAGGGGATATACGGGACCATATCAGTGGGGCCTTCACTACGAGCAGGTGTAACGGTGCAGGAGATGCCGATAGGCGGGCCCAGCACACTGTGATTCGAATTCAGAATATCTCGGGAACGAGACCGTATGCCTGGTATGCGAACCCTGCAGCGAATGCGAACATCCCGATTCCGCAAATCCCGAGGGCGATTCGATAACCCCTGGGGGATAGTTTCCCCCTCGATCTATCGAAGAAGTAGGCGATGGTGACCTTCACGATTATGATGGAAATGAGGAAGGAGAGTGCGTAGGCGACCGGAGCGAGTGGTTCCTCATCAGCAGCTGTGGCCATCAGGGGGCCTCCGATTAGGAACCAGAATACGTAGACGTTAGGGTTCAGCAGATTGGTCAACACCCCTCTCCTGAATGATCCCGTGACCTCTTCCTGTTCTATTTCCGGATCGGGTGGTTCAATCCTGAAGCAGTCAATCCCGAACCAGACCAAGAAGCCTGCCCCGAGTAGAGAAATCAGAAATAGTATCGAGGGTTGCTCTGCAACCCAACCAGACAGGAGGACGCTCACGATGATCAGAGGGCCATCTGTGAATATCGGTGCGGATGCGGCTCTTGCTCCTGCTGACCATCCCCCTGTTAGGGTCTCTCGGATCACCATTGTGAGCAGTGGACCGGGTCGGATTCCCTCGAAGAGCCCGAGGGCGACACCCGCGGCGGCGAGGGCCAGTATGAGGTCGGTCTGCATCTTCTAGCGCCTCGATGCTATGGCGAGTTTCGCTAGCAACTCCAGGACTTCAAGATATAGCCAAATCAGCGTTACCATTAGGCCGAAGGCGGCCCTCCACTCCATCTGCTTCGGAGCCCCCGTCTCGACTCCCTTCTCGATGAAGTCGAAGTCGGCTACCAGGCAAAGCGCCCCTATTCCGATGACGAACAACGAGAATCCGATCCCCACTGGCCCTGCGCCGTGGATGTATGGGACGTGAAATGAACCGGTTACTGCTCCCAAGAATGAGGCGATGTAGATTATGATGATTGCGAAGAGGGCGGAAGACACCGCAATTGCCAGGTTCCTATCCCAACTAATCAGTCCGGCACGATAAATCGCAAGCATACCCCCTAGGATCGCGAATGTCAGGACGGCTGCAACTATCCCGATCCCGGGCAGCTCGAGTCCGACTTCGACGAACCAGGTGAAACCGCCGATTACCATGCCCTCTAGTGCGGCATAGCCGCAAATTAGGACAGGGTTCTTGGAGCCCGAGAATATAATCACCATCGCCATGATGAATCCGCCAATTGCACCCACAGCGATCAATAGTGAGGATTCTGGCATTGAGAATGCGGTTGCCAGTGCGGTGGTTGCGGTAATGAGAAGGAGGATTCCGGTCTTCTCGGCGACCCCCTCTATCGTCATCATGTTAGACTCGTAGTCTTCCCACCACGAGGCTCCCTTGTATGCGGACTTCTCGAAAGTTGAGTCATTCAGTGCTGGGTTTCTAGACCTGTACATCGTAATCCGGTTGGTGTGGCCCTTCTCAAGGGTTGGCACGTAATTGATCAGAACATACCAATCAGATGCTGCCCCGTGTAGCTGCCGGGCTCCCTAGCGACTTCATCCGGGGTTCCAGCCACCACTACTTCTCCTCCTAGCTCGCCACCCTCTGGGCCGAGGTCGATAATCCAATCTGCGCACTTGATGACGTCTAGGTGGTGCTCGATGACGATGACCGTGTGACCGTTGCGTCGTAGCCTGAGGAGGACCTCTATGAGTTGGTGAACGTCAGACAGGGCGAGACCTGTGGTCGGTTCGTCGAGGATGTAGAATGTGTGCTTTCTAGGGGTTTTATGGAGTTCAGTGGAGAGTTTTACTCTCTGGGCCTCTCCACCTGAGAGGGTCGTCGCAGGCTGCCCTAGGCGAATGTATCCCAGACCGACATCACTGACCGTCTGGACGATTTTATGGATCCTTGGTTGGTTCTCGAAGAACTCACACGCCTCATCCACGCTCATCTCCAGAATATCGTGAATTGTCTTTCCTCTCCACTTCACCTCGAGAGTCTCCCGAGTGTACCTCTTGCCCTTGCAGACATCGCAAGTAACCCATACATCTGGGAGGAAGTTCATCTCCAGCTTTGTCGAACCCGCTCCGCTGCACGCCTCGCACCTGCCTCCTCTGACATTGAACGAGAACTGACCGGGCTCATACCCTCTCTCCTTGGCCATCTTTGTTTGAGAGAAGAGTTCTCTGATAGGGCCAAAGGCACCTGTATAAGTTGCTGGGTTTGACCTAGGGGTTCGCCCTATTGGGGACTGATTGATCACGATTGCCTTGTCCACCATTTCCAAACCTGAAATGGAATCCACAGCCCCCGGGGTTGAATCGGTCCCGTGCAGTTCCCTCAGGAGTGCTGGTGCGAGTGTCTCCGTGACCAATGAGGACTTCCCTGAGCCTGAAACCCCTGTTACCGCTACCATGCAACCCATCGGGATTTCAACTTCGATGTCCTGGAGGTTGTTCTGCCTAGCGCCGGAGATTGTGACCCATCTGTCCTTTGCTGGCTCGACCCTGTCATCGGGGATTGGGATGGTCTGCCTCCCGGAAAGGTACGCTGCAGTCATGCTTTCCTCGTTAGCGAGGAGTTCATCGTAAGTCCCGTTGACGATTAATCTCCCGCCATCCTTCCCGGCCCCGGGACCTAGGTCGACCAGCCAATCGGCCTGCTTCATGGTGGCCTCGTCATGCTCAACGACCAGTAGGGTGTTGCCGAGATCCGTGAGTTCCCTCAGCGTCTCCAATAGTCGGTCGTTATCACGGGGGTGGAGACCGATGCTGGGTTCGTCTAGGACGTACATGACGCCAGTGAGGCGTGTTCCAATCTGGGTTGCCAGCCGGATTCTCTGGCTCTCTCCTCCCGAGAGGGTGTTGGCCCTCCTGTCCAACGTAAGATAGTCCAGACCCACCAAGGCTAGGAATCGGAGACGGGATTCTATCTCCTTGATTATCTCCTTCCCTATGTACATTGATCTCTCATCCAACTTCTCCGTGGCGCTTACTGTGATGCTCGAGGGGGCCTCTCGGTCCAGCTTCTCCCATGTGTCATCCAGACCCCCGAGCCTCCAGTTCTGCACCACTGCGAGGGCTTCGAGAACGCTGCACTTGGAGATTCCAGGAAGGTTGATTCCGCCCACCGTGACCTTACATACCGCATCATTTAGTTTGTCACCTAGGCAGTTGGTGCATGGCTCATCGGTCATGAAAGAAGAGAGGCGGGACCTAGTGCGTTCCGAGCTCGTGTCCTTGTATGTGCGGGCAAGTCGAGAGAACACTCCCTCCCATGGTCTGGACATCGTGTAGGAGGATCCCTTCTCTGAGTTGAATTCGAAGTCTATTGATTCGCCCCCTGATCCATTGAGCATGATGTCCCTGCTGTCATCATCCAGTTCCCCGAATGGAACGTCTGTTGAGATTCCGAAGTGTTCGCAGGTCTGAGTCATCTGGCTGCGATACCAACCGGACATCATTGACCGCCGGAATGGCCTAATGCACCCCTCTCCCACTGTCGCGGTTCTGTCGATGACCAGGTCGTGCGAGAACGACCTCTCAACACCGAGTCCTTGGCAAGTCGGACAAGCTCCAAGAGGGTTGTTGAAAGAGAAGACCCTTGGGCTCATCTCCGGTAGGAATGCACCGTGAGTGGGGCATGCGAACTCCTCCGAGTAGGCGATTACATCTCCCTCCTCAGTTCTGAATCTCTGCTCTTCCGAGTTGTCGTCCCCTGGCTTGGGAGCACTGAGGCTCTCCACTGCGACTGAGCCTGCCCCTAGTCTCAATCCAGACTCTATTGCTTCTGTGAGTCTCTGCCTATTGACCGAGGTCAGTAGCATCCTGTCAATCCTCACGTCGATATCGTGCCTCAGGTTCTTCTCTAGCCGAGGAGGGTCTTCGAAACTCGCCTCTCTTCCGTTTACCTTGCCGGCTAGGTAGCCCTGATCTACCAGAGCAGTGAACAGATCGGCGTGCGTCCCCTTCCTGTTCCTAATCGTAGGGCTCCAGATTGCGATTCCATGGCCCTCGAACCTCCATAGGACGTCGTCTACTATCTCCTGGACGGTTCGCCTGCTGACCTCACGGTCGCATTCAGGGCAGTGTGGGAGGCCCACTCTTGCCCAAAGGAGCCTCATGTAGTCCATCATCTCGGTAACTGTAGCAACAGTGGAACGAGGGTTGTGGCTTCCCTGCTTCTGGTCAATGCTGATCGCAGGAGATAACCCCTCGATCGAGTCGCAATCTGGCTTCTTCATCTGCCCCAGAAACTGCCTCGCATAGGAGCTTAGGCTCTCCACATACCTCCTTTGACCCTCGGCATAGAGGGTGTCGAATGCGAGGCTCGACTTGCCAGAACCGGACACTCCGGAGATCACCACGAACATGCCTCTGGGGATGCTGACGTCTATGTCCTTGAGATTGTGAGTTCTGGCCCCCTTTACCTCTATCCAACCGTGCTTGGAGAAACCGTTCTTCTTCTTGTCAGACATCGCATCACCTCGGGCAGAGTAAGCAGTCACAGCGCGCTCCTTTCAATCCATGCCCGAACAATCTTCTCAGAATACGTCAAGGGTGGTTTGCCTCCCTCTGTTTGCAAACCAAGAGCGCTTTGCTTCTTCTGGATAAGAAACCCTTGGTGCCAAATAAGAAATTGCTTCCGCCAATGTGTCGAAAACCGTTGCCTTGCTCTTCATAGCATTCCTTACTGTCTCTCTGATTAGCCATACTCCGACGGGTGCCCAATAACCGGGCCCAATATCTCGCCAAACCATGCATGATCCTGATCTCCCGACGGCCTCCATGTGCTCAAGGACCGCTAGGCGGGCAGCATAGTATGCGCCCGTAATCGAGTTTGCATATTCCGATCTTGGCTCCACCTCCTCCCAGTCGTCGAGGATGTTTTCAGTAGACCCCCAAACAGAGCCTTGGCACCAGGCTTCTAGCATCTGGAATGCCCATAGCCCTGGTGCGAGGATTACGTGGAATCGATTGTCGAGGTAGGTTGCCTCGAAAACCATGTACTTGTCCAGCGAAGGGAGGTCGCGGACTCTCGCCCAGCACTGCTTGGAGAGTGTGTCGTCAGTTGCAGTAATTCCCCACCTGGTTGGAACCAGTTTCCTTTTTCCTTCCTTACCAAGAAGGCCAGAGGACAGCATTCTGGAAATGTGGGACTCTCCTATTCCAGAGGAGGTTAGCTCCCCCATGGCCTCGTTAGCGAGGAGGTCGGTCTCGTTTGCGACTGAGTCAACCTTCCTGCTAATGCTGGCATGGCTGACGACGTCGGCACCGACCAATCCCCCGGATGGGCCTAGCGGTGTGCTCATCGTGTCAAAGGACGGTGGTCCGCCAATCGGTACTGGGCGTTCGAAGTCAAGCTCCACGTCAACTGCACCGGACGACATGGCGATTATCTGCGTGGCCTCGAGGACCCGATTGGATTCGCCAGTGGTGTTCGTTGCCATTCTTCTACCACCAGTAACCAAGTTGGCATGTCTGGCTGCCACCTCCTCGAGAGGTTGTCCGAAGAGATCTGCTGGATCCCCACTGGATGGTATGTGTTCCCCTTTTCCCTGAATCCAAGAAACGCTTGGTCCGACTCTGACATTCGGGTATCCATACCTTCCTACGAATAGGGACGGGGGGCTTGGACCTGTGATGTCGTCAAGAGTTGTTGTCTCCCTCTGGGGGAGTCTGCGCTTGACCTCGGAAAGAAGAGGGCATGGGGTTATTCCGCACATACCCTTTGTGCCCCTGCAGTCGATACACTCTGCGAACACAGAGGTAAATCGGAATCGGGCGCTCTTAGGGTTAATGGCTCAAGATAGCCATAGGGCATCGATAGTGTCACCCTTCTCGCAATTCGTGTCGGGAGGCAGCAGAGAGAGCCCGTTATGGGCAACCATGCTGTGT
Source organism: uncultured Candidatus Poseidoniales archaeon (assembly GCA_964570065.1). GTDB lineage: Archaea > Thermoplasmatota > Poseidoniia > Poseidoniales > Thalassarchaeaceae > UBA36. The sequence continues at coordinate 10,945 of CAZMVZ010000011.1, forward strand.
ATGTTGCCACTTCCTTGGTGAGTACTGGTGGAGGCTACCAGCGAGTCCCCCTCTTGCCTGATTGAAATTCTCCTCATGCACAGTTTACCCGGAGCCCCGTTGAGGGGTTCCTGCATCGTGACCCGGACCCTGTTTGCCATCCTGGAACCGTGAGGTTCGTCTGATCCCATGCTCTTGGACATCCAAGGTGCCACCAAGACCGTGAAGACGACGTGACTGCTAACCGGATTGCCGGGGAGGCCAAAGATAGGTTTGCCCTTCCAAGAGCCGAAGAGGGGAGGGCCCCCTGGTCTCATCATAATCCTCCAGAATTTGACATCTCCTTCTTTCTCCATTATCTGTCTGACGATATCCCACTTGCCCATACTTACCCCTCCGCTAGTGATGATGGCATCGCAAGATTCTGCAGCCCCATCAAGAGCTTCCCTAAGATCGTCGATACTGTCTCGAATAAGTGCGTATCTCCTTGGGATCCCTCCCATCTTCTTCACGAGGGAGGAGATTCCAAACGTATTGGATTCGTATATCGAGTTCTCGGACAGGGACTCGCCTGGAGGGGTGAGTTCATCTCCTACCCCTATCACTGCTATCGAGGGTTGACGGACCACGGACACCATCTCGTGCCCCATTGTTGCAGCAAGTGAAATTGCAGATGGGGTCAGTAGGTTTCCAGATTTCAAGGGGCTTTCTCCCTTGGTGAGATTCTCGCCCCTCCTACGAATGAATCCGGGCCTAGCTGGTCCGTTGATTGTGACTGAGTCCCCGTGTGTCGTAGATTCCTCCACCATCACGATAGCATCGGCACCCTCTGGGATAGGGGCTCCCGTCATTATACTGCAGGCCTCCCCCTTACCCACCAGTGGGACTCCTGCGGAGCCAGCTTGACTAGTTCCAACTATCCTCAATACAGTCCCTGATTCTTTGCAATCTGCCTCTCTGACTGCCCAACCATCCATGGCCGAGTTGTCGAAACGGGGGTCGTCCACGTGGGAGCTGAGATCATCGAACAGTATCCTCCCTGAAGCCTGGTCCAATGGCAGGGCCTCTGGGTTTCTTTGCATGGAGAGCTGGGTCGCTATCTCCAAGGCTCGTTCCAGAGATACCCCCCTCTCCATGGATACCGAGAAACGGTGGAGTTGAAGTGTCCTTCCCAAAGCGGTCCTCATGGTTACCACGGAGTTAGTACTGGTCCTATTGGCCCTGTTCGCAGTGGCGGCCCTCTACTCCTCGATTGGGCTAGGTGGGGCTTCTGGGTACCTAGCAGTGCTGTCGATGACGACGTTCGCAGCATCGGAGTCTATTTGGCTCAAGCAATATGCATGGTCTCTGAATCTCATTGTAGCGGGAATAGCCTTCTGGCACTATCACAAATCTGGACACCATGTCAGGGAATTATCCGTTCCCTTCATCTCAGCAAGCGTGCCCATGGCCGCCCTTGGAGGGTTCATGCTCGTGGAAGGGGCCGTGTACGACACCTTGCTCTCACTCGCGTTGATTGTAGCAGCTTGGCGGTTGGTTTCAGGTGATGCGGGGGTAAGCGAGGCGGTACGGCCCAGTGCTACCAAAGCCGCCTGGGTCGGCGGGGGTATCGGCTTGGCCAGTGGAGTGATAGGATTGGGAGGGGGCATCTTCCTCCTCCCTGCTCTCATGCTCGGGAGGTGGGCCACAGCAAAAGAGGCAGCTGCAACCACTTCCCTTTTTGTCTGGCTAAACTCCATCGCTGGGTTGGCTGGAGCAGGGCTTGCTGGTAGAATTGACTTTGATCTGGGGCTCCTAGTTCCATTCGCGTCCGTAGTTCTGGTAGGAGGTGTTCTTGGTTCGAGATATGGGTCACGGGTGTCATCCCAAAGTGGAATCAGGTGGTTGCTGGTGGTGGTCCTGGTGCTGGCTGCCTTCAAGAGAGCCCTCGAAATAGTTGGTTAGACGTGCAGGACGTGCCTGACAGCATTGTGGAAGATTCCCATTCCTTCACCCTCTCCATGAACCGGGTCCTCCCTGGTCCAAGTAGCGCCTAGCCATGTTGAGTGGTTGGCCTCTGGGTGGGGCATCAACCCGAAAACTAGTCCTGATGGATCGCAGACCCCGGCAACGTTCCTCCAGCTCTGGTTTGGGGAAATCGGGTATGGTAGTGGTTCGTCTCCGGCACTGGGGTATGTTGTTGCAGGGTCGACGTATCGTGCGACCAACTGCCCCGAGGCTGCCCACTTGTCCATTAGAGAAGCATCGTCCGTGACGAACTTGCCCTCCCCATGACGGACGGGGACTCGGATTCGATCGAGTCCTTCTGTCCAGATGCAGGGGCTTTCTGGATCGAACTCCAGAGTTGCCCATCTGTTCTCGTAGTGCCCACTGTCGTTGAGGGCTAGCGATGCGGTCTGAGCGAGGCTGACTTCGTCATCACCTGGCAGCAGACCCATCTTGACAAGGACCTGGAAACCGTTGCAGATGCCAATGACCGGTTTCCCGGAGGTGACGAACTCCCTGACTTGTTCCCTGAGTCCGAATCTGAGACGATTTCCCAGCAGCCTACCGCTTCCTAGGTGATCTCCGAAGGAGAAGCCCCCCGGGATGGCCATGATCTGGTAGTCAGACAGCCTGGCCTCCTCATTCACCAGTCTATTGACATGGACCCTTTCAGCAGAAGCCCCGGCCATTTCGAAAACAGCCATGGTTTCAGTCTCGCAGTTAATCCCGAAGCCGGAAAGCACGGCGACCCTCGGCTCCATCATATCCCTCCTCCATGCAAGGTGCCCTTCCACGAGTCTCTCAATACCTGCATGGACGCGGATAATACGACATTGTCATCCCTACTGAATAAGATTTCATCTCCCTCCAACACGTCTCCGATATAGTGGCAGACTACGCCCTCCATTGACTTCTCGAAGGCTTGCCTGTCTTCTGGCCTAGTGCTCACCAGAATTCTACCTAGGCTCTCGCCGAACAGAGCCCCCCAGACATCCAGATGTTCGCAGTCCGACCACATTGGGGTAATGTCCACCTTCGCTCCTGAGTCTGATCCGAAGCAGCACTCTGCCAACGCCACGGCCAGCCCACCGTCGCTACAGTCATGCGCACTCGCCACAAGTTCGTCACTCATTGCGGCAGAGAGCGCCCTGTAGGAAGTCATGTTCCTCTCCGGGTCTATCTCAGGTACGGCCCCCCCTATCCCTCCGACACCCTCCTCTCGGAGCATGTACGAGAGTTCGCTAGCACCGAGCTCCTGATGTGTCTGGCCGACTAGGAATATTACATCGCCTGGCTTCTTGAAGTCGGATGAGACTGCCTTTCTGACGTCATGGTGATTCCCGAGGAGACTGAACAGAAGCGTAGGGGGGACACTGATCTTCTCACCTCCCAGCATAGCGTCGTTCTTCATGGAGTCCTTTCCGCTGATGCATGGGAGCCGATATGCCCTGCATACATCATCCAAAGCCCGATTGGCCCTCACTAACTGAGCGAGCTTGTATTTCCCATCCGGGGTCTTGGGAGACTCAATCGGGTCGGGCCAGCAGAAGTTGTCAAGACCGGAGATGAGGTCCAAGTCCACACCGACACATACAGCGTTGCGCAGTGCCTCGTCCACAGAGGCGGCAGCCATGGCATATGCGTCGATATCGGAGTATCTAGGGGCGATGCCATTCGAAACGACCAGTCCCTGGGTTCCGCCCTGCAATGGGGCAATCACCGCTGCATCCCCCGGAGCATCGTGGTTAGCACCAACGAATGGCTTGATCACGCTCTGGGCTATGACCTCATGATCGTAAGACCGCACCCACCACTCCTTGCTAGCGACGTTCGGCCTGGATAGCAATCTACCGAGAATATCCCCCATCCCGAACTCGTCTAGATCCGGTGTTTCGACTGGCAAATGGACAGGAGGTCGCCACTCAGACTCGAGAACGAGTTGCGGGCAGCCATCGAAAAGGAAATCGATCGTCAGGTTGGCCACCGGCGTCTCACCATGACGGACGACGAAGGCCCCGGAATCAGTGAACGAGCCCACTGCGGTAGCCTCCACCTCATGCAGAGAGGCTAGTGCCTCAAAGTCGGCGCAGTCCACTGGACTGACTCCCACAGTCATTCTCTCTTGGGACTCGGAAACCAGTATCTCCCAAGATGAGAGTCCGGCCTGCTTCAGAGGGACCGCGCCCAGATCTAGTTCCGCACCCCCAGTGAGTTCTGCCATCTCCCCCACGCTGCTGGATAGCCCGCCGGCTCCGTTGTCCGTGATGACTTGAATCAAGCCCGCGTCCCTCGCCTCGAGGATCATGTCGAGCATCTTCTTCTGAGTGATTGGATCTCCGATCTGAACTGCAGAGCTCGGGCTCTCCTCAGTCAGTTCTAGACTGGAGAAGGTGGCGCCGTGAATCCCGTCGCTTCCGACGCGGCCGCCGACCATGTAGACAATGTCACCAGGATGTGGGGTTTTCACGTGGCTCTCTCTGCCATCCGGAAGCAAACGAGGCATCAGTCCAACAGTACCGCAGAAAACCAGTGGCTTGCCGATATACCGCTCGTCGAATACTATTGCCCCGTTCACCGTCGGAATTCCAGACTCGTTTCCACCCGACCTGACTCCCGAATGTACCCCTCTGAAAACTCTCGAGGGGTGGAATAACCCCGGGGGGATGTCTCCCGAGTAGTCTGGAGGGCCGAAGCAGAATACATCGGTATTTGCGATCGGTCTAGCTCCTAGACCAGTGCCTAGGATGTCTCTATTCACCCCCACTATTCCTGTGATGGCCCCGCCATAGGGATCTAGCGCGCTGGGGCTATTGTGGGTCTCGGCCTTGATGCAGACGCTCCAGTCGTCGTTCCATGAGATGACCCCTGAGTTGTCGTGGAAGATGCTGAGCAGCCAATCTACGTCTGCCTGGATATCGAGAGTGGGTTGCATAATGTGAGTCTTGAACAGCGAGTCGATTGTCGAATCCTCGCCTGAAACCTTGTCGATGTGCCTAATTCTGGCTGCGAAAATCTTGTGCGAACAATGCTCTGACCACGTCTGTGCAAGGCATTCCAGCTCTGCGTCTGTAGGACGGTCAGGGGGGAGGCCTGTCTCTTTCCTTACAGACCTAACCAGGGGGTCTCGGTAGTGTGCTTGTATCGCCCTCATCTCATCGAGGTTCAACGCCAGCAGTCCCTTCTCACTAATTTCGATTAGCTCTTCGTCACTGACCTCCAAATCAACGGATGCTGGATCCTGGAAGATTGCTGGAGGCATATCAGGGAACTCAAGGAGGGGCCATGCCCCCTTAGCGCAGTCATCTCTGCCTGCTACTGCCGCCCTCTCAATCATCGGGTTGTGTAGGGTGGCTGCCAAGTCATCTGTTGAGACGCGATCTTCTGCCCCCCAGAAGGCATATGTGGTGAATGTGGCCACCATTGCCGATGTTTGATTTGGAAACAGGGTCGTCAGGCCGTCCAGTCCGGCTTGGCCGCAGTTGTCCGTAACGCCAGGCTTGAAACCGACCTGAATTGCTGCTTCGGGTGGGTTCGGGAAATCGTCCAACATCCTAGATCCCATTGCTCCGACTTCGATCACCGGGTCCGCGAATAAGTCGTAAATCAGGGACTCGGCTTCTTCGTCAGAAATATCGGATTTGACTTGGTAGCCAAGAATGACTCGTACGGATGAGACGTCAATTCCATGATCGGCTTTGAGCATGGATCTCACGCTCTCGCCACGTGCGTCGGGTAACCCGTCGAGATCCTTTGTAGTTACTTCGAAGAGTCTTGTGTTGGTTTCAGTTGGCATGCTGTCACCCTATGCTAGGAAGGCCTCGCTCAATTGCCAACCAAGCCATGCGGTAATTGGTGCCAACAGGTTGAGGCAGACGTACACAGCAGCTGCCGTTGTGCTATCGTCCTTGAGGAGGCTGACTGTCTCGACGCCGAATGTGGACATGGTGGTAAAGCCACCCAACAGTCCAGTCCCGAGGAGCAGGAGTGTCTCTGTCTGTAGCGAGGCGGCCATCAGAGCGCCTAGGAGGAATGCTCCCGAGAGGTTCACAGCGATTGTTGCCCATGGGACTTCGCCTGTTCCCGAGGGCATCGCCTCCGCGACTCCCCAGCGTGCAATCGAGCCAATCGCGCCTCCCAGACCAACTAGTGCCGCTGGATGCATGGTGCTGGCGGGAACTGACGGGGCTTCATATTTCTGAGAAGGGGGAAGACTTGACAAACGGGCCAGTACAGGGCTACAGGATGAAAGCCGAGGATGCTTGGGGGCCCAGATGGGTGAACTGCGCGCACCCGCTGTCTCATGAGTTCATGAGAGTTGCTTGCGAAAAGGAGTCGTTGGTGGTACTGGCGGCGGACCTACCCACAGTGGAGGGGATAGTGCAACTGATCGAGGACGTGGGGGAGTACGTGTGTGCACTGAAGACACATGTTGACATGGTTGAGGGCTTCAACATGGAGGATTGGTCAAAGGTAGTGGATGCAGCTCGTTCGAAGGGGATGTTGCTATTCGAAGATCGGAAGTTCGCGGATATTGGAAGGGTAGCTCAGACTCAGATGGGGGGTTTGTATGATATTCGTTCTTGGGCTGACTTGGTCACTTCTCACAGCATAAGTGGCCCAGATGTCGTCGATGGGTTGGCAGCGGCCTGGGACGAGGTCGAGAGGATCGGTGGCGTTCTACTTCTGGCCCAGATGTCCAGCTCTGGAAATCTACTAGTGGAGGGATATGCGGAAAGTACTCTGGAAATCGGCAACGCATCCCCTCATGTGTTGGGATACATCGGAAACGGGAGTTCTGTTTCTGAATTGGAATGGCTTCGTTCCAAGGTAGGAGAGGGGCGAATGATTTGGACGCCGGGTGTAAATCTGAGTGCAGAGGAGGGGGTCCTAGGGCAAAGGTACGGGCATCCGGCTGAAGCAGTTCTAGCTGGTTCGGATGCGATCATTGTCGGTTCTGGGATTCACAAATCGGAAGACCCGCTCTCTTCTGCACGAGAGTATGCTTCAGCCTCATGGGGAGCATTGCTGGAGAGATAGCGTGGCAGTAGCAGGGGACGTGGTAGCATGGGGCTGCTCCGCGCTGGTGATTTTCGGGGTGGCATCGTACGTTTTTTTCGAAGTTCTGAAGAGGTGGAGAGTCGGGTTGCGGCTATCTGCCTTGGATGAGAGCTTGTTGTACGATGATGGAGTTTCTGTGGAGGTCATCACTGACACGCCAATCGGCAGTAGCATGGTTGGAGGGGTAGTGGCTGAATTCGTGGAAGAAAGCCCCTAGAATTCGACAAATCCAAGGTAGAACGCTACACCGAACCCTATTGATCCGATGATTACCAGTGGTATCAAGATTCTCAGGAGTCTCCTCTTACTCTTCGGTTTGGGTGGCTCTGGAGGAGACATCATCGGAGATGGAGGCACGCTAATCTCACTGGGAACCTCTGGGGATTGAAGAGTAGGCAGTGGTGAGAGGTCCGGTAGCTCCTCCTCCAGGTCGGGATAGAGGGTGTCTAGGTCTGCTAAGCCTGGGGCATCAGGAATAGGTCCGTTCATCAGGACCCACTTCTGGTCAATGTCTGCTCTGGTTAGAGGTGTCACGAGTACAGAAACCGCTCCGGCAGAATAGGCTGCGTCGTTTGCCTTGCTCAATCGTGACTTGCTTACAACGAAGACTACTCTCGCTTCTGGGTCACTCTCACGAATCTCCAGAGCTGCGACGTGCCCATCCATCGTTGGCAGGTTTAGACCCAAGAAGACCATGTTTGGCTTCATCTTGACGTACTCGTCCACAGCCTTGTCTCCATCGTCGCAGATTTGGGAGACCCAGCCCCTCTGGCTCATTATCGACTTCAGCCTGCTTGCCGTGATTCCGTTCTCGTGGACTATGAGGGCGGTCGGCTTGTCATCAGAAGGCATCTGGTGGTCCCACATAGGATAGGGGTCAAGAAGGGGCTGGTTGTTGGCTCACGAAAGAAGTTGGTCTACTAGCCAGTTAGGATCGAACGGTTCCAAGTCATCGTAGCCCTGGCCGGTTCCGGCAAGTATGATCGGGCGACCGGTGGCATGGGATATCGACAGGGCGGCACCTCCCCTAGCATCCGTGTCGAGTTTGCAAAGTGCAGCACCATCGAAGGTTAGTCTCCTCTGAAACTCAATGGCTTGAGTCACGGCGTCATTTCCGGCGAGGGCGTCAGCGACGAAGATTACCAGATGCGGGTTAGTGACCCGGTGCACCTTCTGGAGCTCCTCCATCAGGTTAGACTTGTTCTGCATACGACCTGATGTGTCGATGATCACCACTTCGTCCCCCTTGGCCTTCGCGCTCTCTATGGCATCCCTTGCGATGGCAGCTGAGTCACCCCCCCGCTGGCTCTTAACACACCTGATTCCCAATCGTTCTGCGTGAGCGGCGAGTTGGTCTATGGCTCCTGCTCTGAATGTGTCTGCAGCAGCTAGCACCACTCCGAATCCTTGGTCGTCCAGCCTCTTGGCAATCTTAGCGGAGGTGGTTGTCTTTCCGGTTCCGTTGACTCCTACCATCATGATGGTCACGGGGGCTCCTTCGGACACAAGGTCCCTTATTGTTCGATCGAAGTCCCAGTATCCGGCTTTGAGCAGGGAAAGCAGCGCACCCCTCAGACCCCTCTCCACCACATCGCTGAGCGGGGCCTTTCTGCTAACTCTGGAACCGATTAGGTGGACCCGTAGGTTCGTGATTAGCTCGGTTGCGGCAGCGTGGCCCATGTCTGAGGACAGTAGTTCGTCCTCCAGCTCCTCGAGTATCTCATCCAGAACCGGTCCTCCACTAATCACCATCCCGCCAATGTTGGTGCGATATTCGGATAGGTCGATTTCGAAGGCCATATCGGATTGTGAAAGTCTTCTTCCCGTGGTTGAGTCCATCGGATTCCTTTTCGAGTGCTTTTCTGATTGGTGGGTTGTCTTAGTGGATTGTTCTCGAGCGGCCCTCTTCCTATCCTTGGAGTTGGTTGGAGTAGCGAATGGGTCTGCGATGTCATCTTCGAAGTCATCCCATTCGCTATCGGCTACGGCTGTTTCCTCGGGGTTTTTGCCCTCCTGGTTCATACTTCTGAGGGCGGCCTCTCTTTCGGCTATCGCTTTCTCTGCCAATTCGGATCCCTCTTCTGTGATGAAGCTGGTATCGTCATCGGCCTGCTTTACCTTCTTTCGAAAACGATCGAAGAGCCCCATAGAAAGTCCTCAGTCATCTAGGGTTAGTTCGGTTCCCCTCTTTCTTCTCGATCTTCGCTTTGGTTGGCTTGCCTGGGTTTGTTCGATCTCTTTCTCGCCTTCCATCTCTGGGTTCTGAATTCCATTGACCATCTCATTGAACCTACTCGCTAGCGCGACCACGTGATTCTCAAGTTCATCGTGCTCCTTGGAGACCGAGTCGATGATTGCGTTCAACTCGTCGTTCCTCTTTCTGAGGATTTCGAGGGCCTCCGGTCTAGTTTTCTCTGCCTGTACTCTGCTACCTATGTCTACTACGGCCCCTGCATCTGCGGGGATATCTGCTACAATTTGGACGCCGGCGCCTAAAGGTACCATGGCGCCCTTTGCTCCATCAACTGAAATTGACTGCAGCGCCTCCATAGCATGCTCCTGTTCAATTTTGATTCCATCTAGGTTGCGGATCTGCTGCTCTAGATTCTGGAGTCGTTCTCTGTTCACCTCAACCAGTTGGGCCAGGCGCTGAAGCTCTGCCCTGTCAGGCTCAGTCATGGACCACGGGATGCAGGGGGTGCAATGAAGGCGTCGCTGGTGCAATTATCTCTGGTTCTCATCGCCCGGCAGTAGCATGACCGTCCCCATGAGTCCGGTTAGGACGAATGCCGCCAATGAGGCCATGAACGAGGTTGCCTTCCTAGATCTGGCCTCGTCCAATTCGCTACAAAGCCCCCAATCGGGAGAGCTCACGTTGCCGTTCATCGCGCGATACTGGAGGTCACACTCCTTCTCGTACTCCGTCTCCGCGTCATCGTGATTCTGCATCAATTCCAAGGAAAACGACAGTAGGACGATTGAGCAAGCTATGAGTGCGAATCCCTTGGTTGAATCTGAGGGCAAGTCACTCTCCGTCCCAGATTCCTTCTGAAATCATGAATTCCATAACTCGCTCTGAGACGTTTGCCCTGTTGCCCCCTCGGACTCCCGTGGCGGAAACTGCGAAAACCTCGGCGGGGATGTCCTGAGCCTCCCTCACCTCGTAGCCGACCTTGCGGCCATACGAGACGGCCTCTATGTCCGGCATTATCCACGCGTCAACGTCCTCGTCCGCGTACCTGTGCTCAATCATACGCTTGCGGAGAAGAGCTGGATACGGATCGGAATCAGTGACGGGGGTGTCTCGAATGCCGACAACGACTCTCTTCCCCTTGTCAAGCTCTTGTTGAATCAGCCATTCGTGCCCGACGTGAAGTGGCTGCCAGCGACCGGGGAGTAAGACTGCTTTTGGCTTCTCGAACATGTGCGAGAGCTCCTCGACCATGTCATCCACCGTGTGTCCCGGCGCACCGCTTGAGTCCAGAGTCAAGTGTGCGCACTGTGGTTCATCGAATGGATCCGAAATTCCCGTGAAGTTGGTGATCTCTCCCGACCTGGCTTTGGCGTACAGGCCCTTGACATCCCTGTCCTCGCACACTTCCAGAGAGGTTGAGACATGCACCATGATCGAGTTACCAGGTAGGATTTCCAGAATTCTCTCTCGCACGTTCTCGTAGGGCGTGATAAATGAGCAAATCACAGGAGTGTGCTTGGACATCAGTCTAGCCATCTTTGCAATCCCGAGGAGATGCCTCTCCCTTCCCTGTCTTGAGAAGTCGTTATTCGAGAAGAAGTCTCGAATCGTGTCGCCATCGAGGAGTTCGGCTCCATACCTCTTTGCTGCGGCCTCTGCTATCGTCGTCTTTCCCGCTCCTGAGAGCCCAATAAGCCAAACTACCTTATTCCCCATAGCGGCACCTGAACGGCTCGTCGAGCGGAGGCTCTCATTTAATCCTGATTCTGAGCCCAGATGTCATTCCAATCGGTGCTGCAAGTAACCAAGAAGTATGGGTTGAGCACATCTTCCACTAAGTCATAATCCAACGGTTGGCAGTCCGGCCCTAGTACGAAACCCCCTGATGATGCGACGACTGCGTGGGCTGCTGCTATGTCCCAGCAGGATGTGGGGCCGAACCTCGGATAGAGGTCGGCGGATCCGTCTGCAACCACGCAAGCCTTCAGCGATGAGCCCATTCTGACTAAGTCGTGTCCGCCTATTTGTTCTGCGAATCTCTCGTCTCTTTCCGCTCGATGGCTGCCGCTTGCGACAAGCTGGATGGGTTGAGATGGTTTTTTGTTAACTGAGATGGTTTTCGAAATTGAGTCTTTGATACGTTTGGCGGGGGTTGATTCCCCGCCGAACCACGTTGTCTGGGTAGCTGGGGCGTGAACGACGCCGAAAGTGGGTTTCCATCTGTCTCCCTCTCTTTTCATCCTGGCGATGTTCACAGTAAACATCCCGTTCCGTTTTATGAACTCCTTTGTCCCGTCAAGAGGGTCCACTAGCCAAGATGCTTCGCTATCCACCGGATTGCCGACCCTTCCTTCCTCGGAAACAATTGGTGTGAGTGGGTCTATTGATGCCAGCCCCTTGGTGATGACGTCATGGGCGGCGAGATCGGCCTTGGTGAGGGGTGAGTCGTCGTCCTTTGTCTCAACCTCGATTCTCTCGGATGATTTGTAGACATGCATTATCGCTTGCCCCGCTTCAATTGCGATGCGGACTATTTCCAGGGGGTCGAACGGCATGAGAGACCTCTAGAAGTCCTCAAGATTGTCTGCTGCTTGCTCTAGGTTCATTCTGGATTCATCATCTAGGTAGAAGAGGAATGGGTCCTCGTCTCCCATAATCTCCTTCCATGAAGACATGGCTCTGGCCCATATCTCCTCTTTGGAGTTCCAAATCAACATCCTATCTACGAACTTGCAATATCTCTGAACCTCCTCATCCTCGGGTGCTACGCGTCTCAGAATCTCGTTGGTCTGTGCAATCACCAGACCCCATGTCGGGTTCAATTTGTAGGTAGTGAATGGGTTCCTCTCTTGATTTATTGTGATATGGTCCCTCCACAGACCGAAAGTCACGTCGTAAAAGAATCCAGCTAGGAGGACGATTGTTAGAACTGCGGTTGCGATGCCAAGTAGGCCGACATATGTCATAGGGATGAACAGGAGAGTCTCGTTCGACTCGAACCTCCACGATAAGTAAGGCCACACTAGGAGTGTGATAGTGGCCGTCCAGAACCCCAGGCCGATGATTGCCTGGCTCTGTTGAATTCGCCAATATTGCCTCATCAGCCACTTCTTCATGAGAGTGGCCTCCGGAAGCGTCACCTTTCAGAATTGCCCATTATCGTGGCGGGTTGGAGCGGTCTGTGGTCACTCTTCCTCGGTCTTCGGATCTGATGTGGGTTTCCCCGAAACACCGAAGTGAGCTTGGACAACTGGGGCGGCCGAATCCGCCGGATCGATCTCTGCGATGCCGTCGACTAGGATGAATCGCCTGGTGACCCTGTGTCTGCTGCCGAATGTTGAGAGGACCCTCTCCATGGCGCCGTCTTCATCTGTGGCCACAACGTCCACTGAGAATGGTTGGTCCCTCTTGCCTGCCCTATACGACCCGTGCGCTCTGAATGCCTTCATGGCGCGGCCGAGATAGGCTCCTGATTTAACCGAAGCGGGTGGCTAGTTCCTCAAGGTTCAAGTGGGCGGCTGTTTGGTTCGTTCCGAGTTCGTATGACAGTGAACACACCCCCAGAGGACGAAGGGCGGGGTCTGCGAGATCGTTTGACGGACATTCCTCGTGATAGGCTGGTAGATGAAGTGGTGTCCAGGTGGGATGACATGATCCGGCTGGAAGGGGAGGTCGCCAACCTCAGGCGTAGGGTGAGGGAGGCGGAACTGGTCTCCCAAAGTGGGGGAGTCGATGGAGCGATGATTGGGAGCCTGGAAGAGCGGCTAAGGGTTGCAGACACGAAGGTGAGGCAACTAGAGGGGTTAGTGCAGAATGAGAAGGCGCGGAGAGAAGGCGCGGAAGCCGATTCTAGCAGGCTGGCTGAACTGCAAGAAGAGAATGCAAGGCTCCTAAGGAACGAGGAGGAGCTCCTGCTGCTAGTGCTAGATATGGAAGCGCAGATTGACCGTCTTGTCCAGGATTGAGTTGTGTTCACTCTTCCGAGTCGTCGTTCAGACCGGCTAGTGAGCCGACTGCTCCGAAAAGGCCTGAAATCACAGACTTTGCGACGTTCACACCGCCTGATATCGCTGGAAGGATGGGGTTTGAGTCGTCTGGGAGGGTCGCCTTATCCCTGATGTCGGGGATGAAAGGCTCTATCTCCCTGTTGTCGAACCACAGAGACCCGCACTTCAGGCATCCGTCGACTTCTATGGAAGCCCCCTGTGTGGTGGTGACCGGGCCCTTCACCATCTCCCCCTGGCAGGTAGGGCATCGATATCCAGCGGGTTGGCCATCGAAAACAGAGGATCGGAGGTTTCTGAGGTTTGTCTGTCTCATGTTCGAATTCAACCATCGATCGCTGGCCAATATCCCTCTACAGGAACTGCAGTAGTGCATGTGGCCCTCCACCACATCCCCCTGTGCCCCCATTTCGGAGTTACAGCAGGGACAGGTGGCCTCGGACACGGTCCCCCACCGAGGGGTTGTGGTATGAGCATGCCTGCATTACGTGCGTCATGCGATGCCACTAATCAGGTCTGAAAGGACTGCTTGAAGCTCGCTGGCATCATCGTACTCCTCCGTAATGTTCCCGGTAATTATCCAATCAGCACCGGCTTCAGCGGCTGCTCTTGCGGTTTGGGAGTCCCGAATCCCGCCACCGACAATAATCGGGAGGTCGCATGACCCCTTTGCTGCCTTGATCAAATCTGGGTTTACTGGGAATTCGGCACCGCTCCCCGCCTCGAGGTAGAATAGCTTGAATCCGAGGAATTGCGCTGCCATGGCATAACCCTCCACTCTCTCTGTTTGTTGGGGGCCGATGAGGTCTGCCTTGCCAACCTGGCCAGCCTTCCCTCCTGGTTCGCAAATCAAGTACCCCATTGGGACCGGTTCTATTCCTGCTTTCTTGACGAAGGGGGCTCCCTTCACCTGCTCCCCAATGAGAAAACGCTGGTCCAACGAATTCATGAGCATCATGAAGGTGATTCCATCTGCTGCAGGGGACAGCGCTGCTGCGCCTTGGGGAAATAAGACGACAGGAATCTGCCTAGAGTGGCCCTCTATGTCGGAGTCTTGGCTTGCTGCCCATGTGACTAATTCCAGAGCCTCCTTGATTGCGACAATGGTGGCATGCACGTTGTCCATGTCGGTGTCTGAGGAACCGCCCACTAGGATCATGCTGGACCCGGCGTGGGCTGCAGCCAAGGCCCTGTTAGCGGCTATTTCGGGGGCCTGGTCGGCGGGATCTATGACTATCGCGTGTCTGGTTCCGGAGGTCATGTCACACATGTATTCGCCGATTGCTCCCATGTTAATCACCTACTGTTCAACGGGGTGTATTATTGTATCAACAATAGTCTGAGCTAGCTTCAACCCCAATTCAACCTCCCCTGAGATGAAGGTGGACGGTTGTTCCCCGACCCATGTCATCTCCTGCAAGGAAATTCCGTTTGATTCCGGCGTCTCCCTGCTCCAGACCTCTGTTGTTCCGTCCGACCTGTCTCCGAAAACGCTGGCCTGAGTAGCGTCTTCGGTTCTACAGACGAATCCATGCCATCGTGCTGATTTCTGGCTTTTCTGTCTAAGGTCCAACAGGTGATCCGTTTGAATAGCACCATTCCCCATCGGTCCCGCACCTACGAATCTTACCTCCTTTTCCGAAGCTGTTGTAACCCTCGTTCTGAGGAGGAACGTGCATCCTCTTTTCGAAAGTTGAATTCCTATGGCTTTGAGGAACCAAGAGCCGCGAACAGCTGTGGATGAGGCTGCCGGCGTCTGCGAAGACATGTCCGAAATCCAATGCGGAGGGCACGGGGGCCATGAGGAGATTAGGCCTGGGATCTCACCGATTAAACCGATCTCGGCCCTGTCTGTGATCAGGCTGACCTCTGCTTCGGGGGCAAGATCGAGAAGTCGGTGGCCCACGCATAGTGCGCTTAGAGAGTCGCCCAGAATGGTTATGCTTGTCATGCAAGCACACCAAGGGGAGTGGGGGGTGTGGCCTTTTCTTCGTTCTCAAGGGACAGAGCGTGTACTGGGCAGGCTGGGATGCAGTGCTCACAGTGCGTGCAACTGGGTTCGTCGACGATTACTAGTAAGCCTTCGAGTACGAGGGCGTTTACAGGGCAGAGGCCGACGCAAGCTGCACAACCGAAGCAACGATCTTCGTCTACTACGAAAACTGTCGCATCCTGCCTAGGCATGCTGTTGGGCAGAGAGGGGCACATCTCAAAGTTACCCCCCGAACCCCTTTGTTTCCGGTGCATGGGAATATCTCCGGCTAAAGATAGAGATCATACTCTATTTTTTTATTAGTTTTGACAGCCATCTGAAGGTCTTCAGTTTGCATCCTATAATGGTTACACAGAATAGAAAAATTATCGGATTTTGAATCCATTGTGCTCCACAGGAAACAAGGGGGGTGGGGGTGGGTGTGATTCATATCCCCCCCACCTCCGACATTATCTCGTGGTACTGTACACAGCAGGATCGTCGACATCTTATCCGGATCATATCCCCGATGGAATTAGACTGCACTTTTTGGGTGGAGCTCGTGAAGTAGGAAACGTTGGCTGCGTAATTGAAGACAAAACAGGCACCAGGGTCCTCATTGACTATGGGCTGGCTCCAACAAAACCACCGAAATACCCATCCGAAGCCCCCTCCGTTAAAGATGCAATAATCACACATGCTCACATTGACCACATTGGGATGGCTCCATGGCTTACATCCCATGGGACCATTCTCCATGGCACCGACCTCACCGCAGCCGTTTCAGAAATAATGTGGGCTGACACCTACAAAGTCTCCGATATCGAGGGATATCCGCTTGCTTGGGACAAGAGAGATATGGAGGCAGCCCTAGACTCTTGGATCCCCCACCAGTTCAACACTTGGTTCGATATCGGTGAGTGGAAATGCAGGTTGCATCCTGCAGGACACATACCAGGCGCTGCCATGGTTGAGATCCAGACACCAGAGGCCACGATCCTCTGGACGGGGGATGTCGACACTAGGGACAGCCCCAACGCACCAAGGGCGTCACCAGTGGATTGTGACATACTCTGCCTCGAGGGAACATATGGGGGGAGGACCCACCCAGACAGGGCCGAGGAGGAGGAGAGGTTCGCCTCCCGAGTCCTGGAAGTCGTCTCCCGAGGGGGGGTAGCTCTGGTTCCGGCCTTCGCTTCTGGAAGAGGGCAGGATATCCTCCGGATCCTCCACAGAGAGGCACCGGGCCTCGATGTCCACTACGACGGAATGGGCACAAGGGTGACAAGGGAATGGCTCGGATGCCCCGAGTTCATCCGAGACCCGCACGCGATGGAAGCCGCTTACCGATGGTCCCGGAGGGTCACGGGGAAGTCAGACAGGAAGAAGGCACTTGGGGCCGATGTGATCGTCACGACGAGCGGCATGCTGGATGGTGGCCCCGCACTGTGGTACTTGAACAGGCTGAGGCACGATGGCTCCAATGCCATTCTCCTGACTGGGTACCAAGCCGAGGGCTCCGGCGGTCGGAGACTGCTAGAGAGAGGGACCCTGCCCATTTTCGGTAAGCAGACGCGTATCCCCTTGGAGATAGACAAGTTCGACCTCTCCAACCACGCCGACCATCCCTCCCTCTGCAAATTCGCCAGTGACTGTGACCCTTCTCACGTGGTGATATTCCATGCCGACGAAGAAGCAGCCGAGGCACTCGCAGAAGACATTGGAGTGGAAACCAAGGTCCATATTCCCACCAATGATGACACTCTGGAGATCCCCCTATCTTGATGCGGGACCGAAAAATACAGCATTACTCACGCATTATACATAAGCCGCAGTGTCTCTGGCGCCATTAGGTGAGTGAAAACTCACCGCTACAAAAGAAACAATGGTGAAAAAATGGAAGCATTAGACAAAATGTTTGGAGTAACGGAAGCAGGGAGCGATGTCAATACCGAGCTTAGAGCCGGTGGCGCAACGTTCCTGACAATGGCCTACATCCTTCTAGTGAACCCGTCAATGTTGTCTGCGACAGGCATCCCCTTCGAGGATGCGCTGTTCGCGACAGCGATGGCCGCGTTCGTTGGATGCATGGTCATGGCGTTCTGGGCGAATCTACCCTTCGCTCTAGCGCCAGGAATGGGCCTGAACGCCTACTTCGCGTTCACGGTCGCCGCGCCTTGGGCGATGGCAGTGCCATGGGAGATAGCACTGGCTGCTATCCTAGTGCAGGGAGTGATCTTCCTGATCCTCTCACTGCCCCAAGTTGGCGTTAGGACGGCGATGATCAACGCCATCCCAACCGATCTGAAGATAGCCACGGGAGCCGGTATCGGCATGTTCCTGGCCATCATCGGCCTAAGGGAGATGGGTTGGGTCGAAGGCCACAACGCCACGTTGGTCAACCTGGGCGACACAGGCGCGATGGATCCGGCGGCATCGGGTGCGTTCTGGGCCATGATTGGACTGATCACCATAGCCGTGCTGATGGTAAGAAAGTTCCCCGGCGCAATCATCGTCGGAGTTTTGGCAGTCTCGGTAATCGGATGGATCCTTGGAGTCAACGACCCCTACAACGAAAGCTATCCAGTTGTAGAGTACTGCACCGTATTGGACGGATACGCCTCCGAGTGCGTCGTCCAAGGCGAATTCGTTGCTGGAGTTGCTGGTGAAAACGTAGCAGAGGCGCCTACGAAGATATTCGAATTCGTGGGCCTACCTGAGGAAACGCTCTTCGCCGCAGTAGGGGCACTCGGGGACATCTCCGGGTCCGATCTCGGATGGGGCGGGTTCATCTCCGTGATGGTCACCTTCCTCTTCGTCGACATCTTCGACACGGCTGGCACCCTGTACTCAGTGGGCCGCCAGGCAGGATACGTCGACGAGAACGACGAGCTCCACAACTCCGACGAGGCATTCATGTCCGACGCCGCCGCAACCATAGTCGGCGCGCTTTGCGGAACGAGCACCACCACCACCTACATCGAGTCCGCAGCTGGAATAGAGGAGGGTGGGAAGACCGGCCTCACAGCAGCAACCGTAGGCGTTCTGATGCTGTCCGGGCTGTTCTTCGCCGACATCTTCGCATCAATCCCGCAATACGCAATGGCCTGCGCCCTTGTCGTAGTGGGTGCCATGATGATGAGGCAGGCAGCCGACATCGACTGGTCGAACTCGACCATGGCGGTACCCGCCTTCCTCACAATGGTGATGATGCCCTTCACTTACTCGATCGCCGATGGAATCGCATGGGGGATCATCTCCTACTGCGCTATCATGACTGGTGTCGGGAAGGCGAAGGAAATCAACCCTGTAGTGGGTGCAATCGCTGTATTCATGATAATGTTCTACATGAGCATAAACGGGGATGGAACCATCCTCGACATGATCCTCGGGGCTTGAGAGCACAAGGTAATGACGTAACTGGGAGCCGCGTCGGGGGCTGATGCCCCCGATCGGCTCCACAGCCAAGAACGTGTGAAGGAGCTTCCGCCATGGACGACGATGTACTGAGCAGGATCAAAGCGACCATTCGCACAGTCCCCGACTTCCCCATCGAGGGAGTCATGTTCAGGGACATCACGCCGGTCCTCGGCGAACCGGGTTTGGTTTCTTCCATCACCGATCGGTTCGTCAGGGACCTCCAACAACTCGAATGGGCCCCGGACGTCATCGTCGGCCCCGAAGCCAGGGGCTTCATCTTCGGACCTTTGCTGGCCGACCGGCTCGGGTGCGGGTTCGTCCCGGTAAGGAAGCCAGGCAAGCTCCCAGCCCCCTCGCGGAGGGTCGAGTACTCGCTCGAGTACGGCTCAAACGCCCTCGAAATGCACGAAGACGCCATCGAGCCTGGCCAGAAGGCCATCATCATCGACGATCTGCTGGCAACAGGAGGGACCATCTCAGCATGTGCAAGGCTCTGCGAGGAATCCGACGCAATCGTCCTGGGAGCCCTTTTTCTGATTGAATTGGACGGGCTTGGTGCAAGGGAGAAGATAGCCCCTGTCGAAGCGCACTCCTTGGTGTCCTACCCCGCCTGAGACGAACCACCCCCCGATTCTTTCAAAGGGAACCCGCCTCTCCTACACTCGATATCATGGCTGACGAGGGTAGCAAACCAACCCCGCCCCCACCACCACCACCATCATCCGCCCCCCCTCCTCCCGCGCCCCCGAAGCCAGCAGCAGCGCCCCAACCAGCCGCCCCTCCCGCGCCCCCGAAGCGAAAACCCCCATCTACGCCAAGATCACCCAACGCAGCCACTCCGACGAAGGGAAGGCCACAGGGAAAGAAGAGGAGGCCGGCACCGAAGGGAAGGCCACAGGGAAAGAAGAGGAGGCCGGCACCGAAGAAGGGCAAGCCCGGACAGCCCCCGATAGGTAATAGGAAGAAGGGAGGACGAATCAAGATCAAGCTCGGCCTTAGGGCAAAGAAGATGTCTGAGGAGACTGACGAATACACCGATCAGATTGGATGGACCACTTCTGGCGCAGAGACCGTGCTAAGCGATCTGAAGGACATCGAGGAAGTGACCAAGAAGGAGCCAGAGACCCTCACCCACCATTGCTCAATGTGTGGCAGTAGGATGCAGATCCCCCGGCCAAAGAGAGAGAGGTACAGGGTCATATGCGCACATCCAGAATGCGGTCACCAAGACCGGATCGGCTTCTGAATACGACCGAAAAAATTGCCACCTCCAAGGGAATTTCACCCCTAGAATCCTCTGAAACGGAACTATCCCCTTGGCATGTACAACTTGACTAGAATTGAATTCACGAATGCTACCATGGCCGATATTGCTGCAGCCCCAGTCATTCCTTCCACGAAGGCGTACTGGGCATTTTCAATCAACTCGGTTCCAATAATGTTGCCTTGGGTCAACAAATCATTCCCGATCCTAATCGCAGCAGGGAAAGACTCGGAAACCAATGCCGATTGTTCCTCTAGACCCGCGGGGACTATCATCTCATTCTGGTATATCTCATTCACAGCACTGCCTACGATGGCGATGCCAAAGGCGCCCCCAACCTCTCTGCCAGCGTCATTCGTCGCACTACCGACGCCAGCCTTGTCATGAGGGATAGCATCCATCACCATAGTGGTGGATGGGGCCATAGTCAAACCCATGCCCACGCCAATCATGAAGAAAATTACAGCGAGCGTCCAATACGGCGTCCCAACCCCCACTGTGGTGAAGATCAACATCGCCGTCCCAATAACCGCAAGTCCGAACGAAACAACGTTGTTGCTCCCGAATTTTTCGCACAACCTGTCACTATTCGCCGCACTGGGCATCAACCCCAGGGGTAGGGGGAGGAATCGCAATGCTGCTTCCAAAGCACTTCTTTCCCTAACCAGCTGGAAGTGGAGCATCTGGGTGAACATGAAGGAGAACATCACGAAGAATGCTAGACTAATTGCAATCAAACCTAGAGAGAACCCCCTGTTTTGGAAGAACTCGATTGGAAGCATCGGGTGCTCCGCTTTCTTCTCCCACCAAACGAAAAGGCACAACAGAACCACTCCCATGGCCCCGAGTGCCAAGACCTCCACACTTCTCCACCCCAAACTGGGCCCCTCTATTATCGCAAACAGAACAAATCCAAGGGCTCCCACAGAAAGAGCACCCCCGATCGGGTCCATTGGAGACCCGGCTATATCCCTAGAGTTGGGGACAAGAAGGATGCTAAGGGCCATCGCCAATGCAATAATTGGCGGGTTTATCCAGAATACAGCCCTCCAATCGAAGTTTTCTACCGCCCAACCACCTACTAGGAGTCCGATAGGGGCACCAACCCCTGCCATCCCCACCCAGATGCCTACTGCCTTCCCCCTTTCTTCAGGAGGGAAGACGACAACAATTACGGAGAGAGTTGCCGGCATCACCAGAGCTGCACCAAGCCCCATCAAGGCCCTAGCACCAATCACTTGCTCGGAAGTAGTGGCATACTGGGCTGTTAACGCGGAGACCAAACCCACGATCGCAAGCCCGACCAACAGCGCGTGCTTTCTCCCGAACCTATCACCGAATGCACCCATCACAAGGAGCAAACCACCAAACACGATCACGTATGCATCCATGATCCATTGCAATTCGGTGTTATCAGCCCCCAATTCCTTCGAAAGTTCAGGCAAGGCGACGTTAACTGTGACATTGTTGAGAAGGGTGATCACCAGACTCAGACTCATGATTCCGAGAATCAACCAGCGTCTTCGGTGGATTGTTTCGGGGTCCATGGCGCTCCGATGGACAGAGTCCTAATAATCAGCAGGTTTCAAGCCGTTTACCTGTCGTCAGTGGTTGATGATACGCCCAGGGATAGCACTGGCAACCGCGCTGATGCTGGTGCTGATGCCGTTCTCGGGGTGCCTCCAGGATGACAACCCAACGAACGAGGTCGAGGACGAAAAATCACCACCGGGGGTATTCGTCACAGGGCCAGATGGCCAACTGGTAGACGAAAACCCTCTCCCGTTGGTGTTCAATTTCAGTGACGTAGGTGAGGACGGAGCGGAGCCCAGCCTTGGAGTGACATCGAGCGGCTGTATCTTCTTCATCGCATTCGAGAAGGTAATGAGATCTTGCGATCACGGGGGCTCGTGGGTGGACGTCACTGGTCCATTGTGCGCATTCCAGACAAACGACCCGTATGGGTGGGTCGATCCAGTAACTGACCGGATCTTCAATGTCCAGATGCAAGGTCTGGAGACCTCTTGGATTTGCTGGAGCGATGACGACGGGGAAACCTGGGTAGGAAATCCGCACGATTCAGGCTCTACACCCATTAATGACCACATAAAACTAGCAACTGGACCTTGGACGGGAAGCGGTTACGGCATCGGGGGCCTGGTATCACAGGCATTCTACGATCAAGCGGTTTACTACTGCTACAACAAGGGAATCGGAATCTTCTGCTACACTAGCTTCGACGGCGGGGCGACGTTCGAGGCAGGGGGCTTGCTAGTTGGGCTAGCTACTAGCAACGGGGGCCTTCATGGGGCCATCACCTCCGCGCCCGACGGAACAGTCTACGTCACACCCAGAGTCGAGACCCCCACAGTCATTGTCTCCAAGGACAACGGACTGACGTGGTTCGAACGTACGATGGGCGAGGATCAGGGGACCCCCTACCCCAGGAAGAACTCAGAGGTGGCCACCGACACGCAATCGAATGCGTACCACATCTGGACAGGCGCCGACGAGGGCGTATACATGGCGACCAGCACCGACTCCGGAGAGTCATGGAGCCAGACCAGCGTGCGCATCAGCCCCAGCCAAGTGATCTCGACCGCCTTCCCCCAAATCGATGCTGGCGACCCCGGCCGTATCGCGATAACATACCTCGGTAGCGAGAATGGCAGCGAGCTAAACCAATCCAACATCGATGGAGAGCCATGGGATGGGAATGCCCACTACGCCAATGCAAATGTCAGTTACTACCTCTATGTCACATACAGCCTGAATGCGCTCGACTCGAATCCGGTGTTCCACACTGTCCGAGCTTCCCCAGATCCCGTTCAGATTGGCAGCATATGCCTCAACAGCGGCGACTGTCGTGATATCGGGGGCTCCAACAGGAACCTCCTGGACTTCAATGACCTACATATCGACAGAGAAGGACGAGTGTACATCGCCTTCGCCGATGGATGCACTGGCTCTTGCGCCACCGATGGCAACTCCACACCAGAGGACTCTAGGAGCAGACGAGGCATCCTCTGCTACCTTGGAAGCGGACCGAGCCTGCTGGAAGGTTTCGGGGTATTATCTGCCTTCGAATCCGAGTGACTCTCATAACGCGCTCCGTATAGCGTCCACCATGTCGCTTCCCAGAAGGGCCATGGAGCAGATGGGCTTCTCGGTATGTTGCCTCATGTGCGATGCACCAGATGTAGCCGGCTCCACCAGATGCAAGGAATGCATCAAGGGGCACACCAGGGCTAGGGACCGGCTAACCTCTGGCAAAGCCAGAACAAAGGCAGAACGCCTCGCGAGGGAACTAGTCACGATGCTAGCCGACCCCTTCAGCCACACCGACGACGACTCCCACGGTAAATGGATGCAAACTTACTCAGAAATGATACGCGAGCACCAGCATGACCCAAAGAAGGGCGGCGAGAGCCGCTTGAGAAGCCAGAGGCTCTCCAGAAAGACATCCTTGATCCGAGAAGTGGGCAACAAGAACAAGTGGACGGAGAACCCACCGGATGAATCGCAGATGGAGGAAATGCGAGAGATACTACGGGATGGGGACTCAAAACCACCAATGACTTGGGACGACCTCATCTCCGAGATAGAAGAAATTCTGGACGATTGATTCCGAATAGCATTGATATCAGACGATAGAGACCAGTATTCGATGGCAGCGGAGAGGGACCCCCGGGCATGGAGGGTAGACGACGACCCCCTCGAAGCCCGTCAGAGGGCAAGCGGCCACTCGGCTGCTAGGGACGACGGAACGTGGAGGCAGCCACGAATCCGCATCGTCCAGATGGACCGAGGTGGAATGATGTCTTCCAGCTTCTTCGGAGACCCACGAGCCATGGGTTCGGCTTCTATGCACAGGGGGTCGATATGGCACTTCTCTAGAACAGAGATCAAACATCTCGCCATAGCCACGGGTGCTTTCACGCTGGCACTAGCACTGATGTTCGATGGAGGGGTTTTCTCACTCTCCTCTGAATTCCCGCGTTATTGCCTGTTGTCTTTGATTTCGCTTGCACCGGCTTTCATCCTGCACGAGTTCGCTCACAAGTTCGTAGCCAAGTTCTACGGCTGTTGGGCTGAGTTCAGGGCCGATCCAGGGGGCTTGAGGTTCGGCTTGATCCTAGCCGCATTCCTCGGGATTGTATTCATGGCACCCGGAGCGGTGATGGTCGCGGGCAATGCTACTAGGAACCAATTCGGCAAGATTGCGGTCGCTGGCCCGCTTACCAACATGGCCCTATGGGCCCTGGGTTACAGCGTGTGGCTTTTCATAGGTGGATTCGTGGACCAAACACCCGACGTCATCGCATACTGGATGTGGGGCAATGCCATCCTGTGCGCATTCAACATGCTTCCTTTCGGTCCTCTGGACGGGAAGAAGATCAAGACTTGGTCTGAACCCATCTTCTACATCTGCCTCAGTGTAGCAATAGCCATGGTTTACATCACAATGAATACCGACGGGATTCTGTAGCCGAGCGACTTCGCGCTAGATTAGCGCATTCAGAACCGGCTGCTCGTCGCAGTGGAAGAAGGTCATTAGCGCCCACCACGTGATCATGTCGAGGCTGTTCACAAGATTCGCTACTCCCGTGTTCTCATCCCCGTAGTCCTTGCCTGTTGTGTCCATCCACTGCTCCATCTCCTCTAGTGTGTCACAAGTTTGGTGATAGCACCAGTACCCGTCTACGAGCCCACCGAACCCAACGGTGACCGTGCCGAGGTTGTCTTGGAAACTGGCATGGTCACTTCGTGCGGTGGTGTCCTCGTAGACGATTATCTCGGGCCGATCCATGTCCAACCACACATCCGTCTTCCACGTATCTGCCGAGTAGTTGGTCCCCACCAGGGTACCCATCTGCCCCTCTAGGCCCAATGCATCCGATCCTATCCAGTTGGATAGCCCCACCATCCCCGGCTGGTCGTGGCTGTCGTGGTTCGGACCCGGTCCTATGTAGACTCGCATAGGCCACACCTCCGTGTCCTTCGGATACCCATCCTCGTCTATCTGGGGGTCCGGGTCCCCATGGGGGGCTCCCCCTCCCCCCGGCCAGTTCACACCCGCCATGTCGAGATTGATGTAGTTAGTAACCGTGACATCGGGGTTGTCCTCCTTGACGTAGTAGTCCGTCCAATAATCCGAACCCCTCTTGCCTCCCTCTTCCCCAGACCAAAGGCAGAACACCATCGTCCTCCTGCTCTCGAACTCGACCAGAGCACGAGCGGTTTCCAGCACCATGGAAGTTCCCGCGGAGTTGTCGTATGCACCGACGCGAGTTCCATACGTCCTCGAACCCGTGACGTGCGGGTCAAGTAAGACCAAGTTCGCAGGGGGCGCTATGTCGAAGTGAGCGCCGAAAACCAACCATTCGTCCGTGAAGACGCTCCCCCACTTGTAGGCGCATACGTTGTACGACTCGGGGTTCTGGTTGCCCAAGATGTCAGTGAACTCGAACCGATGAGACATCACCTCTAGGCCGAAGGAGGACAGCTCGGAAATAAGATACTGGGCTGCATCCTCGTATGCGAGGTTCCCCTGGCCGGCCCACCTGTCCCAGTATCCTGCCTTTCCATCGACCGGGTCCAGTGAGTTAGCAGGATCAGTGATTTCGTGAAGCCTCTCGTAGACAACTCTCCCATGAACCACCCCCGATGAGTGTGTGCCCCCTTCGCCCTCTGCGACCGTCGCTGCCCTTTCCGATAGCAAGGTCTTCACCATGACGGCTCCACCCGTTTCCTGACTAGCGTTTAGGGAATCCAATGAGGTGTTGGCACCGGATCTGCTTACCGCAAAGCCACCCCCTCCCTCTGCGCCACCTCTCTCCAACCAAGAACCCCATGACTCGTTAGCGGCTCTGACAGGCCAATTCGTCCTCCCCTCGTCTCCGACCAGCATCACGAGCAGCGAGACCCTCGGTGGGGCGAGTAAGTCGAGGGTAACGGACGCCCCCCTGTCGATGTCCACTACAGTTGAGTTCTGTACGAAACCAGTAATGGGGTCCCTAACCAGGTACGGAACAAAGACAGACATACTTTGCCCTGCCTCTAGCGTAACTTCCTGAAAGACCCCCGAGACCAAGGTTCCCGGAACAACCTCAAGATCTTCTGATGTCAGACTGGATTCACTACCACCAAAGCAACCGCTCAGGGGGGCAGAGAGTACGACGAAAACCATCAGAAAGGCCCTCATGTGACCTCACTAAGTGGTTACCAGCCTTCTCTTGATCACGATGCCATTGTCCGACACCTGAAGGACCTCGACGGTCGGTTGAGGGGGGATGTATCCCATGGGTGAAGCAACCGATTCCTCGAGCGCCTCGAGCGCCTCCGCCCTCCTCTTCCTCTTCCTCCTCGTCATCCTTCTCCTGACTCTCCAAAGGGAGAAAAGAACCAGCCCGATTAAGTAGAACTGAATCTGGGAAATAATCCACAAAGGAGTAAGGAGGACGTTGAACCCAATGCTGTCATCATACACGCCTGGTGCTATTTCGTAGGTGAAGACCTGGCGCTGAGAAACGTTATCGATTTCAGATGCAAAAATCCCCTTGCTGGACGTCAAATCTTCAAGTTGGATCCCAAGCGGCATCGTGACAGTAACAAACCCGAAAAGACTCAGCCCCATCTCATTGGGCCCTATGTCCGAAAGCTTCGATGTAGGGACATCAACCAATGGAGCAAGCCCCTCTTCCCCCACTGCGGGTATCCGGATTCCCTCGGCACTCACCATGCTCGCCGAGAGTGCACCCGTAAAGCCACCCATTGCGGAAATCATTGGGGTTAGGAACGGAGCCACAAGTGTATTCGCAGGGTCAGTCGCCACGATCCCCCACTCCTTATCCCCCCCTCCTCTTGCTATGTCGATCAACTCAAACCACGAGTTGTCAATTCCAGCATCAATCTTCACACTCGGGATGTCTACGCTGAAAACAATCCCACGCTCGTCACCGATAGAATCGTCGTTGTCCACAAGCTCATTGTATGGGAGTTGGATGTCCACATCCAAACCGGACATGTCCAGAGTGCCCCAGCCATTCCCTTCTTCCTCAACAAGATCACGAGAATAATCACTGATCCAATACTCGATGTCTTTCTCGAGGCTCTCTGCGTAAGCCGGAAGACCAGTGGAGTTATGTGAAGAAAGGGGAACAGTCTGTTCGCAGTAACTCCTCCCGTTATCGCAAAGTGAGAACGTCTTCACAAGGGGATCCCCCCTAGAGCCGATTTCGAGCAAAGTCCTGAATAGATCGGCTGGTAACACACTCAGTTCCAAGCTGGTAGTATCAGAGGTCATAGAATCAAGCGCGTCTTCAGGAAGGCCAATCCTGTGGACCGTTAGATCGACAGATAGGGAGAACTCAATAGAAACACCCTTGGTGATCGGCAGTCTGGAGAATGAAATATCAGCGATGTCCAAATCGGCTTCGACAAAACCGCAACTCTTCGAAGTCGAGGGGCAAACTGAGTCAAGAGTATTGTCGAAGCACCCTACGTTCGCTGTGTTCCTGCAAATTGCATGGTCCCATGAGAAAGACTCGGATCCCATGAGACCTATGACCCCATCATGGTTCCCAGATGACCTGTATGTCAGGACGATTGAATTCCCCCCTCCTGTTGTAGAAGCCCATGTGGGGAGGACAATCGTCATCGTCAGGTCCGCACTGACTCCATTTGGGAGGAGATCGCCGACGAATGACTCCATCGCGTCATCGCTCAGAACAGTGGAGAACTCTACTCCGGAGTTCAGAAGTTTGCTGAGGTCTTCCCCAGAAACTGAGTTCATGAAACCCGAGTCCCCCAGGTTCCCACCTAGGAGATCCGCGAGACTGAGGGGGAACGTGTGACTGACTGACCGCATGTAGACAGGATACGAGTCATCCATGGCC
Source organism: uncultured Candidatus Poseidoniales archaeon (assembly GCA_964570065.1). Taxonomy (GTDB): domain Archaea; phylum Thermoplasmatota; class Poseidoniia; order Poseidoniales; family Thalassarchaeaceae; genus UBA36. The sequence continues at coordinate 38,720 of CAZMVZ010000011.1, forward strand.
ACAGCCCCTTCCATGCAGTAATTCACCCCTCTTATGCAGCCGAACCCATGGGTGTGGTTCAGGCCACCGGGATCCAACGGTGCCTGTGTCACGGAAGTCCAGGTGAAGTCACCCATTGCCACGGTCAGGCCCTCCTTGGAGCTAGCAAGGGCCTGGCCTATTCCCGAGACCGGGATATTGTCGGATAGGTCCTCCAGATCCATCAGACCTGTGTGATACGCCATACGTATCCCATCCGACGTGATTACAGGGATAGTGGCCTTGTTCGCCGGCATCAGTGGGGGGACGCCCCAACTAGTCAGGGAGGTGGATTGGATTTGGTATATTCCTACGACAACCTCGATGAACGAGTTGCTCTCATCGGAGAGATCCACCGAGACTCTCAAATCCAGGCTCTTGTCGGAGGGGCTTACATCAACGATATCCGTTCCTTCGATATCCCTGTATCCCATCGTCATGTCCAAATCGGCTTGAAGATCCCCGCTGGGATTGACGCGGTTATCCACGCTCCACAGGCCGGACTTGTACGCCACGCCATCATTATCCATTTCTCCAACTTCCTCCCCCACCCAACCACCTGCATTGGCGACAGTGGCGTAAGTTGGTGGTTGAATTGCATAGGTCCCCTTGTGTCCTGGACTCACCATCACATCGAAATTGGTTGTTATCTGGGAACCCATCACCAGCAGACCCTCCAGCGCCTTGTCAAGGTTCGTGGCACTCACCCCATTGAGTCCGTAGGTGCCGGAAATGGGAAGGGTGATGTTGACGTTTGTAGAGATGCAAATCGGAGGCTCGAACGCGTTTCCATCACTGTCCAACAGAGGGTCTAGCTGGCAATCTACGCCAGACATCGTCCCCGAGTCATCGGGGATGAAGACTCTGTCCGACCACGTGGTATCTGGGGTAGAAGACCCACCCCAGTTCGACAAGAAGCTCGAAATTGAACCGTCTATCTCCGACAGGAGGGACTCCTGGATGGTCGGGGACCCCGCGTCATTTGGGTCGGTGTTCTCGTCAAAGGCCGATCTCAGAACATCCGCTGGCAGACCATCGAGCGCCATTATGTTGTCAGACTGAAGGGCATTGGACATGGCAACTGAGTTGAACAAACCCATTCCCGACTTGTCCCACTCCCTGATTGCCCACGATGCCTGGAACTGAATCTCGGTGGGGCTTGTCATGTTGAAGTGGAACATCCCTTCGACCCAGTCGGTGACGTCGGTCGTACCGTCATCGCCGTCGGTCCTGTCGTCACAAATGCCACCGAGGGTCGAGGCGGTGTCTTGGCAGATTGTCATTTCATCGAACCCAGCATCGGAAACCGCGATCGGCACGAATGCCTGAATCATGAAGAGAACGCATAGGATAATCGCCGAGCCCCGCCACTCGTACCGTGAGTGAGTCTTAGCGTGCCGCTCAGCCATAGCGCAATGACTCTGAGAGTCATTGTTAATGGATTCGGTGAGGGGTATCAGAAAGAGACTCGAACCGACTCATTTCTCGGTCTGCTTGTACCACTCTTCTGTCGCTGTCGTAGACCCATCCGCAGAGCCCTCGGATCCAGGGGTGATGGAAACAGGACTGGGTGCCGCCTGCCCGCCTTGGATCTGTATCACACGGCCTTCAGCATCGACCTGGTAAGTAGTAGGCGCTTCATCCTTCATTGTAATGGCCATTATCAAACCGAGAATCAGGATAAAGACTCCACAGCACGCACACGAGCCTCCGCCCATGGCTCCCAAGAAACCACCTATGGCATCCTCGATTATCTCGACGACGACGCTCTCTGGAACTGCAGTAATCTCATCCCTTGAGGTGAACTCGTAAGAGACCCCACCCTCAAGGCCGCGAACGAATCCCATGTGGAGCCACCCTTCAGGGTCATCAGCATGACCCGAGGGCAACTTCCCATCCTCAGTGCACCAGTCATGCTCGTACCATGCTCCACCACCGCTTACATTCAGGTCGAACTCGTCGCACCTAACATCATCACTAACGAAGATTAACAGGCAGCATTCCGATGAGTCCTGATGAACGTAGACCCCTGAGCTACCAGACCAGACCGTTTCGTCTTCAACCGAAAAACCCTCAATCGAACTTATCCCTCTAGCACCTAAGACTGTGAGCAAAATTCCGATAACAAGCATCACGCCCCCGATTCCAAGGGTAACCTTCGCTGCAGTTTGCATAGTTCTCGAAATGTTTAGTCACTAACAAACTATCCGATGAAGACCGAGAGGCAGGTCAGACTAGCATCGACCTCCCTGAACTCGGTCATGTCGATTGTTGTAATCGAGAAGCCAGCATCCATCATCAGCTGCCTTGACTTCTTGTAACCATCAGCCATGATGACCCGGTCTCCGTACGCGATGGTGTTTGCCGCGTACCCCTCCTCCTCTGGGATCCAAATCACCTCCTCTGCGAACGCCAGATCCTTCTCTGTCAGGTGCCCCTCTGCTGCCACCATCGTGCCAGCCCTCGGGCTAGAGCAAACCGTGGTCAGGTGCAGGGTGCTCTTCGGTACGTCGAATATCTGCACGTCCATGCCAACACTCCTAGCACGCTCGGATAGGAAATCGACCCCCGCCCTGTTAGTCCTGGTAGAAACCCCGACTAGGAACCGGTCATCGTAGAAAACGACGTCACCACCATCCAGAGTCGCCCCGACAGGCATTCTGTGAATCTCGAAATCGTCTGAGAGGAAATCGGCGATCGAGTCTTGCTCCCCATTCCTACTGGGATGACCAAGGTTGGGAATCACCGCACAGTCATCTAGGATCACAGCCGTGTCCTCTGTGAAGCTGCAGTCCGGGTATCCCTCTAGGGGAGGGAGGACGACTACCTCCGAGCCATGGGCTCTGAGGGCGGTGAAATACGCGTCCTGCGCTCCTCTCGCCGCCTCGTAATCAGGCGCTCTCGTCGTGAAGTAGTTGGAGACGGCATCGGCGAATTCGGGAGAGACCTCGCGAGACAGAGCCCGCCCCCTTGTTCGGTCGAAGGTTCCCGGCACGAACATCCCCCTACATACTCATTCATAACGATTAGGAGACCGGAAGCGGTTTTCCTGAATCCGGTAATCACTGACCCATCCATTATGGACGGCCATCCGGGCAGAAAAACCACAGAGGGAGCATTCGATGGTAAAACTAGAATCACTCCTGGAAGCCAGAAACAGGCACATCAGCCAAGCTCTGTCCATTGCACACGGCACCCCTCTCCACATAGTGAGGGGGGAGATGCAATACCTCCATGCATCCGATGGGACACGGTACCTCGATCTGGTGAACAACGTCTCTCACGTGGGCCATTGCAACCCCCTCGTAGTCGAAGCCGGACAGAGGCAGATGTCCTTGTTGAACACAAATAGCCGCTACGTGTACTCCGGTTTGACAGAGTACCTTTCGAGGCTCGCCGGCACCCTTCCCGGCGAGCTTTGCGTTGGTTTCATGGTCAATTCTGGTTCAGAGGCCAACGAGTTGGCCGTTCGCCTAGCAAGGGCCCATTCCGGGAACCACGACATGGTGGTCATCGAGGGGGCATATCACGGGCACACCGGGATGCTGATCGACCTGAGCCCCTACAAGTTCAGAGGACCCGGCGGCAAGGGTGAGCCAGAGCCATGGGTTCACGTCATCCCCATTCCAGACGCCTACCGCAGAAATGATTCGGAATTCAACAAGGAGCTCAGGGGGGGCATTTCAGAAGCAGGCCCGGTAGCAGGCCTGTTGATCGAGTCCATGCTTTCCTGCGCGGGCCAGGTCCCACTCCCGAAAGGGTATCTCGATGAAGCTGCATCTGCTGTAAGGGAAGCCGGGGGACTATTGATCGCCGACGAGGTGCAAGTCGGATTCGGGAGGGTTGGCTCTCACATGTGGGCATTCCAGGAGAGCGGAGCCGTTCCAGACATCGTAGTGATGGGGAAGCCAATCGGGAATGGCCATCCGATGGCAGCGGTCTTCACGACCCCTGAGATCGCTTCTTCGTTCGATGGTATGGAGTTCTTCAGCACGTTTGGAGGAAACCCGGTCTCATGCGCGATTGGGTCGGCCGTCATGGATGTGATCGAGAGGGATGGGCTCATGAAAAGGGCGAGCGAGCTAGGGCACCGGTTCAGAGACGGGCTTGAGTCCCTCAAGGAGTCCCACGAACTGATTGGAGACGTTCGAGGGAGGGGGCTGTTCCTAGGGATCGAGATGGTCAGAGACCGAGGCACCCTGGAACCCGCACCAAAGGAAGCATCAACAGTAGTCGATTCCATGAGGGAGCGGGGCGTTCTTCTGAGCACAGACGGACCCCTCCACAATGTCATCAAGATCAAGCCCCCGATGGTGCTGAGCGAAGAAGACGTCGACGAAACACTCACCAAACTCGGTTTGTGCCTTTCCGAGATTTGACGCAACAACACTTATGCATGATTGACGTAAGCGATTTCCAATGGAAGAAGCCCCACAACAAGGACAACCAATTGCAGCGCCCGCATTCAGCCCCCGCCCACAGCAGATGATGGGGTTCATGGACGCCCTAACGACAGTGTACAGGAACAAGTACGCCACTTTTTCCGGCAGGGCATCACGGTCGGAATACTGGTGGGGGTACTTGGGATATGTCGTCATCGCCACCGTCTTACAGATCGTTGCGTTAGTTGGGGCAGCTGCCCTTTTGAACGTCAATGAAAGCCTCGCAGGGCTAGCGTTGCTAGTTCCCATGTTGGCCCTTGTTGGAATGATCATCCCCTCCATAGCCGTCTCTGTCAGAAGATTGCACGATACCGGGAAGAGCGGCTGGATGCTACTCATCATTATGATCCCATGCATCGGATTTATTCTTTGGATCGTTTGGATGGTCGAGGACGGACAGGCCCACGACAACGCGTATGGGCCAGTACCCACTAACACGTTGGAATAGTCAGAACCGCAAGAACACCTTTTGCGGCTTTTTGCGCGGAATACCGAGCATTTGGGCCTGATTATGATATGGTTTTGCATTCTCTGGCACTCCAAGGTGAACAGGAAATGGAGCCAGGAAAGAGCGAGAGGACGGAGCAGAACAGGAAGAAAGCCACGATGGGGGTTATCGCGCTTGCCGTGGTGTCCCTGCTAGCTGGGGCATCCGCGGCAGCGACCCTAGAGGACTACGCTGCACCGGTGTACGCAGAGGCGGACCCCTTCGAGGGAGCAGTCGACGATGTGACCGGGGAGGACACTTGGGAGGCCAAGGAAACCGACGACAAGCCACTGGGCAAGCACATCAGGAAGGCAATGAAGAGCCGGATGAACGACAGGATGGAGGACAGGACCGAGCACCTCGAGCAGAGGATTGACATCGATTCCAACCTCATCATAGCCTTCCAGTTCTGCCTCGACAGCGCGGACTGCACGGCAGACGCCGATTCGCTCTCCGAGATGATCGAGAAGCTAACCTGGGCCGTTGATGGGATGCAGGCCAAGTTAGACGGGACAGACTCCGTGACCAATGAGGACAAGGCTGTCAAGGCCGACGACTATCAGATTTGCATAAGGGAAGAAAACGGAGTTGTTCACTACGATTGTGACGATGAGGATTACAAGGACTGGGACGAGAGGAAGGACTGGGACGAGACAGAGAGGGTGGAGTTCGCAGAGGAGAAGTCCAGGCAACTCATGGCCGCTCAGGAGGCAATTTCCTTCTGCATGGACAGCGAGGATTGCTCGGCTGACTCAGAGACGATCAGGACAGTCATCCGGCATATGATCTCTCGAGCAGAGCACCACAGGGACTGCGCAGACGAACGAAGGTGCGACAGAGACCATGACACGAGGAAGGGATTCCGAGGAAGAATGGGAGGCGCTTTCTGCAAGATGCTGGACAGGTGCGAGGATCGTGGAACGCATCACGCCCCCCCTCCCATAGAAATCACACAGGAGATGTGCGAGTCCAGGATGGGAGTCTGGACAGAGGCCGCAGACCGCGGTGACGGCGTATTCTACTGCGATTGGAGCGAACTGGAAGAGGATCAAGAAAGAGAGGGCGACGACAGAGAGGATGAGGGGGAGTCCCCTGACAACCAAGCGGACTGCGAGGCTAGCGGCGGAACATGGTATGAGGACAGGCAACATTGCCAGATTGAGTAATCACGGACAACAATAGCGGCTTGGTGCGCGCAACGCACCGAGCCGCCCAACATTCACAACTACGCTAGTGGCGGACAACACATGGATGGGATATCCGGAGAGGGTCAGGAACCCCCCATGGACAGGGTAGCTAGGATCACTCTTGCATTGGGCGGATTCATGTTGATACTTCTAATCGCGGTTCCATTCACCTTCGAATCAGACACATCCGGATACTTCGCTTCTTACGTGATTTACTCGCTG
>CAZMVZ010000012.1:0-42373 GCA_964570065.1 uncultured Candidatus Poseidoniales archaeon
TAATTGTGGTTAACCTCCTAAACCACGAAAAGTCTCGTGGCCGCACTTCCTCGGCAGCGTCCAGCCTGATGGAAGACGTCATGGCACTAGGTGCTCGGTCTCCAACGCCAGCTTGACGCAGCGTCTCGCCGACCTTCATGCCGTATAAGAACGTGACGAGGGGGCGGATGACTCGCATCTGCGCAGTGCACTAGTCTGCGCCGAAGAACTCACGCAGCACCGGATGCATCTCCATTGCCTGCTCCTTCTGTATCTGCTCGTATGTCCTGAGTATGATTCCGACTGCCAATAGGAGACCTGTTCCAGTAGCGTTACCCACCGTGCCGAGCAGGTCTGCTCCCGCGGCGAGTAGCCCCACGAAGGCACCGGAGAACAACGTGACTGGCGGAATGTAACGTTCCAGGATCCGTTCCAGGACCACTGGGTTCTTCCTGAATCCCGGGATCTGCATCCCAGTCCTCTCAATCTGCTTCGCGACGTCCTTAGCACCCATGTTCGTGGTCTCGATCCAGAACTTTGCGAACACTGTAGAGCCCGCCGTCATGAAGAATACGTACACGAACACGTGCATCATTATCTGGCCGAGGGAGTGGCCATGGACGTCTCCCTGCTGCTCCAGAAGGGGGATCAGCCAATCGCCAACCCCGTTTACCATCGAGCTGTACCATGCGAACCCGTCGTGCGGGGTCGTAGAGCCCTCGTAGTAGGAGCCGAACCACTCTGATTGGCTGAACGCCCCGTTGGAGCCGACTATCGGAACCGTGGAGAGGGTCGGATGGCTGTGGAAGAGAAGCGTGAACATGTTGACGTTTGCGAGCAGGGCTGCCATCAGGATCACTGGGATGTTGCTGGCGTACACTAGCCTGATCGGGTACTGCCCCCTGTGCCCCCTGACCTTGCCATGCGTCAGAGGAAGCTCGAGCTTGCTCGACTCGGCATAGGCGACGACGAGGAACACGATGATCGATGATATCAGGGCGACAATTGGGTTCGCGTGCTCAAGGAGCATCATCTCAAACCCGTTCTCGCTCACCAGCTGGGAGTTGCTGGCAGTCCTTAGGGTGTAGAAAATCATAGGCAGCGTGCCTGAAGGGGGGTTGTCGAAGGACATTGGCTGCCCTTCGTATGAGGGAAGTGGCGACAGGGTCCCCACGAATGTCGATTGGGCGACTCCAGCGGCGATGAAGAGCGAGATTCCGCTCCCTATCCCCCACTTGCTCACGAGCTCGTCCAGCAGGAACACGAGTAGCGAGCCCAGGAAGAGTTGGACTACGATAACCGCACCGGCCCAGCCCTCCCCGTAGTCGAGTATCAGTGATGGCGATGGGTCGAGGAAACCATACACCTGTGGTATGGACTCGATTGGGATCATGATGAGTACTAGGATCTTCTGCACCCCTTGGTACAGCTGCTTGTCCGCGGAGTCCTGGAGGTCTAGTTGGATTATCTTGGCCCCGGAGAAAAGTTGCATTATGATCGACCCGGTGACTATGGGCCCTATCCCAAGGTGCATGATCGAACCCGATGCTCCGGCCATGATTGCCCTGAATGAGGAGAAGACGTCAAGAGTGGTGTCAGACAGACCGTAGATCATCACGTTGGTCATAATGAAGTAGATGATCAGGACGAGGGTCGTGGTCCAGAGCTTCTGGTTGAATCTGACGTGGCCCTCCGGCTTGGAGATGCTGGGATAGACGTCCACTAGGCGCTTCAGTCCGTACAGCCTGCTGCCGCCATCTCCCGAGTAGAGGAGGCATGACAGCGCCAGGCCGACTGCTAGGCCGAACAGTGCGACGCCTACTAGCAGGAACCCCATTGCTGCCTTGTCGACCCATCCCCAGTAAGAAAATGCAAGGACTATGGCTAACCAGGAGTAAGCCTTTGCGTACTTTCCTACCACTGGAATCTGGCTAACCGACTCGGGTAGGTCGGTCATTGTGCCCCACATCACGAAGGCGATGTAGGGGATCGATGTTGCAAGCAGTATCAGAGCCCAGCCCTGTTCATCGCCACCTGCAGAGAGCTCATCCTTTACCCAGTAGTAGAGAGCTCCCCAGTACATCGCACACATGGCGATGACGCCGAACCAGTTCGGGCCTCTGTTTGCCATTCTCTAGCCTCCAATGGGGAGAAGCTACTCCTCTTCCCACTCACCCCGGTCTTCGCCTTCGCCGATCTTGACTGATCCACCTGCGGCCTCTACTTTCTGGATTGCCTTGGCACTGGCCTCGTTGACCGTGATCGTCAGGGGCCTGTCTATGCCGCCCCTGCCCAGAAGCTTGTCGAATCCCATCTCTGTGAGGTTTATCGAGTCTCCCTCTGCTATCTCGGCTACCTGGCCGAGGTTGATTGAGGAGTTCACCACTCGTAGCCCCGGGTGGCGGTTGAAACCGTGCATACCCCAGTGGCCTGGCATGTACTTCAGCCTGGTCATCACCTTGTGCTTGTTCAGGCCGGCGTTTCCTCTGCCGCCCCTCTTGCCGGCCCCTCTGCCAGCCTTCTTGCCACGGCCGTGGTATCTGCTCCCCCTGAATTTGTTAGTCCTTGAAACCATGTTATCCCCTCAGAACATCCTCGCTGCTAGTTCGCCTATCCCGTCTCCACGGAAGCCCAGCGCCCCCCCTACGGAGTACGCCCGCTTGATTCCGCCCCATCCCTTGGACCCCCTTGGGGGATGTAGCCTGAAAACTGGCTTCATTCCCTCGACGTCCTTTGTGGTGGCTTCCCCGGAGGCGATGGCCTTGGAGAGTGATTTGATCGTGGAGTGCTCGCTGGAAGACTTGACCACTGAGTCGGTGACTTGGTGGTTCCCGGCCATCCTCCCCCTCTCCTTGATCAGAGTGCCAATCGTATCTTCATCTACCTCTCCCCACGTGACGTAGTCCTTTACCTTCTGCAGCATTCCATCGTAGGAATCTGTCTTTGGGACGAGTACCGCGTGGTTGACGCGAGTCAGGTTGAGCATCGTCATAGTGTCGCGGATCTTCTTCGTGACCCCACGGTCGCTGCGGACTCTGATTACCATGTATGTCATGCGTTTCTCCTCCCTATGGTGATATTGAGCTTCTCCCTGACCTGGTCGTTGACCTTTGCTCGGCCGAGAGCCTCCAATGCGTTGAATGTGGCCTTTGCGAAGTTGATTGTCGACCTGGTCTGCCCGGAGGAGCGTGACCAGACGTCTTCCACGCCGGCTAGTTTCAGGACCCTCCTGCCGTAGTCGCCGATTACCAGCCCCTTCCCTGATGGGGCTGGGAGTAGGGTGACCCTGGTTGATCCTGAGCGTCCCGTCGCCTTGAATGGGATGCTATTGCCGGGTCCCTCGGCCGACTCCCAAGAACCGTTGCCCCTGAATACTGGGACGAGGTTGAGTTTTGCCTGCGTTATCGCCTTCTGGATTGTGCTGGCTACCTCCTTGCCCTTGCATATTGATAGTCCCACGTAGCCGTCCCCGTTTCCTACGGCGCAGAGCACGTTGAATCTCACGCGCCGGCCCGAGTCGGTCATTCTCTGGATCATGTTGACGCTGAGGACGTCGTCTTCCATCTCGGGGAGTAGTGCGTCGACTATCTCCACCTCTCTGATTGGGAATCCAGTTGCTAGTGCCTCCTCGTAGGTGAGGATCTCGCCGTTCATGACCATGCGTCCAAGCCTGGTCCTCGGGGTCCAGTTCCTCAGGGCCGCTAGCGGGTCGGGGCCGCGTCTCCTCGGGGCGTCTTCATCCACCGGTGCGCGTGCCATCTCCAGTCCGGGTGCTATTGGTGCGTCCTTCTCTTCGGTACTGGTTTCCTCTGCCATCACTTTCCACCCCCTATCGACTTCTTTGTTGTGGCCACTGCCTTGGCAATGCCCTCTCCGATGTGCTCGCCGTTGATCCTTTCTTCCGAGGGAAGGACCTCGTCCGAGTGTGGGATCTCCATGCCAGCATCGACCATTCCCTTCAGGGCAGCATATGCCCTGTTACCGGATGATGATGCTGCCAGGCCGATGTCCAGGATGGCCTGAGAGTGGCCATTCGATATTGCCGAGGTGGCCATTGCGAATCCGGCTAGGTAGCATGCAGGGACTGACTTCCTTGAAGCGTCTGAGGGCCACTTGTGCGAGTCTACAAGGGACTTGCCTGTGATTGACTCTAGCACTCTGTCCCCTTCTGGCTCGTAGGCCACTAGCTGGCAGGTTACTTGGGTGTTCGAGACACGTACGACTGCCCTGGGTGCCCCTCCGCGGAGCATCCTCGACCTTCGGTGGTAGTCAGTCTCAGCGTTTCTCCTTCTCTTGAATCTAAGTCTCTGGTTTCTTCCCTTTGCCATCACTCATCACCTCCCAGTGAAATCCCATCCAGTTCTATGTTGCTCCTCAGGTGGGATGTGGAACGGTATGATCCACCCTTCGCCTTGCGGTAGAAGTACCTGTATTGCGAGGGAGTGATCTTGCTCCCTTCCCTGAGTTCCTTGAGGACCCTCCTCTGAGCCCTTATCTTGGACATCCACCTCTGCTTTCGGGGACTTCGGGAATTCGCGCTACCACTCCTGGAACCGTGGCCCTTCCTCCTCCCCTTGGACTTCTGGAATGCGGACTTGCGAGCCCTGGAACGGCTCGTTCCCTTGATTGGCTTGGCCTTGATTATCCCATCTTCTATGAGGAGCCTCACGTCATCCCTCTGGACTGCATCAGCGACTTCGCTGAGGTAGTCTGGGTTGACCCAAATTCTGTGGATTCCCACGGTCTTGCCCTCCTTCCTTGAGAGTATCTCGGCTGCCATCCTCTTCTGGTTTGACAGGAACATCAGAGATCACCCCTCTTGTCTATCTGGCGCCGGTTCAGGACCCTCAGGCCCAACTCGTCTGCCCTTTCGTGAATTCGCGATCTCTTCCTGTTTCCTACGCTCGAGCCTATTCTCACTGCTTGCTTCTCTGGGTCGAGCCCGTCTAGGTGGTCTGCCTTGTGGACGATGACCTCCTTGAATCCAGAGGGATGTAGCCCTCTAGCGGCCGCGACCTTACCGTACCCTACTCGGGCCATTGGAGTGCGGTACTTCCTGTTCTTCCTCATGCTCGAGTCATCCCCCTTCGGCTTCCTGTATCCGGTCTTTGATAGTCTCCTGTACCTGAACCACTCTTGCCTGCGGAACTTGGGCTGCTTCTTGCTCTGCTCTGAGCGCATCTTGAGTGCTGATTTGGTGGATTCGTCCAAGACTGGCTTCTGCCTTGCTGTGTGCAATTCGTCCCATTCCTCGAAGTCGCCCTCTTCCTCGAAGTCGCCCTCTTCCTCGAATTCGTCTCCCTCGTCCGGGGATTCTTCCTCCGGGATTTCTTCCTTGGGTTCCTCTTGGTGAGTCTCATCGGGAGCCTCTGCCGTAGTGTCCTCTCCCTCGCTTAGCCTTGCGATTAGGTCTGCCTTCTTTCCAGAGACTGGTAGTCCCCTTTCCCTGAGTAGTTCCTTCAACTCAGCGACTGTCAGATTATCGTATGCCATTCTCATGCCCCCTTGGAAGTGATGTATATCCCGTCCTGGAATACTCTTGGATCCCTCTTCTTTACTTTGCAGGCCTTCTCTATGTTTGCCGCTGACTGGCCTACCTTCTCCCGGTCGGCTCCTGTAACAATTATGTCGGACTTGCCCTCGATCTTCACTTGGACCTCCGAGGGAGTCCAAGGTAGCTTAGCCACCCGAGGGACCTTCTCCCCGAGCATGTTGGTGATTGTGAACTTGTTTCCATCGACCTTGAGGGTCATCGGGAAGTGGCTGAATACTGCCTTTAGGCGGTATTCGAATCCCTCGTCTAGGCCCTTGACCATGTTTCGGAGATGGGCCGCCCAAGTTCCGGCTATTGCCTTCTCGGACCTTCTTGGAAGTTTGCAGTACACCTCTATACCGTCATCAATCTGCCTCAGGGAGACGCTGTTATGTGTGAATTCTCGGGAGAGGCTGTTGCCGTCCTTGTTGAGCGTCACGGAATTGCCATCCACGCTGGCGCCCATTCCATCGGGCAGTATGATGCTGTGGGACACGTTAGCTACTCTTGGCATTCTTATTCCTCCTAGAAAACATATGCGAGCAGCCTTCCGCCCACCCTCTCCTTCTTCGCTTCTGAGTGATCCATTATCCCCTGGTTCGTTGTCAAGATTAGGAGGCCGAAGTCCCTTGCAGGCAGGTACCTTGACTCCCACTTGTCGAAGTCAGACCTCTTGACAGAATGCCTGGGCTTGATGACTCCGCACTTGTTGATCGCCCCTATCAGGGAGACTCTGAATGCCCCTCCCCTGCCGTCATCTAGCTTCTCGAATTCTCCGAGATAGCCGGATGTCTGCATTATGGAGAGCATGCTGCCGAGGAGTTTGCTAGCGGGTCGCACGGTTACTTCGTACTTGCCTGCGCTCTCAGCGTTGTATATCGTTGTGAAGGCATCATTCAATGGGTCAAACTGCATCTTTCATCACCTCATGAGTATTTCTTGAATCCTATGTTCGGGGCCACATCTCGGAAGCACTGTCTGCAGAGCCTCAGGCCATGTCTTCGAATCATTCCTCTCTTTCGGCCGCAGCGTCTGCAGCCGATGCTTCTTCCAATCTTCTCCCCGTGATCTCGTGCCATACTATTACTCCTCCACAATTTTCAGACCGAACTTGCCTGTGAACCAGTCCTTGGACTCGTCGCGGCCGACTCTATGAGGGACGGAAACCTTCGACTTCCTCCGCCTTCTCCTGGATACCCGGTGGCCTGGTCTCTCGAGGACGACATTGACATCCATGCCGAAGATGCCGATGTCGGGATCGTACTTCTGGTCGGGGAAGTCGGTGTAGTCTGAAATGCCGAATGATAGGTTACCTGAGATGTCGAAGTTGTATGCCGGTAGGGTGTGGTCTCTGACCCAGAATGCGTCCTTGAGAAACGACTCGACCTTGTCATGGTCGCGTATGGTAACCTTGCATCCAATTGGTGCGCCCTTCCTTGTCCCCAAGTCCCTGTTGGTCTTGGTGGACAGTGTCCGTGACGGGGTCATTCCGGTGAGTACTTCCAAGACCCTCTCGGCCAGTTGGAGGCGCCTGCCTCCCTCTCCGACTCCGATGTTCACCGTCACCTTGGTGATCGAGGGGGAAAGCATTGGGTTGGATGATTCGCTCATGACTCATCCCCCAGTGGTATGTCAGTCTCCTTGCTGATGATGAAGACGTAGTCCGTGATTGTCCCGAACTCCTCGAAAATTGTCTCATTTGGCTTCGATGACCTCTTGATGTCTTGGTCCTTGATTACAGCGGTCTCTCCGATATGGCTCCCACCCGTCAGGTATGCCTTGGCACCCTTCTTCATCTCTATGTGGGAGGTTATCTTCTGATCTGGAAGGGATATCACTAGTGAGTCCCCGGTCTTGTAGTCTGGGGACTTGTCCATGACGATGTTCCTTCCATCGTGCAGATGAACCTGGGTCTTGCCACCCTTTACGGTGGTCTTGCCCTTGACTCGGCAGATCTTGCTTCCTGCTGCCTTCTTTGGAATCGACCTGTATCGCAGCTTTCCATTGGTGTCGAGGATGCATCGGAAGTTCTCCTCACCAACTGTGAGGACGTCCATCAGACCCACTCCACGGGCTCTGTCTGTCTCGACCTTCCCATCCACCATCACGCTTCGTGCATGAAGTATCCTCTTTGCCTCCCTCATGTTGTGAGCGAGTCCGAGGACGTCTCTGAGTATGATCCCTAGTGGCATGCACATCTCTATCTGGTGACCGCTTGGGTTTGGCTTCTGGGCCCAGATGTTGGTCTTCCTCGTCAGTGGCCAGGTCCTCGGCATGACTAGCCTCTTGTGGTGACTTCTGCTCATTCTGAGACACCTCCTGTGGACCTATCGACGATTCTCTTGATTCGTACTGGATCTCCCTCGAAAAGCTTCGTCACTATGACGTTTGATGGGTTGACGGGTACGCCTTCTTCCTTCCCATCGGCAGTGGTCTGAGTCAGTCCGTCGACGAAAATGAGGCCTCTCTTTGTATCTACTGATGCGACCTTGGCCTTCACTCCGGCCCTCCCCCTTGGCTGTCCGAGCCTCTTTCCTCTGGAGTCAGACTTGACACTGTTAGGGTGACTGAAGTCACCTCTGGTAACCTCGACCTCGTCCCCAACCCTGATGGTCACCGAACGTACCCGTCTTAGGTCTGGATCGTCAGAGACAAGACGGGCTCGCATCCTCTTCCTCTTTACGTGAGTAGGGGCATCCCTCTGGGACATTCTCTGCTTTCCTGCTTTCTTGCTTACCATTCTAATCACCTACACTATCTGTTTGGCCGTAGCCGCTATCCTTGGCCATCTCTCAGCAGCTTCCCTACTGACTGGACCCTTGATGTCGGAACCCTGGACGTCCCCTCTATCATTCGTGATGACACAGGCGTTGTCCTCGAACTGGACCCATGTCCCATCGACCCTTCTGAAAGGTCTCGATTGACGCACGATCACTGCAGTGTATATCTGTCGCCTTGTCTCAGGCGTACCTCTCCTGACAGTGACCCTGATCATGTCACCGACCCCTGCTGATGGGTACCTTCTGGCAACTCCTCCCTTCTTCAGGACGGTGATCAGTTGCACGACCTTGGCACCGGTATTGTCGACACACTCAAGACGCGCCTGAGTCGGGAGACCGGAGGTAACTCTGCCGGCTATCCCCTTCATTCGCTCGCCTCCTTCTCGATTACGCAGAACTTCACGGTCTTGGAGAGTGGTCTGCATTCCATGATGCGGACGTTTTCCCCGGGGCTTAGTTCCCCGATGCAGCTGGGCAGGTGGGCCGAATAGCGCCTGGTGCGCTTCTCGTACCTCTCGAACTTCTGCATGTAACGTGTAGTCTCCCTCTCGATGACCACGGTGTCCGTCATTCCCTGTGAGGAGACGACTCCGCTGATAATCTGTCCACGAAGCCTCAGAGTACCATAGAACGGGCAGTTCTTGCTTCCATCCCATTCGCCTTCGGGCTTGTTGACGTCTACACCTATGTCTCTCATTTCATGGCCTCCTGTATGCCTTGCCGATTCTTTCCTCGGGCCTCTGCCCGACGAGAGTACCGTCGATCTCCTCGTCTTCTATTGTGAATCTGATTGTGTTCTTGGCAAGAGTGACTTCATTGCCCCCCGTGTTGACAAGTATGGTACGCCTGGTTTCGTCCACTACAGTGCCTGAAATACCCACCAAGGTCGGATCGGTGGAATCTGTGACCTCAAGGTTCCTGGAAAGCCAAGGGAGGTTGATGATCTGACTCATTCAGCGCACCTCCACCTGGTAGCCATTCTGCTCGAGAACCTTGGCTGCCTTCTTCTTGTGGTCCCCTTGAAGTTCGATTGTCCTACCCTTGACCGTTCCACCGCTGGCGCATGCGCCCTTCAGTATCTTTGCCAGTTGGCCGATGTCTATTGCGGTATCCTCTATGCCCTCCACCATTGTG
This sequence comes from uncultured Candidatus Poseidoniales archaeon, assembly GCA_964570065.1. Lineage (GTDB taxonomy): Archaea > Thermoplasmatota > Poseidoniia > Poseidoniales > Thalassarchaeaceae > UBA36. The sequence goes on from CAZMVZ010000012.1 coordinate 9,427, forward strand.
ACCATCTTGCCGTACCTCCTCCTAACCACTGAAATCACCGCCTTCTGCTGTTCTTTGGCTATCTCCTGACAGATGCATAGGTCATCTGGAAGCGCACACATGTTACAAATTCCCGCCAAATCACTCCTCCTTTTCCTGTTTCATCTTGGTTAGGAGCCTTGCAATGCTCCTTCGAGTCTGCTTGTATGCCCCTGAGTTTGAAGAAGAGCCGCCTAGTGCTTGCTGAGACCTTAGCTGCAGCATCTCGTCTCTGAGTTCACCAAGGGTGATCTCACGCTGCTCTTGGTTCATCTCGTCAATCTCCTTAGAGCTGATGTGTGACAATTTCACTCCTCCTCCCTTGCTGCCCTCTCGAGGGCTTCCTCTAGGTCAAGAGGGACGAAACCGGATGCCTCTACCAGTTCAGGTAGTCCGGATTCGCTTCTTTCCTGGATTGTGATCTCGTGAGGGAGTTTTGACCCTGGCCTCATGATTCTCACGGTGCAGCCAACTGTTCCCAGCTTCTTAACCGCGGTTGAGAATCCGACGTCCATAAGCTGGAGGGCAGTCTCTCCACAGTACTTGATGTGCCCCTTCTGGAACTTCTCTACTCTGTGCCTAGCGCCGGTTATCTTCCCACTGAGTGTGACGATGCAGCCCCTGGCTCCCGCGTCCATTATGTTCTGCACGGTGCTGTGTCCTGCTCTTCTGAAGAACCAGCCCCTCTCGAGTGAGCTAGCGAGTCTGCTGGCCATAACCTGGGCATTGGTTCGTGATTCTCCTATCTCCTCTACCTCGAGCTGGGGGTTGGTCAGATTGAAATCCTCTTGGAGGCGGCGCTGGAGATCGTGGATGACCTTGCCCCTCCTGCCTATGACGCGCCCAACTTGCTCTGCTTGCAGGGTTACCTTGGTCCCCTCGGGGGTCCTGTTGAATGTTAGTCCGCCGAAGCCTGCCCTCTCTGTTTCCTTGAGCAGGTACTCTCGGACGAGTTGTCTCTCGACGTTGCGATTGATCATCTTCTGGATTGTGTTCTCCTTCATGCAATCACCTCAGAACTCATCGTCTCCCATTTCCTCATCATCCTCTCCGAAGTATTCTAGGAAAATCTCCAGATTGACTTGGTAGTGGTTGCTAGGGGTTGCCCGGCCTTGGGCTCGAGGCCTCATGTTTCTGGACACTTGGCCACGATGAGCAGCAACGTGAGTAATCACCATGTCCTCGGCATCGATGTCATCGAATCGCTGTCTTGCGTTGTCCATGGCGCTGTTGATCAGCTTGATGAATTCGCGGGAAGCCTTGTTTGGGAACTTGCCCGGGCCCATCTTGCCCTTCCTGTGACCGGCCATCGTGTTGCCTCCTCGTCCCTTTCTGGATCTCCTTTGGTACGGTATTGCCCTCTTCTTGGCAACTACGTCCTCAAGGTAATCCCTCGCTACTTCCGCATTCATGCCCCTGATTGCCTTGGCGATGTGGTAGCAGTGCTTGTGATGGCAGTCCAAGTTGACTGCTCGAGCAGTCACGAGGTTGGATCCCTCGAGGAGCTGGGTGTATCCGTTCTGCGACCTTCCTAATCTCCTACTCATTCATCTCACCTCACTTTAGTGCCACGTGCTGGGAAGATCTGGTTGCACCCACACCGGGGCCGGTGTGTGTTACAGACTTCCTTGTAATTGCGAATTCTCCCAATGCGTGCCCGATCATTGGAGGGATGATGTCCAAGTTTACGAATTTCTGGCCATTGTGCACCCCTATTGTAGTGCCCACCATCTCAGGGAGGATGTACATCCCTCTGCAGTGTGTCCTCACAGTCTTCCCATTGCTGTTCCTTATTCTCTCTAGGAGTTTCTCGCACTCGATATTGAGCCCCCTCTGTAATGATCTCTTGACTCTTGATGGCATCAGGGTTGCTATGGAAATCGCATCTGGATCGTAGTCGTCGTTCTCAGGCTCAGCACTGTTACCCCACGGGTACAGTGGAATATCCTTCAGCTCGTCGATCGTGTAACCCCTCCAGAGGAACTCCTTCTTCCTCCTCTCGGAAATCTTCGATCTCCTCTTCCTGGCCTGGCGTCTGGCCATCTTTGCTGTCCTGAACTGCTTCCTCTTCCTGGCCATACTATCTACTCCTTCTTCGACCTTCCACGGCCGGTTCGCCTAGGTGCGATGTTCCCGACCTTCTGGCCGGGGGGTGAATTTCTGCTGACTGAGCTTGGTCCGTGCACGGCCTGGTGGTTACCACCGCCGTGTGGGTGGTCTACCGGGTTCATTGCGACGCCGCTAACTGTCGGGTACTGCTTACCTCGTGCTCTGGCCCTGTGGTGAGCGGCACCGGCCTTGAGCAGGGGCTTCTCAGTCCTACCATGGCCGCCGAGAACCCCGATGGTGGCCCTGCACTTGGCAGGGAGGTCCTTCGAGCGCCCACTGGGCAGGATAATTCTGACATAGTCACCCATCCTAGTGTCTATCATGGCTGAGTTACCGCCTGATCTGGCAATCTTGCCACCATCTCCCGGGCGCAATTCAATGTTGCAAATCTGAGTACCCTCTGGGATCTGGCTTAGGGTAGTGACGTTTCCTGGCCTCAGTGAAACCTTGTCACCAAATGCGACTGTCTGCCCGACTGAGAGTCCCTCTGGGGCGCCCAGATGTGCTATTTCTCCGTCCTCGAACTTCACCTTGGCTAGCGGTGCGGTATGAGCTGGGCTATGGACCAGGTCGATGACTTCCGCAATCTCTCCACTGACTCTGGGGAGTCTGTTGGCAGCAGGGAACCTGTGGCTGGAAACCTTGTTTTTGGGGCTTGACCCCTGTCTCTGTGAACGTGTCCTCTTGCCCATGATATCACCTTCTAGAACGCTCCTAGTTTGAGCGCGGCCTCCTCTGCGTCATATCCATCTGCTAGACGAATGCTGGCATGTTTGCCAGTTCTGTTGATTCGAACGTTTACCTTAGCGACCTTGACCTCGAGAAGGGTCTCTATTGCCTCTTTGATGTCTTTCTTTGTCGCCTCCCTTCTGACAATGAACTCGATTCTGTTGTTGTTCTCTCTGTGACCGCCGTCTGGATCTGCTATCCTCCTTGCTTCGAGAGTCTTCTCTGTAATCCAAGGCATTATAATCACGTCATATGGATCCATCTTAATCACTCCAGAGCCTCTATTGCTGACTTCGTCCAAACTGTGAGCCTTCCCATGTCCCCACCAGGTGCGAGGTCTTCGGCGCACAAATCCTTAGCAGTTACTACGTCGACTCCCGGGAGGTTCCGAGCTGCCTTTTCCAAGCCTCCCTTCTGAGCCACGACCAAGAGGACGCTCTTTGGGGTCCTGTACTTCCTACCCCTCATTGTCCCCTTTCCGGCTCTGATCGATCGGCCATTCTTGGAACGAACGAGGTCTGCTGAGACCCCCAGGCCCTCCATCATCGCAACGAATTTTCTAGTAGAATACTGGTTAGGAATTGCCTCTATGTCGTACTTCTCGTCCGAACCGCCCCTAGACTCAACATAGCCATCAATGATGATTGGGAATCTGAGGCCATCGTCGAACTTGTGACCTCTGGAGGATACTGTGCTCGAATCGCATGAAGCTGCTATGGCAGAGTCGCGGGCTATCTTCTTCTCGCGAGAGTTAATCTTCTGGGACCATTCCTTGTCCACCTTTGGCCCGTGAGCTCTCCTACCCCCTCTGGTGTGGGGGTTCTGTGCTCCGGTCCTCTGCCCTGCCTTCCTCATTATTCTGGAGACTCCTCGGCCCTTGCCCCACCACTCTACGGAGTGCTTCATACCTGGCTGGGGAGCACGCTTTCCCTCATGTTCCCTGTGCCCGTAGGACTGCCTCCTGTTTGCTCTTGATGCATGAACGGCGGAACGAACTAGGTCCTCCCTGATCTGCGAAGTGAATGGGAGGGGGAGTTCGATGGCCTTGCCGTCCTTGGCCTCTACGGCGAATGATTCTGCCAATAGGCCTGCGTCCATCTCCTCTTGGACTACAGAATTGACCAAATTGTATGCCTTAGTCTTCATACTATCACACACCCTGCTTGCTTGAGGTACTGACGTATGTTACGTCAACCTCTCCAACGACGTTCCTTGGACGAGTTGGGTCTCTGAATCTTAGAAGCCTCTTTGCTGGTCCCGGAAGGCTTCCTTGGATTATCATGTATGGATTTCGAACTTCGCCGTAGTTCAGGAAACCGCCAGAGGGTGTTATTTCTGACTCATCAGGATTTGAAATCCTCAGGATCTTCTTGTTCAACTCAGTCCTCTTGTGGTAACCTACCTGCCCAGCCTGCCTGATTGTCTTTCTAACGTATCCAGTTCCGAAGTCACCCATGTTACCTCCCTGGCGCCTCCTCTTGCTGTTCTTGTGGCTAAGTAGCTTAAGTCCGAACCTCTTAATCGAGCCTTGCCAACCCTTACCCTTGGTCACGCCTACGACATCAATCTCCTGCCCGGCTTCGTAAACGTCTTCGAGACCGACTTGCCCCCCTAGTCGATCCATTGCCCAGTCGAGTTTTGCATCTATGTCCCCACCCGTTAGTCCGATCTCCATTATCTCTGGAGTCTTCGAAGGGATGCCGCGAACTAGGTCTGGTTGAGTGCATACTATCAAACGGACCTCGGTTAGGTCCTGCTCCCTCAGAGAGTTCAATGCGTCCTCCGATGGTTGGGACGGCCTCTTTGGAATTCTCCCGCCACGAGTTGCTGGCTTCCTTCCCTCCTCGACATCCCTTTCGCCTCGGGTCTGGTTTGCTAGTCTTGGGAATAGGTTGGCAGGGGATTCCTCGGAGACGTCGGTCCAGACTTCACCTGCTGTCTGCTTTCCGTACGGGGTCATCTTGTACCCCCTTACTGCTAGAACGTTCATTGGAGGGGTCTCAACCACGGTTACTGCCTTCCTGACTTCCTGTCCAGCAGAGGTCGATTTCGGATTGGTATCCCTCATCAGTATGTGAGTCATTCCTGCCTTCCAGCCAGCGAATCCCTGAACTCGGACCTCTGATGACTCTGTTTCTGGCCATGAGGTGATTCTTGCGAATTGCCGGATAGCACGCTTTCTAGGGCCATAGCCCATGCTACCACGGCGGGGTTTGGATCGGTCTGCCATTGCATTTCCTCCTGTATTCCGAAATCGGTCGCGGGCGACCAATGCCGGGCCAACTACGCCATGGAGGCACCGTGACACCGAGCCAGATCCACGAATGCGGATGCGGTTTGTGGGATGCTAACAGAGCCCTTTGGTGTCTGGTACCTCACGTAGTGAGCGGCCTTGCGACTAACATACCCTATTTGAACGAATCGGGATGCCAAAAAGACACCCCTACGGGGTGGCGAAGGTGAAAAATGTCAATGCAACGATTTTGAACCCTGACTTCAGAGGCCCCTGTCCGTGCCCCCATATGTTGCCCATCCAGGATTGGTCGCAGAAACGATTCAGGCTAGGGCATACCAACTCCAAGCAGTAGATGATGCCATGGCTGGGTCGATGCTGTTGATTCTACCTACTGCCGCAGGGAAGACTGCTGTCGCGTGGTTATCCATAGTCGAGAGGTTGGAGAGAACAGGGGGCTGGGCTTTGGTTATCGCCCCGACTGTTGCTCTCTCGAATCAACATCTGGAAAATGCAATTCCCGTTCTTTCCAATGTTTCCGAATTGAATCCAATTTCACTTAGTGGGCAGCAAACAGCATCCAAGAGACCTGAACTATGGAAGGGTTCGAGATTGGTGTTCGCAACCCCACAGGTCGTTAGGAATGATGTGAGAAAGGGGGTTCTTTCTCTTGACGGTTGTAGCATACTTGTTGTCGATGAAGCACATCATTGCACCGGGGAACACGCCATGGCAGAGGTTGCTGAGATGTACATCTCTCAGTCCGAAAGTCCACTGATTCTAGCAACTACGGCAAGCCCCGGTTCGAGAAGGGAGCAAGTGCAGGAGATATGCAGGAGGTTGGAAATCCAAAAAATACACATGAGGACGAAGGAAGATCCTATGGTTGCAGAATTTCTCTCAGAGCTTGATGTTGAGGAAGTTGGCGTGGAGGTTCCTAGCGAGATCAGAGAACTGGCAGAGCCGTTCATGATTTGGCAAGAAGGGATTGTCGACAGAGAACGTAGGAGTGGAAGGTACGTGATGCCGGGGAATATTAATCAGGCTGGTTTATCGAATGCAATGGAACGTGCCCAGGAAGCCATCGGCAGAGGGGATAAAAGTGGTTTCAGATCATCTTCGCAGATAGCAACTGCAATGAGACTCCATCATCTGATTAACCATCTCCTCTGTCAAGGGATAGCCGCATCTAGGCATTTCCTCTCGAGGATGGAGGATGAGGAAGAGAAGAGCAAATCTTCGAGGGATTTCCTCAGAGACGCGAGAGTGAGGAGGCTTTCTGCCAGCCTCAAGGGCATGGCCGAGGTACATTCCAAGGTCGGAGCGGTGAGGAGGCTTGTCAGGGAAAGGATTCGGAGAGACAACGAGTCAAGAGTCATTGTTTTCGCCAACTACAGGGACACGGTGGAAGCTCTCGAGGGTGCTCTTTCTGACCTCAATGGCATAAGAGCGATTCAGTTCATCGGACAGTCGCGTCGTTCCGGTTCGGGGGGACTGACTGCGAAGCAGCAGATAGCAAGACTTTCCGAGTTCAGGGAAGGAGGGGCTAATGTCCTGGTTGCTACTTCAGTTGGCGAAGAGGGTTTGGACATCCCTAGTGCCGACCTTGTCATTTTCTACGAACCTGTATCGAGTGAAATCCGGACCATCCAGAGGAGGGGGAGGACTGGTAGAAGGAGACAGGGTGAGGTGGTCGTCCTTGTTGCCGAGGGTACAAGGGACGAGAGGGCCAAAGACTCTGCTAAGAGGAAGGAGGAATTCATGCACAAGGCCGCTAGGAGGGTCGCTAGAGAGCTTCCCGGTAGCCCTCACAAGGATTTATCCAACTTGGAGAGGTTCTCCGTATCCTCTGATGGAGGGGTCTGTTCGGCAGCCGAATTCGTACTCGAAACCAGAGAACGCCACAGGAGTGACCTTTCTGGGACCGACACCACCACTGCCAGGGACCCAAAGGAGTCTTCCAATGCTAATATCCCCCCTGGGAACTTCAGACCCGCGGGGCAGACGGGTTTGGACCAGTTCTAGTCGCCGATTACGGCTATCCTCGTACGGAGCTGGGCCAGGCGGTTGTTGTAGTGGCCCATTGCGAATGCGAGCATCTCAGTCAAGTGGATCACTGGGATATTTGTGGATAAACCGGTTGCCCTGCCTGCCTTTCCTTGGTATACGTCGAGTGCGGTGTGGGAAAGAGTACACGCGCTGACGATCATCGCCGCCCCCTCCGACTTTGCATCGTCGATAGTGGATGCGATCTGGCGCAGGACCGTAGCCTCCTCCGAGAAAAGACCCGGTACGCCAACGCTTTGCGTCCTGCTCTCCCAGAGAATCGGCTCCCCGCCCAGCGCTTTGATTAGCATCTCTAGGTACTGAGGATCGAAAACATCGTCTTCGCCACAGGCTCCCTCCTGCTGCATGTTTGGGCCATAGAATCCGGCTACCGGGAAGTCGATCGGGTTGCGTACATTCTGGCCCACCTTGTCCAAGCCAATCTCATCGACGATGACATGCAGTAGGTGATTCACTCCAACATCGCCAGACATCGTGAGTCCGGTGGTGCGCTGTAGGACATCGTTGGTCTTTGCAAGAAGTAGGGGGTCACGATTCAACCTGGCAAGGTCCTCGTTGAGGTTCCCAGCCGTGGCTGCACACGGAGTGATGATGTCCATGCCCATGGATTCAGCGATCGCGAAGTTTCGTGCGTTGAGCGTAACTTGCAGCAAGTCGTTTGCTTGCCTGATAATCCCTGCTCCGCAGCTAGTGGCACCGTGCATGGGAAATAGTTCGATACCAAGGGAGCGGGCGGTGGGTTCCATGGTCTGGGAAACCTCGGTGGCGCTGCTGTGGGCAATGTTTCCAGGGTGGTATGCGTACTTCAGTGCCATCAGAACCTACCATCCATCTCGTTGAAAATCGCAACTACCTCGTGATGATTCTCTACAGAGGAGTTGAACTGCTTGGGCATCTTCCCTATCCCAGCTGGAGGGGCCACCATTCCCAGCATCCCGTTGAAAACATTGCCACCGGTCCTTGTGAAGCCCAGGACCATTCGAGCGGTAACTCCCGAGAACAGGTTTCCGAGGAGCGCAAATGGACCTAGGGCTTGCCTGTAGATTACGGTGTCATTGACCATCCCGCTGCTCTTGACGGTCCAAGTGTACCACCAAACGTGCTTACCGTGCTTACCGTTGAATCCATCTCCGGTTAGTACTGAGTTCTTCGCGACTAGCAGTGACTCGGAGACGGCCCTCGGGACAGAGGACTGACGATTTATCGAGGCGAGGTCGGTCTCGGCCTTAATCCCATTAGGGGAGGATAGCATTTTGTCGATTTCCTCTACCTTGGATGGAGAGGACCTAGGGTCGTTCCTCCTGGACCATGTGGAGGCGATGACTGCGGGCCCGAGGTACCCATTTGCATGGGGGACCGCGTCAGAACTGGAGTGGAGTATGTTCTGGCTGCCGAAGTCCTTCATCGAGTGTAAACTGGAGGCGATCGCGGGGTCCATCGTCCCCATCACGCCTTGAGGCGTGTGGGCCCCCTCTCTTGTGGCGGCGACCATCCATGGATCACTTGATTCCCTCTTCCTCTCTAGCGACCATGGGTCTATGGCCAAGTCCCTTATTACCTCGAATCCCGGGAGGGGCTCGATCCTCAGGGAAACCGAGCCTTCCCTCATTGGTGCGGCAGAGTCGAGGCGGCAGAGCCCTGGTAAAACTAGGCGGCCGTTAATAGAAATCGCCGTATTGGAATCGTCTGGGTAACCATCGCGGAATGTGAGGGTTCCATCTTGGGATGCCTTGAGCGTCCTGAGGACCTCCAGTACCGACATGTGCCCAGGTAGAGAGCACAGCCAAGTATCGGTTCCTGTGCTGGAAGTCTCTGGATCATACCTGAAGACGCTGACACTCGCCTGAATGGGTTCGGATTTGACCTCGGGCATGGAGAAGCCGTCCTCCCCCTCTGAACCGGCTGAAGAACCGCTGGCGAACATCTTGATCGCATCCACCATTTCCTCGTGGAAGTGTCCGGTGCTATCCACAGCAGCTAGCGCTGGAAGAGCTTCCAGTATCCACTCAGCCGCTGGTGCATCATAGTCAACATCGCAGTCTAGCCGATCAATTATTCTGGTGCCACCGAGTTTCTCCAACTGGGCGTCCCAGTCCTTGCCGGACTGGCAGAAGAACTCGTAGCTCGTGTCTCCCAGAGCACATATTGCGAAGTGGACCCCTTCTAGGCGGGATGCTGAGTCGGAGATTGCGAATTGCCAGAGATCCTCTGCATTGTCGGGCATTTCCCCCTCCCCCCATGTGGAGCAAACAATTAGCACGCGCTTCTTCCCAGAGAGTGAGTTGAAATCGAAGCCATCCATGTCGTGGACCTCCCCCTCAAGGCCGTATGACTTTGCAACCTTCGAGATCTTGGCGGCAAGTCCCTCTGAGTTCCCAGACTGGGAGCCAAATAGCAGCATTAGCGACCTATCTCCTGAGGATACTAGGCTCTCTAGGTCACCGCTATCTGTTTCGACCTGGGATTCCGAGTCCCCGCCCCCTGAAGGTTCCTCAGATTCGCCAGACGGTTCCTCTTCGGAAGGATTCTCCACCCCGGTTCCAGAGGACGCAATCAGAGAAAGGGCATTGGTCGTGAATTCTGCAGCTGGATCGTCATATTCGACATCGCAATCGACCCTGTCTAGGAGCCTGGTTGCACCCTGCTTCTCGAACCACCCATCCCAGTCCTTGCCGGACTGGCAGAAGAACTCGTAGCTTGTGTCCCCCAGAGCGCATACAGCGAAGTTGCATCCCGACATTGACGGTGGCGAGTCCCCGTTGGCCGCTTCCCAGAGGTCGACTGCATTGTCTGGCATCTCCCCCTCCCCCCAAGTGCTACAGAAAATCAGGATGTTCTGGTAATTGGGGAGGTCCCCGACATCGACTTCGTCCATCCCTTTCACGGAGGGAGTCAAACCGAGAGATTTGGCCTGCTTCTCGGCGATGGTTGCCAAGTCTTCGGAGTTTCCTGACTCGGATCCGAATAGTATCAACAGAGGGGGGACTGACAAGACAACACCTACCCAGCCTTAGGCTGGGTATTCACCTCGACCATAATCCGATTATTGAATATGCTCATCGGGAAAGGTGTCCACAGTGACTAAAGTTAGGTAGCTCACATGTCCATTGCATCGAAGTCTTCTGGCATTGGCCCTGCCCCCTTGCTGGAGATCACATCGTCAATTCTTAGAATCATCACTGCTGTCTCGGATGCACTCTGAATCGCCTGCTCTACAACACGGCTGGGTTCGAATACCTTGGCCTTGGCCATGTCCACTACTCCACCCTTGTAGACGTTCACCCCATGGGTTGACTTGCCCTCTGAATGCGCCTTCCTAAGATCGATTATCGTATTCACCGGATCTAGTCCAGCATTCTCGGCGAGGGTCCTGGGGATCACCTCAAGCGCGCTGGAGAAAGCCTCTATCGCCATCTGCTCCCTGCCACCGGTAGACTCCGCGAATAATCTGAGGTCCCTGCTAAGTGCGGCTATCACTGAGCCTCCTCCGGTTAGAACTGCACCATCCTCGTGGGCCACTGCGACTACTCCGATTGCATCCTCGAAGGCTCGCTTCACCTCGTCGACGACGTGCTCGGTACCACCTCTAAGAAGAACTGAGACGCTCTTTGCTTGGGGGCATCCTTCAACGAACACCATGTCCGAGTCGCCAATCTTCCTCTCCTCTACCTTAGAGGCCGAGCCGAGATCCCCCTGGGAGAGGTCATCCAGGTTGTTTACTATCCTGCCACCAGTCGCCTTTGATAGGGCCTCCATATCGCTCTTCTTCGCCCTTCTGATTGCGAATATCCCGGACTTTGCCATGCAGTGCTGAGCCAAGTCATCTATTCCCTTCTGGCAAATTACCGTGTTTGCTCCGCTTTCGACAATCTTGTCGACTAGTGACCTCAGGAATTGCTCCTCCTCGTCTAGGAACTGAGAAAGCATGTTTGGGTCTGTGATCTGGATCTTTGCATCCACCTCTGTCTTCTTCACCTCGATGGCAGAATTCACGAGTGCAATCTTAGCATTGGCCACGCTCCTGGGCATACCGCTGTGAACCCTCTCTTTGTCGAGGATGATTCCGTCAACAAGTGTGCTGTCCCTGATGGAACCTCCTTGCTTCTTCTGGACCTTGATGTCATCCAAGTCAACAATTGCCCGATCGTCACCCTCCTGGGCAACGGACAGGACAGCCTTCACGCTAATGTCCGAGAGGAATTCCTTCACAGCACCTGTGCTCTTTCCCGTCAATGCAGTCTTGGCCACCTCTGTGAGCATCTTTTCGTTGACTCCGGCCCCGTGCGAGTCGATCAACTCAACGGCCTTGTCAGAAGCCAGTCTGAAACCCTCGCAGATGACTGTTGGATGGACATTCTGGTCTACCAACTCCTCGCTCCTCTTCAGGAGCTCACCCGCAATCACAACGGCGCTAGTTGTTCCGTCGAAACAGTGCTGCTCCTGTGTCTTTGCGATTTCGATAATCATCTTGGCTGCGGGATGCTCGATTTCCATCTCCTTCAGTATTGTAGCCCCGTCATTGGTGATTACCACGTCTCCCATCGAGTCTACGAGCATCTTGTCCATGCCCTTCGGACCCAGAGTCGACCTAACTGCATCGGCTACTGCCTTTGCTGCGGCGATGTTGTTGCTCTGGGCTCCCTTTCCGCTAGTCCTAGTTGTTCCCTCTTTCAGAATGAAGATCGGTTGTTGTCCGTTATACATGCAATCACTCGCCTTGGTTCGACGGACGAGGCAACGGAGGGGGGGTCATAAGGCCTCCCAATCGACTTTGTAGCCTGTATCGGGCCACTAATCCTTCTGAGATTCAAGCCACTGCTTTCCGTAGTACTGCCACTGCTCCATGGTCCATCCCTCTGGCAGTCCACCCTCTGGAACAGGCGGCCCGTCTGATTCCTGAGTCGTTGCAGTGTCCTGCTCCACAGGGCCTGGCGGAGGTGGTGGCTGCTGGAAAAGTTCCTTTGAGCCCCCATACATCGAATTGGCTATTTCGTCTGCGGATGGCAATTGGCTCGGGTCATTCTTTTTCCCGCTCCACCCCTCAACAGTCATGCTGTAGTCGCCCAGCGAGGAGTACTCTTCCAACGGGGCTCGAGCACTCCTCAGTACCCTGAAAGAAGAGAACAGAACGGCTCCCATAATCACGAGTCCTACTGCGACAAGGGCAAAGTTGGCTGCAAGCCAACCGACCTCCTTGACATCGGTACCTTCGGGAATGGGGTCCGGCTTGTAGAGGGTGATCTCAGTTGTCTTGGTTGTCGTGTCCAAGTCGCTGATGATCACAAGTGAGACGTTGAAGTCGACGACGTTGGCTGCAAGATTCTCCAGTTGCTCCTCCTGGACTTCGATATGTATTGTGACGTTCCTACTCCCCCCTGCAGCGAGAACGAAGTTCCTATCGTCCTCGTCGACCCTCGCATTATAGAGTGTCCAGAGGTTGTCCAACTCGACATCTGCCCTGATCTGCTGCTCCAGTTCCGGATGAGCACTTCGAATGGTGAAGACCAGGACGTAGTCATCCCCTGGTTCGTAAATCTCGGCTGCATTGGACTGTGAAGAGGGAGGGAGAACCAATAGGAATCCAACGGTCCCGACCTCGAACCTTGCCTCTCCCTCTGCACTGTTACCGGATTCGGTGCTAGTGGCCTTGAGTTTGATTATTCTCGGACCCTCGACCCCTTCGGCGAAGGAGTAGCTGACACTCAGATTGTAATCCTCCCCGGGTGCTATGTACGGGGTCTTCCCATTGGATAGTCCTGCCACAAAGGCAGAAACGTCAGATGGGAAATCCAGTTCTATTCTGAAGGAGTCGTCCTCGTTTCCTGTGTTGGAAATCTTCCACTTGAGGGTTCGGGGGTCGGTTCCGGCTGCGAAGACCTCTTGGGATAGGTCCCTGTCTTCGACTTCCACAAGGTATGTCTTTGGAACGGTGAGGTAGAAGTTGGAAACAGATTGGTAGCTAGGATTCATCTGACTGGTTCCGATTATGGAGACGCGGTATGTTCCGTTATCCACCCCTTTAGGCATTGGAAGGAGGAGCGAGAGGGTGATCTGTCCACCGTTTGCCTCCAAGGTTACTTCATCCGAGCTCATGTCGGCTTCTAGCCTCCAGTTATCCGTTTCCACCCTGATGTCGAAGGTGTCCTCAGTGTTCCCATAGTTGAACAGGAATACCTGGACTGTGCGCAATTGGCCGTCCGCGGGAGCGAGCATCGCATTCTTCACTGGGGCGATAGCCAGGTCATGGTACACAGGGACCTCGATGTAAATCTTCGATGAAGCTTGGAATGTGTTGGGGAGACGGGGATTTGCGAGAAGGGTCAACTCATATGTCCCAGGCTCCATACCCTCCGGAATAGTGACCTCAACGTTCAGTGAGACCTCTTCCACCGGAGTCATGTTGATGATCGAGACCTCATCACCTCCGACCTCGTACCACTTCAGGTTGTCAGAGGATAGTTGTGAGTCGGAAAACAGGCCTCCGAGGCTCCACGAAGAGTACTGGTTACCGGTGTTCTTCAGATCCATCGTGATGTTTGCTTTGCCCCCTGGCAATATCGTTGCTGCGGGATTAGCGGGGGTCTCCTGGATCAGAGTCATCCTGTAGGTCGACTCTACACTAACAGGAAGTTCGACGAAATACTTCGTGTCTTGGAAACCCATGATCCCATCATTGATCCAAGTGTACCAGAACAGATCCTGGACGGGGGCGCCATCTGGAATCGTTAGGTTGAACCAGGCATGGGTGTATGTTCTCGCCTTGATGGTGTTTGTCTTAACCTCATTATCGTGGTCATTGAAGTTGTTCGAGTCAATCCTCAGGGGGAATTGGGACATCCAAGAGCTGTTAGAGACCTCTGTGAAGAATCTGAGGGTGGTGTCGATGTAGCCCTTGTTGAATATTTGGCAGTGAAGTGAGGGGGGGTCTGGATCAGCTGCTTCGACAAGAATCGTATTGCCCCCCTCTGAATCGGGGTCGTATACAGTAGTGCCACCGAAGTTGTCTGGGAAATCGCATTGGGCATCCAATGTGTACTCATCTCCGCGTTCTATCGCGAAGATGATGAATGAGTCGATGTGTACACCCTCATCGGAAAAGGATGAGTTGGATCGGAACAGGAAAGATACCGTGAAGCCCTCATTCTGATGCATTCCCGTTGCATTCCAAACTAGTCTAGACCAGTCCCCCTCTGATGAGGAGAGGTTTCTGGCAGAGTAGTTCAGATACTCTACGCCACCTCCTGCTCCGGAGTTGGTCTCGAGCATGATAGTGTCGCCGGCACCCATAGTGCCCCAAGCGTCAGTTGCAATCTGTATCGAGTATAGGAGTGGGCTATTCACCTTGACCAGACAGAGGTTTGCCCCGTGTATAGAGGACACGATCGGGTCATGCTCCCCATAGCCAAGGCCATGGCTTTCATCGAAGACCTGATCGGAGCAACCGTCATTCGAATTGTATCGTTGCCATGCCCACCTTAGTCTGTCGTAACGGTTGGAAGCGTAGTTGTCATTGTCCCCTGAAACCTTCCAATGCCAATCTCCGGTGGCGCTGGAAAGGTTCTCCATCCTCCATGTGCCTGTTGGGAAGTTGTTTGTGTCTGGTTGGTAGCCATCGGTGTATCCTGCGGCGAACCATGTCGGTTCTCCGAAGGGAACTGCGTTGTTGGTGCAGTACTTTCCTTCATCGGCCTCGTCGTTGCAGAAACCATTCTCCATTGGATCGTACCAGAAGGCTATGGGGACGTCCCTGTCTAGGATGTCATTTGAGTCGTCACCGTCGATTCCGATTCCCGCATCGACAATACCTCTTATCGTAACCCCCCCAGTTAGCCACCCATCGTCGCTGAGTGTGCTGTGGGCTAATGGTGGTGTCCATACGAATGGCATCCGAATGGACTGGCCAGCTGCCAGTGTGATATTGAATGTCCATTCTTGGAGGATTGTACCAATGGGGTGCCAAATCTCTAGTTTGGCGTCTGCAGTTACCGGCGAGGGATCGACTCCTACTTGACGGAATGTGACATTGACTTGGATTGTTTCGCCCTTGGTCATGTACTCCAGTGTGCTGGAGTCGGGCTGGTCCCAGACCCTTGGGGAATAGCTTGAGTTGCCAAGCTCAATTCCAGTTACTTCGAAGTCGACAGGGTTGTTCCTAGGACCCACCTCTGATTGCCTGGAAGGAGCCTCGGGAGTCTGAATTGCGACATGGGAAAGGCTCACCGCGATTAGCAGAGAAGAAAGGAGGAGTGCACGAATCGAACTCATTGACACCAAAATGCGGAGTTAAATCGTGTAAGAAGGTTGGGGACTGTGGTTCAATTGGGATATTAGCCGGTGGACCGGTTTCTGTACGCTAACGAGTCTTGTCATGTCTACTTCGAATGAAGTGCTTATGGTGCAATGCAGGACCGTGGGAGATATGGTTGAGAGGGGGAAAGTTGCCAAACAGTTGTCCCTTGCTCTATTAGTGGTTTTGCAAATCACAATGGCCCCCATCATCCTCTTCTCCCTTACATATCTGATTCATGTCGACTACGAAGCAGCACAAGTCAGCGTTCGGACCGAGTTGATTCACTGGGTTGTAACTGCCGGGCTTTCTTATGGCGGCATCTCCATAGCATTGGCACTTGTTTTTGGTGGCTTCAGGCCCTTCTTCGTCGCCAATCAGGGAGGAGTCTTGCCCTTTCTCAGATTTAGTCCCAGAACAGGGGATCCCGAGTTGGTGGACAGAGCAAGACTGCATCTGCAAGGGACCCCATATGGGAAGATGGCGAAACTAGTCCACTCGAAGAATAAGGACGATGGTTTCGACCTCATGGCAATACATGGAGGGCTTCAACTCCTTGCGGTCCCTATGCAGGTTATCCTAATCGCAGTCCCACTTGTCATCATGGAAGGGGTACCTGATTCCGTTGTTAGGCCCAGTAGGGCTTTCGACCTTGGGATGGCAGGTTACCTGGTTGCCCTATGGATAGCTGTCAGAGTCCACCCCCTTGTGTCATGGCACCTAGTCGGAATAGCAGCGATGTTCAGGAATGTGGTTTGGAGGGTATCCAGACTATCCTGGATTCTGCCAATCTTTCTCTATTGGCTTGTCGCCAGATTAGTGCTCCTCTTCTCACTCGATATTCTAAATGTGAACTACGAACAATGGCATGAAATGCAACTAGAGAAGATTGTCCTCGAGATGATTGCTCCGGATGCGGAAATGCCTGAAACTGCGATCCTAGATTTCATAGTGGCGATTTCCGTCCTACCCATGGCCACCTTCACGACGATTTCGGTCCTAGGTGGCTCTCAGTCAATGCCAGATTGGATGTTCGAACAAGAGGATAAGCTTGAGTCCCTCAGGACGAAGGAGTTGGAGAGTGGCACGGAGTCGAAAGAACCCATTGAAGACGAAATGGGGAATCTCGAAAAAGAGGAGTCCGATGAAGCAGAGAATCAGGAAGTTTCCTCTAGGATGATCGATACCCCGTTTGACTTGTTCGGGGAAGACTAGTATTCGCGTCGGATAATGCCCTCATCCAATTAGTTCCTTCAGGACGGCCTCTACCCTGTCCATCCCCCTGGAGATGTCCTCTCGCCCTATCGTGTAGGCGAATCTCAGATGTCCCTCGCCTGCCTCACCGAAAGCGGTTCCAGGGGAGCACAGCACCCCTCCCTCGAGGAGCTTGAGAGCTACCTCCTCACTGTTCATCCCGGGCACCTCTACCCTGGGGAAGACGTAGAACGCGCCCGTGGGAACGTGACAGGACACCCCTGGCATCGAATTGAGCCTATCGCAGATCAAGTCCCTGCGTTCCTTGAACTCCGCGCACATCTCCTCCGGGTAGCCGGGGTATCTCTCCAGGGCCTCGAGCACTGCGTGCTGCATGGCGTCGTTTGAGCAGGCGGTCACGTAGTACTGCATCTTGGTCAGTTCCCTCATCAGCTCCGGATCCGGCGATAGGAGGTAACCTATCCTCCATCCGGTCATTGCGAAGGTCTTGGAGAATGACTGAACCATAACCAACTTGTCGTAGCCAGCGCCGAGGAAGGAGACGTGGGGAGAGTCGTAGACTATCCTGTCGTAGACCTCGTCGGTGATCAGCCAGAGATCGTTGGACCGCGCAAACTCCACCAGCTCGTCCCTCTGTCTCTCTTCCACGTTGCCGCCAGTGGGGTTGCTGGGGAAGTTGTACAGTATGGCAACAGTGCTGTCGTCGACTATATCCTCGAGGTCCGAGATTGTAGGTACGAACCCGTTTTCAAACCTGCATGGGTAGTATGAGGGCTCGCCCCCGCAGATTACGACGTCTGGTGGGTATAGGGGGAAATATGGCTCTGGGATCATCACCTTGTCGCCGGGGTTGACTATCGCCAGGAATATGTCTAGCAGTGCGTTGGTCCCGCTCATGGTGATGCACACGTTGGACTCGTCGAGAGTAGGTATGCGGTGGTGCCACATCTCCGCTATCTTCTGCCTGAGAGGCGGGAGTCCCGCGGTGGTGGTGTACTTGTTCCTCCCGTCCCTCATTGCACGAGTGAACGCCTCGATAGCCAGGTCGGGAGGTTGGAAGTCCGGCTCACCCAGTCCGAACTGCACGGCGTCGTCCCCAGCCATGTCGAACATCCGCCTAACGCCCGTTGGGCGAATGCTCTTCGAGCGGTCGGAGAATCTCACCATGACCTGCGGACTAGCGTTCTAGGATTTTAACAAGGCGGCCCACGACGCTCGATTTCGTCGTTCGGTCGGGTTTCAGTCGACCAGTTCCGCGTCCAATACGCCCTCGGTGGACCTGCCGATGGAAGGGAGCAGGCCCTCTATCTCCTCGTCGGAGCGCAACCTCACGAGCACCAGCGAACCGACCCATGCCATAGCCACGAGGACAACTAAACCGACTACTGACGTGGGAACCCCCTGGGACGAGGGTCCTGCTCCCTCCCCAGTTACCTCGTAGAATACTGGCAGGGAGTGCGAGTCCCCCGCAGATGCATGCACCTCCACGGCGTGCTGCCCCTCAGGGAGGTCGCCCGGTTCGAGGATGACATGCCACAGGAATGGGGTCAGGGCTCCCACCTCCCCGGGAGGCTCTGAGTAAGTTGCCTCGTACCATGGGCCCTGGCCTACCCTGTACTCCACCATGTCCACAGAGCCGGACTGGCCCCATGCGTGTCCGGTGATGTTGATGGTACTCGACTGGGTGATGTTCAGGCCGTGGCTCTGGAGAGTGGGGTCGATCGACTCGGTCTGACCGGAGTCCCTCAGGAAGATGGCCAGCTCGACGGATGCGAGGGCGTCGACCATCCCGTAGCCGAACTCCCGGTTCCAGTAGGGGTCTACGTCTGGGGCGCTGGGTTCGCCCCTCAGTTCGGAGGTGTGCTTGAGGACCTCCTTAACCTGGAGGGGGGTGAGGTTGGAGTTGGCCTCCAGCAAAAGGGCGATTATTCCGCTTACCGAGGGTGTCGCGTACGAGGTCCCGCTGCCCCTTCCTGTGTAGGTGTTCTCCGATGCGTCACCACCGAGGAAGTTGTTGCAGGAGCCGCTGGTGACGCAGGCCTCCGCCTGGACTATGTTGGTGCCAGGGGCGCTTATCTCAGGAATCAGCTCGTCGAGAGGGTTCCCGTTGCCGTTATCCTTGCGCGGACCCCTGGAGGAGTAGCCAGCGATCTCATCATCGGTCCTGTTGACTGTGTTCTTGTCGTCGGTGGCCGCCACCGTGATGGACAGCGAGGACGCACTCATTCCCGAGAGTCCGTCGTTGTCCTCCCCGGAGTTGCCGGCTGCGTTGGACACCACCACTCCCAGCTCCATAGCCTCGTCTAGTATTCTGCTATGCATGTCAGAGCCGTCCGAGCCGCCGTCCTCATGGCTTGTAATCCCCCACGAGAGGGAGATGATGTCTATACCGTGGCTCTCCGGGTCAACCCCGGGCCATGCGTCATCCCTGTGGTCGATTATCCACTGCAGGCCGTTCATCGCTGACTCGTAGAACTCCTGCTCAAGGAGGTAGTTCTCGAAGGGTCCAGCGCCCACGTCCGTGCCTATCCTTACGTCCACCAGGCCCGCGTCCGGCGCGGAGCCGTAGAACTGTGTCTGGGCGCCATCCGCCTCCAGACCAGTCGCGCTGGCCATTCCCATGCAGGCCGTCCCGTGCTGATTCCCGTCATCGGGGTCGAAGGAGCCGTCGTCCTCCCTGCCACCGGCCAAGATGCACTGAGGGTCGCTATGCACGTAGCAGACGGCGTCGTACCCGGCGACGAACTTTCCCACGAGACCGGGGTGCTCGTTGTCCACCCCGGTGTCCACCATGGCGATATTGATGCCCTGACCGGAGAGCCCCAGGTCCCATGCCCCGACCGGATAGTCTGAGGAGTTGCTGGCCTTGACGGCCGGGGTCTGGACGTCCCCATAGAAAACGAGGGAACCGTACCTCTCCACCATGGCGACTCCTTCGAGCTGCGCAAGCCCCCATGCCTCGTTCGCGTCGATGCCACCCAGGAGGACGGCATCTACGGCCGGTAGCTCCTGTCGAATCTCGAAGCCCATTGAGAGAATCCTCTGCCTGTCGGAATCTGTGACTTCCCTGGTGAATGAGAGGCCCACGTTGACAGTACCGGTTGCCTCCTGTATGGAGTCGTGGATACCGTTCCTGTCAAGGTCCAACGTAGTGAACTCCCACCAATCGGCTCGCGGGTCCCACCAGATCTCGGATTGCTCCGGGACTGAGGTTCGATGGCCCGGCTCGACTATCTGTGCCTCGCCATGACCGGTGCCTCTCGCGGTGGGTGCAGAGCTGGAGGCCGCTATGCTCCCGGTTAGAGGGGACAACATCAGGACCACCATTGCAAGGGCAAGCAGACGCCGGTCCATCGTACCTCTGCGGGCACAGGCTTCTATTCAACCCAACCTATTTTGGTGAGACTGGGAGGCTTTTCGCTGGGCATCTGTTGTGGTGGGGGCACTGGGATTTGAACCCAGATCAGCGGGTTTCTTCCGCTTAGCGTGCACCCGGCTCGCGCACGCTCTCGGTTTGCGACGGGTCGGTGCTCCAGTTGGTCATCAAAGCCATCAGAAAACCCACTCGTCGTCATTCCCGTGCAACTGGAGCCCGCGGTACTACCAGGTTATACTATACCCCCAAGGGTGGTTCAGAGAACGGTTTCCCTCTTATGATGCTCTCGGTCGGGGGATATGTCAGAATGTAGACGCAAGAGGGCCCATTGAGATGCTCATAAGCGCCCATAGGCCCATTATTGCAATAGAGACGCCCCATGCTCTCGGACGTACGCCGACACTGAGCAAACCGATAATCGCAGCATACTTCCCAAGCAATAGAGGTATTGATCTCAATATTGCGACCACCAAACCCGCCGAGACTCCAAAGCCTATCAGCATCAATGGGGAAAGGGATACCCCGATTAGACCAGATCGGGCCATCGATCCCACCCCTTGTGCGATCATCGAGGGGTCGATGAGCCAAGAAATCCAAGCAAGCCATAGTCCGAGATAGACGTCTTCGGAGAATCTCTTGCCCCCCCTCCAGTCCCTGTATTTCTGACTCATCCTAGAGTGAAGCAGGCGGGACAGGTGCTCGATTTCGAACACCCTGCCCTTAGTCAGCATCGAAACACCATGGTAAACCAGAATGATGGACAATAATATCTCGAGGATGATCCAATGGGCCCCCAAGCCCAATGATGAGAGGATTGCGATTGGAGCTGCCCATGCCAAGAATCCGGAGGATGAGGCCCCCATGGTCATGAAAATTCCCACGCCGGGAATCAGTGCATCTTCAGGTGCCTCGTAATTCCTCTCACTAGGCATGGATAGAACTAGCAGAGGCAGAAGGGAGAGGCTTGCAGCCATTGAGAGTAATACCATAGGCGACTTACCAGAACCGAATGAAGCATCTTCGGAAGCAGATTGGATATCTGAAGGAGACATCGAACCGGGAGACCATGAGGCGATGAATCCGGCTGAGTCAATGACAAAAACCGAATCAGTCGGTCCGCTTGGGAGAGATTTCCCAACTGTTCCGTCATCTAGTAGCAAGGGCCAAGAGCCATTAATCTCCTCCGAGAAATCATCCAAATTGTATGCCTTCACATCCTCTCCAGTAGCTATCTGCGCGAAGGAGGCAGAAAGACCGTCAATAGCCAGAACCTTCTCAGCTGACTCGAAGTCAACCATCTGTCTCTTGGCGTTGGGCGAACCAGGAGTGAACAACCCTATCACAGCCACGTCTGAGTCTCCCAAAAGTTCCGAAAGGGATCCTGCTCCGGAATCTGGATTATGGGAAAGGAGGATGAAATTTGGTGCTGCCCCTCCTTCTCTATAGTTCTCTGAGTCGATATCTGGAAGGCTGAGTGCAGTAACGGATGATGCCAAGGCAAGGAGTAAAATCGCACCGTAGGCAGGCAATGGGAGTTGACCTCCCTTCATTGAGGCACCCACCCAGGCAAACATCCCCATGAAGACGAATACAGCTGCGGCTGCAGAACCGAGAATGGGGGGTTCGTCAGCTGGAACACTGAATCTCAAGAGCACCCATGAATGACAGGTCTCGCCCGGATCTTGATCGGAAAGCACCAAGCACGCGTCAAGCATATAATCGCCCGGAGCTAGTGGCTGGTCGGTTATCCAATTGAGAACTGTTCTGTTCCCCTCGCCCTTGGAAAATCCATCTGGAAGCTCGAAGTGGTCAACCCAAGTATCTTCGTAGTGCTTGCCATGCCTCATTTCCGACCATGGCATCGGACCGACAAGCTCGATTGACTGGGCGGAGAAATCAGTTGCACCCCATGGAGAGAAAGGTGTGAACTCAATTCTTGCCATACGATTCTGGTCAACAATTACATCCAACTCAGTCTCAACAATGTGCCCGTCGAAAACTACTCCTGTTCTGGCATCGTACGTACCCCACCATAGGGTGCCGGAGACTGCACATTCGTGCCTAACCTGGATGGATAATCGAATTTCCTCGCCTGAATTCATCGAGATATTCACATTGTCCGCTCTGACTTCGAAGATGTGTGGATCAGTCCGATCCTTATTCATCACGATAGGTTCTGTATAGGCATTAGAAAGAGCTGATATTCCACCCATAGTTAGAGAAACGGAGAATTGGGTCTCAGCACCTAATGGGCCGCCCACTGGAAGATTCGACATAGAGCAGATGTCGCTAGCCGACTCAAGGGAGGCGAACAGCCTGATGGAAATGTTACCTTCGAAGTTGAATGGCTCTTGGGTGGGGGACGAAAATGCATCCACTATGGTGGGAAGTGTGAATGAGCTTGTCTTGGAAAATGTCGCGCTTCCGGATGGTAGGCCGGTTTCTGTGGTCCAGTTTCTGTCCAGAAAGTGGTTTTCCTCCACTCCCTTGAGGAACAACATGTGTTGTTCGGGATATTCAAAGTCTAGTCCGGGCCCCTCGTAGGCTGTTTGGTTCTGGGCGATTCCGGAGGATGATGCCATCAGAGTTAGCACTAGGACTATGGACACTAGCAGTGGCACCCTTCCCGAATGCATCTTTTCCATCATTAGATTCTCCCCCAAACTGAATGTTCAATCCTTCGTCTCCGTGTTACAAAAGCCTCGTTGCTACAAATAGTGCCATTATGGAACCGGAAACTGTGGAAATGAAGTTAACACTATGCTTTCCCATGAATCCTCGATTCTCAAGAATGGCCCCCAGGATCGAGTCGACTTGACATCCGAGCCAGCCAAACAATATCACTGCCGGGAAAAAAATTGCAAGGGGGGTTTGATCTCCGTTAATCGCACCCATAATAGAGGAGATTACTGCGATAAGTAATGCTCCGTAAAATGCAGCGAGCGTACCAGTAGGGGACATTCCCCCGTTTGTTCCTGCTGGAACGGCTTCCAATGTTGTGATGATTCGCGTCCTAGGATCTAGGCTGCCAATTTCCGAGGCGAGCGTATCAGAAGCTGCAACAGAAACCGCTGAGCAGAGAAGGAAATATGACCATTCGTGGCCCCCGATGAAGAAATGTCCAATGGCGACAACGCTGGCCATGCCACCGTTTGCCAAGACGTTCTTCCATCCTCTGACTCCGTCGTTGGCTTCCTCTGCCGATATCCTTGCCTTCTCCTCAAATCTCCATTTGGTGGCTAGGGAGCCGACAATTAGGAATGTCATTAGGACCACGAGCCATGTCCAATGCCCTAGAAGAGAGATTGTCAGGCCCACTACCAGTGCTGCCAATAGTCCGCCACTGTCTAGGAGATCTTTGGTCATGGAGATTAGCAATAGGCCCGAAACCAGTGCGAGCGAGATTATCAAATCGTCCCCAAGTTCTACCATATTGACAAGTTGTCGTTATCAACTGCGGTCATGAAATATTCGGAATAGTTCGTGGAGAGAGTGAAATTTCAGTAGTAATCCTACTCGAGGGAGTTTACCCCTCTAATTACGCCTCTGGCGACGAACAGGACAGAGCAAATCAGGAAGATTATCCACGAGAAGACCGCCAAAGTGGACCCCCCCTCCCCAATCCCAAGTGACTCGGCTGCAGAGAAAGACAGGAAAGAGCTGCCATTCCAGAATGAATGCCCGGCTATCGAGAGTGCCAGTGCCGGTGCGACCCCCCTGGGGGTGTGAATACCCAGATGATTTTGAGCAATAGCATTCTTCTCATAAGTTAGAGAGAAGTCTTCCGCCCCTAGTTTGGAGTCGGGTACATTGGCTCCATCTGTTTCCTGGCCAAGGATCATCCATGGCTTGGTTTCGTCGATCTCTTTTGATGATTGGTTCACCGCCTCCTCCAAAGTGGGACGCGCCCCATCGAAACCTGAGAGGTCGCCATCGCCGTCAGTGTCGATACCGATTCCCTCGGCTATGTCAATTGCAGAAATTGCCATCGAACGGGCCTTCCACGAGAGTTTGGCCATGAGTTTCTTGTCAGTGGCCATCCAACCAATGGCAGTTCCAGAAATTGCTGTCCACACTGCATGTCCGGGGATTGAGCCTATTCCTCTGACCAAGATTGTGAAGCTCAATCCAACTGGCCCTCCAAGCAGGGAGATACCAATGTACTGAAAGTTCTCAATCAATGCGAATCCCAGACCTACTGTGAATCCAACTTGGAATCCGTGCTTAGGACCTTTGATGTAAGGAAGGAAAAGGGCAACTGCCATCGCTTTGAAAATCTCCTCGCAGATTGGAGCCCCTACTGCCAGAAGTGAGAACTCGGTCCAGTAAACGGAATCGAACGGAATAAGCTTGGGTGCGATTAGTGAGTTGAAGATGAAGGCAGGAAATGCGGAAGCCATCCCCGCCATTAGCCATGCCTCTGCATCCCTCCTCCTAGTTGGGAGCCCTAGCAACTTGTTCGAAGTCCCCCACCATGCCAGAACCGGTAGGGAGAAACCGATGAACCAAATTGGTATCCCTATCAGGATGAAAGCCAGCACGGCTATTACTTCCAAGGACTCAACTTCCGAGTATAGCATTGCGCTTAGCGAGGCACCCACTAGTATTACAGCTAAGAAAATCCCCCACAGCTGCCTATTCGGGGGGACGTCCAATATTGAGTCGTCCTTGACTAGGAATCGTGAGAACTTTGTCCTCATCGGAGTCCTCAGAGAAACGCCGGGAGATATGGCATGGGCTTCGGATCCCATTTCATCGGGAACGGCTAGTTGTACGTGGACTAGTCGTGGTTTATGCAGGCTCAGGATGAAGAAGACAAGAGGGGCGCTGCAGAGGCCGGAGATAAGGACAATTCCGGGTTCAAGGCGAGTCAAGCCAATTACAAGGAATAGGAGTACGTACATCAGGAAGAAGGCGGGAATTACCGTACCAAGCATTCTGCGGTAAGTCGCCCATGGTTTGCTAGTTCTTGCAATTCTGAGGTTATTTGGGGGTTCACTGAGGGGGACTGTTGCCTTGATTCGGTACATTCGACCAATCTCGTCTATGTACACCCTCTGGTCTTCCATTGCCTCACCCGGTGCCACTCAGATCGCCCATCACTCGCGGTGCCCGGAGCACCCGGTGCGGTTCCTCATCACTGTGGCGTTACATGGAAAGGGGTTTCGATATTGGGGTTTGCCATTAACCTATTACTCCACATGAGGTACAGAAGGTCTCACTTCTGGATTCGTCCCTCTTCATGCTCCATTGCCCGCAGGACGGACACCTAGGAAGCCTCCTTTTCTTTGGGTCGCTGGACCTCCCTGGTCTTGCCCTACGAATCTTCGGGACGGCCCATCCCTTCTTCGGTCGCCTGACCTTGGGCATACCATTGGAAGGGGGGTCTAACTCAAGAAATTGACTGACAATAATTGGAGTCGTTTGCTAGAGTTTAATCATAAGCCAGACGTGTATCGGAACATGCGCTTTACAATAGTAGGGGCAGGGGTATCCGGACTGTCTTCAGGGATTAGACTCCTGGAGAGTGGTCACGACGCACACATCGTTTCGGACAAGTTCAGTCCAGAGACAGTATCTGATGTCGCTGCAGCAATTTGGTACCCATTTCTAGTGAAGCCTGCAGAGAGGGCAGACACCTGGGGCATCGTGACTTACGATGTTCTCGAGGCCCTTTGCGATAGTGCCCCAGAAGCAGGAGTGAGGATGGTAGACGGACGAGAATACCTCAGGGGCGTTGTAGCCCTGCCCCCCTGGAATGATGAAATAGCCGCATTCAGAATTCTGGAGGATAGTGAGATTCCCGATGGTTATGTGTTCGGTTGGGAATTCAGGGCACCGGCAATCGACATGCAGTTGTATATGCCATGGCTCAAGAATAGGTTCGAAGAACTTGGGGGGACATTCGAGAAGAGATTTGTAGAAAGACTGCAAGACTTGGAGGGTGATATCATTGTGAATTGCGTTGGCCTAGGAGCAATAGAGCTCTGTAACGACGAAGAAGTCAAGCCAGCGAGGGGCCAAATTATCTTCATCGAGCAAGATCCCGGAGTTGGCCATTTTGATCAGCAGCCGGAGACTCTGACATACACCATCCCTAGGACAAACGTCACAGTACTTGGAGGTACGGCCCAGGTTGGCGATTGGGGGCTAGAGATCAGGGATGAGGACAATGATCTGATTCTAAGCAAGGTCGAAGCGATCTGGCCCGACTTGGATAGAAGCAAGATCGTCGGGGGGACTGTAGGCCTGAGGCCCTCCAGGTCCGAAGTTCGCTTGGAAGAGGAGGAAATTGACGGCACCATGGTGATTCACAACTATGGCCACGGTGGTGCAGGGGTGACTCTGTCATGGGGATGCGCGGATGAAGTAGTTTCAATTGCTGGGGCCAGAAAGGAATCCTGATGGTGGAAGAAATCTTCGACATCGTAGATGAGTCGGATGCTGTTGTGGGAAGTGCCAGTCGTAGGGAAGTGCATAGATCTGGACATCTGCACAGGTCCACTCACCTGTTAGTTTTCGATTCCCGTGGCAGAGTCCTATTGCAGAAGAGATCCAGCGAGAAAGATACTTTCCCAGGGAGATGGGATTCCTCAGTTTCGGGGCATGTTGACAGTGGAGAGGAGTATGACGCATGCGTAGTCAGAGAAGCCTTAGAGGAGATTGGAGTTGATTTGGAGGAAATTCCCGAGCGGGTTTTCAAGATCGATGCATGTGAAGAAACAGCCAATGAATTCACTTGGGTCTACAGACACTGCTCGGATGGGCCATTTGTCATTAGCAAGGAAGAAATCTCCGAGGTCAGATGGTTCTCTGGTGAAAGCGTGGACCAAATGCTATTGGAGGAAAGAGAGT
The DNA here is from genome assembly GCA_964570065.1 of uncultured Candidatus Poseidoniales archaeon. Lineage (GTDB taxonomy): Archaea > Thermoplasmatota > Poseidoniia > Poseidoniales > Thalassarchaeaceae > UBA36. The sequence goes on from CAZMVZ010000012.1 coordinate 36,316, forward strand.
CTTTTTCTCCGGCATTCGCACTGGTGTGGCAACTACTAAACCAGTCTTGAGACGGGATTAATGATTCTCAGACACTAGCTAAATTCACTGATTCAGCATCAGCGCCTACTTCTGGTCCTGCGTAAGCAGACTTGGTTGTGCTAATTACTACAGCCCCAATTTTGTAAGGATCGCCATTAGATGATGGCCTTCTGTCTTCAAGACGACCGCACCACCCGTCTTCCACTGTTCCAATTGGAATTCTAATAGATGCCCCCCTATCGGAAACGCCATAGGAGAATTCGTGGATAGATTGGGTCTCGTGCAATCCAGTGAGTCTCTGTTCGTTGTAAGCCCCGTAAACGTCCATGTGCTTCTTGATATTCCTGCCGAACCCCTCACAAACCTGGGAGAAGACCTTCTCATCACCACAAGTCCTTAGGGTGGTGTCTGAGAAGTTTACGTGCATTCCCGACCCATTCCAATCAGTTGCCCCCAATGGCTTTGGATGCCATTCAATTGTGAGGCCGTACTTCTCTGCGTTTCTCTCTGCAAGGTACCTAGCGACCCAGACCTCGTCCCCGGCGTTTTTTGCACCCTTAGCAAAAATTTGGAACTCCCATTGACCTACAGCAACTTCTGCATTGATCCCCTCGACATTTATTCCAGCCTCCAGACACATGTCTAGATGTGCTTCGACTACCTCTCTTCCGTAGGCATTCTCTGCCCCCACGGAGCAGTAGAACTGTCCCTGCCCAGTAGCATCATTGGGGAAACCCAATGGGAGATTAGTTTCAGGGTCCCAAAGAAAGTATTCCTGTTCGTAGCCGAACCAGAAGTCGTCGTCGTCTTCCTCGATCGTCGCACGCCCGTTTGTTGGGTGGGGTGTGCTATCGGCATTATACACCTCGCACATTACCAGATATCCGTTCAATCGGTCGGGATCTGGGTAAATTGCAACAGGCTTCAGGAGGCAGTCTGATGACCCGCCCTCAGCTTGCTTTGTCGAACTTCCATCGAACGACCACATCTTGCAATCTTCTAGGTTTCCGGAGAAATCGGTTTCAATCATTGTCTTACTTCTCATACTCTGTGTTGGTTCGAATCCATCTAGCCAGATGTATTCTAATTTCGACTTAGTTGCCATACCCCTCCGCCGGGAGAAGGCAGTATATAGTCTGAACGATTGAGCAATATTTCTGATAGAAAATGAATATTATCATTGTATAAAGTAATATTTGTATACATTTGACTTATTATTTTGATAAAATATCAATATTTGTATATTATTTACTGTAAAGGATGGTTCTTTTTGGTTCAATTGAACAATCGCATTAACGGCCGTTCTACCTCATCATAGACAAATGGCATTGAATAGGACAAGGCGCGGATGCCAATCCATGAGCATGTCCGAGGCATGGGGGATTCCTGAGTTCAGGAGACTAGTCATCGGCAATGGTGTCAACATGCTTGGGACTGCAATTTTCTTCATTGGAATGGGATGGACGGTGGCACAAATCGGAGGACCAAAGGAATACGGGTTGATTTTCACGTCGTATTTTCTTGGCCATCTCCCTCTGCTTCTCTACGGCGGGATGGTAGTTGATCGGATGCCTAGGAGAACGGTGGCTCTGATGGCGGATTTTGCCCAGGCATTAATGGTCACGATCGCTGTGATCACGCTGGCAATGGGTTTTGGAGAAATCAAAACCCTACTTGTTGTTGCATTCTTCACTGGTGGGGCAGGGGCATTCTCAATTCCAGCTATTGGGGCCCTAGTTCCCGATCTGGTTGAGGAGGAGCTCCTCCCCCAGGCCAATGCGATCAGGGGCGTAGCCATGACTGGTGCATGGATGCTTGGACCACTTATTGGGGGCTTCTCGGTTGGCACATGGGGGATCGAAGTATGCCTAATTCTGGATGTTCTGACTTTCGTCTTCAGTGGTTTGGTCCTCTGGACTATCTCGGAGATACCAGTTGAGAGGGAAGAAAACGGGAATCTTCGGGAAGAGGTATCTGAGGCGTGGTCCTTCGTGAAGACACAGCCTTGGCTTTTCGCGGGGATTGCGATGTTCATGATTTGGCATATTGGGGACTCCGCTATCGAGATTGGAATCCCATTCATCATAGAGAACAATGGACTTGGTGCCAAGGAGTTCGGAGTCTTCGGGGCAGTTGGGGCGGCTGGTGCGATGGCAGGGTCGGTCATTGGTGGCATCAGACCAGTCTCGAAAGAAATTAGGGGGTTGGTTTTCTATGTCCTAATTGGGGGAATAGCATGGTGCATGCTGATGTGGGCAATGCCGATCCCATTCCTATTGATACTTGTCTTCGTACTTCTGGAAGGGGTCCTCGGTGGCACTCTGGGAGTTATCTGGCGGACCACTATGTCCGATAGCGTCGACCAGCACCTAAGGGGACGAGTGAACTCGCTTGACGCGATAGGTTCTCTAATTTTCATCCCACTTGCTCCCCTAATGGGCGGTTGGATGATTGAGGAGACTAATGTCCTCACCACATTCGCCGTTGCAGTCTCTTTCATGGTTCTCACAACAATGGCTGGATTGATAGTACCCTCTTTCAGAAGATTCGAGAGGGTTGATTCGGATCTCTTCCCTATCGGGTCCGATCAAAGTCAATCTGGCTAATGTCTATGGCGAACCAAATGTCGTATAGCTGCCTCTGGATTCTGATAGCCACCCATAGTATGATCAGGAACAATATCCAAGAAAAGGCCGTCTTGCCCATACTTACGGGAATCTCTGTGAGAATGAGGCCGTCGAACAAAATGCATACGGAGATGTAGGCAACCCTCCCAAGAGTTGCTAGTAGGCTCTCCTCCTCTTGGGCCAAGACCGTCTTCACACGATTCTCCCGAGAGGCATCCGACGCCTTCTTCAGTCTCCAGAAGGAAGACTCTGCCTCCTTCCTCCTGTCGTAGAATGGGGGAGTCTCGGATTCATCGTCAGGATCGCCAGTGCTCCTCGGCATTCATTCCCCTCTTGCCCGATCGGGGACGGCGTCCTGAGACTCAGTGCAGCAGGGGCAAGGCTGCACCCAATGCCCTGGAGAAACCTCCCTCAGAGACAGGTCCATCTTGGTGCTCTTCTCCCAGTCAGGATGCTGGAGGCGGTGGCCGAAGGCACACCCCGGAGGAGGGTCGACCGGTGAGGGGACGTCTCCCTCGACGGGAGGCTGGTCGCTCCTTGCATCTGGGTCTGAGCTGGGGATGGCGGAGATCAGGGCCTTCGTGTATGCATGGAGGGGGTTGCGGTATATCTCATCGGAATCAGCCAATTCGACGACCTTGCCCAAGTACATCACAGCGATGCGATCGGAGATGTGCCTGACGACAGCGAGGTCGTGGGATATGAAGACGAATGTGAGTCCCCTCTCCTTCTGAATCTTCTCAAGCAGGTTGAGGACCTGAGCCTGGACCGAGACGTCCAGTGCGCTGGTTGGTTCGTCCAGAAGGATGAACTCCGGGTCGAGTGAGAGGGCCCTTGCAAGAGCAATCCTCTGCTTTTGACCGCCAGAGAACTCATGGGGGAATCGAGTCATGTGTTCGGCCTTCAAGCCCACTGATTCCAAGAGTTCCTCGACCTTGCGAGTCAGTTCCACGCCTTCGCAAATCCCATTGACCTGCAGGGGCTCCCCGACGATAGAACGAACCGATATCCTTGGGTTCATCGAGCCTCCGGGATCCTGGAAAACTATCTGCATCTTTCTCCTAATCTCCTTGTTCGGGATCTCGCGGATGTCTGATCCAGAATAAATCACGGATCCATCGGTGATTGGTATTAGGCCCATCAGGACCCTGCCCAATGTGGTCTTGCCGCAGCCCGATTCGCCTACCACGCCGAGGGTCTCTCCCCGATTTATCTCCAGATCAATCCCGTCTACAGCCCGTACGTAGCTTCTAACGGATGACAGCATGCCTTCCTTTATCGGGAACCACTTCCTCATCCCCCTTATTTCTATTAATGGCTTCTCCGACATTCTCACACCCACCTGTCCTGTGACTCGTCTAGGCAAATGGGGCAGCTCTCGACCCAGTGCCCATCGCTTGCTTCCAAGAAAGGCGGGCGAGTGACCAGAGTCTCTCCCTCCCTATCCATTCTCTGGCAGAAACGGCATCCATGGACGAAATCAGAGGGATTCGCAACCTGTCCAGGTATTGCTGGAAGGACTGACCCCCTTTCCGAATCGAGGTTTGGTGTGCAGGCGATTAGGCCTCTAGTGTAAGCGTGTAATGGGTTGGAGAAAATCTCCCTGACAGAGGCCCTCTCCACTACCCTTCCAGCGTACATCACCGTTACGTCATCGCACATCTCTGCAATCACTCCGAGGTCATGAGTGATCAGCAGAATTGCAGTCCCCTTCTCGTCTCGGAGGGTCTTCATTAGGTTGAGGATCTGAGCCTGGATTGTGACGTCAAGAGCAGTGGTGGGTTCGTCGGCAATCAGTAGCTTGGGCTCACATGCCATCATCATCCCGATCATTACCCTCTGCCTCATACCTCCTGATAGTTCGTGCGGATACATATTGGCGACGGACTTGGGATCGGGGATCCTGACATCATCCAAGATGCCCTCGACCTGTCTAATGTGAGCGGGGTCCAGCCTGAGGAAGTCAGACCAGATGATGAACGGGAGAGCGAGTAGTGCGCATATCACTAGAATAGCGGATAGTCCGGATAGCGGCATCCAAATCATCAGGAAAACTGCTAGGTAAGCAGCTATCAAATGGGGTATGTACAATGAGATAGCAGCGAATGGGGAGTCATCTGCGACCTTTCCATACTTTCCATATCCGTATATACCGCCCATTCCACCGACAATAACGATATGTTCAATGAGCAATAATATCAGAGAGTAGACAGATACCAAGGTTCCAAAAAACAGGCCTTTCAATGAGGGATTGGCTAGAATGGTCCCGAAGTTCAAGAGCCAACTTGACAGGTCTGTGAAGAGAAGGATCGGGGCCGAGATCACATCCAGAATCTGGTCCTTGGAACCGGATAGTTGTGCTGAGAAGACGAACAAAAGTGCCGCCAATGCTACTGACGACTGACTAGGCTTTGTGGAGAATGCGCTCCTGATCATCGAGAATGGACTCACTAAGGCGCTACCGATTCTCTCGATTCTGGGGGTTTCCGCTTCCACTAGGCGGTCGTGCTCCCTCATAACCTCAGAAATCTGCTTCGAAACCTTGTATAGGGGGTTGAGGGCCGACATTGGCTCTTGGAAGATCATGCTGATCTCATTCCCCCGTACCCATCTCATGTACCTCTGATGCTTGCGGGTTTCTGCCCTTGATGAAAATCCGACTAGCCATGATAAGATCGTTATTGCTGAGAAAAACAGGAACACGGAACTGAAAAAGTTGGGCTCCACTAGAATTGTAGCGAAGAATGAAAATATAGCGGCCATGACTCCAAATGCAGTGATTTTCTCCGAGATTTGCTGGATCTGGATTTTCGATGGGGAATCCCTGAAGAGGAGTTCCTCGCCCTGATACCTGACGCTACCTTCGTCGACCTCGCAGGTTGCGAGCCCTATGGAGACCAGCGAGGTAACTGACTTTCCACACCCAGACTCGCCCACTAGGCCCATTATCTGCCCCTCGTCGACCTTCAGGTCTACTGAGTTCAGGGCCTCAATCGAACCATCTAGGGTGTCGAAGTGGACCCTGAGTCCCTCAATCTCCAGCACTTCTCTAGCCATCCAATCACCTCCTGTTCTTCGGGTCAACCACGTCCCGTATGCCGTCACCTAGTAGGTTGAAGCCAAGCACCGTGATGGCTATCGCTAAGCCGGGATATAGCATCATGTGAGGGGCGCGTTGGAATGCGACCCTGCTCTCGGATATCATCAGTCCCCACTCTGCCGTATATGGTGCTGCCCCCAAGCCGAGGAAGGATAGACCGGATGCGGATAGTATGGTCCCCCCTATATCCAAGGTGAATGCGACCAGTAGAGGTGCCCAAGCATTGGGGAGGATGTGCCTGAACATGATCCTGCTCGGAGGTGCCCCAACGCTTGGGCACCTCTACTGGTCGCATTCACCTTGGATATAG
>CAZMVZ010000013.1:0-40311 GCA_964570065.1 uncultured Candidatus Poseidoniales archaeon
TGCCTCATCAAGAAGAATCCCATTCTTCGGCTGCTCCGCCAACTGTATCAGGTGCTCTAGCTCATCCCCCCATCGAGTCTGACCGGATGGGTTCTGCGGATTGGAAATTATCGGCATTAGACGGGTCTTTGCGTTCAGGCCAGAGCGATCGAAGTACTCTTCATTGCTCGGGTGGAAGTTGTTCTCCTTGGTGAATGGGACGATCTGGAAACTTGTCTTCGTCTGCTCCATGATGTCGAGATACGCCGGCCACTCTATGCTACCGATCCTCGCCTGAACGCTCTCCTTCAGGAACGCCAACACGGTGTAAATCCCAGGCCTCCCCCCTGCGAACACCATAACGTTCTCTGGGGCGATTCCGGAACCGTACTGGGTGTTGTAGTAACTCGCAATCGCATCGCGCAACTCCGGGTGACCCCATGCCTTTGGATAGAAACGGTCCTCCCAAGTGACATCTATGCTATCAGGGAGCGAAGGGCCACCGAATTCCTCCAGGGGGGTCGTGAGGGGGAAGCCCTGGGACCACGGGTGCGTGCCCTCTGACCCCATGAAGCTCCCGAACGAGTCTCTGAATGCGTACAACGTCTCGTAGATTCCCATTGGGGGGCAGTTGTCCGAGAGGAAGGACTCCACTTCGCCCCCCTCTACTCCCATGGCCTTCGCAAGGAGTGTCACAAATTAGTTTGACCATCCAGAACCGAAAACCAGCACTTCCGAAAAAACCGTTAATACAATCGACTGTACTTCGACAACTATGAACGCCCCGTATGTGCCCAGAAGAGCCCTATCATTGGTCCTAGCATTCCTATTCATCGGAATGTCTGCTTCCTCAGGAATTCAGCCTATCGAGAAAGAGGAATTGGAGGATGGAATCGTCTCTATGAAACACCCGGGACATCCAACCTTCCCCGGCTCAACCATTGGCTCGATACACTCACTGACTGCTGTTGGAGCAGCGCATAACTACACCTGCGTGGTGATGGACAACAACGACATGAAGTGCTGGGGAAGGGGGGGCCAGGGTTACTTAGGAAACGGAAATTCCGACGGCTCATTCGTCCCTTCGAACGTCGATATGGGGGGAAGAGTAGCAGTTGAGATGAGCGGCACCGGCGGTCACCACACTTGCATGTTGCTGGACAACGGCTCCCTATCCTGTTGGGGTGAGGATTGGAACGGCCAGATCGGCCATGGCCACTATGGGGGGTGGTGGGATACGCCACACGAATATGTCTCATTGGGGACCAATGCTGCTGTTACCGTGGTTACCGGAATGCACCACACATGCGCCATAGCGGACGACGAGACCCTCTGGTGCTGGGGTCAGAATACCAACGGTCAATTGGGAACCGGTGACTTCGATCGCAGAACATCCCCTACGCAAATTCAACTCCCTCCCGGCAGGTCCCCTGTTTCGGTAACCGCAATGTTCGACACAACCTGCGTGGTGCTAGACAACGGTAGCGGGATGTGCTGGGGGTCGAACAACGAGGGAAGCCTCGGTGACGGCACCTACAACGACAGGAACGAACCCACGCCCATCACGATACTCCCCGAGAACCGCTCCTTGGTCGCACTCGCTCTCGGCCCCATGCACACCTGCGGAATCCTCGACGACGGATTGGTGAGTTGCTGGGGGGGCAACAACAATTACGGAGCATTCGGCGACGGCACCACCAACAACTCGACATATCCGAGAACCCCACAACTGCCTTCCGGAAGGACTGCGATTTCGATAGACGCAGGGCTCGGACACACCTGCGTGATCCTAGACAACAGCAGCGGTATGTGCTGGGGGTGGAACGAGTTTGGGCAACTCGGCGACGGCACCACCAACAACACCACCACTCCCATATTCGTCTCGATGCCACACGGAGCTGGGTTGGCAGAGATTTCAGCGGGCATGCGCCACACCTGCGGAGTGGCTACCAATGGGTCATTATACTGCTGGGGGGCACACGGGCAGGGAGCCCTAGGGCTAGGCGCAGACGTCGACAGCGATGTCCCCGCCTACGTCGATCTCGGCACAGGCAGGCACGCCCTGATGGGCGAGAGGGACAATGATGGCGATGGGATAGTCAACATCTTCGACCCCTTCCCAGACGGATGCATGGCGGGAACCTACGAGGCGAACGGCACCTGCATCGAGGCCGAACCGGGCTACTACGCAGACGGCGTCCCGCCCTACGAGAGATTCACATGCAGCCCGGGGACATTCCAGCCAGACTCCGGCCAGACATTTTGCATTGACGCCAGTGCAGGGCACTTCGTCGAGAATGAAGCCTCCCCTTCCCAATCCCTCTGCGAGGTGGGAAGCTACCAGCCGGATTCGGGTCAGGCCTCCTGCATACTCGCTGAACCGGGCAATTACGTGTCGGGAGAAGGGTCAATTCGCCAGGAACAATGCACCTTGGGGACCTACCAGCCGGACTCGGGCGGAGCATTATGCATAGACGCGATTCCAGGGTACTTCGTCTCTGCCTTCGCCGCGACAGAACAGACCCCATGCCCGGCCGGCTCATACCAGTTCATGTCCGCAGCGACCTCATGCTTCCAAGCAGGACAGGGATTCCACGTGCCAGCAGAGGGCTCAGACGATCAACAGCAATGCTCCTCGGGAACATATTCCTCTCAGATAGGCCAGGCAAATTGCACCGATGCCTCACCCGGCTTCTTCGTAAACGGGTTGCAGCAGACCTCGCAGTCACCTTGCCAACCCGGTGAATTCCAGAACTCTCCCGGTCAGGACTCCTGCTTGGAGACCGATCCAGGACACTACACTGATGAGGAGGGTTCGTCCGATCAGAACCCCTGCGAAGCCGGGAGCTACCAGCCGGATCCGGGTCAGACCTCCTGCATCCTTGCTGACCCGGGATACTATTCGATAGAAGGGGCAACTTCCCAGACTCAATGCGAGAACGGGACTTACTCCTCGGAGCCGGGCCAGGCCTCCTGCACCGCTGCCGAACCAGGGTACTACGTCGACTTCGATGGTGCAACTGGTGCAACGCCCTGCCCACCAGGGGAGTACCAGTCCGAAGCAGGCTCCTCGGGTTGCGAGACCCCACCACCCGGCCAAGTGGCTAGCTCAGACGGCTCATCCGTCTCGGCCTGCCCTATCGGTAAGTACCAGCCAGGCGGGCAAACGACCTGCATCGAAGCCTCCCCGGGGAACTACGTGAATCAGTCCGGCGCGTCTTCGCAGACCCAATGCGAAGCAGGCACATTCCAATCGGAGCCCGGCCAGCCATCATGCGATTTCACCACTCCTGGAAACTACGCAGACTCGCTCGGATCCATCAGTCAGACACCATGCCCCAAGGGACAGTACCAGTCATTCGGAGGACAGGACTCCTGCTTCTCGGCCATGCCTGGAAACTACGTACCAGAGGAAGGGGCCGTGTCTCAGACCACCTGCAAGGCCGGGAACTACCAGCCGGATGAGGGAGCAGACGCATGCATCCCCGCCGACCCAGGTAACTTCGTCTCGTCTTCGGCTGCGATTTCGCAAACCCCGTGCCAACCAGGAACCTACCAATCGACTGAGGGCAGGATCGCCTGCCTCCCAGCGGATCCTGGCAACTTCGTCTCAGAGGCCGGCGCAACCGGGCAATCCCCGTGCCCGTCCGGGACCGAGCAGGAACTCAGCGGGCAGATCGAGTGCGTCGACATCGAGAGGCCGCTATGGATGACCCTCCTGATGTTCGCCGTCCCCGCAGTCGTACTCGGCACCATGGCCATACTCTATATCTCAAACAAGAAGAAATCGAGCGGTGGTGGCCGTGGAAAGGCCTACTTGTACTCCGAGGACATAAAGAAGTAGCACTCTGACTAAGGCACACCAGTTATGTGAAACGCCCCTCAGCGAGGCCCATGAGGGATTACCCCGGCGACAGAGTCGACCTGCGGAGCGACACAGTCACCCAACCGACGGCGCCAATGAGGGAGGCCATGGCAAAAGCAGTAGTCGGGGATGATGTCTGGGGCGACGATCCCACAGTGATTCAACTCCAAAACATGGTCGCCGGAATGCTGGGAAAGGAGGCAGCCCTCTTCGTCCCCTCTGGAACCATGTCGAACAACATTGCAATAAAATCGCAAACGAACCACGGGGACGAGATAGTCACCCATCGCAAGAGCCACATCTACCTGTGGGAATCAGGAGCATATGCCTCCCTGGCTGGGTGCTCCGTTTCTCTGGTTGACGGAGACTGGGGGCAGATGACGCCCACCGGAGTACAAGATGCGATTAGGAAAACAGCAGGGAGCAACTACCACTTTCCGGATTGTAAGTTGGTATGCGTAGAGAACACCGCCAACGTAGGAGGAGGCTCGATCTACGAGCAGGAAACACTCGATGAGATATGCAAAGTCGCTCATGACAAAGACTGCCGAACACACTTGGATGGGGCACGCCTGTTCAATGCGGTGATTGGCAGTGGGGTCGATCCCGCAAGGATGGTTCGAGGTTTCGACACGATATCCATTTGCCTGTCAAAGGGCCTAGGGGCCCCAGTGGGCTCAGTTCTGGTCGGTGACCTAGAAACCATTTCCAAGTCCCGTTGGTGGAGGAAGACTTTCGGAGGGGGTATGAGACAGTCGGGGATCCTAGCTGCTGCAGGGATTTATGCCTTGGAGAACCATATAGAACGACTCTCCGAGGACCACATCCGTGCATCCAGGCTCGCAGAGGCGATCAGCGGAATGAACTCGTTTTCCGTCGAATTGGAGGCAGTCCACTCCAATATGGTCTACGTGCAATGCAACGAAGATGGTGCGAAGGAGGTAGCCAGCAGGCTTGCTAGCCGGGGGGTGGACGTGAGCGAGGAAACAGATTCCATAGTCCGGGCTGTCACCCACTTGCACATCACTGACCAGGACGTCGACAGGGCGATAGAGGCATTCGAAGACTCACAATGACCCGTAAGCGTTCAATAACTCGCCCACCTCGAGTCGAATGTGAGGCGTCTAGTGGCAGTGGTCCTGACTGCAATCATCCTATTGCCGATTCATGCCTCAGCAACCACGAGTAGCCTCTGGGATGAAGCCAGGGTATTCGACGAAAACGGGACATCCGGAGGTACAATAGGCGGCATTTCCTTTGACATAAATAACAACACAACTGATGAATTAATCATATCACAAGTGTCTTCGTTGCCAAGCATCGTCGAAGTATACACAGCGACTTGGTGCTTGAATTGCGTCAAGACAGAACAGGCCTTGGATGAGGCCATCGAAAGCCTACCGAGCCTCGCTAAGGAAGTCACAAGGATACACTATCACAGATACTTCTACGAGACTCTGGACCCCTTCGGAAGCAACTCGACAGATTCTCGATGGGTCGATACCTACGGCAAGGGCTCACTTATTTCCTCAGAGATTTCATTCGAGGCGTCAGACGGGAGAACCGTTCAAATTGACGGGACTGAAAGATCGGCCCCGTCAAATGTTTTCGATGGGGAGAGGATGTACACCGGAACTAGTACCAAATCCAACAGTTTGCAAACTGACTATGGTACTGCACTGACCATGGGCTCCAATCATCCGTTCTCCAGCAACAACCTCCTGGAGTTAGCCGTAGTCCAGGATGCTGCGATACCCGAACTTTTCTCGTTCCATTGGAACATTAGCCTCTCGGCTGAGGTAGAAAACTGGGAAGTAACCAGTTGGCTGATGTTCGTAGAGCACAGTGCATATTTCCCAGAGGGAAGCAACGGCAAGGGGAACTACAGCCATGTCCTTCACGAGGCAGTCAACATCGGCTCCCAGAACGCATCCTCGATACTCCTCGATCCCCCCGAACCTTGGGATGGGGACGATATGTCCGTGGTCCTATTGGTGGATTGGACAACTAGCAGACCTTCCAGTGGCGACAACTCACTTCCAGCACCGGCTTTATCCACGCTATTGTGCATGCTCGCCGCTTTGGTACCCAGACGCAACAGAGATTCTACGCCATCGGGATGAGTGCCAACAGTTGGGTTGAATAACCACCCCCGAGCATGGTCAATGCTCGGAGATGACATGTTGGCGACGAGGGAACATTGTGTGACCAGCGAGAGGGTCCCAAGAGGGCCAATGCCAGCATGGCTCAAGGAGCAGATCAAGCGACAGTCTTTGGGCGAACAAAGCACAGACACGAGTCTCCACGGGAGAATACTGGTAGTCTATCCCACAGAGAAATCCAGGATGCAACTCCTCTCCTCGATAGGCCTCCGAGGAGCCGTGGACCGTACTCTGCACCACACAATCGAGTCTCTCATTTCATCCCTGGTCGCGGATCTCAGGATGCCTCGAGTCCTGTCCAATGACGGCCCGCTGTTGTCAGTTATTCACAGCGAGTGCAGGAGGGAAGCGGCAAGACTCGGATTCCCACTCATCAACCCACTGCCGGACATGAGGTGGGGGAAGGGTAAGACCGAGGCCCTAGCCGAACTCCACTACCAGCTTTCCAGAGAGATGGCGGTCACTAGGTGGCAAGGACCGGGGATGGTGACTTTCAGAAGGGTCATAGAACGCCTGGAGGAGAAACTAAGATTCACCCACCCGGATATGGCAGTCGGCCGAATCATCGACTCATTGGAGAGCGGCACCACCCCATTCACGGTCTCCGATATAGATGGCATAATCATGCTTGACCACTCCCCGGTCCTATGCCGATCCCATACCGAGATGCTCCTATCCCTGTCAAAGCACAGTCCAATACACCAGCTCGCCCATCCTGGTAATTTCCGACTCGGGCACCACGGAAACCTCCTCGTCGATGAGCACCCTGTGAAGGACCCTCATGACCTCCCGAACTGGGTCCCCAGCGGCAGAACCTCTGCAAAGGCGGCATCATCGGAAGTCACAAGGATCCTGCTCAGGAGGGAAGACCACTCTTTCGACGTCACGACGCGACTGGTCTCAGAGAGGCTCACTAGGGGGGACTCGGAGATCATCATCATCGATCCAGCCGTCGAGAAAAACAGACACAGGTGGGAACAGGTCCTAGGTTCAATAGGAATTTTCCTGGAGAGGAAGAGAGAGCCCCCCTCGTCCCACCCCATTGGACACTGGATATTGCGACTCGCAAACCTTGCTCATGGCCCTGATGCATTCTCGCTAGAGAACCTGAGGGCCCTTTCCCTTCAGAGTTCCATCACCCCGTTTGAGATTGCCTCCCAGCACCCAACCGAGCCCGATATTTCCCCCTCAGCTGACTCCGAGTTACTCACAAAACTAGCAAGGAATGAACACGTCCTTGGAGGCCCAGGAGCCCTACTCAAGTGGATTGAGACACTCTCACGACCACCTTCAGACGAGAGGGACGGACCATCAAAGGAGGCATCACAATGGTGGCTACTCTGCTTGGCCAATTCCCTATTCCCTATCCTCCGGGGTCCGGATAGGGAACTGGTACGGGATCTCGGGCAGCCGATTGGGTGCTACACTGGCTCCCAACTTCCCCTCCCGGATATCGCACCGGACGGGGATGGATGGCTGAATAACACCCTGTCCCTAATCGACCTCGATTCTGAGATGCAGCTCTACAGGGGGCAGGGACTCTCTCCTGCAGCAGCAGTCCACGCTCTGGTTAGCGACAGGGAGGTCCTGAGGGAGATGCAGCGAAGCTCCGACCAGAGGGGACCAACCCTTGGGCCCGATTGGGTGGACGAACTAATTTCACTAGCCGAGAAATCGTCTGCAGTCACGGGGGGTCCGAACTTCTCCGGTAACGTCTCAGTACTAAGCCCAGAGGAGGCCCTTGGCTGCACCTCCGAACTAATCATCCTGGCGAACCTTTCCAGCTCTTCATGGGACCTTAGAGTTCCCAAGACGCCGTTCCTAGGTGAGGAGGAACGACATTCTCTGGGCATTCTCAGGCCCGATTCCCCAATCAGGGACGCCAGGCACAGCCTTCAGCATATCTTGCAATCCTCGCCAGAAGTGATAATCCTAGACCCGAGCATGGATGAAACAGCCCCCCCATCAGCACCGATCAGGGAATGGGCCCGCGACTCCGATGTAGAGGGAATCGAGGAGGGGGATTACCGGTTCTCCATGGCATTCTCCTCTCCGAGGGATGTCAGACAGGACGACGGCTTGCGAATCAGGGAGTCGGGCAATCCATCCACACCCCCAATCAACCCCAGCGCGATCTCTATCCCAATCGACCCCAATGCCCAGAGGGACCGCGAAAGAAGACAGCCCTCAATCGCAGATGAAGATGGTTACCTCCCTGAATATGCTGGAGAGCACGTGTTCTCCCTCGAGGGGCTAAAATTCCATGGAAAGAGCCCCCCTGGGGTCGAAAACCCCAGAACCAATCAGAGGTGGCCAGTTTTGGGTGGCCTATCCGGAGGAAAAAAATCCCTCTCCATAGATCCGAGACCACTAACCCCCTCCCCAACCGGCTCATCGGTGAGCGACTCCAGACACGGGCACTCGGGTGAGATATCACTGGATGTCCCCGTCTGGTCGCCAACCAGGCTCCAGACTTGGCTGAGGTGCCCTAGGAGTGGGTGGCTCTCGAGAGAACTTGATGCAGGCAGGGAAGAATTGCAAGGTGAGGATATCGACAACAGGACATATGGGGAACTGCTTCACAATGTCCATCACGATATCATCGCAAATATCCTGGATTTCCCAACTAGCGAGGAACGAATCTTCGACGGAGAATCAGGACATCCGAGCGTCGGGAAATCAGGCTTGAATTCGAACGAGGTGATGAGGATAGCACTGGAGTCCCTCGATTCGAGGGCCCCTTGGCTAGAGAGATCAGACGCAGTCTCCACACAGCGCCTGAGGTCGTTGACCGGAATGTCTAGACAGGAGTGGAGCAGCTGGCTCGCAGACCCTTCTCCAACACCCCCTGCTGGCAGGGTTGGAAGCATCGTTTCAGCAGAACTGCAGATTGCCGACTCGACTCCCATATCCATAGAGTGGATGATTGGGAAAGAAGGCTCAAGGAACGTAGACATCTCACTTCCAAAGGAACTCTCCGGGTACGTCGATACCGAACCCATCAAGGTCAGGGGGTGGGTAGATCGCGTAGATCTTCTCCCTATCGACTCGGCGTCTGGGAAGTGGGTTGACAATGACGGGGACGACAGCGTCGCACCAATCAGAGTTCATGGTACGGGGTGGAGGCCAAAGAGAATAATCGCTATCAGGGATATCAAGACCTCGGAGTCACCCCTCCATAGGAATCGGCACTACAAGGGGCTCCTCGAAGAACTGCAATTGGCGGTCTATGCCCGTGCATGGGAGGAAGCACACCCGGGTGACCTGGTCCTTGCAGCAGGCATATCCGTGTTCGGACACAACTCCGACCACCTCCTGGAGATATCCTCTCAATACTCAGAGTCGCAAAAGGAAATCAACATCGGGACAAGGTCATCAATCACAAGCACAACACACAGATTCGCCGACGAGGACGAGAAAACCCAGAGCGATCACTTCAGATCATGGATGGCACAGAGACTCTCAGTAGCCCTAAAGGTAGCTTCCAACGCAAACTCGGGGAAGGTTCACCCAACGCCATCACCCGGTGTCTGCGGTTACTGCCCGGTTAGAGAAACATGCAACGTCAGGATGGAGGGATCATTCTGATCCGGCTAAACACGGCCCAGCGCCTGGCCCTTAACCTCGACTCGCATATCGTCATCGACGCAGGTGCTGGAACCGGCAAGACGAGCACAATCGTTGACCGAGTCATAGAGCACTATCTCGCCACGGATCAACGGGCAACCAGGCTCCTTCCCAAGCCAGCCAGGCCTTCCAGCAAAGGAGGGGGGATGGTCACAGCACCCGCATCGGAGAGAATCAACCTCGAAGGATGGGGCGGCCTGCTCCCAGGCGAAGTCGTCCTCCTCACCTTCACAAACAGGGCCGCAGACGAGATGAAAGATCGACTTCGCAGCGCAATCTCGAGGATCAGGCCAGGCCCGTTGGGCGATGACGGAAAGCATAGGTTCGATCCGAGGGTGAGGAGCCAAGGATTCGTCGAGCAGTTACTCACCCTCCTGGAAGATGCGCCAATCGGAACGATAGACTCCTTCCTATCCCAATTGGTGTCCCCGTATCGTGGAAAGCTCGGAGACGCACTGAGTCGCGAGAATGTGTCGGATGCATCAAGGGCGATTTTGATCGAGACCGCACTCAGGACGATCTGGAGACTCGCTAGCGAGAGGAATCGAATTGGAGAGGCGGTGGACGCCGGAATACCATCCCACATCGCTTCGGAGGTGCTCTCGGCGAGGGACCGGGTCGCTCGCCACTACTCAGGCAGGACATCAGCAGCCAGAGTACTAAGAACACTAGTTGGAAAAGCCGTCTTCGTCGAGGAGTCATCTCGCAAGATTATGGACGAAACCGGCTCCTTCGACCCAAAAAATCTCCTATCGACGATCATGTCCTCTGTCGACAAAGAGGAGATTTCCGACCAGTCTCAGAGGTTACACTCGATTGTGTCAGACATCTGCGAGACAATCAAGGAATCACTCCAGTCCCCCTCAGCTGTCGGTTGGTCCTCCGAGACTCGGATGGCATCCCTTGACGAACTAGACCGGAACGGACCACCTCCGGGCGAATGGGACAAGCTGTGCTGGATGGGGTACGTTCTGACTTGCATCGTCAGCCCATCGACACTAATGGGGAAGGAGATGAAATTCTTCCCTGGAATGAAGCTCCCATCTGACTCCTGGCCAGCGGGAGTGAGGAGCTATGCTGAGATAAAGGACAAGAATCTGAAATCAGCATACATATCCACGATGAAGTCGAAAATCTCGGAGCTGCAACGAATCTGGTCAGATGATATGGGAAGCATGATGCTTCACTTCGTGAGAACAGCAATCATCCTCGACGAGTCCAAACCCCCAGAGGTGACCCTTGACTGGGAACCACCATCCCATGCCCTCACGACCGAAATCCCCGAGCGGCTGAACAATCCGAAGAAGAACCACCACTTCTCATTGGACGCCGAGATACAGAACCTTCGGGACCTAAATCTCCTCCATCTGGGATTTCAGGGGGTGATGAAGAATCTGAAGCAGCGCGATGAGGTCCATGACTTCGACGACATACAGAGACTTGCAGGAGACCTGTTGCTGGCAAATTGCCCAGAGGTTTGCAGGATGTTCTACCACCCCTCTATCCAGAGGGAACTCGACTCAATAAGCCTAGACAGCCCATGGAGGGATGATCACATCTCCAGGGCAATGGCTGCGTTATCCAAACTCGAGCTAGACACGGAATCGGCCGGAGCCTGGGCATCCAAATTGGGAGCCATCCGAACCGATCTGGAGAGTCGGAGGCACCTCCTCGAGGAAATCAGAAGGAGGTACCGAGCCTTCATCATCGACGAGGCGCAGGACAACTCCCCCCTCCAATGGAGGTTGCTTTCCAGGCTCTGGGGGCCAAGGGAGGTCAGGGAAGGGGACCCTCCCAAGCCGGACACCCCTTGGGAACCTACAGTGTGTTACGTTGGAGACGTAAAGCAGAGCATCTACGCCTTCAGACAGGCAGAGGTTACCGGATTCCTGGATTTCGCCAAGTCACTAAGGTCAATCAACGTGCATGAGTTCTCCAGCGTTCCAGAGCTAATCAGAAAACCAGCCCTCAGAAAAGAGTCCCATAGCAGGGACCCGAGGAATGACCACAAGTCGAACATTGCGACCGCATCGGAGTACATGCAAAGGGGTGGCAGGGACCTTTCTCCTTGGATCCCATTCGACTCAACCGACTGGGACCTGCCCGCCCCGTCAGGGGAGGAGGTTAGGGCACGCAGGGAGGGCATGGTGCCATTGCAGGTGAACTACCGATCCGAAGGCGGTCTTCTGGACGTGATGAACGAATGGTGGGAGGACGTCTTCTCAGATAGGCACAGACTAATCTCCAGAGGGGAATTCTATGCCTCGTCACAGACTCTCCACTCATTCCCAGAGAAGAGGAATAACCCGGGTTCGATAGAGTGGATTTGCCCACCCGACTCCGATGGATCCACCGATCCCGCCACAGATCTGCGGACCCACCTAGATCCGTTCGGACCGGGCTCGTTGGATCGATTGGAGAGGCAAGCCATGCTCATTGCACTCAGAGTGAGGAGCCTCATAGAAGGGAGCCCGGTAAGGGTAAGATCCGCCGATAACTCATGGACTGAAGTCCAACCAGAAGACGCAGTAAGGCCCGAAGAAATCACGATCCTCCTGCCAAACAGAGTCAATCTAAGGGATGTCATCATGAGGCATCTGCATGATATCGGAGTCCCGGCACAGGCCGACCGCGAAGGCGGATTGCTGGAACGCCCAGCAGCCTCTGCATTGGAGGGACTAGTCCAATTCGTCGCTAGGCCAAGATCCAGGCACAACGCAGCATGGGTGGCCCGCTCGCCGCTTTTCGGGATGACCGACACCCAACTGCATGACTTCCTCTCCAATTCGGAGAAGGGAGTGGACTTGCTCTCCGGGCTGCTATCGAACTGCTCCAATGACAGACAGAGGTCATTGGTATCGAGATGGTGCGAACTCACCTCTTCCAGCCTCGTAGAACTCCTAGAGGACACCATTGACCGCTCAGACCTGCTCGTCGCATACCCGGATCAAGCCTCAAGGCAGGACGCAGAACAGTTCGTAGATCTGATCAGGACGCTGACCGTAGAGGTCGGTGGTGACCCAATAGTCCTCTCGGACAGGCTGCGGGACCTCAGGGAGAGCAGCTCCCAGGCCATCGAGGCATCCACAATCCCTCCAACGAATGCAGTCAAAGTAATGACGATCCACAGCTCAAAGGGACTCGAGGCCAAGGTAGTCATCATAGCAGACCTGTTCTCCTCTAGACAGACTAACATGAAGAACGAACAGAACAGCAGACTCATCGTCAGCCCGGAGATGTTCGCAGGCCATCCCAACCCCTGGCCCGCAGAGGGAAAAACGCCTATATCAGCAATATGGGAACACGTCTCCCTCCTCCACAGGGCTAGGAAGAATGCCGAAGCTAGAAGGCTCCTCTACGTCGCTGCAACCAGGGCAGAAGAGAAGATAATCATCGCCGGCTCCCCGAGAGGGACCCAGTGGCTGGAAGACGAGGGCATCGTGTTCCCGTGGAAATATGACAAATCCGCTCCCCAATTGGGGCAAATGTGGCTCGAATCATTGCGAATGGGGTCATGGAGGAGAGGGGAACTAGAGTCACCCTGGCTCGAACCATCGGGAGACGGATCGGAACCAGAATTGACAAACAGAGGAAGCAGAACTGTGGACCCAGGGAGTCTCCTTGAGGATGCATGCCTCGGTGGGAGCGGCAAGACGGGCATGACCATTCTTCACCATCCCGACTGCTTCTCGGAGACAAACGAAGACGGAAACGCAATCATGACCCCAATCCAGAGAATCGAGTCAACCGACCAAGCCTCCCGTGGAAACCAAACACCAGATCCACCAACGCCCCTCCCACCAAGAACCGAATCCTCTACTAGAGTCCGTGTGAAACCAAGCAAACTACCCTCCTACTTCGAATGCCCTATGTGCCACTGGCTCGAGGTAAGGGCAGGCGTAGAACCCGATTCGATATTGGCCAGAAGTGGGGCAGTCGGAACGACGAAGCCCGTTCTATCCGTGGACCCTGCAACATTCGGGAATGTTTTCCATAGGATTATTGAGATCGGCATCGGGAACCCGGGTCCCGGGGAAAACGGCCCCAGCACCCCGTTGCCGTCTTCCTGGACCACCAAGACGGAGGACAGAATCACCGATGAAGACATCCACAGAACAGTTTTCTCCGAGCTGCTACCAGCCGATGCCGATGCCGAGAAGGTAGCAGAGGCCACCGCGATAATGGCCCAGAGAGTCTCGGAAGGGAAGCTGGGCGAGATGATCCGCGGAACCGAGTTGGATGGAATGCGTGTGGAGGGCCTAAGGACTGAGATGCCATTCCATGTCTCCATGCCAGTTTCCTTCGACGCCGTCAGGAGGAGCAAGTGGTCACCAGACGGAGAAGAGATCCTGGTGACAACCGACTCCACAACAATCGACATGAGTGGGGTGATTGACCTAGTTCTCTGCACGAGCAACGTGAACGGACCGCCGACAATCAGGGCCGTTGACCTAAAGACGACCGACGCCCACTGTCTACTAGATCAATCCCATAGTGGACTATTGGAGGCTCTAGGGGGTGAATCAACTGGGCCCATCTGTGAGGAGGAGGAGGAACTCCTCCGCAAGCATAGACTGCAGATGGCACTCTACCATCAAGCCCTCGAAGAATCTGAATCTGATAGGTCCAAAGCGGGGTTGCCTAAGAGGGAAGTCATCCCTCCAGCTATTTTGGTCGGAATCACTGGCAGACTGGTCGAATATCCGCAAGCGCTCCTTGATGAGGCAAAGGAAGACTTGATGGTGACCCTATCAAGAACCGCAAGAATGTCCCTTGCATCAGATTTCCCAATTTCCGAGATTGAGAAATTCCAGAGAACCTCCAATAAGGAGTGCAAGCTCTGCTCATTATCTGAAAAAGCCCAGTAGAAGAGTCCATGAGTGAACACCCCGGGTAGGGGCTATGACGCTGGACCTGGGAAGTTTGATGGATAGAAGTGATGAGATTTGGGAGCAATCAATTCTTCCCAGCCTATCTGAATTCATTGAGATAAAGGCCCTCTCACCACTTTTTGAGCCGGATTGGGCAAATCTTGGCGAGTTAGACGCCACTATCGAGCTATTCTGCAAATGGCTCGACGACCAGGAGATTTCTGGGATGTCATATGAGACGCATAGGATTGACGACCTTTCCCCCGTTCTGCTAGTGACTATCGAGGGAACCGGTCCCGGGGAGGTAATCTTCTACTCCCACTTGGATAAGCAGCCATCAAAGTCTGAGTTGTGGTCAGAGGGACTCCATCCCCTAAGAGCCGTAAGAAGAGATCCATGGCTCTATGGTCGAGGGTCTGTTGACGATGGTTATGGGGGGTATCTCTGCGCGACCTCGATTCGACTACTACAAGAGTCCGGAGTACCACACCCACGTTGTACACTGATCATCGAGACCTGCGAGGAATCCGGGTCATTCGACCTTCCACCATACCTAGAGGCTCTATCGGGTCAGCTAGGGGATCCGGACATGGTTGTAGTAATGGACAGTGGGGGCCCGGATTACGATCATGTGTGGATGACTGAGGCCCTAAGGGGACTGGTTTCGGGAACGCTTTCGGTGAAGGTGTCACACGAGGGCATCCATTCTGGGAACTCAGGAGGCTCGATCCCCTCGTCATTCAGGATTCTGAGAATCCTCCTGGACCGTGTGGAAGACTCGGCCACCGGACGAGTTCTGATACCCGAGATGCATGTCGAAATCCCCGGAGAGATCAGGGAAAAGGCCGTTGCCCTCAGAGAAATAGTCGGCAATAGCATCTGGGAGCAGTTCCCCACCGTGGACTCGCTCAGGCAGGCTTCGGAGACAACCGAGGACATGATAATTGCAATGAACTGGGAACCAACACTCTCGATAATCGGGGCGGATGGGATGCCATCGGTACAAGTCGCAGGAAACGTACTCCGAACAAACACCGATCTAAAACTAAGCTTCAGAATCCCACCAGGCGTCGATTCAGAGATTGCGATAGCGTGCGCCAAGAAGACTCTCGAGGAAGACCCACCATACGGTGCCGAGGTCACCTTCACCCCAGACTCGTGTGCAGATGGATTCCACGCCCCTCCTCTCGTTGGCAGCGTTTCGGATGCAATCCATGACGCTTCAATGGAGCTAACAGGCCTCCCTCCCTTGGCTACTTGGACTGGTGGCACAATTCCATTCATGGCTATGATTCAGGGCAAATACCCCGAAGCAATGTTCCTTTGCACTGGTTCTTCTGGTCCTGGGAACAACGCGCATGGTCCAGACGAGAAATTACACATCCCCTCTTCGAAGAGGCTGACGGTAGCCCTCTCAGCCACAATCTCAGCTATTTGCGGAAACCCCTGATTAGCCGTTTCTCCCCGACCTAAGTGCCGCCGGGGTTATATCGGGGTCACCTGCGCACCAAGGAAGATGATGGGCCAAGACGACTCAGCCGGAGAAGACCCCCAGCCGACTATCCAAGAACTGGAGCAGCAGGCTGCCAAGGACAAGGAGGCTCTGGACAAGCTCTTGGTCGCATACCAAGCACAAGAGGCCGATATCAGCGAGATGAAGGCCCAGGTTGAGACCCTAAACCGAGAACTTATCGACAAGGAGACCGAGAAGGAAGGCATCAACAACCTCCTCTCAAACCTACGTAGGCAGAAGGACGAGATGGAAGTCGATCTAGCCAAGGCAAACACGAAGATCCCATACTTGGAGAGCAAACTCGACAAGACCGAGGAGTTGCTAGAAAGAGAGAAGGCGAGGCTCGGTCAAGTACTCACCGTTGCCGAGGAGATAGACGAGTCAAACCAAGCTGCACAATCAGAATTATCCGCGAGGGACGATTGGTATGTTCAGCACATGCAACTCTTCGAGGACCTAAACGAAGCGATCCAGACTCGCCACGACATGATTGACAGGGCCATTGCCACAGCCAAGGAGATTCACTCCAAGCAGGAATCGTTCCAAGCCCAGAAGCAGGCTGTCATAGAGGAAATAAAAGAGATGTCCTCAGATGACGAAGATGGACCCGAGACTGAGAACGAGTAACCCTACTTTCCCACCTTCTTGATGAATCTGGCTGGTATTCCTCCCCAAGCTTCACCATCGGGGATATTGGTCCATTTAGGCACCACGGCTCTAGATGCCACGACCGCTCCTTCACCGATTGTGCACCCGGGTTGAATCGTGCTCCCCCCTCCAACCACCGCGTTGTTCCCAACATGAACAGGAGCCAGAACAATTTCTCCCCTCTCAACCAGATGCCCATTTATTGTCGCATTTCCACCGACCACTACTCCATCCCCAAGAGTCACCATATGAGCGTCATTCAACGAATCTGTGAGAATTTGGACGCCTTTCCCGATCTTAGCGCCCATTAGTTTGTAGTATATGTTAACCTGTAGTGACGGGACTATATTCTTGATGAACATCTGTGCCACCTTGTGGAGAACTAGCGACCAAGCCCATGCAATCGTGACCCAACTATTGAGTGGGTATCGACCTTCCTTCAGAGGGGGCCGCAACAGTCCTCCAAGGACTCCGCAGATCAGCAGCAATGTCAACCCCCATAACAAGTATCCAATTCCCAAACCCACACAAATCCCGAAAGCCTCAATCCAGAAATCCTGAGCCTTGCTCCATTCCGAGATTTCCATGAATAGTAGGTACGAGGGAACAGCAGCAATGCCCCAGACAATTGCAGAGAAAATCGCCACTGGAATCGTAAGTATGTGTTGGACCAAAGAAAAATTCATCCTTCCGCACCTCACTCAACTATCAGTCCGGCTTCGATGTCCTCTTGTCTAGCCACTCTGACGCCCTCTTCAACGTCGATGAAGATGAATAGTGACCATCCGATTAGGATTACGACAACTATGCTAGCCACTGCCATCCTGCTACCCATCGTTGCTGCACTGATTGCATAGACGATGGGGCCGAAAACCGCAGCCGCCTTCCCTATGAACCCGAAGAACCCGAAGAATTCAGTGGATCTCGAGGAAGGAGTGAGCATCGTAAAGAGACTTCTGGCTTGGGCACCCGCAGTCCCCATGACGATTCCGACCATCATCCCTAGCATTATCCATTGAAGGCTGACTCCAAAGTTCAGAGGTTCCCAAACCTTGTCCCTCAACAGGTTTGGCCACCAGTCAGCAAGCTCTCCCTCAATGATTGTCGGGTGTTCTTCACCAACATATCTACTCCCATCCAGATCTCCTCCCTTGAACGAGAAAGAGAACCTATGCTCGCCCATCATGGCCGCCTCGCTGCGGAGAGACGTAGCTTGAATCACAGAAATGGAGTCAATAACCACATCGTCGTCACTCCACCTTTCACTCTCACTCGTGTCAGGAACGGTTTCAAACATATACTCGAAGAAAGAGTCCCTGAACTCCAGGTCCCCATCTCCAGACTTGCTAACCCACCCCTTCACTCCTCTGTCGTACAGGGTTGTTAGTTCATATTCGCCAGTCTCGTCATTGAAATCGTACTGGAAGTCATAACGCTCGTGGTCGTCCGCCAGTTCCAGAGGGGCGAATCCAACGGCTAGTATCGCGACTACTGCGTATACCCCGAGAGACCAACCTAGTACTCTCTTCGTTCCAAACCTGTTTGCCAACTTGCCTCCTATCACCGTCATTGGAACTGCTGTAATATTCACCATTAGCAATAGAACGAAGTTCATCGTCGGATTCAGTCGCAGGACAGAGTCGCCGAAAGCCGAAGCCATCCCTCCTATGGTGTTGATTCCATCGAAGAAAAGCAGGTATGATGCAAGGTAAATGGCGAGAATCTTGAATTTTCGGATCTCCCCGAAGGTCTTCCTTACTTCCCTAATCCCATCTCTAACAGCTTCCAAAGCAGAACCGTACTCCTTCGGGTTTGGAATCTCAGGTTCTGGTGTATTCCTAAACAATTGCATCCCAAAGCCCAACCACCACATCGCACTAGTGACAAAGATGAAACTCAACACCCATGGGCTCCACGGATCACTGACTCCGAAGAAACCAGTGAGTCCTACCAAGAGGTGAACAATCAGGATTAGCGACCCCCCAGCAAACCCGTACGCATACCCCCAACTGGATACGTGATCCATGGAGCCCCTATCCGCAAGGTTTGGCATGAATGCATAGTAAATCACATTCCCTCCAGCAAATCCTATGTTTCCTATTACTAGGCAGAATGCGAGAAATCTGTAAGCCGACCCAGCTTCTAGGTGAGGTGCTAACCCCATCATTGCGGTGAAAAGAACGCCGACAACGGTATACACCCAGAGTATCTTCTTCTTGATAGGCATCCGATCGGCTATTGCCCCAAGCACGGGGCTGACGATAGCCACGAACAGGCTAGCCGATCCTAGGATAATTGCGTAGAAGGTATCCCCAGTTATCTTCAGGCTTCCTACCTCGGTTCCACCCCCAGTCGACAACTCGAACATGCTGGATAGTAACTGCGGAACCAGAACCGTAAGGACAGTAAGGGCAAATGCCTGGTTTGCCCAGTCATACCAGTACCAACTCCTCAGTGCCTTGTTTTCCTCATTACCCATTCCTTCTATTGTTCCGAAACCCATTCCACTCCGACCTCGGAGGCGTGATTAGGGTTTAGTGTATACTACAACACCTAGTGTCTTATCGTGAACGGGCAACACGTCAATATCAAGAGCAAAGCGCCAAACGCGTGTCATGGGCAAGTCATGTGGCATCATGGGCGACGGGTCCAAGGCAGTGAAGATCCACCATCTGGTGAAGGCTCCAGAGAACACCCCAGAGTCAATCTCGTTCAGGGAATCTTGGGATGCAAGTAGGCCAGTTACGGTGTACAAGACCCCCGAGAACCTCCCAGATGGAACTCCATGCACGGCTGCCACTGTGATTCTCAGGTCCAAGGGGTGTGCCTGGTGGTGGAAGTCAGGCTGTACGTTCTGCGGATACTTCAATGACGTAAGAGACGATGTCTCTGCCAAGGACATGTTCTCTCAATGGGAATATGCGAAGAAGTCGACCAATAATTTTGAGGGGTGTCAGATGGTCAAGGTCTACACATCAGGCACATTCTTCGAGGATAGGGAGAACCCTCCCGAGTGGCAGGAGGCTGTTCTCAAGGAGACTGCTGAGATGGGTCTTCACCTAGTGGTCGAGGCCCAAGCACAGATGTGCACTCCAGAGAAGATTGAATGGGTCGCTGCAAGACATCCAGGATGCACCGTTGCAATTGGCCTAGAGGCTTACGATGACAGTGTTCTGAGGTTCCACGTCAATAAGGGATTCACAACCAAACAGTGGCATCGAGCGATTGAAATGCTGAGGGAGAACGACTTGCGGGTCAAGACCTACCTCTTGTTCAAACCGCCTTTCATGTCAGAGGGAGATGCGCTAATCCACACAACTTCGTGGCTCATTGACGTGGCACCCCTCTCCGACGAGGTCTCTGTTAACCCGATGAATATTCAGAAGAACACGGTAGTTGACAGGCTTTTCAGGAATAAGGAATACAGAACACCGTGGCTATGGTCGTTGGTGGAGATGATCAAGCGAGCCCATGAACATCTAGTGGACTCCAGTTGCCGAATCATCGTTCATCCAACGGCAGGTGGAAAGATTCGTGGTGCCCACAATTGCGGTTCGTGCGACTCAGAGGTAGTTGCAGCTATTGAGAGGTATTCAGTGTCTGGGGACACCCATGAGTTCCACCAATTGGAATGCTCCTGCGAGGCACACTGGAGAGCAGAGTTGGAAAACGATCTCAACCTCCCAATCACACTCGGTTCTGGAACATTCCGACGTGGAAACCCAATTGACATAGTTCGTGCTCCTTGACCCGATTGACAAACTGTATACGCCCAATGCTTAAGGGCAAATCTCCGGTGGTAGAGTCGGAATTGTACGATTCCGGGGTGATTGATTGTCCGATGGCAGGTCCACTTTGATTGGAGAGTTCCTTCAAGGTGAGGGAGAACCCTCATCTTCATGGGTAATGCTGGTAATGGGTTTTGTTTCAACCATGATTTTCTTGGTTCTTTATGGAATACTGTTCCCGAGTAGCGATCTTCCGGTTATTTCCTCAGTTCTTCCGGTTTTTGATGGCGTCTTCGACTCCGGCATCTGGTTCTTCATCCTAGGAGCAATGATCGGCGTCTTCGCAATTTTGGGTACAATGCTGACCGAGGCAACCAGCGAGTGAGGTGAAAAGATGGGACTAATTACATCCATGGCCGCTTTCTGGTTAGCCATATTCGTTGTTTTCGTTCTGATCAATAGGGGGATATGGGTTTTCACAGATGTTTCAAAGAGCATGAGTATGTTCATGCTTGAGAAAGCCCTTGGCCCCCCAATTGACTTCGTGGAAGGGAAGAGAGGATCTGCAGCCACTTCATGGATTATCCAAGGAGCTCTTTGGCTAATCCCTGCATCCGTGATCACCTTCTGTGGACTATGGCTCTCACATGACCCAGAAGCGCTTCACAGCCTTTCGTCATGGGGCCTAAACCCTGCTTCAACCCCCCTAATCACCTCAGGCTTCCTCGTTGCCGTTTACGGATCCGTCGGCATGCTCCTCATCGGCTCTTCCATGCACATCGTCCCTGAACTGGGGGGGACAACTCTTGCAACCGAGAAGAACGCTACTCTGATGTCTTTCGTCTGGACACTTGCAGTATTTGTTATGTTCATAGCAGCAAACAAGCCGGAGATTGTGGGTATCAAGGTCATGCCACTAGCCACTCTACTTTCCAACCTAGCACTAATTGCCGTCATCGTCAACATGCTCCTAACTGCGGCATCTCGAACAAAGAAGATGCCACTGCCGGCATGGATGATGATTATTGGGATGATTTCCGCACCTGTCTCGGTTGTCGTCCTAGCAATCACAGGTCCTCTGGATTCGGGCTCAGGACAGTGGCTAGCAACTAGGATGGGGGGCACGTCCTTCTTCCTGATGATGTCCGGTGCGATTCTATACGGTGCCTCTAGGGGCAGCGGAAATCCACTCTGGTCCCGGTCCCTTGCAGCAGTGACCATGGTAGGGGCAATCCTCACAATTAATCCAGCAGGGCTAATTGAAGGTGAAATCGCCTCCGACTTCCTCGGAATCAGTGCCTCTTCATTCGAACCTTCTAGGAACGATATCGTAGCAGGCTCATTCCTCCTTGCACTTTCTCTAATTCCAATAATCGCTCTTTCAGCCAATGTATTGGCGACAATGAGGGGCGATGACGTGTTCATGGAGAACCCCGACTACCCAGGAATGCCAGAGATCAATCTGGCGGCCTTCATGGCTGTCCCAATCTCCATTGGTGGTCTATTCGTACTCACAGATCATCTTACTGGAACCAATGAGCTCACAGGAATTCACACATCCCTAGTTTTGATGGGTGTTTGGGTTGTTTTCGTCCCCGCATCCCTTGGGGCGGCACTATCCATCTTCCCCGAGGTCTCTGGGAGAAACGTCCTTTCTGTCAACCGCTCTAGGTGGGCCTTCTGGTTGATGGCAGGAGGAGCATTCTCCGGCTTGGCCTTCACGATGATGGCCGACTTCTCTGACATGGCTCTTCTCGAAGCTGCTATCGAGGAGGAGAACTCCATGTCCAGTCGCCTCAGAGCGTTGGGCTCCATTCTCTTCTATGGGACCGTCCTTGGCTCGATCTATCACTCACTGAACATGATTAGCGGGTCATTCAGGGGCACGTTGGCAACTGAAGGGGCAAGCCCATCTTCAACCTCAATACCCAGCCCCTACAAGCTAACCAAGGAGACGACTGTGAGGAAAATCCTAGCACAGAGGGAAGGAAAGCTAGACACAGTGGTAGTCCCCGAATCCAGCACCGATATGCCGGGTAGCCCCACTGAGCTGTGAATCGACCACATAGTCAATGTGTCCATAGGTCCTGCCACCTCTGGGATAGCATGAGGATAGGCATCGTTGGAAAGCCGAACGTCGGGAAGTCAACCGCATTCTCTGCACTAACACAAATTCCTGTTGACATTGCAAACTACCCATTTACGACCATCGATCCTAATGTGGGGGTGACTTGGATTCCGTTGCCAGAGAGATGCGCTTGCTCTAGTCTAAGGGAGCGTAGGGAGTCCTCCGGCAGACTCGAATCCACTTCGGACGAAGATCCCAGGAGAGGTAGCATCTGCAACCCCAATTCAGGATCATGCTCAGGGTTCAAGCGCATGGTTCCGGTAACTCTCATCGATGTCGCAGGTTTGGTGCCCGGAGCCCACGAAGGCAGAGGGAGGGGGAACCAGTTTCTCTCCGACCTCTCGAGATGTGATGCTCTAATCCAAGTGATCGACGTTTCCGGTTCAACCGATCTGGAGGGAAATCCAGTCGGTTCAGGAGGCTCCCAACCAATCGAAGAGCACCGATTCCTCATAGGGGAGCTAGATTCATGGATTCTGGGGATAGTGGAGAACGGATGGGACCGAGTCTCCAGAAAGGCGCAAGCCGAAGGAGTCAGGGCGATTCGCGAACACATACTCGAGAGACTGACAGGAATTGGAGCCACTGAACACCACGTCTCTGTGGGATTTTCAACGGTAGAGAGACAACTGCCATCTTCTGCTGATCCTGCGTCTTGGGATCACGAAGAGCTCAGAACATTGTCTTCTGCGATTAGGAAGTCCATGTTCCCAATCTCAGTAGCCGCAAACAAGGCAGACAAAATCGAGGATTTCGGGCCCGAGTTAGAGGCCGAAGTAGAGTCGAACGGGGGAACGATCGTCTTCACCAGTGCCGAGGCTGAGCTCGCCCTTCGCCGGGCTTCATCCTCTGGACTGATTTCCTATCAGTTGGGCGATTCAGAATTTGAGCTGACTGCAGAGGGCAAGGAGAATCTCTCCGAGAAGCAGAGAGCGGCCCTGTCTTCAATCTCCAGCACCTTGTCTTCGTGGGATGGTGGGGGACTAGTAGGCCTACTTTCAGAGGTAGTGTTTGGCCAACTATCCAGAATCGTCGCATATCCAGTTCAGGATGAGACTCATTGGGTCGATGGGGACGGAAAACCCCTCCCAGATGCAATTCTGATTCGCAGGGGCACTACTGCAAAAGGACTAGCATTCGAGGTCCACTCAGACCTCGGAGAGGGATTTGTGAGAGCGATTGACGCCAAATCTGGAAGAGTGATTGGCGCAGATCATGAACTAGTTGACGGAGATGTAGTAAGCATCCAGGCAAAGACCTAGCTATTTGCAACCTCAATACTCAACTCATAGAAAACGGCAGTCCAAGTGATATCAAAGTCCTCGTCGTTGTCTATGAGGCCACCTGCAACGGGGGCCGCTTCAATCGAAGCGGTGATTGTGGCAATCCATGCTCCTCTGCCTAACCCTCCGTCGTTCCATAATTCCCTAATCTCATTCTCATTCATGTCCTCCTCGGTGAAGTCTTCTCCAGTGTAACCCGGAGTAACGTCCCATCGGATTGTAAATCCGCCATTCCCGCCCCCGGAGCAATCTCCATCTGCACTCTGATCATCAATCCCTTCGACATCACTGAGATCGCTGACCCCATCTACACTGTCTGTGAATCCTGGGCCCGGGTCATCATTATCAAAACAAGAAACCTGCAATTCTACAAACCCGATGCTTAATTCCGGCTCAGACATCAGATCGAAGAAAGAATCGTGACTCTCCCCATCTCCAAGAGAAACAGATTCACTCAGAGAGGTCGTACTCTCTTCGAAACTCACCATAAGTGAACCAGAAAGTCCTGAGGAACCACCTCCGGAGACATCATCCCCTATCAGGGATGGAAGGGCTTCGAAGTAGACTGGAAATGCAACCAGGAAAACCAAGGTTCCTGCCAACGTCTTCACCTTCTGAGGGGTGTCTACCAGGTCTTGGAAGTCCATGGCCGTTTCAGCCCTCGCTCTCAGAGCACCATATCAAATGCTCTCCCTTTCTGTACTCTTTCATCTGCAATCAGTAATCCTGCGAACCTTCCCAACTACCTATGTCTAACCCTTCCTTGGAGAACAACTTCCGTGAATTTCTGAATTCAGGAAGAAGATAACCAATCACCGATCTCTCCATGAAGGTCCACTTCCAAGGGCATCTTGGAAGCACCCTAGACCACTCGAGCAAAAATCCTCTCCACTTCTCGTTATCAAACAACTCTGGTACTCTGAAGGAAACAAATGACATTCTCCCAGAAGAACCTGGCACATAACTCCAGGTCCGAATCGCTAGACCTTCTGCTTCACCGGAGACAATCTTCAATCCGAGTACCCTAGCTCTTTTTGCGATTGGTACAATTATTGCCCATCTCTGGACCAATGTTGTCTCCTCAAAGCGCTCCATCTCCCATCCTCGACTTTCGCCGATTATCCGCATGGCTCTGATCGCCTCAGTGGGCACTATACTTACTGGAATCTCAAGCATCCGCTCCATTCGTCTCAGACCACCCTCGAGGCCCTCGCCCATAGCGGCTTCGCGTCATTCGTTCCAATCTTTGCTTCAGCCGAATAGGGAGCCAAGACCTTCGAAGCCGCCCGCCTCTTCTTCGGGCTCCTCAGCAGCCTCTTCCTGAGCTGGGGCAGCCTCAGAGGCAGCTCCACCGGAAGAAGCAGAAGGAGCAGCCGAAGCCACTGGGGCGGCGACCGCGGTCGCCATGGCCTCATCGATGTCTACAGAGCCTAGTGAGGCGACTAGGGCCTTTACTCGTGCCCCGTCAGCCTCGACTCCAGCAGCCTTCAGCACTGAGCTGATGGCCTTGTCATCGATGTCCTTTTCTGCAGAATGCAACAACATTGCAGCATATACATATTCCATTTCATTCACCTTTTTTTCATCCGAAGAGATCACCGAGTCCACCGAACCCAGCATCCTCTTCCTCCTCTTCCTCCTCGGCTTCAGCCACGACGGCCACCTCCGAATCTGTCGCCTCGGAGGGGGCGACTTCAGCACTTTGAGATGCTGCTCCTAGAGCAGCTTGCAACTCTTCGTCAAGAGCTGAGGAATCTAATTGCCCTGCTAGGGACAGAGCACGCGCGCGTGCTTGTGATAGTATGGCTGCTGCGGTCGACTCGTTGACGATCCCAGCCTCCAAGGCAACCGAAAGAGCCTCCGAAGAAGCCTTGGAAATGAGAGTTGGAGTGGTAATGGAGGAGAACCACCTGACGTTGCAAGCCAGATTGAAAGCACCTGACGTTGCACTCACTATGTCGTTCCTCAAACCGTCCGTATCAAGATCAAGATCAGACGACTGGAAAAGATGCCCCTCTTCGATTGCCCCTATCAGGATTAGGCCAATCTCAATCGGGTTGATCCCTAGCTTTGCTAGCATGATTCCCAGATCCGCAGAAATCTCGTCTCCTTCAGAGAAGGTGGTATCCTTCTGGATCGCGACTTTACCCTTGTCAATCTTAGCTGGAATTCCTACCGCGTTGAACTCCCCTACGATTGGTCCGGGTCCGAATTCTGTTGGTCCAGCAGGAATTGTAACTTCGTTCGGGAATTTTTCACCCGCTTTTGCTGCTCGGCCTTGACGTGTCTTCTCCAGTTCCCCGAAGATCTCGAACGCATTCATCGAGTCACTATGAACAATACAGGGTTGATGTGCCCCTTCCAGAAGTGCTTCTATCTCGCTCTCTGGTCTACCGGCCTCGGACCAAGCAATCCTCACCAATGACTTCTTGGCCATTCTGATGCTCATTCTCTTCCTCAAGGTGTTCCTCATGTCGATCATGTTGCTGGCAGGTACGCCAGAGACATCGACGACAGCTACTACCCCTTCGCTGCTGAAAATCTCCGTCAACTCTGACACGCGATCTTTCTTCCATCCTGCAACCTTTGGAATCACAAGATCACCTCGACTCTAATGGAGGGTCCCATGGATGTCTTGACGAAGCAAGATCGAATGTTACCGGACCCCCTCTCAAGTTTCCCGATGACCCTGTCCCAAATGGCTACAGCGTTGGAGGTCAAGTCGTCGATACCTTGCTCTCTCGAACCCAATGCTGTGTGGAATGTCACCCTGTCTCTAGAACGGACAATTGCTGTGTCCTTGAGTCCCGTCGCGAGAGCAGAAGGATCCAGAGTTGGAGGAACTGGTCGGGGCATCTTCCCTCTTGGCCCCAATACGCCGCCCAGGAATCTACCTACCGTCCCCATATGTGGGATTTCTGAGAGAAAGAAATCGTAATTCTTGGCCATTTTCCTAGCCTTTTGGCGATCTCCTCCCAAATCCTCAATCGTAGATGGATCAATTACTTCGAGACCACCTGCCTTAGCCTTGGCCGCCATCTCACCTCCAGCGAACATGGCTATCTTGACTGGCTTCCCCCTGCCAGAGGGAAGCCTGACCTCTTCCTGAATTCTATTTGTCGGAATCTTCAGGTCAACATCCTTGATCGTGAAAGAAATCTCGATGGATTCGACGAAGCCCCTCTCCGGGGCCTCCTCAATTGCCTGTTGAATCGCAGTTTGCAGATTTTCTCTCATTTTTCCCACCTCTGCGGTTCGCGAGGCTCATGCCTCTCCCGCAATTCGTGGCGAATCTAGCTGAAATGCTCGCTAAACTCCCCCTCGCTCATTGCGTTAAGAGCCACCTTAGGCTCCATTCCTTCTACTCTAACTCGCATAGAAACGCATGTACCCATAACCTCTCTGCAGCGTGCGTAAATTGACTTCCCAGTCAACCGGTCCTTCTGACTCTCTGCTAACTCCTTGACCTGATCCATTGTCAGGTTCTCCACAGAGGCTTCCCATGACCCGTTGCACTTCTTCTTCCCCAGTGCTTGAATGACTTTGTGGGGGGTTTCATTCCGTGCTGACATGAAAATGACCTCTTATCGCGGAACTCGCCGACCTGCTCTCCCTATTTGATAATGATGTAAACCGGAAAAAGACACTTCTAGGCTCACTCTACCCTCTGAGTGACCCTCACTTGGTCGGCCCTAACAGTGAGCGCAACCGGTACGGCGGCTTCGAACAACTCGACAGTGACCTCTTCCTTTGTCTCGGCAACTCTGGTTACCCGTGCCGCTTGTCCCCTGAACGCGCCTCCTGAGATCTCGACTATGCAACCCTCCTCGATTCCAGAGGTGGCCGCCTTCGGCTCTAGGTATGGAAGCACGTCCTCTAGAGGAGCCTCTCCTCCCAACACCTTGCTGCAGTTCTTTAGGGGGGTCACTCCTACTCCAACACGCCCGATCAACTTCTGGACATGATGCATCGCAGTAGCCTCGATGAAGATGAAACCCTTCATGTAATGCGGGCTGAGTACCCCGAAGATCTTGTCTTGAATGTCCTTCAGAGAACCAGTTCCAGATAATCTTGCCCTGATTTCACCTGCTACGTTTTGCTCTTGGCCTATCGAAGTCTTGAGAATGTACAGGTAAGAAGCAACGTCCCCATACATCTCCTTTAGTTGGGGGGTGGCGTAGTCTTTGTCCTGAACCTTCCCAGGGTCAACCCATTCGCTGTTCTTGTACAACGCACCCGGGCTGACTTCAGTCTCCTCGGTAATGAAAAGTATCGGCGTCACGTCATTAAGACGATTTCCATATGCAAGCCCCCTGGCCATTCCAGAGCGAACCAGACTCATCTTCTCGGGACTAATTCCCGTACACTCCGATATCCTTGATACTACAGAATCGTGATCATCGGGGTCGCCGACCCCATATATCCCATCCCATGCGCCGGGAAAGTCAGCAACCTCATCCGATCGCTGCATCAGTAGGACCTTCTCTCCGCTTCTGATATACACCGTATAAGCTTCTGACATTATTACCACCTCAGCCTACCAGCCAATTGAAGAATGGAGGGAAAACATTGACCATTAGGGCTAGAATGACGAAACCAATCGCCCCCAACACAAACATCCCAATCCCACAAACTATCACGGTCTGCCTGAACTCTTGCTTGGAAGGCTTCTTCGCCATCTTCAGGATTCTGGCGTAGGAACCGGTCTGAAGGCCCTTTACACGACCTTCGATTTCGTCCTGCCACGACTGAGCAAGCTCTTCAATAGGACCTACCTTGGAATTCTCAACCGCCATGCTACCACCTAGAAGCATCACGGCGACCTACAGATTCCATTTAAGGACAACGGGAAGACAAAGTAATTGCATTCTTCATTTTGTAAAGAATCTAACTCACGAATTCCACTGTTCTGTTTCTGAGATTCCTCATCTGGGTGTGAAGGGCCGCTCCATGAATCTGCTCGCTCTTCACTCCGGTCAGAACTAGAAGAACCCTGATGTCACTGCCCATCGAATCATCCGTCGTCACTCCCCAAATCATCCTGGCATATGGGTTGATGCTCTCTCGAATTATCTTTGCACATTGCTCCGCCTCTCCGAGAGTCAAACCAGGTCCACCGACTACGTTTACCAGCGCACCCCTTGCATCAGAGATGTCGATATCAAGCAGGGGTGATTGCAAAGCCTCCATGGTTGCCTTCTCCGCGCCTTCCTCCACAGTCGCTTCACCCAGGCCAATCATCGCCACTCCACCACCGTTCTCCATTACCGATCGTAGATCCTGGAAGTCAAGGTTGACCACTCCTTCCTTGGCAATCATCTCCGAGACGCCAGAAATGCTCCGCATTAGCAATTCGTCCGCTACTCTGAATGCTGCATCTAGGGGTAGGTCTCTAACCCCTTCAACTTCTAGCAATCTTTCGTTTGGAAGGACGATCACTGTGTCACACACTTCCCTTAGTCTCTCTAACCCCCATTCGGCGTTCTGTCTTCGCACGGCCCCTTCGGAAACGAAGGGATAGCTAACAACTGCAATCGTCAGTGCCTCGGCTGCCTTTGCGAGTCTAGCGACGACGTGCGCACTCCCTGTCCCAGTGCCACCTCCTAGACCCGCTGTGATGAATGCCAGATCGCATTCCTCAACCTCTGTTTTCAGCACTCTTTCCGACTCGTATGCTGCTTGCTCTCCCTTCTCCGGGTCGCCCCCCGCCCCCCTGCCTCGGGCGGAGCGACCAATCAGGACCTTGTTCTCCACATTCACTCTCAACAGATGTTGAGCATCTGTGTTTACTGCCATCCCCTTGACATATTCATCATCGAACAATCCTTCATGCTCTAATCGGGCGACTGTGTTGGATCCACATCCTCCACAACCGAAGACTCTAATCTTCGGCTGAAGAGACTTCAGTAGATTTTCTAGATCTGGCACCTCTTCAATTTCAGGAACCTTCGGAGACCGCGTCTCATCATCCTGGAGCTCTAGAACTCTATCGATTAGGTGCTTCACAATCCTCAGGCGACTTGAATAGAGGATAACCATTGCCCCACTCTAGACCAGAAAGAAGTAGGTTTTCACCATCAATCAAAGTTTCCACTTATGCGATCAAACCATTCCTCGTTTTGAAGAACCTAACTAGGAATGTGTAAACCCCTCCCCACGCAGAAATAGCCAATGCGAACGTCATCCCATTCAATTCACTGTTCCCCAATAATGCCCAATCTGCTAACCAGTGATAAGTTTCGATAGAAATTCCGGAAACATCCCCGTGCGCCTGCCATGCTGTCACAATTAGAGCAACCAAAGTCAACACCATCCTATCTGCTCTAGAGAATCCACCGTAAATTCTGCCCAGTCCGACAGATTGAGCTTGCGTACCCATGTACGAACCGAAGAGAGTTAGCAGACCAGCGATATATCCTGAACTCGGATTGTTCACGAAGTCCGCATTCATCCCAATAGCCACCAGGATGCCAACGTCTACAATCCTGTCAATAGTGTGGTCAAGAAAGTCCCCATATGGCCCATCTGTTCCTTGGTGTCTAGCAAGAGCCCCGTCCAAACCATCCAGAACTCCTGCAATTAGGACAATAATTACTCCTCCAATGATGCAGATTGCACCCTCTGTGCTTCTCTCTGCTGTCATAAGCAGGTAGAACGCCAACAGAGATAGAGCGAGACTTGCCCAAGTGAGGGTGCTGGGATCCACACCTTCCATTCTGTGAACTAAGGGGGTGATTGCCTTAGTCCACCTTTCCCTCATTTTCTCGAACATCTCAGACTTCTCCCTTACCCACCCAGTCAATTGGATTGAGGGGGATTCTTGGCTTGAAGTCATCTGATGCCCATTGGTGAATTGCTGCAACTATGGACTCTGACTTCTCACACGATGTGTCGAACTCGATTATTGGCTTTCCAACTTCAATCTCCGCCCATGGTCCACCGAGAATCTCCCAATCGACGTTTTCATCGATTTTTTGACTCGGGTATGACCTTCCTGCTAGCCTTTCTCGTAGATCCTCCGGACGACATCTGAGAATAACCACGCAGTCTACACCCAGCAGGTGGGAAAGATGACCATCGATGACAGTCTGAGTTTTCGGGCTTTCTTCCCATGCCATCTCGAGCTTTTTCTGCAGTTTATCTACGTCAATCGGCCTCGCTCCGTCCCGAGGATCAGCCGCCTCTATGCACCCAAACTCCTCGGCCAGACTCTCTACCGTCTCAATGCGATACCCCAATCCTTCGAGCAAGGAGGAAACCGTCGACTTTCCAACCCCTGGGGAACCAGACATTGCTAATCTGAATGCACCCTCCACGACTTCTCGTGTTGCAAAGACGACAAGAACGCTCCGTGTCGAGGCGTAACATTCACCTAGAAAACTGTGCCACGACAGATTATGACAGAATCGGTAAGTTGGATTAGAGCAATGGATCCCCGAGACACAAAGCTGAACATCCTACTTATTGCAATACCAGCAACGGTCTATTTCAATTATGTAGAACACAACTATTCCATGGCTTTCTTCTCGTCTTTGGCGGCCATAATGCCACTCGCCTTCCTGATGGGACGGGCTACTGAGGAAATTGCACTGAGAACTTCCGAGTCACTCGGAGGTCTTCTGAATGCGACATTCGGCAATGCAGCCGAACTTATCATCGCCGCTCTACTCATCTTTCAAGCGTCCAAGGTTGTTGATTTAGAGGCCCAGTCATTCTATGTTCACTTGGTTCAAGCCAGCCTAATTGGAAGCATTCTAGGAAATCTGCTGTTGGTTATGGGGCTAGCATTCGTCTGGGGCGGAATCCACCATTCAGAGCAGAGCTATTCGGAGACCCAAGTAAGCTCGAACGGGTCACTACTCCTTCTATCAATGATCGTCCTCGTAATTCCTACGGTTTTCCACTCCACCGTCGGAGGAGACGTAGGGGACTCCAGAGTCCAGGATCTGAGCCATATCGCAGCCGTAATCCTCCTCATGATGTACGGCCTGTTTCTATTCTTCCAGTTTAGGACCCACGTCCACCTTTTTGCAACAGATGGGTCTCATCATGAAGAACCCGAAATGACTCAGAGAGATGCAGTCATTCTCCTAGTAGTGGCCACGATAATGGTTTCCTGGATGGCCGAGATTCTAGTACACTCAGTCGAATCCGCGGCTGAAGACTTTGGACTACCACATCTCTTCATCGGAGTAATACTCATCCCCCTCTTCGGAAACGCTGCTGAGCACTTCACTGCAGTCTCAGTAGCTGCCAAGGACAAGATGGACCTCTCCTTCGCAATTTCAATGGGCTCATCCACTCAGATTGCAGTTTTCGTGGCCCCACTAATGGTCGTCTTCGCATGGCTGTTAGAAGTACCATTGACCTTCGAATTTGGAATGCTTGAGACAGTCTCTGCCTTCCTAGCTGTACTGATCGTCAATTCCATTGCAGCGGACGGGAAGTCTAACTGGTTGGAGGGTGCAATGCTATTGGCAGCGTACTCCGTGCTCGGAGCCGCCTTCCTATTCCACCCATGAGCTACAACTCACTGTAGTAATCCTCAACAGAGGACTCCAGATCTTGAGAGGCCTTTCCTTCATCCAAAGTCAGGGTAACCCCGTCCCTGCGAATCCCTTCTCCGTCCACTAACACGTCTAGCACCCTTGCTCCTGAGTAGATTAGATTCGACAACAGCCTCCTGCCGCCCCTTCCCCATGGCCTCATCCTGATATCAGAAAGGTCCCAAGTAACCCAATCCTCTGACCCCTTGGTAGCTAGGGACCAAGTTTCTTCGGGGTCTAGAATTCGAGCATCCCAGTGATCGTGCCTCTGTACAAGGCTAGCTGCCTTCGCCTCCGCCCTCAAATCCAGTGAATTATTGCTGGCCGAACCATCGGTTCCGAGCCTGATGTCTACTCCCGCATCCTTCATTGCGGGATAAGACATGGTCCCTCCGCAGGCCAATTTCTGGTTCGAGGTCGGACAGTGTACAGCATGAGCCCCGTGTCCGGCAAGGATCCTCATCTCTTTCTTGGTAACCCAGCCGCAATGGGCGCACACCGTCCCCCCTTCGTCCGCACTCTGGAAGTAGTCAAGAGAGTCAAGATACTCGATAGGGTACATTCCGTGTTTGGCATGACAGTCAGCGACTTCCTTCCTAGTTTCAGACGTATGGATGTGCAACATCGAACCCGTCTTTCTCGCTAGTTCTGAACCCCTGAGTAGAATCTCCTCTTCACAGACATAAACTGAGTGCGTACCTACTCCATATTCGATTCTACCAGGACGTGGAGAAGGGCCGGTAATCAGACCCTCCATATGACGCAATGCATCTCCCGAGCCAGGCTTGAAGTTAGGCGTGAGCCCATCGGTAATAGGTCCGCAGAGTGTCGCCCTGACTCCGGTTTCTGCTAGGGTCTCCCCAATGGTCTGAGTGTAGTAGTACATGTCACAGGCGTAGGTTGTCCCAGTCGCAATCATCTCTGCCGCGGCTGCTCTGGTACCAACCTCTACAAGCTCACTAGTGAGACTCTTCTCGACGGGAAATATCGCCGTTTCAAGCCACTCCAACAGAGGCAAGCCCTCCCCCATCCCACGATTGAGGATCATTCCTAGGTGCGTGTGCCAATTCTGCAATGAGCGAGTTACTAGTCGATTCGAACCATCGATAGCCTCGATGACGTCCTCGTCCCCTTTGCTTTCTGAGAAAGACCCGTCTTGATGCAGCAGGAAGTCTCCCTTGTGAGTGGTACCACCGTCATCTATCAGCCAAGTGTCTGTGAATCTCCTGGTTCCGGAGTCCATACTAGCTCCCTATTCCTAACTACTCGCATACCGCATTAAGTATGCTAATGGTTTCTCCATCGGAGTCCTTCATCCACGCATTAATGACGTCGCCGGGACTCATCGGACCGACACCCTTTGGTGTTCCAGTCCAGACAAAGTCACCTGCCTCCAGGTCGTACCAGCGGTTGAGATGAGAAAGCAGAGAATCTACGGAGTGAACCATTAGATTGGTTGAAGACAATTGCTTAGTTTCCCCATTTACCGAGAGGCCGATCTCCATCTCGCCATCATTCCAATCAGCCCATGTCCCAAGAACCCCGGAACCCCTGAAACCCTTGCCCTCTAACCATGGCCAACCCTCTATCTTGGCCATGGTCTGACGAGTCCTATTTGTTGTGTCAATTCCCACGCACATCTGGATTGGAGTAAGGTCATCCCCCAGCCTGAATACCATCTCAACCTCATGATCGATATGCTCATCCGGCTCTAGAAGAGTCACGACATTCGCCCCATCATCCGAGGCCTCGACCATTGCAGAAGGAGGCATCAGGAAGAAACGCGGGTAGTCCGTCACATCTCCAAGAATTTCTTTTGCGTGCCCAGCATAGTTTCTGAAGACCGCCCAACCTACTCCCATGCCATCCCCAGCAAGACACCAATGATTAGAACACCGGTTAGCGCTCTTCCTCATCAGGTTGAAGGACAATGCCTCCCGGAGTGCTGTTATGCCCGAAGACCCCTATCGAACTTTGGACGTCTCAAAGGATGCTTCAGATGCAGAGATAAAGAGGGCATATAGAAAGCTAGCAAGGCAATATCACCCAGATAGGAACCCTGGAGACGCTGCAGCAGAAGAGAGATTCAAGGCAATTCAATCCGCGTACGAGTCGATTGGAACTGCTGAGGGTAGGAGCCAGCATGACCAGCAGAGGAGGATGGAGGAGATGTTCCAAGGCGGGCGGCAGCGATCCCCTTTCGGAGGGGTGGATCTGGGCGATATTTTCTCACAATTCATGGGTGGCAGAGGTAGCCAGAATCCTGGATTCGATTCTGGATTTGGAGGTCCTAGGAGGGGGCCAAGACCGAGACAGCAAGTTTCCAAAGGTGCCGACATTCAAGCCGGCCTGGACATCTCCCTCGAGCAAGCAATTAGCGGGACAGAAGTCAAATTCAGCCATCGAAGAATGAGGAGGTGTTCGGATTGCAATGGTTCTAGCTTCGGCTCATCAAGGGGTTGTTCTGCATGCAAAGGAACCGGCGTTATCACGAAAGGGAGCACCATTACTGTGAGAGTCCCCAAAGGGGCCGAGCACGGTCACTTGCTCCGTCTGAAGGGAATGGGGCACGAGCACCCAGAGGGGGACTCAGGAGACCTGCTGATCACCGTTCGACTCGATGCGGAAGAGGGACGCAGATGGGAGGACGGCCGACTAATCCAGGAAGTCAGACTGCCTTACACTATGCTGGCCCTCGGTGGCAAAGTGAGAATAACTACCCCATCTGGAAAGAGGCTGCAGATAGAGGTCCCAAGTGGAACCAGAATTGGTGATCGAAGACGCCTGCAAGGCCATGGGCACGCCGGCGGTGCATTGGACATAGAATTCACGTTGGCCGAAGCGGAGAAACTCACAAAGTCACAGATAGACGCACTGAAATCACTCAAAGAGAGTGGCTTGTAAGCCGACGCAATCAGTCAAATATTGAATTCCCTGCGATTGTACTGTGAGAGACTTCGAGAGTCTAGCCGACTACTTGATACCACGTCGGAAAAAGGTCCACTTCGCACTGATAGTGGTCTCAATTTTCATGATACCCGGGATAATCGCCTCTTCCGAGCCTATTGATATCGAGTCATATGACATGGAGTCTCCAGAACTAGATGCCAACCAAGTCCTGAGGGAAGAATTCACCGCAGCAGGAAACATTTGGGGCTTCGGGATCTTTGTTAGGAATCAGGAATACTTCGGTGAACCCGAGTCAGACGTGACGATGATCGCCGACTTCCCCGGCGTAAAGGGTGGAATCTCCGAGCCAAAGGGCGGGATTCTGAACCTAACTGTCCTCAGGGAGGTCGATCATAACGCAGTTACAATGAGGGAGAGCGAGATTTCAGAATTCTACCTCCCTTTGGCATCTGAGATTTCTGGAGATCCGACATTGGGGATTCTAGATCTGGCGACCGAATTCCGCACTTTCATGGCCAACGAGTCCTCTTTGACCGCACCCAGGATAAATCCATACAAGCTCGCCGCGACTCTCGACATAAACGAGTCAACAGACCCCGCTCCAACCAATTGGACCGACTGTGGGGAACTGGATTGCCTCTCCTTCGACGACCCGAACGTCACGCAAGACCACATAGACCTGGCAGCCCATAGAATGGCCAACAACAGCAACGGGGCCTTTCTCAGATTCCTCTCCAACGACCGTGCCTTCCTACCCGATGAAACGGGGGTAGCGGTTGGCCCAGTCGGTCACCAATTCTCCGACGTTGGCTCATTGGTTTCCGAGAACTGGCAAAGGGGCAGGTGGTCGGCTTCCGCTGCTTGGATGATCATCAACTTCGATAGGGACGAGATGCAGAAGAACGGTTGGACCTTCACTTGGAAGAATGCCAGCTCTGAGTTCGGTTACGAGTGGAACGGGCTCGATCTGGAGACGGACCCAATACGCTACTCGGTTGATATCTGTAGGCAGAAGGAGGATCTCGGACAGCCCCTGTGCTCCGTCGAGTGGCTATACCTGTCTCTGGAGGAGGACCTCAGGGAGAGCGACGAGACGATCGTCTCCCTGATGTTCGCCGAGTCGATAAACGTCGAGATAAACCGCGAATTGATCTCTAGCGCATTTCTGATCTTGTTGATGGGATTTGCCATTCTGATACTTCTCTGGGCCAGCTTGAGGAGGGTGTCAGACGTAGGGATAGTCGCCACCAGCCTTTCCCTGTCCCTGGTCTGGATGTACGGATTGATCGGTTGGGCGATAATCATCGGGAAGTGGTCAGGGTACGAGGTAATCTTCAGGTCACAGTTCTCGAATCTGCTGCCGATACTGATACTCGCCCTCGAAATAGACGACAGTCTACACAGCCTACACAGATACAAGGAGGAACGCAGATCGGGAGCAAATTCGGAGCAGGCGGTACGCAAGGCGATTAGCAAAGTCGGACTGGCAATCATGCTCACTTCGGTAACCACCATTGTCGCCTTCATGGCCAACATGACATCCAGCATAGCCGCACTCAGGTCCTTCGGGATAGAGGCGGGGATTGGAGTGTTCTGCGCCTTCTTCCTCAC
This sequence comes from uncultured Candidatus Poseidoniales archaeon, assembly GCA_964570065.1. Lineage (GTDB taxonomy): Archaea > Thermoplasmatota > Poseidoniia > Poseidoniales > Thalassarchaeaceae > UBA36. Next base: position 36,872 of record CAZMVZ010000013.1, read on the forward strand.
TGGCCTATGGGTCCCCCTTGCAAGGCTCGACGTCGACCTATGGCTGGAATCGAGGGGGAAGTTGGAGGATGAGCGCACTGACATCATACACATGATTCCAAGCTCCTGGCTGGCCTACGTATCCACCCAGGCGGCGAGGTTCGCCCCAGCGGTCGTAGTCGTCTCGATACTAATCACAGCAATGGCGACCCCGATCATGCTGTCCCTGGAGGGGGACTTCCAGGTCGAGGACTTCATCGAGGCGGACTCAGACTTGGCAGTCGGGGTCGGCCTCATCAACGAGCGTTTCAGCGATGAGGGGGAACCCGCTTACATCCTGATAGAGGGGAATATCTCAAACCCACTGGTCATCGATGCCATCGATGAACTCCGTAGAAACATGAATTCGCACGGACCGGGCGATCCAGACCAGATCTCCCGAATGCCCAATGGCGAGGTCGAGCTAATCGGGATCGATCTGATGCTCTGGTACACCAGGGGTGCCATGGCGTGGAACCAGACGCCGTTCGAAGAGGCCGGTTGGGATTTCGACTCCAACGACGGGGGGATCGGGTGCGAGTCCATCCTAGTCCCAAACAGGGAGATGGAATTCATTTTCGTCCCCTCGATAGATGACAGCAAGTGCCTTTCGTTCCTGTATGGGTTCATGTTGACCAGAGGCGTCCCAGCCAGTGGCGGCTACCCCGCCCTCTCCACCAGCATAGTCGGCGAGTTCATCCAGGTGGAAGGCGAGATAGACTTCCAGAGGCCATGGCTAACAGAATCCGGGCAAGAGCCAAGGTTCCCAAGGACCTCACTAAGATTCGGCATATCAAGCCCCGAGCAATTCGCCTTGGTGGAACCCGCCCTCAAGCAGTTGGAAGCGGACCTATCACCGATCCAGAACCTATCCGTGACGCCCAATCGGGAAAGAGGGGATCTCCAATCGGCGTTCGAGGATCCAGAGCACCCAGTCACGTGGGCATTGCCAACCGGCGAACCAGTGATCAGATTCGTCGCCGCCGACTCCATGCAGGACGATCTCCAAGACACGCTGCTCTTGGGCCTGGTATTCTGCATAACGGCACTCTGGTGGGGCTTCCGCGAGGACTCGCCAGCGTCAGGAAGGCTGAGGGACGTGACTGGGAAGCCTCGGCAGGTCGTTCCGAGGATCGCGCTAAACGTGATTTGGATGTCGGTGATATCGTACTTCCTGGCAGGTGTCGATTACGCCATTATTTTCGCGGTAATGGCCGTACTCTTCTCAATCCTCTGGGGAACCAGGCCACTCATCCTAGCGACCATCACCACCACCCCGATATTCCTGATGATCGTCTGGCTGTATGCGATCGTGGGGATTGCGGGATACGGCCTCAACATGGTCACGGTCTCCATCGCCGCGATCTCCCTGGGGGTGGGAATAGACTACGTGATCCACGTCATCGAACGATTCAGGGAGGAGAAGGAGAAGGGGGTGAGCACGATGAAATCGATCGAGGCCGTGGGCGGTGCCTCTGGCATAGCCCTCTTCGGGTCCGCCGTCTCTGACATCACCGGATTTGCGATAATCAACCAATCTGAGATGGGCTTCTTCTCCACCTTCGGACTCTTCTGCGCCATCATGATCGGACTGTCACTAGTCGCGAGCCTGGTCCTCGCTCCGGCAGCTTTGGGGCTAGCGTACAGGGACGGCGCACCGGCAACGACTGAGTAGGTAGCATCAGTTCCGGGCCAAGATTCAAGTCTCATTCGACCCTACAAAGCACATGAATGAGAAATATGCCATACTGATTGCATTGTTGCTGACCTCCGTTTCGATCAGCGGATGCATGGGTGACGATGGCGAGGAGAGGATCGACCAACTCGAGGCGGAGGCAATCAACTACCAGGGGATGATGGCATCACTCAACCAGACCTTGGACGGGCTGGAGGACGACTTGGGGCAGCTGAACGCATCCATCGAGGCCCTCAACTACAGGATAACGGAGCTGGACGGAGAAATCTTGCAGCACATCTCCGAGATCGCCTACCTGAACGAGCAGAACTCATCCAAGACGGATGAAATCACCCATCTCTCGGCTCTCATAGTAGCCCTTAACGAATCCAAGTCAAGGCTGGAGTCAGAAGTGGTGGAACTGGAAACAGCAAGATCGTCCCTAGTCTCCCAGGTATCCTCCCTCGAGACCGCCATGGACGCCCTCGAGGCCGAGGTGTCCTCGCTGACCGCCGCCAATCAGGACCTTACCACTGCCAACGAGAACGCCGCGGCGGAGATTTCGGACCTCCAGAATCTCGCTGCCAGCCTCAACTCCACCATCTCAGAACTGCTCGAGACTATCGAGGAGCTCGAGGAAGCGCCCCCTCCGACGGTGAACTGGTCGAGCACCCTGGACGTCGTCATGGAGAGAGGGTCACTGAAGTGCGGGGTCAAAGGTAGCCAGTACGGCATGGGCTACCAGGACGGTGCAGGCCAGTACTCCGGACTCGACATCTCCTACTGCATGGCCATCGCAGCAGCGATAGGGATGGACCCAGACTCAGACGTCGAGTACGTCCAGGCAGGGGGGAACAACAGGTTCGAACTGCTTGCCAACGGAACCATAGACGTACTGATTCGCACGACTACGTGGACCACTAGCAGGGATGCAGACCTCGACGTCGACTTCGGCGCGATAAACTTCTACGACGGCCAGGGCATAATGGTCAACCTCGACGAGTTCCCCAACGCCGAGTCCGCCTTGGACCTAGACGGGGCGAGCATCTGCGTCGCGATCGGCAGTACATCCGCGGGTAACATAGCCGACTACTTCGAGGAGAACGGCATGGATTACCAGGCGGTGAACTCGTGGAACGACGGACCGGACTTCGCGAACGAGATGTGCGACGCCGTTACCGGGGACATGTCCAGCCTGGTGTCCATGAAGTGGGAGATGGAGCAGAACGGGGACGCGGACTTCGAAATGGCGATAATGCCCGAGATCATCTCCAAGGAGCCCTTGGCTTCGGCGACCAGGGACTACGACTCCGAGTGGAACGAGGTCGTCTCATGGGTCTGGTTCGGCATGGTGACGGCGGAGGAGCTGGGGGTCTCTTCGCAGAACTACCAGAGCGCGGACACCAGCGTTCCATCGATAGACAGGCTGCTTAACGAAAACCTGGGACTCGGGACCGAGGCCCACCCGCTCTCCGACACATGGATGCAGGCGGTCCTAGCCGCTGTCGGGAACTACGGGGAGGCCTACGACGACGCGTTCTGCGACGGCAGCTACGACGGTGTCAGCGGGTCAGAGGACATGGCGGGCTGCCTGATGCCGAGGAGTGGCACCCTGAACGCCCTCCAGTCCGAAGGCGGGATGCAGTACGCGCCTCCCATGAGGTAGCCTAGCGACAATTAGTAGGAACAGAGACTATTGCCGGAGCATCATTGAAGCCTTATGCAGTGGTGCATAGAGTGAATGAAC
>CAZMVZ010000014.1:0-39506 GCA_964570065.1 uncultured Candidatus Poseidoniales archaeon
TGATTTCTAGCGACTATTCCTGCTCAGTCCTTTGATTCGCAGCCACTGCTGCAATAGCTAGCGCACCGAGACCTGCCATCAACCCGAATCCAGGAAGGCCACCTGGCAGGCTACCTTCGCCTTCGTCCCCGCCACCTTCTCCATCTGGGTCTACTGCCTCAGTCATGTTGATTATCGGGAAGTTAGCCTCTGCATCCATCCCATCCTCGTTGTTGGAGTAGTAGAATCTGAACTCACCTGTGCAATCAGTAATTAGACATTCCAATCCATTCCAACCCGGTGCAGAGTAATCAATATCCAAGACAGGCTCCTCTTGGCTCTTGTTCCACACTGTCATGTTGTTATCCACGTCAATCTCCCACCTGATTTGTTCGTCATTGAAACTATTGTCCGTTGCAGGGAATACCTGGGATGCCACAGCAAGATTGCCCCGACGAAGTGTAAGTGTCAAGCAACTCTTCTCTTGCTCTGGGTCGCAATCGTCAGAGAAAATAGCAATTCCAATCTCGATAAGTATCGTGCCATTGGGGTTCAGGTACATGTTCTCCTTGAAGTTGTCTTGGCTCCTGCAAGACATGGATATCTCGACCTGGCCGCTGCCATATGTCCTGGACCCGTAACCCTCCTCTGCAGATCCGGTCGAGTCGTTGCTGTCGAAGTGAGTCCAGCACGATGACAGGTCCGAAGTTCCCCAGAAGTGCATATGGGGGTTCTCCACCGAAGGTTGCCTCGGATCATCAACCGCCTGCGCGGATGCAGGCGCCACTAGCACTGAAGACAGAATGAAAAACGCCATACTGAGTGCAATGAGTCTGTTTGTCATCAGATATCTCTCCAATCGGTCATGTTTGAGGCTTCTCCATTCCCGTTCACTAGTCAAACCTCTGGAAACCACCGTCAGAGGTTCGCTCCCTGGTCTTTCTGGCTATGTTCAGAGCCTCCCCGAGCATGTTGGCACTGACCATCTCCCGGCCTAGCCTCTCATGCGCCACGCCGGTGATTATCGACATGACCTTGATGGTGTCCCCGAATGCCGGGTCCTGTCTCGCACCGAAGATCACGTTCGCATTGGGCGAGAGACGAGCCGTCATCAGATCCACAACCTGGTTGGCTTGTTCTAGAGTCATGTACGGTCCACCTGTGACGTGAATCAGTGCTCCAGTCGCCCCGTCTATCTCGATGTCCAAAAGGGGATGATTCAAGGATTCGTGCACAACCTCCTCAGGTCCTTGGTCGCTCTCTCCATAGAGCATCATGGTCACTCCGCCACCTGTCATTATTGAGCGCACGTCAGCGAAATCAAGATTGATCAAGCTAGGTAGGGTGATGGTTTCCACCACCCCCTTCACGATCTCAGCAATCAGTTGGTCCATGATGCTGAAGGCCTCGTCCAGTGGGAGATTGGGAACGAAGTGCAGTAGTCGGTTGTTGTCCAGGACTAGTACGGCATCTGCAGCCTTCCGGACTAGCTCAAGCCCCTCGAGTGCGAGTTCCATTCTTCTCCTCCTTTCGACTGTGAAAGGAGTTGTAACAACGGCTACGACGAGGGCACCGGATCTCTTTGCTTCCTCGGCGACAATAGGCGCTATCCCAGTCCCCGTCCCTCCGCCTAATCCTGCGGTGACGAAGACAAGGTCAGCTCCATCGACGATCTTGGTGATGACGTCTCTTCCGGCCTCTGCACACCTTCTTCCCATCGCCGGATCCCCTCCAGCACCGAGACCCCTTGTGATGTGTCGACCAACCAGGAGCTTCTGCATAGCCCTGGTATTGTCAAGATGCTGCTTGTCAGTGTTGATTGCCACTGTTATGGCGCCTTCGACGCCTATGTGGGTGATTCTGTTCATAGTGTTGTTTCCAGAACCACCGCATCCACATACTAGTATCCGAGGATCAGGAGGTCCGAAGTTCTCCAATTCTTTGTCAGTCAGTGCAGTAGGTATTCTCGCAGGTGCATTGGGAGCCCCTTCTGTGCTTATCGAACTACTGGGTACCTCTACCATTACAAAGCCTCGTGCATCCCAGGCATTTCTGCCTATTACGCTCCCTTAGTCTTCTCTTTGCCTTCTTAACCGTTGAGGAATGAAACTAGCCTTAGAAGGCGATTATCAGACCCGCTTGAATTTGCGGGGATATCGAATTGGAAGCCCTCGATAGCCCACTATCACTGGAAAGCGAGATAAGGCGAGGGGCACTCCATTGCTCTGCCGCGCTTAGCTCAGTTGGCTAGAGCACCTGACTGTAGACTGGAAACACATTGGTTGTAGGCAGCCATCAGGGGGTCCCCGGTTCAAGTCCGGGAGCGCGGACCACTATCCAATCAATTCTTCGAGTGGGATTTGTATCGAAGGAATCCCGAATGGAAACAGGTGGCGACTCGTCTTCGGGGGGAAAACCTCCTCGGAGAGGCCCATCGTAAGCACCTCTTCCTTGGTAACAGTCTCTCTCCCGCAATCGGGCCAGACGCCAACCTCCAAAGAAAAGTCATCTAGGTAATCGACCATGACAACAGGAACCCTATCGAGCCCCAACATCCCTGCAGCGGTCCATTTGTGGTGACCATCTAGGATTACTAAGGACTCACGATCAACTATAATCGGCTTGTAGAATCCTTTGTCAAGTAACTTGTTTTTCCTCGTTTCTAAGTTGTCCGGAATAACCTCCTCGTGCCCCTTCAAAGAATCAATATCAATGAGGATAATGTCCACCGTTCGCTCACTCACCGATTCTCAATCGTGCAAGCAGGCTCATAAATGAGTTCTAGGTCGGCGGGCCGCTAGAGGTCTGACTATGGGTTTGCACAAGCACGTAAGCGAGGCATGGAAGAAACCCAAGGAGGGTATTCCTTCCAGATACAGGATAGACAGGATGGCCGGTTGGAGGAAGGAACCAGTCTTCATGAGGATCGACAAGCCTACGAGGATCGATGCCGCTAGGAGAGTCGGCTACAAGGCAAAGCAGGGAGTGGTCGTCGTACGAACCAGAGTTCGACGCGGAGGCCTTAGAAAGGGAAAGATCCACATGAAGAGGAAGCCTTCCAAGGCCGGTATCAAGAAGATCACCATGGGCAAGTCAATTCAGAGAATCGCCGAGGAGAGGTCTGCTAGGAGATACCCGAACCTAGAGGTCCTCAACTCGTACTGGGTCGGCGAAGACGGCAAGAACAAGTTCTACGAAGTAATAATGATCGATCCCGAGCATCCTGCAATAAAGTCTGACAAGAATATGGGTTGGGTCTCTAGCGGCTCGAGCCACCGTGGACGAGCATTCAGGGGCAAGACAGGAGCCGGCAAGAGAGGACGGGGACTTCTGAACAAGGGCAAGGGAGCAGAGAAACTCCGCCCAAGCCTAAAGGCGAACAAGAACCGCGGAAAGTAATCGACTAATCCGTCAGATTGATGCCGAATGATGAATGGCATCTCGATATGGCGGACCGTCACGCATCGGAAATCAGGGGACTACCGGTCATAATCCCGGACGGACGTCTCCTCGGAACTGTTCATGACACTGTGATTGACGTGAACAACTGGTCATGCACTCACATATTCGTTTCAGACCCACCAGATGCATTGGTCGAGGGGCGCACGCACGTCGCTGTCCCATGGACATGGGTGAGATCGGTCGGAGACGTCGTGCTATTGCGATGGTTCCCACAGACGCCAATCCCCCGGAATCTCTAGACTCAACGTTGAACTTTCTTGCGATATCGTTCAAAAGGGGTGGGTGAACCGGAATACGATGCGTTGGGTCAGTGTGTTGGTTATCGCCTCACTTCTGACAACTGTGGTTTCTGTAGATGCGGTTTCTACAAAGGGAGTAATTTCGTGCACCAATTCCAATCTTGACTCTCTGCCCGAGAACTGGACCATTATGGATCAAGAATGCATTCGCGTGGATCTAGGTACCCACGACCCTGGGACAAATCTGGCCTTCCAAATCTACTCAGATAAGGAAATTGACATTCTCTTGTTCCCATCTAACACCGTTTCCGTTTACCAAAACGAGCAGTCCTACAGGATTGACTCAGTATGGATGGCAGAATCGGTATTCGAGTCATTCAGCGGAACGGGAGAGTGGCACTGGCAGACTCCTGATGACCGAGGACCAACTAGGTGGTATCTAGTGATTGACAACCTCGCCCATCCTCAGGATTCTGGCGAAGGTGATCAAGGGGGCCTACCCGTAGAGATTGAACTTGATGCCGACGTTATCCAGCCAGAGCAGTTCACTCTCGCCGACTCCATCCACAGAGTCGAACCCGGAGGATATTCAGTTGTCCACGGGCCCTTCACAGTCGATGAGGGAACATTCGTGGAGATCCATGCAAGAACCATGGATGGTGAGCCGGACATTTTCGTAATGTCAGAGGACGCCTTCTCTTACTACTCGCCATCCTCGAACTGGTCCTCTTCGCTCAGGATTAACTCAGCTGATATGCTATTGGTTTCCGATGAAAGATACCTCCCATGGGAGGCGAGTGATATCGAGGGAGAGAATCTGTACATTGTTGTGGACAACCGACAGGGTCCTGGGGGAGGGGGTGCGGGCACTTCCCACGTCGCAGTTACTGTCACAGTAACTCTCACTCCGGTTCTCGAACCGTCCATCTCCAGTCAGACAAACCTCGACTCGGTTGATGTTGGTGCCCTGGTGAATCTCTCCGCAGCAAGTACACCAAACAAATCCGGTCAGATACCAGACTCTGGCTTTTCGTGGGACATCGATGGCGATGGAGTGAGCGACTGGAGTGGTTTGGCTGTTGAGCATATCTGGGAAGAGCCTGGAAACTACTCAGTCCGACTTTCTGCAATATCAGTTGACTCCAGGAGTGCTAGTGTCTCCAGATCCGTTAGAGTTGTTGACATGTCTGCCCCATCAGTATCCCTAGGAGTAACGGGAGAGGTCACTAAGGGATTTGGAGAACAACTTTCGATCGGTGCTTCCTTTTCGGACAATTGGGGGGTTGAGAGCCTGGATTGGATGATAGATGGTGAGATAATACTCTCCAACTACTCTCTAACAGACCAGTTTTCGACACTAATCCTACAGGTCTCAGAAGAATACTCTCCTGGCCAGCATGTAATTTCTCTAGTTGTCCGAGATAGGTCTGGAATGATCACTCAGCAAGACGCCCTTGTGAATTTCATCGATGTCACCGCACCAGAGATATCTCAGTACGAAACTCAGATCGAGGTAAACTACGGCGATCCAACAATTCTGCAGATCTTCGCACAGGATAACCAATCTGAGGGTCTGGATTACACATGGACAATAGATCAGGGGACTGACAACGAGATTCAGTTCAACGGTCCTCTGGTTATCCACGAATTCAACACGGAGGGGCCCACTAATGTGATATGCAGAATTGAGAACGATGCCGGTCTGACCTCCTATGCAGAAATCCTGGTTATCGTCAAGGATAGTGAATCCAGCAACGGTCTCTCTTGGCAAGCCATCGCAGCCATCGCAGCAGTACTCCTGATCATTAGCTCAGGTGCTGCCTTCTTTTTGTATAATTCAGCAGTGAGACGAAGAATGTCAGAATTCTCAGATGTTGCAAAGGAAGAAGAGGAAGCACCACCACAGCCTCCTTCTCCGCAAATGCAGGCACAGATGTGGAGCAGGGGGGATACATCTCCTTTCCAAGCACCTCAAGAGGAAATGAAAAGCCCCCAACAGGGAACTGAGATGTTCGAATTGCTCGAAACCACTCCTCCACCCCAAGAGGAAACCAGAATTCCCATTGAATTGGGAGATTCGCTTCTTGGAGACCTCCAATCAAGCCCAGAAAAGATTGAACCCGAGCCCTCAAAGGGAACAACGCTTAGATCGAATTGCAGCAAATGCTCCAAAGCATTCGAGATTACATTACCACCAGGCCTCGATGAAGCTTACACAAACTGCCCTCACTGCGGTTCCGAAGAGCTGGTCGGAACCAGCTGACCAGTCTGAAATCGTGATATTCAGAGTTACAAGGAGGGCAATACCCTATAGCGCACCTCTAAGAGGTGCGTCCTATAATGGTCCGAGAACCACAACCGGGAAAAAACCATCTTGGTTCAGCAAAGGCCACTCTAATCTTGGCTGTAATATTCGTCTCCCCATTGCTATTGCCCTTTGCCAGCGTGAACGGGGAGCCGAGATTCGAGTCTAGCGATTTCGGGGTTCTAGAGGAACTCAATGACATGCTTGATGAGAGGGCATCATTCTTGGAATCAAACTCAGTCTCACCCCTGGCAGACTCAAGAATCGATGCGGTTCGAGACTCAGTCACTTCTTCGGAACCGGATAGTCCAATATCGGAGGTCGGTCCGACTATCGAGGGCATCTCACTGGTAAGCACCTCGCCACCATCTCCGGAACATCCGGCCCCCTACGACCTACTGCTGACGGGAGGCAACAACCCTGGTATGGTTGACAACATCTGGCAGACTCTATTCAACATCACAGATTATGTCATCTGGACACAGTACGTAGATGACAATGGACAAATCACCGAGCAGTACCAGGTGGTCTCATTCAGCGCCTCACTATTTTCCATCATTAACACGAACACAGAGGCCCTGTTGCATTCAGTCGACGTCGATGGAGATGGCGATGATGACATCCAGGTGGGATTGACCGTGGACGTAGACTTCATCAGCGGGTGGGGGATAGAGGGTGGCACTCTTTGGATTGAGCCCGGAATTCAATTCTCGGTCAGAGACATCGGAAACAGTGCCTCCGATACAGATTGGGATAACATGGATTCACTGCACGTGTCCTTGATCAAGGCATTCTCCTACTCAGCTTCTGGTTCACTCCTGAATCTCGGAGGGGGCGAGAGCTATGTCTGGGTCATCGACTCTAGGTTCACCACCCCCCCAAATGACTTCAAGTTCGAAGTGGGGATTGAGAGGCTTTACTTCGATCTAGCTGGAACCGGTCAAGACTTCGCCACGCTCCTCCTTGCAGCCATAACAGACCCATTCGGTCTTGCCGATCCCCCAGAAGAGTCAGGAATCACATTCGCGTCCATAGCCGCACCCTACTCTCTGAGATTCGACAACGGTGGACAGGACGAATGCTCCGAGAGTTACAATACATCGGAACTGTACACTAGAACCTCCCTCGAGATCTCATGCGGTGTCTCAGCTGGATTCGGCTACATTCACTATTCTCCCCCCAAAGACAACTCTGACAGGGATATGTGGGAACTGGCATACATCGAAGCGCGATTCCACCCGCATGGGGAGTCAAAGCGCCTCCCGTCCTCTGCCGAACTTATCGTGAGAACAGACAGCGTACTGCCAACATCCGGGGGCCTAACAGGTGAGAAGAGCCTCACAACCCTCGAGTACTGGGCAGATAGGAGGTCGGATTTGCATATCCACTTCCATGAGGATCGCTCTGACTTGCCTGAGTCAGAGTCAGATGGCTCATTCGGCAATACCACCGATTCACTTGGCTGGTTCAGGGGCATGCCCGCCGGGACTCTATCAGAGGGACAGATCGAGAGAGCATTCCGGATGCTAGGATCCGTGGACCAACCCGAACTACCTGGAGACATTCCAGATAGGCTCGGCCTGATTATTGGCATCAAGAACTTCACCCGAGATAATAGCCAAAACGTGGATGACCCTACTTTGCCAGTGAATCCAGCCGACCCACCGGAAAGCCTGATTGTAGTAAGGTCTGTCCAGCCAATTCAAGAGTTGGACTACACATCATGGTTTTCTCGCGGAGGGGATGCTGAGGATCACAGACGCATCCATATCTTTGCAGACTCAATTCCATCAGCAGTTGCAGTTTACGGCTCATTCGGGCTGGGTGGCTCACCAGAATCCAACAATTCTCTAGACTCAGGGAACAATATCGACTTCATTTCAAAGATTGTTGACTCGGTCCTACTCAACTTGGTCGATGTCTTTCTTGATGTGGGGAGTATCTTGAATGAAGTGCCATCCACGATTGTTGAGCTGATAAGCGGTAGCGTCGATGCGGGTGGAATCTCCGGAAGAGAGATCCACCTTCTAATGACCGATAATTGGCTAGCATCAAGAAATCCATTCCCTCTCTCTGAGCTTTCGATGCAGATAGGCTCCTCTGATCATCTGACGTCTTCTGGGAACCACGTAATACTGTCTCTGGATCGTGGACTAGGCATGATTCAAACCGACCATGGACCCAAGGAACCCCTCGTTCCAGTAGCAGCCAGCGTGAACTTCTCTGGCCTGCAAGCCTTCTCACTTGTGGACGACAACTCCACTGGAACTCAGGAACTGATCCTACAGACGGTTTCGAACAAGGATATCAGACTGTCCTACGTCAGCCATCAGACATCATCCCTGGATAATCCAGATTATCAGTCTGCATGGCTATCCGATATCCCAAACAACATCACAATATCTGTTTCCCCCGGTGGTGTCGATTACTCCGCATCTTCTGAAATAGGATCAATCGTATACACAGGATACGACGGATCCCATCGCCAGGCTGTCCGTGTATCTGGATTCCCTAGCTCATTCTCAACAACCTCTGGGTCGGTGACATCTTGGTCATCAGACTCAGCAATCGATCTGATTGAGGCCCAAATCAGCGACTCAACAGCGCCACTGTCAATGGAAGGGGACCATTTCCTCTTCCACCACGACCCCCTGAGCAACACATCGTCCCTTTCTACTACGGTATCAGGAGTAAGTGAGGTGGGATGGATCAAACCTCTCGAGGAGGGGGCGTCGGGGAATGCTGGAATTGGGACCGCATTCGCCACTATCGAGGGCAGGAACGCTATGAGGATAAACATAGGAAACGCCCCATCCAGCGAGAACCTCCCGTTGAATGTGCTAGCTGAGATTGACCCCCTCCCTTCCAGGCTATCTGTCGAGATTCCTACTGGTTCGGATTCAGGACCTTCTCTTGACATCCCTGAAATAAACTCTTCACAGGGGATGACAGGAGTCGCATTCTTCATCGGTGGATTCTCAGACCTGGGAAGATCTGTGAATGGAGTACTCTCAGGAATAACTACTGATATCTCCACTGGATCCAGCACTGGAGAGGGGAACTTCTCATTCTCCCTCGGGCTAGAGGCCGACTCAATTTTCGATCTAGTTGTCGAGTCAAGCATGGGTGCAGACCCGATAGATGAGCCAGAGTGGGTACATGGGATAGTTCTGAATTCTGCACCTAATGGGATTTCCGACGGCTTCCACCTCAAGGCATGGATTCCAAACCTGCCAGCATTGGTCGACCTCTCGGTATCCAGAACTATGATCCCTAAAGGAGAGGTTTGGGCCGTATCAATAGGACTAGAGGGGTGGGAACCATTCAATTCCGAGTTAGTAATCGCCTCCAAGGGCGTCAACGGTCAGGACATCTTCCTCACGATTGACGGTCTTGACGTAGGTAAGCCGACATCGCTACTGGTTGACTCGGAATTCCGAACAGAGACGGTGGGAGGGATTACTGAGACCTCTACCTCGACTCTTTACTCCATGTCCAACAGACTAGAGTGGTTCCATGCCCTTCTGCTGGATAGGCAGTCGGGGAGCAGGACGGAGATGATGGTCCAAGACATTCCAGAGTCTGTCGAGATACAAGCAAGCCTAGGTAACGCCATCTCGATGGACGTGACAGTTCCCGAGCAGTTTCGACAGGGAGACCTAGGCGTGGGTTCGATAATGATTCAGCAGATGCAGTGGATGGATGGCTCGTGGTGGCCCGCAACCATGTTCTTGACTCAAGTCCCAGGGTCGATGAACCTCACAACGGAACCCGACTTGAACTTCGACATAACCAAGAATCTGGCTTTCCAAGGAATGCCAATCCTTGACTTCTCTGCATCCAGCGAGGGTATGTCTCTCTACATCGAAGCCCAAGGGAGGGCGATTAACAGCAAGGGGGATGTCGTCCTGATGGCAGAGGGTCTTGCAGACAGGCTATCCATCAAGCCCACCAAATCCTTCGGCTTGAATATCAGATCGAGCGGCGACGGCGTCGATAGACTGTACTTCAGGGCGACTGACATCCCGACCCTACCTCCAGTTGTCCTAGAACAAATGGAGGCTCTAGGCGAGAATCTCAAGAGTGCGAACATCAAGATTCACGAGTTCGGAAGAGTGAGCGTGATGATTCCAGGCTATCAGTTGATTGAGGTTTCTGACGTCCAAGGGGGGAGGATCATAATTTCTGCAAGAGCCACGGCAGAGGTCAATGACATCGATGTCGACCTCAGGGGGGTGTTGCTCGACGCCCAAGTGACGGGAGGAATCCCCTCGGGCACAACCTTGGGCGTCAATGGATTCGCATCCGATCTTTCCTTGCTGAACATGATTCCCGGGTTCTCAGGCTCAACTAGCCACTGGATGGCCCCAGAACCGGTATCCTCGGGCATCCTAACTGCCATCGCAACGATAGGGGGGATGTCATGAAGGGCCCCAGCCGAATCCTCGGACAAGCCTCGGAAGCGGACGAGGACACTGCTTACGATATTCTGGAGAGGCTAGAGGAAGTTGCCGACTCCATTACTCCCAAGCGCGTCGTCTTCGCTTCGATAATGGTGCTATTGATAGCGCTGGCTTCGATATTCTCGATCATCTGGGTGATTCCATATGAGAATGTGGATGTAGAAGTCGTATACATGCAGGCAGGTTCTGGACACGTAGTCCTCGTGGAGCTCGACAACAAGGGAAGCCGGGCAATCGAGGACGTCAGTCTGACAATCAGGTTCCTAGACTCAGAGAAGGCGGAGATTGATCGGCATGATTTCTATCTCTCGAAACTCCCAGCTCATAGCTCGATATCCAATACTCCGGAGGACGACCTGGAGCTAGTTGTCTTCGGACAGTCAGTGTGGGAAGATTACTTCATCGAGATAACACTGGAGTACATCGACAACGATGCACAGCGAGAACTCCACATCTGGACTCACCCAGTGGGTGAGTGGACAAGGGAGTCCTTCGTGGACCAGACGCCTTTCGAGATATTCTAATCCAACATGCTTCTGGATTCACGAGTGACCCATAGTATCAAAGCGAGGGAAAAAGGGGATTTGGTCGATGGAGAAACAGATATCGGCTTTCATACTCATCTTCCTCCTCTCATCTACGCTCAGCCTTCCAAACCAGGGGGCACCAACTCCTGATGGCATCCCTGACGAACTTTCCACCGATGTAACCAGGATTGAGATTTCCCCAGATCCGAATAGCGTCAGAGACCTAGGAGCCCCAATCATCTCCCAAGGGGAAGAGGGGTCGCGAGGCCTCTGGGCCGACTCCTCGATAGGCGCCTTCACCACTTCGGGCCTGCTTCTTGACCATGGGATCCCACCTTCCTTGATGGTGGACAGATCAGATCTGATGATGGTGCTCATTTCTCCTGACACAGGACTCTGGGAGGCCAGAGTCGGTATTCTCGAAGCAGCAGATGTTGCTGTAAGGACCACAATCCCTCCCTCTGGGTTCCTTATCCAAGGGACGTCAGAAGAACTAGAATCGGTATCCAGTCTACAATTCGTTGCGGCGAGCCATTCAGTTCCACTAGCGCTAATTGTGGACGACAGCCTCTGGGACGAGCAGTCAATCACAGAGGTCGAGGTTATTGGGTGGAAGGACTCAGAATTGATCAGGCTCGACTCGCCCGGGGTCGGGCTAACTGGGTCAGTTGCCAGAACTTCACTGAATCATCTGGAGTCCGAGTGGTCACCTTCCGTAGGCATTCACTTCGGAAATATACATCCAACATCCATCCCATCTATGGCAATGAATCCGGAGGTAGCATTCGTCTCCCCCGTTCTCGAACTATCCATCTGGAACAACCTTGCTCGTTCACACATGGAAGCAAACTCCGTCGAGGAGTTCTTCTTCACCGGTCTGAATGGCAGTGGCCAGAGGGTTGCGGTTGCAGATACCGGAATCGACCATGACCACGGTGACTTCGGCTCAAGGGTCGTTCAGAGGATCGACGTTGCGAATGACGGCTCAACAGCCGACACTAATGACGGGCATGGCACGCACGTAGCCTGCACCGTCCTGGGTTCAGGCAGTCACACGGCTTCGTACGAGGGCATAGCCCCTCAAGCTGAACTCTACATGCAGGCAATGGAGGATGATGACTCCGGAACCCTGTCGGGCCCCGGGGTCTACTCGCTCCTGAACTCGGCTTACAGCTCCGGTGGAGCCAGAATACACACAAACAGCTGGGGCAGCTGGAACGCAGGAGGGGACTACTCAACACAATCGGAGGATGCCGACGATCGCACCTCAACTTGGGATCAATACTGGTCCTACGACGGCATGACGGTCCTGTTCGCTGCTGGAAACGAGAGGGATGACGGCGTCTCACCCCCCGGGACTGCGAAGAACGTAATCACCGTCGGTGCCCATGTGAACAGGTACTCCAGCGATGCTGCTAACGAGATGTACTACTGGAGCAGCAGGGGCCCTACAGATGACGGTAGGATCAAGCCCGACATAGTCGCGGCTGGCGACTACATTAGGTCTTGCAAGGCTCAGGAAGCATCCGAAGCCCCCGACAACCTCAATGACGACTGGTATGTCGAGTACAGCGGTACATCGATGGCCACCCCAGCAGCAGCAGGGGCATCGGCTCTCGTCAGAGAGTACCTCATGGAGATTGCCGAGAGGCCAGAGCCCCAAGGTGCTCTGGTGAAGGCGATGCTAATCCTGGGTGCAGAGGACATGGGCACCCGTGACATCCCAAACAACGACGAGGGATGGGGGAGGATCAACCTGGTGAACACGCTTCTACCAGAAAGTGACGTAGGAATCTTCGTCGATGACCGTTCGAGGCTGTCAAGCGGCCAAGAGGCCTCGTACAACTTCGATGTAACACGGTCCGGCGAACCCCTCAAGATAGTCCTGGCATGGTCAGACTACCCTGGCTCGACCTTCTCGGGGACTCAACTCAGGAACGACTTGAACCTCGAGGTCACCTCTCCCGATGGGGCCGTCACATACCTCGGCAACGACTTCGCAAATGGCCGTTCCACAACTGGGGGGGAGAAGGACGACAAGAACAACGTGGAGGTCGTCCTAATCGACTCTGCATCCACCGGAATCTGGAACGTCAAGGTCAAGGACTTCTCCCACGGTGGCAGCAGGACCTACCAGCCGTTCGCTATAGCAGTCAGAGGGGTCAACGTCAATGACCTGACCCCCGACCCTTCCATCTCCCCTGGATCCTTCGAGATATCCACCCCAATCCCCCAAGTGGGGGAGCCCACTAGCTTCTCGGTCTCAGTGGTGAACCAGGGATCGGGATCCTTCGCAGAGGTATTCGTCTCGGCCCACATCAATGGGGACCCTCTAGATACGAAGTCGTTGGGGATGTCACCCGGGGAAGAAGTCAGGTTGGAATGGGATTGGACCCCCGAGCCCTCCGACAAGGGCGATTCAGAGATCAGAATCGAGGTGGACCCAGGAGGCCAACTAGACGAACTCTACGAGGACAACAACCTGCTCGTGATACCAATAGTCGTCAGTGCCCCCGGAATCCAAGCCTCCACAGATTCGCCATGGAAGACCCTCCAGGATGCTTCTGATTCTACCACAAGGTGGGAGATATCAATGACTAACCTTGCGCTTTTCGACACTAACGCAAGCATAGAGGCAACAAAACCAGTCAGGAAGCTAGACGGAGTCGAGTTCGACTGGTACAAGAGCTTCGACCAGATCTATGTGGAGTTGGGGCCAGCCGAGTCGACCACGGTGAACCTCACCCTCGTCCATCCCTCCCCTCCAGACCCCGGAACATATTCCATGATCATCACTGCAACAGACGAGGACTTCGACGTCGAATCGCAATTGGAGATATTCTTCGACGTGCCCGTGCTAGCCCAACCAGAAGTCACCCTTCCTTCCGCCGAGATACAAGTGGATTCCCACGAGGTGACAAACACAACCGTGGAGATACACAACCTCGGCAACGGGGCTCAGACCTATGACATAGAAATGAACCCACCCGCCGGGTGGGACGCTGGCCTTCTGGACCTCGGACCTTTCCAGGGGTCACGGCAAGGGTCGACTGGGACCCTGTCAAAGGGCGGGTCAATCACTGCTGGAATTATGATCACGCCACCGGGGGTCCTTCTCACGGCCGGTTCAACATTCTATGCCGAGATTTTGGTGAAATCCAGAGTTAGCTCGGAGACATGGTCATTCCAGATCCCCATGGTGATACAACCAAGCGACTCAATCGAATTCACCCCTGGCTCGGGCGGAAGCGAGGGGGGAATCCCCGCAGACTCACTACATGAGATTTCCATCCAGATTTCCAACCAGGGGAACAGGGAAGTCACCATGACGCCAATAGAGAGAGCACTCCCCGGTGGTTGGACCATCCAAGGGGGCCTCAGCGAGGTGACGGTCCCAATGGGTTCCTCCGTCCAGTGGTCATTTTCCATCCAAGGCAACGGTCTCGCCGCGAGTGGCGTGGTGGAAATCAGGCTCCTGATTGGGGATGGGACGTTCTTCGATTGGAACACCAGCCTAGAGGCAATCTCTGGAGCCATCCCCGAAGTCTCATTCCACGAAGTCGTCTTCGTAGAGGGGACCATCATCAACTCGTCGACTACCCCACTCGGCCTAGGGGCCCATCCGGTTAACAACGCATTTGACATGGGTTGGAAAATCGAGAATGCCGGGACCTCCATCTGGGAACCAGATGCGAACCTCGAACTCCCCTCGGATGATTGGGCGTCAAGCTGCTCAGTCAATCCCGTCAGGATCAGCCCGGGGGATTCTGCGATGGTTTGGTGCTCGATCACTATCCCATTGAGCCAGGAAGCCGGCTCTGAGCCGGAGATTTCCCTAGTCATGGCAGCAGATGGGGTGGAAGTGAGGGAGACCCTGACCCTATTGGTTGACACCGTGAAGGAGGTCGAATGGACCCTGATCAACTTCAGCGAGGCGAGAGAGGACTACCCCACGAACCTCTATCTCGAGCTTCACAACACCGGCAACGTCGCTATCTCGAACAGGATAGTCACAGATGGCCCGGATGACTGGAACATCAGGATCGTTGACGGGATACTCGTCACCCTCCAACCAGGGGAGGGGAGGTCTGTTCAGGTCGAGTTCACGCCGGACTCGGGTTCAGACGGCTCTCTGACAGTGATGCTAGCCAACGCAGAGGACATCTCCGGGCAGTCCCGGACACTAGATATCGAGGTCATATCGGAGACCAGTGATGCAACGATTAGCCCGGCTCTCTACGTGTTGGGTGCGATAATGCTCGTTCTAGTTGCGTCGGTTTCAGCGGCTCTGGCATACACTAGGAACGGTGGCGACATCTCCTCCCTGATCCCTAGCAGGCTATCATCGACAGTCAGAAGGAAGGAGTACACCCCATTCCCGCCGTCAGAAGAGCAAGAGCCCACCGTCGAACCAGTGGAAGAGGAAGAACCAACAACTAGCGAGAAGCAGGAACTACAGCGTTTCCCCGATCACCCTGGTTGGCTCTGGGATCCTTCTGGCGAGGAGTGGGTAGCAGACCCCGAATACGACCACAGTGACCAATAGCCGGAGAATATTGAGAACTCCAACAATCGTGATTATTGCCACACCAAGAGCCCGAAGCCCTTAGAGGGGCGAATGACTCGGTCAATCGATGAGAAGGCCAGATTCTGCAGTCATTATCGCTGCACTACTGCTAGCCTCCTTCGTTTCCACCCCCGCGATCGCGGCTGCCGACCTCGCACTGAGCGCCAGCCCGACAAACTCAACTGCGACCACGGAAGACGCAGCCGAGTACGACATCACGATCATGAATACAGGGGACGAGGATCTCACAGTTTCTCTCAGTTCCTCGCAAGAGTCAGACTGCAATGGATTCACTTCCAACTTGGATTCCTCGGTGGTCTCGGTGGGCGAGGGCGAGTCGGAGACCGTGACTCTGACAGTCAGCATCAACGACCAGGCCTCAGGTGACTGCGTAACCACAGTCAATGCCAACGGGGTCGCCTCCAATCCCTCAGAAAACGCTCAGGCCGACGTCGAGGTCACGACCACTGCCGAAGGAGGTGGGCAATACTCCGTCAAACTGAACTACCTCAATCCGAGCAATGGCGCGGTGAACTACGATGGGGAGAATGACGAGGAGGAATGGACGGTAGACGTCGAGAACACGGGAGAGAACGATGCTACAGTACAACTCGCGATTTCCTCAAAATCAGACTGTGACTCCGATGGCCTCGAGGCCACTGTAGAACCCCAGCAGATGTCGCTCAACTCAGGAGACAAGGAAACTGCAACGGTCACAGTTAACCTCCCCGATGGGAGCTCCACGGAATCTGGAGACCACTGCTTCGTGCTTGATGCCACCGTATCCAATGACCCGAACCCAGCAGACCAAGCGAACGATAGCATAAACCTGAATCTGAAAATCCCAGAGGTGAAGACATGCGACTCCTCCCTCCAGAATCCTTCTCACAATCTGGAACCAGGAGAATCGGCGACTAACTCCTTCACACTCACCAATACTGGGAACACCGCTTGGACCGTAAGCGCATTCGCCTCTTCGGAAGGCACCGATGTGAGTGACTGGGTCGATTTCGAAACACCCACAAGCAGGCTCCTGTCAGAGCCCGGTGGCTCGCAGGACACCACCTCATTCGAATTCGAGATAACCCCGGATGACTCCGTAGAGCCCGGATCGGTAGATGTCTACATCCAAGGGAGAGCCGGTAGCAGCGTTGGTTGCGAATCCCTCCTCAGGGTCAATCTAGGACAGGTTCACGACGCCTCACTATCCCTCTCCAATCCCTCCATCAGCAATGTTGACCCCGGCTCCACCGCGTCAACGTCGATGATGATAACAAACACCGGCAATGGCCAGGACAACTTCGCCATAGGCGTCAAGGACCTCTTGCCGGGGTGGCAGGTCGAGCTCTCTGAGACATACGTAACAATAGACGGGAGGCACTGCAACTCCTCCTCGAACTGTGACAGGAAGAGCGTGCAATTGCAGATCACCGTCCCTGCGAACGCCAAGGCAAACGTCGAGTTCCCGATCACGATGTACGTCAACTCACAAGGCATCACCCTGGACGAGGTTTCTGCAACAGTTACAGTGGCTGCAGTCCACGGGGGGAGCATCGACCTCCCCTCGGACTCCCAGACAGGTAGGTTCGGTCAATGGGTCTCCTTCCCACTAGCGCTGTCAAACACCGGAAACATCCAGGACAGCTTCGCCCTTTCGTCCTGCGACCCAAATATCTCCGAGTCCTGCGAGGACACAAAGTGGGATTCGAGGTACAAGGACAGCCAGGGGAACGAGATCTCCCAGCTCAACATCGAATCGGATGAGACAGTGCAGATTTTCCTCGAAGTCCTCGTCTCGGACAACATCAACAACAATTCGGAGTCGTTCGACGTGAGGATAGGAATCGTTGGTACAAACATAATGATGTCAGAATCTCTCACCGTCACCGTCTCGAACTTCAACTACAGCATGTCAGTGGCATTCGAGAGCCCGGAAGAAGACCCATCGCTGATGCGATTCTCGCTCCCACCGGGGGGGTCTTCTTCACTTTCTTTCCTAATCACAAACACGGGTGACGGCGGTTCGGACGATGTCGTCATAGATGTCTCTGGAATGGACTCCTCGGTTCTGAGGACAATCAGCGTAGATGGCCAGGTTCTGGATGGAGACGAGGCCACGGTTCCAGCAGACGGGCAGATCACGGTAACGATAGACTTCGAAGTACTCGATGTGGAAAGCGGGACCTCCGGGGTAATCAGGGTATCAGTAACTTCGAAGAAGAATACCGGTCAAACACCATCCTCCGTGGACTTGGTCGTGGACATCCGGTCAATTCACGACCTGCAGATAGATATCGAAAGCAGTCAGAAGATGGAGTCCTCGTACCCGGAGAATGCCGAGTTCACGATTTTCGTTACCAACCACGGGAACATAGAGGAGGAAGTGGAGGTCCTCACCAGCGACTCCCTGAGGGGTTGGACGGTGGATGTGATTGGAGACGAGTTCAAACTCCAGCCCGGAAAGACACGGGAGGTCACGGTAAGGGTCACGCCACCGAGCGAACTGATTGCCGATGACGAGTACTCCTTCACAGTGATAGTCCAACCAAAGGACATGCCAGTGGCAGGAGAACCCATCGATCTTACAGTCGAGTCAAAGGTTCGCACTGGAGCGCTGTCTGGAGACGCCCAGAAGGCCATTGCAATGGCTATTATTCTGGTTGGATCGATAGCTGTGACATACCTCTTCATGCGGGTCCGAGCCGAGAATCGAGTGATGTCCGACTCCATATACGTAGAACTCGACGAATGACAGTTCCAAGGCCTTCGTTCGGATACGCTTATGTCCGTAATTTTCGTGGCCGTGTTCAACGGTCCCTACGGGACCGAAGGTGATGCCATGAGTACCGTAGCGGAGATGTACCTTCCAGTGGCGGTCATGACCATCGTCGGAATTGGCTTTCCAGTTGGCAGCTTCATCGCTACTCGCTTCCTAAGGCCAACTCCGAAGGGATCCGATTCCAACAAGACGAGGTCACTCCTCCTACCGGGCTATGAGGTCGATCACAGCCTCTACATCCGGAGGGACTCGACCTACGAGTGTGGCTCGGACCCACTAGGGGATGCAGACATCAACTTCCACTTCCAGTACTACTGGTACGCCATAGTCTTCCTAGTGTTCGACATCGCATTCATGTTCCTGGCATTCGGGGGAGTAATGGCCATCCAGAAGGGAACCGGGGAACTCCCTGACGAGGGTGCGATAACCAGCGCCCTGCTGACTATGTCCATATTCATCCTACTAATGGGTCTGGGAGTCTGGCACGTCTTCCGCAAGAGGGGAAGGATATACATCTGAGGGATGATATGGAAGGCGACGGACAGAACTACTCGGTCTTCAACAGCAGAATGCTCGTGGACACCGTAGGCGACATTACCGACGAGGCCTTGAAGGCAAGCAAGATCAAGGATGTGATCGGGGTCCTGGTCGGCCGAGTCTTCAACTGGAGCCAGAGGAAGTCACTATTCCCCCTGCACCTTGGAATCAAGTGCTGCGCTCTTGAGATGGCAGCAGCAGGAGCAAGCAGGTTCGACGCCGAGCGATTCGGGGTCTTCTTCAGATCAAGCCCCAGGCAGTGTGACGTGCTTCTGGTAAATGGCCCAATCAGCAAGAAGTTCGCCGACCCAATAGTCAGGCTCTGGGAGCAGATGCCAGAGCCTAAGTGGTGCATAGCGATGGGGGAATGCGCCATCTCCGGTGGCCCATACTTCCAGTCCTACAACATCCTCGAGGGTGTTGACACGATAATCCCAGTTGACGTATACATCCCGGGGTGCCCACCAAGGCCAGAGGCACTAATCGATGGGTTCGACAAGCTCCGCCAGAAGATCATACGAATCGGGGCCGTCCCTGACGATGCTGCGCCGGAATCAAACAACCCAATCATCATTGGAGACGTTTAGGAGGTATCGAAGTGGGAAAGTTCGTTTCAACATCGAGCCAGAAGGCCGCTGCCGAGGCGATGGCATCAGCACTATCTTCTAGGGAGGGAGTCGATGCAGAGGTATCCGAGAGGAAAAGCGGGACAAGCCCACGAAACATAGTATCCATAGACTGTTCCAGCGAGAACTGGCGCGCTCTGGCCGAATGCATGAGGGTTGAGCATGATGTCGACTACTGCTCCATGGTCACTGGCATCCATTGGCCCGAGGGCTCTCCGGACAAGAACTGGGAGGTAATCTACCACTTCATGAGGATGGGGGTGACGGACCCACCAGTTATCGATGGCATGGTTCAACCGATCGTCAAAGATCCAACGAAACTCGAAGGAAAGGAAGTCCCACTGGAGATCGAAGTGAGAATCGCCCTCCCTGAAACAAGAGACCCGAAGGTTGCGTCCGTCCAGGACATCTGGGTCGGAGCAGACTGGAACGAGAAGGAGACATGGGACCTAGTCGGAATAGACTTCGATGGCCACGTAGGAATGCGCAGGGTGCTACAGCCCCATGAGACCCCTGTTGGCTTCCATCCCCTTCAGAAGCAGCACAAGCTTCGATATCACGACTTCGAGGAGATGTACGACGATGCTCAAGGATTCCTGAGGAAGCCCTCGGATACTGGGAAGATCAAGTGAGGTGATGGTATGGCAGAAATGTGGATCTCGATGGGCCCGCAACACCCGATGACCCATGGCCTATGGACTCTCAAGGTGAAGGTCGACGGCGAGACCGTTGTCGATACCGAACCCGACCTGGGGTACATCCACAGGGGGGTCGAGAAGATCTGCGAGGCCAGGGACTTCACCCAGATCACTACCTACTGCGACAGGCTGTGCTACGCCAGCGCAAACACATGGTCACACTCCTACATCTACGCAGTAGAGGACCTACTCGAGGTCGAGGTCCCAGAGAGGGCCGAGTACATCCGACTGATCGCAGTCGAACTGCAGAGGATCGCATCCCACCTGATGTGGCTGGGAGCATATGGCCCTGACATCGGGAACCTCTCCGTGATGGTGTGGTGCCTAAGGGAGAGGGAGATGATGATGGATCTCCTCCAGGAGCTCGGCGGCTCTAGGATGCACTACAACTTCCCCAGGGTCGGAGGGGTGAAGAGGGACCTCCCCCATGGATTCGCACAGAGGGCTAGGGCCAAGGTCAGCCTGTTCCTGAACAGGATCCAGGAGTACGAGGCCCTGTTCGACGAGAGCACAATTTTCCTCATCAGGACCCAGGGCGTCGGGTACTCGAAGCCCGAGGAGATGGTCAACCACGGAGTCACGGGCCCCAACCTGAGGGCAGGCGGGGTGAACTACGACATCAGAACCGCACACCCATACTCCGTCTACAGCGAGCTGGATTGGGAACCACCGGTCGAGAGGCCATCGATCAAGGGCGCGGACTGCTATGACAGATACAGGATTCGCGTCGAGGAAATGAGAGTCAGCGCCATGATGGTGTTGGAGGCCCTGGACAAGATCCCCCGTGGGGCCGACACATACCACGAGCCTGGGGACCCAGCCATCCTGGCCAAAGCACCTAGCAGGGCCCCAGAGGGAACCTCCGGCTCCCATCACTTCGAGGACAGCCGGGGTGAGTCGATGTTCTACCTCGCAGGCGGTGGTGAGGGCAGAGGGAAGATGCCATACAGGGCCTCTATCCGCTCTCCGATATTCATCACGATCCCTTACGCATCCAAGTGCATGGTCGGTTACAAGGTAGCCGACATCCCAGCGATAATGGGTTCATTCGACCCGTGCATAGGGGAGACGGATAGGTGAGATGATGGCTACGGGAGACTGGTTGGACCTAAGGGGCTGGGTCGAGGGCTTGGTCGGGTGGTCAATGGACAACGTCCACGACACCCTCCCCTCGAAGGACCTAGATCTCACAGTGACCATCTCCCCTCCCAAGGGGATATGGCCGGAAGACATCTTGCTGGGGAGGGTAGTGAATCTGCAGGACGGATTCGCCGACATGCAACCGGCCCTAGAAGGCCTCTTCTCGGCCACGATGATTTGCACGGTGGTCTTCACCACGATGATGCTGACAATGCTCCCGATTCCATACATCGAGAGGAAGTTCATCGGCCGACTGATGGACAGGCTAGGTGCCACGACCACGCTCAGGAGCCTCTGGATAGGCGAGAGCGGAGTCACAGCCGGAGAGTGGTGGAACCAGCTCCCCTTCGGAATGGGGGCCCCAATAGGATGGCTAAACAAGACTCTGAACTCGATATGGGGTAACGACCACGAGCTGGAAGCCGTATCCAGGGTGAACAACAGGGGCTACCACGGCTACTGGTTCCTGCTACCCGGATTCTTCCAGGCCTTCGCCGACTTCACCAAGTTCGCAGGCAAGGAACACATCGTCCCCAAGGAAGCCGACAAGCCGGTCTACGAGGTCGCACCGGTGCTTATCATCTCCACCACAGTCCTCGTATTCGCCTTCATACCGTTCGGCCCGCACTTCTACGTCTCAAGCCCGGAACTCTCGGTCGTCTTCATGATGGCAATCTTCGGGGTAGCCCCCCTGGGGGTCTTCTTCGCCGGGTGGTCTTCCAACAACAAGTACACCCTCATCGGGGGGATGAGGTCAGCTGCCCAACTCACTGCCTACGAGATCCCATTGCTAATCACGGTCCTAGGAGTCTGCGTCATCAGCGGCTCGTTCAACGTGATCGAGATCGTTGACTTCCAAGCAGAAGAGTCCAACGTGTGGAATTTGTTCATGCTACCGCTCGGTGCAGCCCTGTTCCTAATCACCATGATCGCAGAGGTGGAACGAATCCCCTTCGACATGCCGGAAGCAGAGGCCGAGCTGGTGGAGGGGTGGTGGACAGAGTACGGTGGAATGAGATGGGGCCTCATGTTCGCGGCTGAGTACCAACGCTGCTACGCTGCCTGTCTCCTTTTCGCGCTATTCTTCCTCGGAGGATGGGAGGCGCCATTCCAGGGCACCATGGAATCACTCCCGGTCGTCGGAGGCGGCCTAGAGTTCCTCCTATCCCTTATTCCCGGAATCGCATGGGTTCTGATCAAGGCATGGGCCCTGTTCGCAGTCTTCGTTTGGATCAGGGCATCACTGCACAGGGTGAGGACAGATCAGATCCTCGAGTTCGGATGGCTGTGGCTGCTCCCACTGTCCATAGTCAACCTCGCAATGGCGATTTTCCTCAGGGTCTGGGTATGGGACGGAGGCTGGGGAATAGTGGCACCCGTGATAATGATCCTGTCTGGGATCATAGGACTCGTGATTCTCGTCGTCGATGAGGACAAGGAGGCCCTCGAGAGCATGAGGAGGCCATACAGCACATACGCAGTCACAAAGGCATACCCCGGGAGGCACCCAGACTCAAAGCTCGAGGACCTCCAGAGGCAGTACACGTCATACTCCGCGGTGAAAGCAGCATCCTCGGTCAGCATATCGGATACGGAGGCTGGCACATGAGCTACCACCCTCACGGCACCCCGAGCTTCCGCAACCTGGTCGTCAGGCCGATGTGGATCACTCTGAAGACCGCGTTGCGAACCGTCCCCTTCCTAGGCAAGCTCAAGTTCCTCAAGAGCGGATACCACGCCCAACCCGCCGACATGCTCGACCCCGAGACAGCCAGGAGGGTCGGCAAGTCCCACCCCAGCTCAGATCAGAAGTTCTCAGCTGACAGGGAGACTAGCCAGCTGATGCCCTTCGTGGAGAGGCCGGTGACCGTGATGTACCCATACGAGAGGCTGGACGACCTCGAGCCATGGCTCTTCGTTCCGGGGAACTACAACGGGAGGATAGGGGTGATCTGGGAGACTTGCACCGCATGCAAGCAATGCGTCAGGGCATGTCCCAACGACTGCCTGCACATGACCTCTGAAGTGAGGGTGAACGTCCTGGACACCGCAGAGGAGGGGGATGAGTGGCACGGATTCGGCAGCGAGCTAGAGGTCGGCGGCCTAGCTGCCATGCCAAGGGAAGACTTCCACCAGATAGAGGAGGAGCACGATCTTGTGAAGGACCACACATCGGCCCCACAGCAGTACGAGTTCGCGGAGATCATCGACATCACAGGAGACACAGCAACTGTGAATTGGATGGATGGCTCAGGCCACCAAGACGTGACTCTGGATTCAATCAGGCCAGCTGAGGAGGACATAGTCTCCGGCAGGATCGACCTCGGGAGGTGCATGTTCTGCGGCCTCTGCATGGAGGCATGCCCCTTCGAGTCGTTCTTCATGACCAACGAGTACGACGGGATGTCGGGCTTCTCGAGGGAAGACCTCTGGATGGACGCAGGCAGGACCAGGGTCCTGCCATCGGTCCACAAGGAGAGGGTGGACATGGAACTCGCCAAGCGAGCCAAGAAGGAGAAGGCCAAGCGGGAAAGGAAGGCTGCAAAGTCGGAGGCCTGAACGTGGTCAACTTCGAGACGGTCATTTTCGTCATCGTCTCAGGCGCTGCCATAGTGGGGGCCCTCGGTTGCGTCTTCTCCTCGAGAGTGGCCCACTCCCTCCTATGGCTGATGTTCACGTTCTTCGCAGTCGCAGCGGCATTCCTGATGGCAAGCGCGGAGATGCTCGCCGCGATCCAGATCCTCGTCTACCTGGGCTCGGTCATGCTAGTGGTCCAATTCGGGGTGATGCTGACCCGCAGGAGAATCCAGGACGTCGAGTCCCTCCCCACGCTGAACGCAATCTCAGCGGTCTCGGGAGTCGGGGTCTTCGCATTCATCCTAGTCCTGCTGAGGGGCATGATGGAACACTCGATGTGGGACTCCGGGACATCCACGGCACCCACGACTCTAGCCTTCGCAGACGCCATCTTCAACGACTGGACGATGGCCACTGTGATCCTCGGGTCGTTGCTGGCCATGGCGATGATAGGATCCTCCTACCTAGTCAGGGACGAGCGGCTAGTCAACCTCCTCTGGGACATGGGGGCCGAGGAATGATCGACCCAAGCTGGATAGCAGCCCTGGGCGTGATCCTATTCGGGATTGGCCTACTAGGGACCTTCTACCACAAGAACGCAATCGTCGTCCTCATGTGCATAGAGCTGATGCTTAACGCAGCCAACCTGAACTTCGTAGCAGCAGCCTCCCACTACGGCGATGTGGATGGCTGGGTCTTCACCGCCATCGCCATCGCCATCGCAGCAGCAGAGGTCGCAATCGGTCTCGCGATACTACTCTCCCTGTACAGCACACAGGGCACGATCTCGCTCGATGCAGCGAGGGAGCTCAGCAACTAGGTGATACCATGGGGGATTCAGGAAACGAGTACAGGCTACTGATGCCACTAATCCCCGCCCTCCTGATCGTCCCGGTTTTGGCAATCGCTGGGGTGGAATCGGTCGATGCCGCGTTCCTAATCGTCCTCGCCCCGTTCATCGCATTCCCGATCATCCTAATCTCGGGCCAGGTGTACAACGGAAAACCAACTTGGAAGGAGACGCTGAAGGAGGGAGGGGTGATCGGCCTCTCCTCACTGCTAGTATCCCTGTCCACCGCAGTTTGGATTCTGGTGGACTACATCCGGGGTGCTCGCGAGATATCCGAAGACGCCGGAGGGCGCGTAGCCGCATCATGGATGGACTGGATCTCGTTCGACGTGCTGCACTCTGACTACACCATGAGCTCTGAGAGGATCATCGGCGTCGGCGTTTGGGTCGACTCAGTGACCCTGATGCTACTCTTCGTAGCAACCTTCCTGTGCTTCCTGATCTGCTGGTTCAGCCTCGGATACATGAACACCGACCCGATTAACGAGAACCGCAACCATCGCTTCTACGCCGAGTTCGTCCTCTTCGCAATGGGGATGTTCGGCATGGTTCTGGCTGACAACTTCCTCTGGCTATTCATCTTCTGGGAGATAATGGGCCTCTGCTCCTACCTGCTGATAGGCTTCTACTTCTGGAAGGAGAGCGCAGCCTACGCAGCGAAGAAGGCGTTCCTCACAACCCGTGTGGGCGACGTGTTCCTGATGGTCGGCCTGCTTATCCTCTACGACATCTACGGGTCCCTCGAGTTCTCGGTGATATTCGCGGACCCATCGATCCACGGGACAGTGGACTCGGACAAGCTATTCTGGGCCCTGATGATGCTATTCGTCGGTGCAGTAGGAAAGTCAGCCCAATTCCCCCTTCACGTTTGGCTGCCTGACGCCATGGAGGGGCCGACCCCAGTTTCGGCCCTCATACACGCGGCCACGATGGTCAACGCCGGCCTCTACCTCGTTGCCAGGATGGTGCCGTTCGTTGACATAGGGCACCACGGAGTGGCCGGACTGGACGAACTGGGCCTGGTAGTGGCGTACATCGGCGGGATAACCGCATTCATGGCAGCATCAATCGCCTTCGTCCAGAATGACATCAAGAAGGTCCTAGCCTACTCGACCATGAGCCAACTGGCCTACATCTTCACCGGCCTCGGAGTATCACTATGGTTCTACAGCCACGGCAAGACGGATGCTGCAACGCTCGTCTTCGGCGGTTCAATGTTCCACCTGTTCAACCACGCAATGGCCAAGGGGATGCTCTTCATGGCCAGCGGCTCGGTCATCCACGAGGTCCACCACGCCCATGACCACATGCACGAGGGGGTCGGCCACGACCACCACGACTTCGACCCCCAGGACATGCGCAACATGGGGGGGCTGGCATCCAAGATGCCCATCACCTCGGCTGCCATGATGATCGGATCGATGTCAATTATCGGCATCCCACTGATCGGTGGGTTCTGGTCGAAGGAGGCGATCGTGGCCAAGACGTGGAAGGCGTCACTCGACTACGAGCCACTGATGTTCGGCCCGGCCATACTAGTCCTACTGACCGCTGGGATGACGGGCTTCTACATGTCCAGGATGTGGTTCATGACCTTCGCCGGAGAGCCCAAGCACGAGGTTGTGGAACACGTACACGAGTCCACCCCATGGATCAAGGAGCCCCTTGTGATTCTCTCAATCATCAGTGCCCTCGGTGGCTTCGGGCTCTCGGTCTTCGGTATCGTGAAGTGGCTGGCAAAGCCGTACAGCTATGACTTGGGAATCCACAAGGACTCGTTCATCGACCAGGTGATCTACGAGCTGGAGCACGCCTTCCTGCCCGAGGACCCCAATCTGAGGATTGTGGGCTGGACCACCATCTTCCTCTCATTGGTGATAGGGCCGATCTTCGCCGCCAGGGTCCATGGCGGGTCACTGAGGGAGGGCCAGTCATCCGGCCCCTTGGTTTCGTGGCTAGTCTGGCTCTCAGGAAAGTTCGGCTCCCAGGATGTGACTGAGATGTCCAAGTCGAGCCTGTCGGAAGCCCTCCAGAACCGCCTCTACTTCGACTACTACTACGAGCTGGCCCTCTCCAAGACAGTCCTCCCCCTCGCCGCCCTCGCCGCTTGGTTCGACAGGACAGTGATAGACGGCATCATCAAGAAGGTCGAGTCCAACTCAGTCCTCGGGTCGATCCAGATTCGTCGGGTCACGACGGGACGAGCCAGCGACTACATCCTGATGGCAGCAGTGGGCGCACTCTCGATATTCGCCCTCGCATGGGGGGTGAGCGGCTGATCCTGACCATCCTCACCCTATTGCCAATAGCAGTCGGCCTCTTGCTGATGGTACTGCCCCACATCCTGCCAGAAGAACTCTCTGCGCAGGTCTCCGGGGTCTCCAGGAACATCTGCATGGGCGTCGCTCTGGCGCTGCTCGCAATATCCACGTGGGCGGCAGCGACATCACTCAGCGACATCGATTGGATGAACATCGACTTCGGCGGGTACGAGCTCGAGAACACGCCCTTCGAGATCATTCCCCATATTGGGGTCTCGTGGCACGTTGGCGCCGATGCCCTCTCCCTGCCGATGATATGGCTCACAGCCCTGGTGGTGCCACTCTCCATGCTCGTGGAGTGGGACGCCAAGAAGGGCCACTACTTCCACCCCCTGCTCCTCGTAATGGAAGGCGCCATGATCGGGGTCTTCGTCTCGCTCGACCTATTCGTCTTCTACGTCTTCTGGGAGATGACCCTGATACCGATGTTCTTCCTGATACTGGTCTGGGGTGGGGAGGACAGGCGCTACGCTGCGATGAAGTTCTTCATCTACACATTCACGGCCAGCGTCGTCATGCTAATCGGGATACTGGTGATGTACTTCAACACCGGAGCATCGATCTCCGAGAGGTCGTTCGACATGATCGCCATGCTAGATAGCGGGGGGCAGATGAGCGAGGGGCTGCGGCACCTGGTCTGGTTCCTGCTCCTGATAGGGTTCGCGACCAAGATGCCCAGCGTGCCGGTCCACACATGGCTCCCGGATGCCCACGTGCAGGCACCCACAGCCGGGTCGATGATCCTAGCAGGAGTGATGCTGAAGATGGGAGCCTACGGGTTCCTGAGGGTCGCAGTAACAGCATTCCCAGCATCAACCGTCGTGTTCACCCCCCTATTGGTACTCCTCGGAATGGCCAGCCTAGCTTACGGTGCATGGGTCTGCATGGGACAGTCGAACCTCAAGCGGATGGTCGCATACTCCTCGGTTTCGCACATGGGCCTGATCTTCCTGGGAATAGCGACGATGCAGCCATTGGGAATCGCAGGAGCGCTCTTCATGATGTTCGCTCATGGGATCATCAGCCCCCTCCTGTTCGCTGTCGCCGGGTCATTCAAGCACCACTACCACACCCTGGAGATCGGATCGATGCGCGGAATCGCCCACCACAGCCCATGGCTGGCGGGGCACATGATGCTCGGTTGGATGGCCAGCCTCGGACTCCCCCTGATGGCAGGATTCGTGGCGGAGGTCGCGGTGCTGATCGCCTTCTGGATGACATTCGGTTGGCTCGTCCTACTCCCGGCCCTCACTCTCGTGATCACCGCAGTCTACTACCTCACCTCGATGCAGCGGACGATCTTCGAGTCCAATGACCCCCACCAGGGGATGCTCCCTGACACGCTGCACCACGAGCCCAGGGACCTCACCTGGCACGAGAACGCGGGCATGACGATACTAGGGGCGTTGACGATACTCTTCGGGATCCTGCCGTTCTTCTTCTGGGACATGATGTCCTACTGGGGCACCGAGGTAATGGTCGAATTACTTGTCGAAGCAATGCAGTCCGAGGGGGTGAGCCCATGACCTCAGAGCTCGATGGGATGGACATCCAGCTCCTCCTCCCTGAACTAGTCATGATGCTGGGACTGGCTGCGATCATCATCATCCCTAACCTCGGGGACGCCAAGTTCAGGATACCCCTCACTAGCTTCAGGATCCCGGTAATGATCGGAGGCACCAGGTTCGCCGCAACAAGAGACCCGCGCCTCCCCAACTGGATGACCCTGGCCACTCTCTCGGCTGCCCTCCTGGCCTCCACCATGGCCTTGCTCGACCCGCCCTCGTCGGGTCAGGTGGGCAGCGCTCTGGAGGTCGACCAGTTCAGCTCCCTGCTCACGAACCTATTCATCTGCGTCCTCATCCTCTGTGCTGCCTCAGCGACCCAGAGGCTCCCCTCCGACCCCCATGCCCCGGCTCCATCGGAAGGGGACGACGAGGAAACCGAGAGCAGCAAGACCGCGGCCCTGTACGACAACCGCAGGCAGGCTGACTTCCACATCCTCCTCCTGACCCTTGGCCTCGGCATGTCGCTGATGGCCAAGTCGACCCACCTGTTCATGCTCTTCGTATGCCTGGAGCTGGCATCACTCTCATCGTACGTCCTTGTAGGCTTCCACAAGGAGTCAAAGGAAGGGGGGGAAGCGGGGACGAAGTACTTCATCGTGGGCTCAGTCGCATCCGCGGTCGGGATATACGGGATGTCCCTGCTCTACCTCTGGAACGGTGACCTCAGCGTCGCAGGCCTGTCCCAGTCGTGGCAGTCCATGGAGGCCCTGGACCCCCTCGCAGCGGCAGGCGTAGGAATGATGCTGGTCGCATTCGGCTTCAAGGTCGGGGCAGCACCGTTCCACCTAGCCATACCGGATGCATACTCGGGAACATCCTCCATGGTCGCAGGCGTCCTCGCCACCGCATCCAAGGCGATGGGCTTCGTTGCCCTGTTCAGGCTCCTGCTGACCATAGCGATGCCCGCCTCGGGCGCAGCATTCTGGTACGGCACCCTAGCCGTGATATCCGTCATCACGATGACTTGGGGCAACCTAGCAGCGCTCTCCAGTGACAACCCCAAGCGGGTCTTCGCATACTCCAGCGTTGCCCATGCGGGATACATGCTCGCAGCGGTGTCCGCGATCGGGTCTGGAATGGCGGACTCATCGGCCCAGGAGCTGATAGTGATGGCCGTTATCTTCCACCTCTGCGTCCTGGTCCTGTTCAAGATGGGCCCGTTCATGGTCCTCTCATCGATCGAGAGGGAGGGCTCCAGCCACAGGGTCTCGGGACTCAACGGCCTCGCTAGCAGGGACCCGCTCCTCGCAGCATCCATGTTCGTGTTCATGCTCTCCCTCGCAGGGGTGCCGCCGTTCTCCGGATTCCTCTCCAAGCTGCTTATGATCAACGGGATAGTGACCGTCTCGGCCGGAACCGGGGGGGCATCGACAATCCTCTCATGGGCCCTGAGCGTCAACCCCGTCTTCTGGCTGGCAGTGGCAGTGGTGCTCAACAGCGCCCTCTCGATGTTCTACTACCTCAGGATGGGGATGGTGATGTTCTTCGAGCCAAACGAGGGCGGCGAGTCCTCCCCATGCAGCCCAGTGGTCCGTGCGCTAATCATCTCCATGGCGTTCCTCTCCCTGGCATTCGGCATCGGCCCCCCGAGCGAATGGCTTCTGGGCCTAGCAGAGGACGCTGCAGCCGCACTCCTGTCCTGATGGCAGGCTCAACTTCACATAGGTGCCCCATGACCGAGGCACGATGGCCCGTAGGGAGGAGTCGGTGGACACTGAGCTGCTAGCGCAGATGGAATCCGGCGGAGACAGGATACGCGTACCCCTGCCGAACCGAAAGGTGAACGAGATGTTCGCCATCGCTGACAACATCCTCGGGGGCCGGAGGGTACGTTCGGTCTGCGAGGACGGCGAGTCCCGCCTCGCTAGGATCCCAGGCAAGATGCGGCGCCGCCAATGGGTCAGGGAGGGCGACCTGATCGTCATCCAGCCATGGGAGTTCCAGGACGAGAAGGCCAACGTTTGCATGCGCTACACCAAGACCCAGTCCCTCTACCTGTCAAGGAAGGGGGTCCTGCCGGAGATAGTAGACCTCTTCGGGATGGCCACCGAGGAATCGCGGGAAGTCAAGGAAGCAGAGGAATCGCAGGAAGTCGAGGAAGCAGATGAATCTGACATCGAGGAGGCCGGCGACGAGGAGACAGAGGCACCACCAGAGCCAGCCGTAGACGATGACGACATCGACTCATTCTTCGGGTGAGCAAATGCCCTCGGACGAGGATTGGGAGGAGCCCGACCCGGACACGATGATGAGGTCCGAGAGGAAGCACGAGTGGATCTCGCAGCCCAAGTACAAGCGGATGTTCGACGACATAGAGGACGCCCTGCAGGGAGTCATGGGGAGGGGGAGGTACGAATGGGTCGACCGGAGGGTCTTCGACCAGGTCTTCGACCGATCCACCCTCCTAGCCCTGCACAAGCTAATGGAGCAGGGCGAGATAGAGACGATCGACTACCCCATAGCCAGGGGGAAGGAGGCCCACGTCTTCCGCGCTACCTCAGCGAACGGGCCCATGGCAGTCAAGATATTCCACACCACCAACGCCGTATTCAAGGGCCTGGCCAAGTACATCGACGGAGACCCCCGCTTCTCCGGCCTCTCCAGGAGGCACAGGGAGCTGGTCAACATCTGGGTGCGCAAGGAGTTCAGGAACCTGAAGAGGATGAGGAAGAGCGGCCTCCGGGTCCCAGAGCCCCTCTTCAACCTCAAGAACGTCCTCGTCATGGAGTTCATCGGCGACGAGGAGTCCCCGAGCCCGCGCCTGAAGGACATCCAGGTGGGGGACGCATCCGCGGTCTTCGAGGACCTGCTGGAGATAGTCGCCGTAATTTGGCAGACCTGCGACCTCGTGCACGCAGACTTCAGCGAGTACAACATCCTGTGGAGGCAGGGAGTCCCGTGGGTCATCGACGCCGGCCAAGCCGTGACCACGAGGCACCCCAGCGCCAAGGAGTTCCTGGTCAGGGACGTGACTAGGCTGACGCAATGGGCAGGTCGGAACGGGCATGAGGCCGATGTGGCAGAGAGCCTAGTGAGGGTCCTGGACGGTCCCGTCCCAGACCTCTCGTCGTCTACTAGCGTGGATTAAAGCGGCAGTTGCCGTCGCATTACCAACATGGAGCATCTCAGCAGGGTACCCAAGGACAGGATAGCTGTGATCATCGGCAAGTCCGGGAAGACCCGGAAGATGATCGAGCAGGCCTGCGATGGGAGCCTGAGCATAGACTCCCAGACCGGTGACGTATCCATCTCCTGGTCGGGGGACCCAGACCCAATCAGGAGGATGAAGGTCCCAGACGTGATTTCCGCGATAGGCCGCGGATTCTCCCCCGAGAGGGCGGTCCAACTCCTCGATGACGACGTCTTCCTCAGGATGTACGACATCAGGGAATGGGTGGGGCGACAGCCCAACCAGACACGCAGGATGAGGAGCAGACTAATCGGAACCAACGGGAGGATAAGGACCCTGATCGAGGAGATGTCAGGGTGCGAGATAGCGGTCTACGGCTCGACTGTGGCAGTGCTGGGGGGCAACGACTCCCTCTCCCTCGCCACGCCAGCCATAGAGGGGATACTGGGGGGCTCGGAGCACAGCACGGTCCTCTTCGGACTCGAGCAGGACAAGAGGAGGCAGAGGCTCCGCTCGAAGAACCTGGAGACCTTCAGGGACAAGACCTCAATCGCCCCGGACTCTTTCGAGTCCATGGTCCCAGGATTCTCAGATGCACGAAAGAGGATGGCAGATGAGAAGCCCCTCGAGTTGGAAGACGGCGAGAGCGTCAGCTTCGGCGAGGAGTAAACCACCGTCACGCATAAGGGAGTATGGCCATCCGTAGGCCCGTGAACAACCCGCTCGACGAGGCCCACCCATACGAGACATGGGCAATCAACGCACTCCTGGCGGTTTTCATGCTGATATTCCTCGGGCTCGGCCTAGAGTGGGCGGGGATCGAGAACTTCCTGTCGGAGTCACTGAACGAGTACTTCATCGACCCTATCAAGGGGGAGTCGACCGGCGATTCGGGCTACAACGTCGTCAACACCATGACCTATGCCATCGTTCTGGGGCTGTTCGTAGTAGCCCTCTCCGCATGGCTCAGGAGACTTGGTATAGACCCGACCGACACCACCCTGCTCGCCCTCCTCCCATTCATCACGTGGGCCGTCTTCGGCGAGGTCGCCGAGGACGCGGAGATGTTCGGGGCCGGCCTGGCACCATACTTCGTCAGCCCCGGCATACACTTCCAGGCCGCCTTCTGGGTCGTGCTGGCCGGTGCTGCGGGAATCTCCCTCGATCGTGCAGAGAGGGAGGGCCACTCCCAGAAGAACGACCTCGAGACTATGGCGACGGGCCTGATACTGATACAGTTCGTCGTCTACGCCTCCTCGATCTCTGGCAAGGAAGGGGACCTGAGCCTCTGGCCGATGCTCCTGGGGGTGATCGCTGCGATTGCGTTCGCCCTGCGGTCCCGGGAACTCTCCGGGCTTTTCTCGAACGTCCAACGGATGGTATACCTAACCGGCGTCGGGGGATCGCTGATCTTCTTCGGGGCACTAGCCTCATTCACGATAGACTCGCCTCCTGCGGCTGATCGGATTTGGCCACTAGCGGTCGTGATAGGTGTGCCTGCCGTTGTCTGCTACTGGATGTACTCCCGGGGGAGAGGCGCCGTGGCCGAGCTATCCAGACAGGGCCTGGTGGCAGGCATCCTGCCACCTGGGATGTCCGACGACGAATACAGGAAGTCATCAGCAGACGACCTCCCTGAGAAGGGCATCATCGAACCACTCAGGTCACGTGCAATAATGGCACAACCACTCGTCTTCCTCGCCGTGGCCGGGCAGGTAATGGACGGTCTGGCTACATGGATCGGGATCGACGGCTTCCCCGGCCTCGGCGAGAAGCACGTTGCCTCCCAGCGCGTCATCGATGCTGGCCTGTGGTTCAACGAAAAGCTAGGGATCGAGCACGGCATGCTGGATGAGGGGGTCTGGCTCTTCGCACTGGTCAAGTTCGCCCTCGCCGGTCTGATCTACTACGTATTCTACAGCCTCAACTTCGAGAGGAGGGAGCAGCACCTCAGGCTGCTCATCGGCCTGGCAATGCTGGTAGTGGGCATGGCTCCCGGACTTCGGGACGTCGGCAGGCTCACTCTGGGCGTCTAAATCGTGAAATCACGACTCACGGCCCATTCAATTCAAGACTCCCCTGCACTCTGGCAGAGCGAGCGATATGGAGAGGCTGCCAAACGGGGTCGATTCGAGTGGGGAGGACTTCGCCCAGCGTAGGCAGAGGAACGGAACCCTCGCTGATGTGCTGAAGTCCAAACTGGACGAAGTAAGGAGGTCCGGAGACGAACCCCACTTCCAGAGGCACAGGGACCGCGGGAAGAGCCTGCCAAGGGAGAGGATAGCAGAGGTATGCGACCCCGGGTCACCCTTCCTGGAGACCTCCGCGCTAGCCGCAGACGGGCTATACGACGGGAGGGCGAGGTCAGCGGGGATAGTCACTGGGATCGGCCTCGTCCATGGCAAGGAGTGCATGTTCGTAGCCAACGACGCCACCGTCAAGGGAGGGTCATACTACCCCATGACCGTCAAGAAGCACATCAGGGCACAGGAGATCGCGGAGGAGAACAACCTCCCCTGCATCTACCTCGTGGACTCAGGGGGGGCGTTCCTCCCGATGCAGGACGAGGTGTTCCCAGACAAGCTCCACTTCGGAAGGATCTTCAGGAACCAGGCGATACTATCCAGCAAGGGAATACCCCAGGTCGCTGCGGTACTGGGCTCTTGCACGGCTGGGGGGGCATACATCCCCGCGATGTCCGACGAGTCGATCATCGTGAAGGGGAACGGGACGATATTCCTCGCAGGACCACCACTCGTCAAGGCAGCCACTGGGGAGGAGGTCTCCTCGCAGGACCTAGGCGGGGCCGAGGTCCACACCTCGAAGTCCGGAGTCGCGGACCACTACGCGGAGGACGAGGAGGACGCGCTCAGGATGGTCCGGAACATAGTCGAGAACCTCAACGTCCCCCCCAAGCACAGGCTGGACTCCAAGCCATCCGAGCCACCGGCATACGACGTCGAGGACCTGATGGGCATCATCCCGGGGGACAACAGGACGCCTTACGACGTCAGGGACGTCATCTCAAGGATAGTCGACGGGTCCAAGTTCCACGAGTTCAAGCGCCGATACGGGAACACGCTGGTCTGCGGGTTCGCCAGGATCCACGGCTACCCCGTCGGGATAGTGGCGAACAACGGGATACTCTTCTCCGAGTCATCCCTGAAGGGCGCTCACTTCGTGGAGCTCTGCGGCCAGAGGGGCGTCCCGCTGGTGTTCCTGCAGAACATCACCGGATTCATGGTCGGTCGCGAGGCCGAGTCGGGGGGGATCGCCAAGGACGGCGCCAAGCTGGTCACCGCGGTGTCCTGCGTGCCAGTGCCCAAGTTCACAGTGATCATCGGGGGCTCGCACGGAGCCGGGAACTACGGGATGTGCGGCAGGGCCTACGACCCACGCTTCCTGTTCATGTGGCCCAACGCCAGGATCAGCGTGATGGGGGGGGAGCAGGCGGCCAGCGTGCTGTCAACCGTGGGCAATGAGGACCCGGACGAGATCCGCGCCAAGTACGAGCGCGAGAGCAGCCCGTACTACTCCACGGGAAGGCTCTGGGACGACGGGGTCATCGACCCAAGGGACACCAGGGACGTTCTGGGGCTATCTATTTCCGCCAGCCTCAACGCCCCCATGCCAGAGACCCGCTACGGCGTGTTCAGGATGTGAGAAATTGACACCAGGCCCAATTCCAGAAACCGAGCTCTGCAGGCTGGAACTCGACGGCGCAGTAGCCAACCTCACGCTCGACAGGACTGACGTCTTCAACGCGCTGAACGCGCAGATAATCTCCGAGATGGCGGAGGTCCTGGGATGGACCGCAGAGAGGTCAGTGGGCAACACGGGCGAGATGCTCTCCGCAGACGGCTCCCCAAACCTCAGAGCCCTCGTCATCAGGTCAGGGGGCAAGCACTTCTGCGCCGGGGCCGACATCAACATGATGCGCGACGGCGGGGGGAAGACGCCAGAGGAGAACCGGGAGGACTCGGAGAGGCTCGACAGGCTGTTCCACGGGCTCTGGTCCCACCCCTGCTTCACAATCGCATGCGTCCAGGGTGTCGCCCTCGGAGGGGGAGCGGGCCTGGTCGCATGCTCGGACCACGTCATCGCCGAGCCCAACACGAGGATCGCACTGTCCGAGGCCAAGCTCGGGATCTCCGCAGCGGTGATCGGCCCCTACGTGCACCGCCGACTCGGGAGCGCTGGGTTCCGGAGGCTGGCCATGCTCGCATCCAGGATAGGCTCGGAGGAGGCCCTCAGGATGGGGTTCGTCGACGAGGTCGCTGGAAGCGCTGAGGACATGGAGGGCTCGGTATCCAGGGTGATAGCCGAGGTGATGACCTCCGGACCCATAGCCGTGACGTCAGCCAAGCGGATGGTTGCCGAGCTGGACCGCTGGGAGGGCGACGACGAGTCACTGAGGTCATGGACGCTCGACCTAACCAGCAAGATGCGCGGCTCCCCCGAGGGCCAGGAGGGACTCTCCGCGTTCCTGGACGGCAGGAAGCCAGCCTGGTCCCAAGAGGACCGGGAAGGCTGAACATGTCGATGCAGTGGATGTCGGATGCGCCCAGCCCCTTCTCCAAGGTCCTGGTGGCGAACCGTGGCGAGATTGCCGTGAGGGTCCTCCAGGCGGCAAAGGAGGCCGGCCTCTCGTGCGTGGCCGTCTTCTCCGAGTCAGACTCGTCCTCCCTGCACGTCGAGACCGCCGACGAATCGGTCCTCCTGGAGGGCGACACGCTCGAGATGACGTACCTCAACGGGAGCTCCATAATCGAGGCAGCGCGGTCGACGGGAGCCGATGCGATACACCCCGGATACGGGTTCCTGTCGGAGAGGCCGGACTTCGCAAGCGCGGTCGAGGCAGCGGGGATCCGATGGATCGGGCCCTCGGCACGCGCCATAGAGACGATGGGGGACAAGATCTCCGCCCGCTCGCTGATGATCGAGTCGGGGGTCCCCGTGACCCCGGGCGAGCAGATCCCGGTCGAGGAGGGCGCCGACCACCTCGGGGCCCTCGCCATCGCGGCTGCGAAGGTGGGCTACCCCCTCCTGATCAAGGCGAGCGCCGGTGGCGGCGGCAAGGGGATGAGGTCGGTATCGGCCCCGAAGAACCTCAGGAGCGAGTTCGAGGCGGCAGCCAGGGAGGCATCGGCAGCCTTCGGGGACGGGACCGTGTACATCGAGAGGCTCCTGAAGGGGGCCAGGCACGTGGAGATCCAGGTCCTGTGCGACTCCCACGGCGGGGCGATCCACCTCAACGAGAGGGACTGCTCCCTGCAGCGCAGGTACCAGAAGGTGATCGAGGAGGCGCCATCCCCGGCAGTCAGTCCCGGCACCAGGGAGGCCATGGGGGACGCGGCAGTGACCGCAGCCCGCTCCGTCGGCTACGTCGGTGCGGGGACGGTGGAGTTCCTCCTCGCCAGCAACGGCGAGTTCTTCTTCCTCGAGATGAACACCAGGATACAGGTGGAGCACCCGGTCACGGAGATGACGACGGGGATCGACCTCGTCCAGAAGCAGTTCGAGGTGGCAGCCGGACTGCCGCTGGGGATATCGCAGGAGGAGGTCACCCAGAACGGCCACTCGATAGAGGCCAGGGTGTACGCGGAGGACCCCGGCCGCGGCTTCCTCCCATCGACAGGGGAGCTAGCCGTGTGGAGGCCCCCATCGGGACCGGGCATCAGGGTGGACTCCGGTGTGCGCGAGGGGGACTCGGTCACGATCGAGTTCGACCCGATGCTGGCCAAGCTCATCGTCCACGCGCCTGACAGGGAATCAGCCATCAGGAGGCTGGACAACGCACTCTCTTCCTTCGTGGTCCTCGGAGTCAGGACGAACATCGACTTCCTGCGGAACGCGCTGTCCCACGACGCCTTCCAGGGCGGGAGCATAGACACGGACTTCCTCGACTCCACCGATCCTAGCGAGCTCAGCGGCCCGGAACCGGACCATCACACGCTGGTGGCAGTGGCCGCCGCCGCCCAGAGGCTCGGCATCGACAGGCAGCAGGTCGCGGGCACGGAGGCCTTGGACGACCACACCGGCCACCAGGGTGACCCTTTCAGGACCCTCGGGAGGACATTCCCCTGAGGTGATGCCATGGAGTGGAGCGTTCCCGACCATCAGGAGAGGTACAGGGCCTCGTTGCAGGAGAGCGAGGGCTCGGTCTCCATCACCTCGTTGACGAGGGACGGCACCGAGGTCCACATCCCCGAGACATCGATCGAGGCTGGTGGCAAGCCAGGCAGGGTGACAGTAAGGGTCGGGGGGGAGGCCAAGCTGGCTCACGTGACTAGGACCGGTGACACATGGTGGATCCACATTGACGGCAGGGCCCACGAGGTCCTCTTCCACGAGCAGGGCAGCAAGTCATCGGCCAACGAGGGCAGCCTCAAGGCCCCGATGCCGGGGACAGTCCTCCAGGTCATGGCGAAGGAGGGACAGAGGGTGCGCGAGGGGCAGCACCTGATGACCTTGGAGGCGATGAAGATGGAGCACAAGATCCTCGCTCCCAAGCCAGGGGAGATAACCAAGGTCCACTTCTCAGAGGGGGATAGGGTCGACATGGGGTCCTCGCTGGTGGAGATCGGTGACTGAATCAGTAAGACCAACCGTTCAAGGCTGGCACCACCTAGTCGAGGCGTGTCCGAGGAGAATGGATGGTGGGAGGGTGATGACGGCCCCGAGGAGGAGTATGACGGCAGCATTAGTTGGAAGTTGAATGTATTCAAACTCATCCAACTCCTCCCCTTAGTCGCCACGGCGATATGGATAATCGTGGAAATCTTGTGATTCGTATTGTGGTCAGAGGGTAGCGAACCTACCACCTCGGAGTACGTCGGCTAGAATACAATTATCGTGATATCTTCGGTTTATCCCGTAGACCCATACAACTAGCGGCTAGTAGGTTGGGCCCATGGATAATACCCATCTTATTCTGGAGGCTGAAATGGGTTGCTCACATCTACTATCTACCATGGAAACTGCTTCCTCTAGCCTCTGATATGGCCCACTGAAAGCCGAATAATTCGATAATTGCAATCGGATGGGTCTAAGCACAAACCCATTGACTTGTCTGTTAATCGATTACAACAAACTCTGATTGCCAAATCTATCACTAGGGAATATGATGC
The DNA here is from genome assembly GCA_964570065.1 of uncultured Candidatus Poseidoniales archaeon. Classification (GTDB taxonomy): domain Archaea; phylum Thermoplasmatota; class Poseidoniia; order Poseidoniales; family Thalassarchaeaceae; genus UBA36. Next base: position 38,899 of record CAZMVZ010000014.1, read on the forward strand.
CGAGTAATACATTCATCAATTTTTTTTTAATGTGTCATTTAGGTAAAGGAATAATGCCCAAAGAAGAAATGAAACTACGAAGAATGTAATTCCCGCTCCAATAGTAAAGAAATAAACCATGCCAGCCCACATGTTATGTTCTCTGTTGATACTGTATGATAGAGCCTCTGTGGGGGTCATTGAGATTAGCGGAAAAACCATGATGCCTATGGAAATCAGGGCTAGGATAAATGTAGAGTTTCTGGAATTAATAAAGGCAGGTGCGAGGGAAGTACGGAAAGGAAAATGGAGGAAAGGGACATAATACTGTAGTAGGAACACAAATCCAAGAAAAAAGAAGATTTGTATACTTTCAGATATTACGTCTGAGTAAAACGAATTAGATATCTCACCCTGTACAATAATTTCGTCAATGGCAATTGCATAACTAAGTAACAAACTAACAGACGCTAGGAAAATTACAGCCCTCCTAATTGCCCCCGAAGCTCGTTTTTTATTATCCGCTATAATTTTTAGATAGGCATGATTCTCTGAGGCTCTCTGTATGAGGTCCGCCTTCTTTCCGCTTAAGGGAAGCCCCCCTTCTCTCAAGAGGTCCTTGAGTTCGG
>CAZMVZ010000015.1:0-33766 GCA_964570065.1 uncultured Candidatus Poseidoniales archaeon
GTTGGCGGGGTTGAAACCTGCCATCTTCAGTAGGTTGGAAACTTCCTCCACTGCACTGTTGTACTTGTCTTGGGACCAGTCGACTCCGCTGATGTCCATCTTGTTGACATTGACAATCAGTTCCTTGACTCCCAGAACCTTAGCTAGGAATGCGTGCTCCTTGGTCTGTGCGTTCACACCGTCGTTCGCGGCAACGTTCAGGACCGCAGCGTCTGCCTGGCTCGTCCCTGTGATCATGTTCTTGACGAAGTCACGGTGACCGGGTGCGTCGATGACTGTGAAGTAGTACTTCGGGGTGAAGAATTCCTTGTGAGCGACGTCGATGGTTATTCCTCGCTCCCTCTCTTCCTTCAGTCCGTCCATCACGTAGGCGAAACCGAAACCGGCCTTCCCTCTCTCCGATGCATCCTTCTCCAAACCATCAATCACGTGTTGTTCTATGTGGCCGCTGTCTAGTAACAGTCTTCCGACAGTTGTCGACTTTCCGTGATCGACGTGACCAACGAAAACGATATTCAGATGCGGCTTCTTCTTGTCTTCCCATTGTGAACCCATTGTTTACACCTCTAAGGTAGGCCCGCCGACCGGAGAGGCGTATATGAACCGTTCCCTGCTGTTTTCGGTATGCTAGTCCCAGATTGCTACTTATTCAGCAAATCCGAGAGTTTTGGCGCTATCGGTACTGCAACTCTATCACTAACTGATTTACCTCAGTATTGTGATTCTCGGCATTCTCCAAGTCAACTGTCCAATCTCCTGGCTGGAACCCTCTGGCGGTGGATCCCCCGATCACCATCCACACGCAATACTCGTCACCGTCGCAATCCCCAGCGTCTCGGTTGTCGTTCTCTATCCCGGTTGTGTTCGAAATCTCCTCGTCGGTGCTGTTGTACATGTAGAGATCTAACCTGTTGCTAGTGGTCTGCCCGGGTATCCCACCCCCAACCTGGTCATCGTCCTCCTGAGGGTAGGATAGTTTTGCCCTCATGTATCGAATCCTGTCCTTGGTCTCTTGGTCGTATGTTATTGGGTATTCCCAAGTCATTAGGACTGGGTTCGGTTGGGCTCTGTCTATGACGAAGTCCTTCCACACCCCTCTGTAATTGACATACACCATCGAATCGGCGCTGTCCTCGAATCCATTGTTATCGACAACCGTTAGCCGTACCTCCCATGCACCAGCTGGGCGAGAGTCCCATGTGTAGGTCTCCCCGGTAGCATCAACATCGTTGTCAGTCACCCCATCGTTATCGGAGTCCGTGTACGTGTCAAGATCCCACCTCCACTCTACCAGGTACTCCTCTGAGTAGCAACTGGAGTCATCCGGGTCGCACCCCGCCCACGAGTCCGAGCCATCGAGAGTGACCGTTGCACTGACCTCTATGTCTCGATCGTTGATGTCGTTGTCATCATCGCAGACCCATACTATCACCATGTCACCATTGGCTGATGACTCCTCGCCCTCGCAGTCGTCGTCCTTGCTAGGCGTTATCTTGGCCTTCGGCTCCTTTGCCGAAGAATCGACCACCGTGACTGACATGCTCGTAGTTGCCTCATGGGTGCCGTCTCCCACGGCCAACTCTGCGATGTAGTCACCGGGTTGGGCGTATGTGTGGCTCGTCGTCAGACCAGCACCTGTGTTCCCGTCACCGAAGTCCCATTCGAAAGTGAGGGAATCGCCATCAGGATCCGATGATCCTGCTGCGCTGAATGTGATTGAAGAGCCGGCCTTGACGGTCCCGCTGGGGTCCACTGTCATGGTCGCAGTTGGCGGGCTATTGCTTCCGAGAACATCTGTGCACCCGGCCAGCATGGGAGCTAGGAAAACTATCGCCAACATGCATGCTAGGCCTCTGGTCGTTGCCATTCTGATATGCGGGCCGAGGTGAAGTAAAATCAATCCTACGGCTCTTTGCATGTGTGAGAAATCTAAAACCACTTGTCGAGGGAATCCTGTCTAGTTCCCTTCAGTAGGTTCTTTTCGTCCCATCCGAATGCATCTGTGACTCTTCCTAGAGACTTAGCTAGCCTGCCGGCATAGTATTCCCTATCGTAATCTGGAGGTTCCCCTCCTATCTCGTCAACTAACCATGCCTTGACGCCAAGCTTCTTGTCGCCATCATCCGGCTTGGTGACGATGTACCCGACCTTCATGCCTGGTGTGAACTGCAGACCTGCTGCTATCCTCTGCTTGGCTGCACGCACATAGGGTAGACCGTCTGGGTTTGCATACACACTGTCGAAGTCCCATTCGTTCTTCTTGGAGTCCCATCTGCCCTTGCAAGATCTGCTGATAACCAATTGTGAAGGGGCCACGTCTCCCTCTCTGACCCTGTCTATCACTGACTTGGTCATATCTACCGCACCTATGGTGTTGCCATCAAGAATCATCTCGAACATCTGCGTCATAGTATCTGAGAGGATCTGGAAGGAATCTGTCCTCCTGACTTCGTACCCTCTGATGAGCATCTCTTCCCTAGGCCAGACGACCCTGCCCACGTAGCGCTTCTTGGCTCCATGGCTGAAGAATGATGAGAGGGCGGTCTCAAATTCGAGTTCGGCCCCTTCCTTGGTGAATCTCTCTGCTAGAGATTCCCCGAACTCCATGGAGGTGCTCATTGCCTCCTCCCATTTCTCCAGATCTTCCGAATCAGTAGGCCTGTTCTTGGGCGAGTCCTCGTCTACCGGAGCGCGTACGAATATTGAGTCGGTATCCGAGTAGACCACGCTGTGCCCCTCGTCCTCGACCTTGGAGATGATCGATTTGATGTTGTAACGTGCCCACTCGGTGATGCTCGCACCAAGGCTTGGGTGTGTGAAGCGGTAGAAGTTCGAAGCGAACACACCGTAGAAGGAGTTCATGAGTATCTTGACGGCATACTGCAACTGGTCCTGTAGGAAAGCCGCCTCCTCGTCACCCTCCTCATTTGCCTTCGCGAGCGCGGTCTTGTGGCTGTCTCTGCTTTGCATTAGGCCATCGAGGAGCTGAGGTACCAAACCCAGGCGCTCTTCCTTGGAGATGTACCGAGTGCTAGTAGTGGGAGATACGCTGTGAGTTTCGTCCTCGCTGTCATCCTTGACTAGGGTCGTTGAGCAGATGTTGTTGGAGATCATTATCGAGGGGTACATCGACTTGAAGTCAAGCACCACCACCCATGGTTCGACGCCGGGATCTACCTCATGCACGTATCCCCCGGCTATCTTACCCTGCTTCCTTGGGCCTTGGTTTGTATTGGGTACGGCGACGCCTTCCCTGTCTGCTAGGCGTATCACAAGCGAATCTATCCATCTACTGGTCGTGCTGGTCGCTGCTATGTCTACAGTAGTCAGTGATACGGAGGCTAGTGCCTCTTTCCTCGCTATCGACTTCAGATTGTCAAGAATGTCCAGGGGGAGTACGGTGTCCCTGACGCAGTACTCCAGGACCTCGTCCGGCCTCGCGGCCCACTCCTCGTCCATCTTACTCGCATCGATGTCCATCTTGTGCATCTCCTCGTCATCGGGCCAGAGAAGCTTGGAGACGTACTTGAGGGACTCTCGCTGTGGCCTCAGGGTCTGCCTAGCTTGCCACCAGGCATCGAGAGGTATCCGTCCCTTAATCGTCCAAGTCCTATTCTGCTCCCTGTTGGGGAATATCCTGCCAGGCCTTCTCCAACCCTTCTTTATCTCACTCTCAGACATAGGAACCCTGCCCCAACCGAGAAGGGGCGCGCGATCGCCTTCTGAGTTCGGAGAGATATCCTCCGACCTCTCCTCCATCCTTGGCAAGTCGAAGTTGTCGATGTTGTAACCGGTGATGAAATCTGGATCCTCTGTTCTGACCACCTCGGTCAGCTTCTCAAGTATCTCTGTCTCAGCTCCGGTAATCGGGTACTCTGTCCTCTGACCGCCTCTATCTACGATGGCCGCTGCACAGAGTATGGTGTTGTCAGCTATGCTGGTCTCTAGATCGAATGAGAGTGTGACGAATGGAGCAGGGAACGGGGATGCCCGCTCAAGGCCAGTGATGTCGCAGGAAACTATCATGTCGAGGGGGTAGAGGCCGGAGCCCCCGACCGCTAGGATCCTACTCTGTGCAAGCTCTCTGTCGGTTGTCTCTGGATTCTTCGCCTCTTCGGGTGCTCGATCTCCTGCCCAGAGTACATCTCCACTCATTCGCACGTGTGGACCTAAGTCAAGATCTAGCAATAGTCTCTGCACGAACAGTATGTCTGCGCTGGTAACCGTCCATCCAACGCCAGAGAGTGCTTTTCTTACCCCTCTAACCTTCGTTGTGTCCCTGACGAAGACTCTGTAATGCGGTCTTACTTTCCCATCTCTTGTGGAGAGTTTCATCCCATTGGGCACAGGATCTCCGCGCACATCCTTGTGCTCGCCCACCTTGTGGAGATACAGATTTGGCTCACTACTCTCTTCGTCCATAGAGGGGTCAGATATCTCGATGTAGGGCTTGAGGCCATTCACAAGTAGCAAAGTCGAGTGTCCATCCCTGGACCTGCACCAGAGCTCGATCACGGTCTTCGGTTCGCCTTCGTCCTGCCAGGCACGATTGTCCCCCGAGACTATGCAGACATCCTCATTCCATTGCATTAGTTCACCCATCCTCCTGCCAAGGCTGTTGCTCTACCCCACGTCATCGTGAGGGGCCATAACCATGCCGGGGGGGTCCTCAGCGGAACCGTTGAAAGCCGAGGCGTTCCCCTCTACAATAATTGGGGTGCGGGGAATGGGTGAGGACGCAGGGCCGGAGATAGACTGGGACTCACTCACTTTCAGTTTCACGCAAACTGATCGCATGTACATCGCGACCTGCAAGCAGGGAGAAGAGTGGGATTCAGGGGTGATGCAGGACTTCCAGAACCTGAGCCTGTCTCCAGCCGCGGGCGTGATCAACTACGGACAGGGCCTGTTCGAGGGGATGAAGGCACAGTATGCGGAGGACGGTAGCGTAGTCCTTTTCCGACCGAGCGACAATGCCAAGCGATCGCGAGAGGGCGCTCGAAGGCTGGGAATGCCACCGGTTCCCGAGGATATGTTCCTTGATGCGGTGAAGAGGACCGTGAGGGAGAACATCCGATGGGTCCCACCGATGGGCAAGGGGGCTCTGTACGTCAGGCCCCTTCTCTTTGGGAGCGGGCCCATCCTAGGCGTTGCCCCTGCTCCCGAATTCACATTCCTAGTCTACGTCTCTCCCGTGGGGCCCTACTTCAAAGGAGGAATCAAGCCTACTTCGCTTAGGGTTTCTGATGAGTTCCACAGGGCCGCTCCGGGAGGCTCGGGTGGAGTCAAGGCGATTGGAAACTACGCACCCGGGATGGTTCCCTCGAAGATGGCTAAGAAGGAGGGTTACTCTGAGATAATTTACCTCGATGCTGTCAATCACAGGTACGTCGAGGAGGTGGGCGCTGCCAACTTCTTCTGCGTCAAGGACGGAGTCATCTCAACCCCAGAGCTGACCGGAACAATCCTTCCAGGCGTAACGAGGGCATCTGTCATGGAGCTCGCGCAGTCCAGGGGCTACGAGGTGAGGGAGGAGAAGGTCGATGTTGAGTACGCGCTTGACGCGGACGAGTGCTTCTGCGTCGGAACCGCAGCCGTAATTTCCGCAATTGGAACGATAGAGCACGGAGATAGGGTGGTCGAGTACTGTGGAGGGGATGTCGGGCCTGTATCCATGGAGATGTACGATGCCCTGACGGCAATCCAACAGAGGCGTGCACCGGACGAGTTCGGCTGGACCGTCACAGTGGAATAAACTAGATTCTCAGGACCATTCCTCTCGAATTTGGTAGGGAAGGGACGAAGCCCCACTTCTCGTAGAATCCGTCCACGTCTGCCATGAGATTGATGTATGACTTGGGGGATGCTTCTCTGAGTAAGTATTCCATCAGTGCGTTCATGATTATGGTGCCGCCCCCTTTTCTCTGGAATTCCTCGATTACCAGCATATCGCAGATCACGAAAATCGTCCCCCCGTCTCCTATGACTCGACCCATTCCCACGATGTCATCCGAATCCTCGAGTCGCAGGAGTACTGAGAAAAGCTCCCGTCCCAGGCCCTTTGTCGCGCCTTCCTGTGAGCGCGGGCGCATACCTGCTCCGGCCCTGAGGCCAAGGAAGGTCTCAGTATCGGGAACCCCCTCTTCCACCCTGAACAAGGACTCACTTCCGACCGAATTTCTTCTTCCTCTGACCGCTCTTGCGGTGCTTGAACGACTTACGCTGAGAACGCCTCCTCCGATCGCCCTTGGCAGGTCCTCTTGTTGCATCCTTTCCCTTCTCCTTTGCATCCTGGGACCTCTTCCTAAGAGCAGTTCCGATTGCCTTCATCACTCCTTCTTTGCTGCTAGTTTCAGTCACTTCGAAGACGTGCCTCGGAGGCATTACCAACCTCCCCTCCTTCGCATGTGGCCTGGAGGGGTGGCTGGCCTCTGCCTCCTGCCTCATCTTTCTGATGCCTGCACTGCGAGCAGCCCACACAACTGATTCCAGGGTTGGCTTTGGAATGCTGGCTTCCTTCGGGACCCTTCGACCGTCCGAACGGCTAAGTCTAGAGTCGAAGTATCCGGTCCACAGGATCATCTCCTCCCTCTTTGCCGCCATGCTATCGCCCTATCCCTGAGTGATGTGTGACTTGAGGGCTTCGTGCCTCATTCTTCCACGATTACGCCGCTGACTACGCCGTGCATGCCAGGCCTGCTTGTCACCCTGACCAGCCCTTTGTCCGTTTCTAGAACCGCCCCCTTGGTCACGATATTCCTTCTCACGTAGTTGGGATCCGCATCGTTTCCGACTACGTTCTTTACAGTGGCTTTGACTGTCTTCCCGTCCTTCGTGTTGACGTTGACCTGATTTACTGCGAGGAGTCTGACTGTCTGCAACCCCGACCTCTTCCGGTAGTTCTTGCGGGCATCGGCCTCACCCACGTAAGCGAGTTGCTCCTCGCTGGCGACCTCGGTCTTGCGCTTGCCCCTGTAGCGGTTCGGACGCTTCAGACGTCCGCCCGAGGGCTTCCTGCGTGAAATGCCGTGCCACTTCGCCATGCGTCCCGCCGACCTGCCTGCCTTATTTCAAACGATTGGAGGTCGAGATTTCTACTTCCAATGCTCACCTAGGTCAGAAGCAGCAGACTCAATTGCTTCTGTGAGCTCTGCATAGTTCATAGCTACGGGAAATTGTGGAAACTCATCGACCACATTATCTGGAGGCCTGAATAGGATTCCTGCACTCGCAGCCGATAGCATGGAGGTGTCGTTGTAGGAATCACCAGCAGCGATTACGTGGTAGTTCATCCCCATTAGAGACTCCACCGTCTTGCGCTTATGGTCCTCATACCTAATCTCCCAGTCCTCTATCCTCCCGCTATCGTCGATAACCAAAGTGTGACACAATAGGGTGGGGTGCCCCAACTTTGCCATCATCGGCTTGGCAAATTGGGAGAATGTGTCTGAGAGGATTAGCGTCGGCCATCTCGACTCTAGTGATTGGAGAAACTCGAGTGCTCCGTCCATAGGCTCCATGGAGTCGATTGTCGAGGTGATATCCCCTATCTTGATGTCATGCTGATCTAGGATTCCAATTCTGTAGCTCATCAGGCGATCGTAGTCCGGCTCGTCCCTGGTTGTCCTCCTGAGTGCTTCGATTCCCGTTCTCTCTGCGACATTAATCCAAATCTCGGGTATCAGTACGCCCTCGAGGTCGAGGCACACGGCAAGCATCTATCAGCGCTGAGGGCGCTGCGCTTCAAGTGTGCGCTTTCGGCATGTTCTTGCACCTCACTGCATGTGATCGATCATGGTGGACAAGAGGCTCAGGAGGAGGACCCCGGTAAGAATCAAGCAGATCAGGGGCGTTGCGGATGAGTTGACCTCTTGGATAGGTCATGATGTGAGCCTCGATGGTTTTCTTGAGCAGGCGCATTATCAGGAAACTGATCTGATTCTAGTAGATCGAGTCCCTCTCGCGATGAAGATTGAGATTAGCGGCGAAATGGGTTGGTACCCTACGCTAAAGGGAATTTCCGAGTGGAATGTCGAGAGCTCATGGGTAGCTGTTGACGGAGGTGCTATACCATTCCTAGAAAACGGGGCCGATTGCATGGGCGCGGGAATTCATATTGCAGACCCATCACTGCAGAAAGGCGATTTCGTCTGGATTAGGAACCAAGAGACTGGTGAGCCAATTGCATCGGGGACAGCATTGCACGATGGCGAGGAGATGATGTCGATGACAAAGGGGAAGGCGATTTCTACGATTCACTGGATAGGTGACGACCTTTGGAATCTTGAGACATAGTGCCTCACCATTGATGAGTGATGGTTTCCACGACCATACGTGCGAACGGTCTTGATGTCACTAGTTCTACTCGTCTCGATGGCATCTGCGGCTGCAGCATCTCAGGGAGGGGTCAATGAGGAGGCCTCGATAGAGGGAACTGGAGTCGAGAGTGTTTTGCACCCCAGTGTCGCATCTGCAGGGGAAATTTTCGAAGTTAGTGTATGGCTAGATGAGGAATCAGAGAGTAATGCTTCGACAGTTACCTGGGTGACTCAGGTATGCATTAACTCAGGCATCTGCTACTCACCTGAGACACATTCAATGACTGGTGATGGTGATGTTTGGGAGGGAGCAATTGTGCCAGACGAAACAGTGACCTACGTAAACTGGAAAATCGAGATTCAATGGGAGGATGGGAACACCACAAACATCCCGGAAAATGGATTCGGATGGAAGGTTTGGTCCGACTGCTGGTACGACAATGGGATCTGGGGGGGTGAGTCTACCGAATGCCAGGAGGCTGACTCGAGCTTCATGCCGGGCTTCGCGTCTCCTTTGGCAATTGCTTCCATATCCCTGGCGACATTGATTATTCGGCGTGAGTGAGAAGGAACATGGGAGGGGCGGAAAAGGAGCCTGGCTTCATTGATTTAGACTTCGTCGAGGACGATAGAGAAACCATGCTTTCCAAGGCGCTCTCATTCTACGAGCAGATGGATCGTCGTAGGACCACTCGGCACTTCTCCAATCGGGAGGTCCCCCGTGAATTGATCGAGCTTGCAATTAAGACAGCAAGCACTGCTCCCTCCGGGGCCCATCTCCAGCCGTGGACATTCGTCGCAATCTCGAACAAGGAGTTGAAGGCGGTAATCCGGGGGGAGGCGGAGAAGGAAGAGGCTAGGTTCTACGAGGAAAGGATACCCGAGGAGTGGGAGGAAGTACTAGCCCCACTTGGTACTGATCAGGTGAAGGAGCACATCACCGAAGCTCCATGGGTCATTGTTCTGTTCAGGCACTCGAAGAGGGAAAGAGGAGATGGTTTCGCACCTACATATTACTCACAGGAGTCTTGCGGCATTGCAGCTGGCCTGTTCATTTCAGCGGTCCACAACATGGGTCTTGCGACGCTACCTCACACGCCCTCTCCGATGGGTTTCCTGCGGGAAATACTCCAGAGGCCTAAACACGAGCACGCAATGCTGCTACTTCCTGTCGGTTACCCCGCAGAGGGAGCCAAAGTTCCCGACTTGTCGAGAAAGACGTTGGATGAGGTCTCGGATTTCCGAGATTGATTAAGTATCGCTGCGAATCCCGATTGTCCATGAAGAGTACCAGAAAGAACGCCTTGGCGATTCTACTAACCCTACTGATGACTGCCTCTGCCCTATCGGGTTGCTCAGGGACCGATGACGATGTGGATGATGAGCCTAAGGATCTCGAGGACTGGGACGTTTTCCTGGTTCAGGGATCGTCCGACCTTCCTTCATGCGATTCAGCAACAGAAGGGAGGCTCTACTATGTGTCTTCTGAGTCGGGATTCCAAGCCTGCTCGAACGCCTCGTGGCAGTCGATTGATCTAACTGGTCCGAACGGGCAACAGGGTCCAGCAGGCCCAGCAGGGGCAGACGGAGAAGCAGGCCCACCAGGCCCAGCAGGGGCAGACGGAGAAGCAGGCCCAGCAGGCCCAGAAGGAGTAGCCGGGACCTCGTTCTCGATAATCGGAACCGTGGAGGAAACTTCCGACCTCGGAGAGATATACGTCGGCGACTCGGGGGACGCATTCATGGTAAACTCGACCGTACACATCCACGTTTGGAGTGGCTCTGAGTGGATTGACCTCGGGAATATCTCAGGCCCTGAGGGCCCTCCTGGGCCACAGGGGGCCCCCGGAGCAGATGGTGCTGCGGGCTCGGCGGGATCTGATGGTGAGGCAGGTCCGATGGGACCAGAGGGTCCTGCTGGAGAGGATGGAGCTGCTGGTTCGATGCCCGTGATGATGGAGATGGACGTCACAGTCTCAGGAATGAAGTTCTACATTGATTCCATCCTGCAAGCAGATGTAACTCTCTACAGGGGCTTCACCTACACCTTCGATCAGTCGGCTTCTAGCAACTCCCCCCATCCTCTTAGGATATCCACCACCAGCGATGGAACGCACGGTGGAGGAACCCAGTACACTGATGGGGTGACGTACACGGGGAGCCAGGGTTCGAACGGCCTGCTGACATTCACGGTTCCTTTGGATGCTCCAGACACACTGTACTACTATTGTCAGAATCATGGAAACATGGGAGGGGAGATTTCCATCCAATCCCTAGGAAGCGTCTCGTGAGGCATCTTCAGGGGGGACGGCAAACACCAATGCCACTCCCGACCCAATGATGAGCAGGCCACCTATCCAGTCCGCAGGCTCGAGAGTCTCTCCGAAAATCGCAAATCCGTAGAAAGTTGCTACAATTACAGTGAGGTAGGAGAAGGCGCTGACCCACGCAGCATTCGCCTTGTGGTACGCCATTGTGATACCGATCTGACCCCCTCCTGCCCCGATTCCTACTCCAATCAGGGAAGCGATCGTTGTGGAATCTAGTGATGGGATGTCGGGAGCGGCTTGGATCATGCTTCCACAGACAGAGAAGGCTGCGAACCAGAACACTACAGTAGCAGGTGAGTCAGTCTTCCTGAGTTCCCTGACGTACATGTATGCCAGAGCAGCGAAGAATCCGGATCCCAGTGCCAAGAGTGCGTCAGGCTCGATGCTACCCAGTTCGGGCGAGATAATCAGGATGATACCAACAAATGCAGTGATGACGAGCATGGCAACACCGGATGTGACGCGTTCTGACAGGATCCTTCCCGAAAGCAGCGCTACGAAAAGCGGGCCTGTGTACTGGAGAGTGACAGCTTGGCCTATGGGGATCCTGCTTAGGGCGGTGAAGTAGAGAATCATCGCCAGAAGTCCCACTGAGCATCTGAGTAGCATTGTCTTCCTGTCATTGACCTTCAAGCTGATTCCCCGGGTCGCCGCGAAAGCGGCCACTGCGAATGCAATCACTGCAGACCTGACCATGATGATCATCCACACATCAGCATGGTCGCTCGTCCACTTGACCAACGCATTCATTGTCCCAAAGCAGACGCTGCCGAAAATCATCCAGAGGACAGCTGCCTTCGGGGAGTCCGGCATCTCTTCCTCGGATACGAATGAGGAGAGGTCGGGACCTTCAGTACTGGAGTAGATTTCCTCCAGCCCTCTTCCCAGTCCGCTCTTTGCCATCTTAAGACAGACCCCAACGATGTTGCAATTCCGTGGTAATTGCCTGGTAGTCCTTTCCACCGGCACTGGAGGGGTCATGGAGGTGAATTGGGACTCCGTGGCTTGGTGCCTCTGCCAATCTCACGTTCCTCCTAATAGCTGGTCTGACGACTAAGTCAGGGAAGCTCTCCAGGACCTCGCCTGCAACCTGTTTGTTCAGCAGTGTCTGCGAGTGCATGGTCAGTAGGACTCCATCCACCCCCAACCTATCGTTCAGCAGACTCCTGACTTCTCGGATTGTTCCAGCCAATAGGGCCAATCCCTCCAATGCGAAGTATTCAGTCTGAACCGGAACTAGTATCCCATCGGAGGCCACCAATGCGTTGATTGTCACTAGGCCCAGTGAAGGGGGGGTGTCGATCAGTACGAGGTCGTAGTGAGCAAGCAAGGGTTCGAGTGCCTCCTTCATCCTCTTCTCCCTCCCGAGTTGCCTCATCATCTCCTGCTCCAATCCGATCAAGCTCTTGTCTCCGACTATGATATGCAGATTATCCACTGCTGTAGCGTGCCTAGAGTCGACTGCAGTCTCTGGAGTTAGAATCAGGTCTCGTGTGGTAGTCCTGACCCTACTCTTATCCACGCCTAGCCCGGTTGCGCAGTTTCCCTGGGAATCAGAGTCAATCACAAGGACTCGGAAACCCCTCAGTGCGAGTTGGGCTGCGATGTTGATGACTGTGGTCGTCTTCCCAACTCCACCCTTTTGGTTGATGACGGTGACTACTCTTGCCCTACCTTCTGGAGTGGGCAATGAAAGCGGGAGCTCCATCGGGCTTCGCGACCTATTTGCTCTGATCTCCTCGGCCGAATCGAGGGGTTGTGCGAGGTTTTCATCTTCCTCCTCCAAGAATTCTACGTCGATAATCAATGGAGCATCACCTACTTCTGGCAGTTCTTCGTCGCCATCTGAGGAGTTCATCCGAGGCAACGGCGCTAGGAGCCGTGTTGAACATGACGCTTGCTTGGGGGATGGAAATGCGTGTTTGCTTTAGCCCGCGGAACGGTCGATGAGATACCAGAGAACCATCTCACCAGTCTCGGCATCCATTGCTAGGTCTAGTGACTTGTCTCTCCCGTCTTCTTCCCAATCCCTTGTTGTGGTCATTGTCACCTTGCCATCTCCAAGATCTCCAGGGAGGAAGCTGAGGATCTCATTGTCCTCTGTGACAGAAAGCCTGTAGCCAACTTCTGCTTCTGGGTTCCATGAGCTCCCGGATTGAATGAATTGGGATAGGTCTGGGTATCGTTCGGGGCTTAGGATTCGTTGTTCCAAAAGAGACAACGTCTGTGTGCTAGGGATTGAGTCGCGGTTCCATGAAACATCGCCCCTATTGTTTGAGCCAGAGGAGATTACATCGCAACCCTCTGGAGACCGACGCAGAACCAGCCACCCAGAGGCATCGTCTTCATCCACCCATGACAAATTCCACTCGCCTTCGCCAGTGGGTTTGGACCACGATGCCTTCCAGATGTACCCCCCAGAATCTAGGGCCTCGGTTGCTTGGTTGTTTGGATGACTTGCCTTCAGACAGGTGACGGCCTCTTCGAGGTCGAACTGCCTGATGTCGGACTCGTCCCACATGGAATCAACCCAGTTCCTCTTGGTGGATGTCCCGGGCCTGTCTTCTCCATCGGTGGGGCTTCCGATGTAGTCACGACCCCAGTCTATTGGACCGCTCCCCGGGGAAGAAGCGGTTCGGGAGAATGTCGTGGTGATGGAGAGCGTGCCTTGGGGTAGGATCTCGTCGGACAGCGAACTAACTAGGAAATCGCAGTCTTTTGTCTGCAAGTCCTTGTCTAGAAGGATATCAGACATCTGCTTTACCGGCCAAGCGCTACCGCTCTTAACGTAGATTTGGATCGTTGCATGCCCGAAGCATCTTCCGATTTCCTCCTGTTCGAGGAAAACCGGGTAGACGAGCCCGTGGGTATCGTCTCTGAACTCCTTCTTGACCTCCCAGCTCCAGTCTGAGTTCCAATTGATGTCGGGGTCTGATGACCTCGCTCCCTCCTTGATCACAACGTCACCAAAGAAGTCGTGAAGCTCTATCGGGGTCATGGGGAATGATAGGATTGGGAAGAGTTCCGCCAATCCTCCGAGGCCCCCTGCATCATAGGTTACGGCTCTGAGGTTGGTGGTCACAGAGTCAACGTCGCTGAAAGAGACCCATGTGTGGGTCCTCTTGACCTCGGTCTTTTCTATCTCCACCCAACTGGTCGAGTCTACCGACAGGTCGTTACCCGACATTACCCATCTGATGTTCCCACAATCGGTTTCAGCATCGTCTCTCCAGGTCCTTCCCTCGAAGTCAACGTCAAGATCCATGCTAATTGTCTTCTCAACTGATAGGAAACCGGACCTGCCCAGGCTATCGGTAGTTTCTACGGCACCCGATTCGGGGCCATCTGTGACCAGAACAGTCCCAGTTCCATCCATTTCCATTGAGAATTCTCCACAGGACGGATCTAGGATACCGCCAGCTGAGTCTCTAACTATGCTGAGCATCTCCTCACCATTGATGCTGACGCTAGATTCGATTACCTGGAAGTCCATGCTCTCTCCGAATCTCAGTTTTGAGACCGTGAAACCGGAGCTCCTCTGGAGGAAAACCGTAGCAGCGGCGCCGACGAGGATTGTAACGAGTAGGACAGCAACGACCGCCTTCCACCGATCACCCAGAGAGGAAAGGGTAGGCATTGAGATAACCAGTGATGGCTGATCGTCCTCACCAAGGATAACCGGTTCTAGGGTGACGGGGGCTTCCTTTGGTTCGGGAGTAACGACCTCGGCCTCTACGACCTCGGCCTCTATGACATCCCCTATCCTGGATAGGACCTCGTCCACTTTCTCTCGGGTATCGGGAGGTTCGTCATCAACGACAAGAGCATCTTCCTCCCTAGATTCCTCTTCTGGAGTCTCGGTTGGGTCATCGACAATTCCCTCATCCTCAAGAATCCTATCCACTAGTACGGACTTCTTTCCCGATACTAGTAGTCCTCTATCCTTGCAAATCTCCCTTAGCTTCGCTACCGTGTTTGAGGTAAGCGACTCTCGGTCAATCGAAACATCTTCGGGCATGCTCTGTTACTCAGTCCGGCCCTGAGGCTTTCAATCTCTCCGACTTCGTGGACCTCCGGGGGCACACTCCTCGTGTTGCCATGAATTCCCGAGGGAAAGGGTTGAAGACGACCTCTTGGGCGGCGCAGACCATGGAACCCAGGGTTGTACTCCTCTCGAGAGGCCCCGAGCTGTATAGCACGAGGAGGCTTGCAACCGAGGCAGAGAAGGCTGGATGGCTGGTCGACATAATCGACCCTCTTGCACTAACCATAGTGGTCGATGAGGATGGAGGGAGGGTCTTCCACAGGGGTTGGCCTGTGGAATGCCAGGCGGTGCTCCCCAGGATTGGTTACTCCATCACCAGGAGAGGTGTTGCCATAGTGAGGCAATTTGAGCAATCTGGAGTCATCGTTCTAAACACGAGCCAAGGAATCATCAGGAGCAGGGACAAGCTTGTAGCATGCCAAATGATGGCCGAGGCTCGAGTGCCCGTCCCAATCACTGCTCACGTTGGAGCTTGGGAAGACACCGATCGTGCAGTTAGAAGGGTCGGAGGCGCTCCTTGCGTGGTCAAGTCAACAGAGGGAACCCATGGATCAGGGGTCTTCTTGGTTAATTCGGCACAGCAGGCAAGGCAACTGGTCTTCCAGATGCTTGAGAGGGGGATGAGGCCATTGGTTCAGGAATACGTCAAGGAATCCCATGGTAGCGACATCCGTGCACTTGTCGTTGGAGGGGAAGTGGTGGCTTCGATGCGTAGGAAGGCCCATGGTAGCGAGTTCCGTTCAAACTTCCACCTTGGCGGTTCTGTTAGCAATGTAGAATTGTCTGCGGAGCAGAGAGATATTGCGATTCGCTCTACTGAAACACTGGGTCTTGAGTTGGCTGGTGTCGATATGCTAGAGTCCGATCGAGGACCTCTGGTCCTGGAGGTCAACTCCAGTCCCGGACTGGAAGGAATAGAGGGAGCGACGAAGATAAACGTAGCAGAGAAGGTTGCTACACGAATGAACAAACTGTACGAGGATGTCTTAGTGGATGCGAACGAGGTCGAGGAGACCCACGGTTCCAACGGAAGCCAGTCTGAGAGGGCTTTCTGAGCACTTCGGCGAAGAACAACCCTCCTGCTAACCTGCTTCAACTGCTCTAGGTGCTGAGAAGCATTCAAGTCCCGATACGCCTCGCTGCCATCGTCCTACGGGACAGGGATGCACACGCCCTAGTGGCGGGAGGCGAGATGGGTTGACTGGAGAAGGGGACCGGAAAGAGATTGAAAAACCGCTTAGTGGGCGTTTTGGCAGGAGGTTCGATTCGGATGAGATTGGCCTTGCTGACTCGCTTCCATCAAGGTTGAACAGGCTAGCAGACCTGAAATGGCACGATTGCTGGATGCAGCAATTGCGGTCTGAGAAGAAGAGCTCCCACACCATTAGGGCATACGATGTTGCAGTGAGGTCATTCTCCACCACATCTCTTCCCGGTGAAGATTCCCTGAGTTGGGAGGAAGCGTCAGCCACCCCTGTCAGGTCTTTCCATCCGTTCGTGGACCCCAACAATGGAAGGATGGATGCGTGGATGAATACTCTGGGGGAGTTGAAACCCTCTACGATCAATGCAAAAATTGCGGCTCTAACCCATCTTCTGAAGTGGTTAGGGCACACCGTTCCAGATTGGATACAACGACCGACGAGGAACCGTTCTCTTCCGAAGACCCTCGGTAGGAGGGAGTTGGCTAGGCTTAGAAAAGCCGTAAGTGAGTCCGAAGATCCCTTGGCCATGCCAGTCTCCACTCTGATGCTGGACACCGGCCTGAGGGTCTCAGAGCTTTGCGCACTCGATATCGACGACATAGACAAGGAGGACCTGTCCGCATTAGTAATTGGAGGAAAGGGCGAGAAGGATCGAACCGTCCTGTTCACGCAATCCTCTGTCGAGGTGTTAGAATCTTGGGAGCCAATTAGGGAAAGAAGGCTCAGCGATGTCGATGACAGCGGACTCAGGGCAGTGTTCGTATCCAGCAGGGGACGCAGGATCAATCCCCGTTCGATTCAGAAAATGATGGACAGGCTTGCCGATGCATCTGATATTCCAAAGAGTCGTTTGAGCCCCCATACACTGAGGCATACGTTCGCTACAGGACTATTGGAGAGGGGGGCAGACCTGGTTACCATCCAGAGGCTCTTGGGGCATTCGAGCATAGCAACCACCAGAGTTTACCTTGAGATAGGAGACCAGACACTCAGGGAGATATACCATAGGGCTCAGAGGAACCCCTCTGCTTCCGGAGAGAATCAAGTGGAAGATGACGGGCAGAGTCCCTCTGCCGAGCCGAGCGAGAAGATAGTCGAGAGTCCAGTTACCAAGCGCTAGTCTGAGAAGCTCACATTCCAACCGTACTCGTCCAAGTGGAACCAGTTGACGATGAACTCATCATCCTTGTATCCGAACCACGCACGAGTCGGCACGATACTAGTATAGCGCTCATGTTGAACTCGTTTAATCGTGTCAGATATCTCCGAGTCGAGATATCTGAAGCCTTCCCACAGCCTGCCTTTCTTGATGAGGAACTTCTCATTCGGTGGCTGCTCTTTGAAGTGCATCCCTCTCCAGAGAAAATATGGCCATCCATCCGGATCTTCCAGATCTGCAATCTTCCCAAACGAACCCCTCCTCGATGGCCGGCTATCCAATAGGTGACTGACGATAGGGAGTTCCGATCCGTCCCTGCCCAATCTCAGGATGATGTAGGCACATGTGTGATATGGCGAATGTGGAAAACCATCCTTCGGGAGCATCAGAGGACGGATGGCACTGAAGTCGATCTCCTGGAAGTCGGAAGTTAGTCGGACGTATTCTCGCAAACCTTCCTTCCCGCCATTATGGAGTACTTCGATTTCCCCGAACTGACTCATCCAATCCTCATCTGCCTTTATCTCGAGAATGGCATTATCTAGAGGCCAGTCCCAGAATGTCATTGACCTCTCAATTTGAACTGGGGTGCTCACCCCAGATAGATTCGAGCTCACACTCCCATCGAAGGAGCTCGTGAGCCCAGCGTTAATTCGAGCGATAATTGGAGTACCAGCATTCCTCACCTCAACATCCGCTTCCAATTGCATAGGTGACTTGAGCCTCTCACTATCGAATCCGAAAACTATGGAGAACTTGTTTGGCTTGGAGAAGAGCTCCTCACTTGTAATCCTCAGAGCATCGTACCTCTCCCCTCTCTTCTTGGAGACAATTTCTACGTTGACTAGGGGGGCTCCTCCCCCCTCCAGCCCGATTACCTGTGCTGTACAGGTCAAATCTGGGAATCTGTCTGAGAGGAAAATCTGCTCGAAGAAGAAATCAGCTACATATGGGTCGATCTCTATTGAGTTCTCACCGACGTCGACGATGCATTTTATTCGCCCTAGATTCTTACCTGAATCATCAGGCACCGATGAATTGACCATCGATTCGGGGTGGGGCCGTGGGTCTTGAATCTCACCTTCTAGCCGGATTCTTCTTGTTGGTCCTCTTTGTAACCGATTCTGGCCCCTTCCACTGTCTATTGGCACCTTCCTGATACCCCGGATGTCCTTCGATTGGGCAGTGCTTCCCTGCCCTGCACCTGCTGCAATTATCGGATGGTGGTCTCTCGACGACCTTCTGCAGCTTCCCGTACTTCCTGCGTGGCATACAATTGTTCTAGAATGGGAGGGACTTAGGGATTGCCATACGCGGAACGTTGAACCATTCGTGCTATTTGTCGGATTCATGCGAGAGGAGGATGGTGGGGCTCCCGAGCCAGTCGGAGTGAACCCGCAGCGCTCAGTCCTGTATGCACAGGTGGCTAGTTCGGATCCAAGGATGGCCTTCGACGAAGACGGGGCGATGCAACAGTTCGGCACCAGAGGCTCGTTCGGCAAGGTGTACTTGGGTGATGTTGCCAGAGCATCATTGCGATCTCTTGGGACTCACGATCCACCGATATTCACCCGGATGCCGAGAGTTGACGAGCAGAACTGGGAACTATCCTGTGAAACTGACGAGGTCAAGATGACGATTTCCAGCTATCACTACTGGGGCTTCGGTCTTTTCGCAAGGTGCTTCCTAAACAGGATTGTAATGGAGGGTTCGCTTCCGACCAGGGCCAGATGCGCAATGGATATCGTTTCCTCTCTGGGCAGAAACCCTTGGGAGCCTATTCGGGTAAAGGCGTTCGAGAGAGCCACATCAGGCTTGATGACGGCACATACCTCCAGCTGGGACGGCCTGATTTCACTAGCGAGGGAGAGCATGAGCGATGACATCACCATGCTTCAGGACTCTGTTCATCGAATGAGGGGAGTAGATGAAGCTGGAGACGCGCACCTCGATTCTGCTGATGAGGCTCTGGACCGTGCAAGAGAGGCTCTGTCTGACAAAAACGCCCCCGCCGTCGACAGAGCGCTGAGCAGAGCTTCCAGCGCAATAGTGAGAGCCGATTCAAATTCTGACTTGGGGAGCATGGAGAGAGAACTTCTAGGAGACTAGAGTCCCAGAGTGCCCCACATCCACTTCCAGACGTTGTTTTCGGGGCTCGGCTCGTTAGCCAGATAAACGACTATGCTGAAGACTACGCAGACGAAGTAGACGGTGCCCTTGGAGATCTGAATTGCATCCTCAGACTCCTCGTCGAAGTACCTAATCAGACCTGCAGCCTGCTGAATGCCGCTGCCCTTCTTCTCCTTAGCCATCTGAGCACCGCACCTACAATCCCTATTTCAAGTCCACGAGAGCGGGAATCTATGGTTCTAGAGTCTCAATGAGGACGCAACCACCATCCAACTCCACGATCATGGAGGCTGCTCCCATTGCTGTTTCAAGACCCTCAGTCATAAGAATCTCCCTCCTCATTCCTGCGTCTGACTGGAAGACCAATCGATGGCTGAGCTTGTCCAGAACATCTCTATCGACGACCTGCCAAGTCCACTCGTTCTGATCCACCGTCATCAGGGCCTCAATAGGCTTGAGCGGGCCTGTTGCCTTGCCGAAGTTTCGAGCTCTCTTCACCAAATCGCCTAACTTCATCTTGGTACCGATTTCATCTGTCTTTGTTGGTTCTGAGGACTCGTTTGAGATCCTCCTTCTATATCCGAATCGTGTCATGTGCATCCCTTGCGACAAATGCCGCAACACTCGAGCGAGTCGAGCGAGGTTTAACCGTTGTTGGTATTGACTAACCTTAGGTACGCAATATTCCGGTTGTTTTGGAATCCCAAGGCTCAACGTGCACTTGATGGAGTGGCATTCGGACGCATGGTCGTGGAGAGCAGAGAGAGGAGTTGGAGGGAAGAGGCAGAAAACAGCGTCCTTCTGAAGGCCGTTTCTCAATGGCGAGAAGACGCCAAGTCTTGGTTTGCAGGTTCTTACGATAGGCTCCCAGAGACTCTGAGGGTCAATCCACATAGTCCGGAGAAGGAGTGGGTCGAGTCGTGGCTGGATGAGATTGGGGCCACCAAGATTCCGTGGTTCTCCGGTGTTGGAAGCGCGTGGGAGATGCCATTCGAGAGGGGATCAGCGGTCGGTGAAACAAAGAAGATCATGACCGCTCTTCACGACACTGGCAGGGTCACTCGACAGGAGGCGGTGTCGATGCTCCCCGTCCTCGGTCTCGACCCTTCTCCAGGAGAGTGCATACTGGACCTCTGCGCCTCCCCTGGTTCCAAAACTACTCAGATTTGCGAGCACCTTGGAGACTCTGGTGCAGTAATCGCGAACGAAGTAATCAGTGGCAGGGTCAACACCCTCGTGACAAATGTTCAGCGGCATGGTTCAAGATCTGCTGTGGTAGTCCAACATGATGGACGTCATTTTCCGAAAGTCCCGGGTGACGGTTTCGCCGGAGTCCTGGTTGACGTTCCGTGCACCGGCTCGGGCACCACCAGGAAGAATCCGGATGTTTGGAGCAAGTGGCGACCCTCTTCCGGGCGATCCCTCCACACACTGCAATTCGATATTCTCAGACGTGCGATAGCAGTCACCAAGACCGATGGCAGGATTGTCTACTCGACCTGCTCACTAGACCCAGTGGAGAACGAAGCAGTCGTGGCCAGGGCTCTGGCTGACGGGAAGGTTAGGGTTGTTCCCGCCAGAGAACTGCTACCAGGTGTCCCCTCGGAGAATGGGGTGAGTGACTGGCCATGCCTGGATGATTCCGGCGAGTTGTCAGAATGGGGCCCTCTAGAGGAAAACCTGATGCCTCCAAAAGACGGGGGAATCGCCTCCCAGTTGGGGAACTGCCTCAGGGTCTGGAACGATGCTATTGGGGGCGGGGGTTTCTTCCTCGCTGTTCTAGAGAAGACTCCCGAGCCGGGAGTGGGCGCAGAATCGGTCCGTCCCCCGGTACCATCTCCAAAACAGTACGTTGACCCGGATTCGTTCCCTCGTCCGATTAGCCAGAAGCGGATAGCTGAACTCGAGAACGAGTGGGGCTCTTCCCCAAGCAGTATGTGGTCCAGGGGCAAGAGCCTGCTCTGGTCCACCGATGAAGTGAGGAGGATTTGGGAATCAGACAGAACTCGAAAGAGTGGGAGGGAATTGGTGCCCGGAGGAAGATGGAGGCCTCTGAAAGTAATTCACCTTGGTCTGATAGCGGCTAGGCTACGAAAGGGGAATCTGGACAGGGTCGTTTCCAAGGCATCCTACAGGCTCCGTGAGGAGGTCTCCGGGCCATTCTTAGATGTCGAAGACAGAGTGATCGACGACATCCTCCGAGGGTCCGAGCCTCATCGGGATACTTTGGAGGCACTTGGCGATGAAGAGCGTGGTAGTCGGATTCTGGTTGGTCCCGGTGGGCACTGCCTCGCAGTGTGGGTGGGTAGCAGAGTCACTCCCATGGTAAGTGAGTCAGAGAAGACCGTAATGAGAGCAGTCAGAGGTTTGTCAATTGACTCGCAGGAAAAGGAATGAACGTAATAATCTGCTCAAACGAGCATTGATGGTGACATTTGACTAGCATATGTTCATGGGCCGCGCAAGCAGAACGTGGTGCCCCGGTGGCAGTATGGACGACGTAGACAGGAGGATACTCAGAGTTCTGGAGGCTGATGCTAGGACATCTCTCAGGAAAATTGCCGAGGAAGTCGGAGTGGCCCTAGGCACAGTCAGTAACCGAGTCAGGAGGCTTGAGAGGCTCGGGGTTATCCGAGGGTACACTGTTCTGCTAGACCCGGACAAGGCTGGATGGGGGCTGAGCGTGGTTATCGGGCTACGGATAGAGAAGGGGAGACTTATCGAAATCCAAGAGAAGATTGCCAAGGACAACAGGGTATACGGGGTCTACGACGTCACGGGAGACTACGACTCGATGGTTCTCGCTAGGGCCAGGGACAGGGATGACTTGGACAATCTCACGAAGAGCGTGATGAGCATTTCGGGCATCGAGCGCTCCTTCACCCACCTTGTTCTGAACTCGGTCAAGGAGATGCCCCCCTCGATCCCCGAATGACACCTCATTCCAGATCTGACACCAGACGCCGCACCAAGGGCCCCAGTGAAGGTACATGCGGCAGTAGGGACTCGACTGTCCTACCCTCTGGCTTCATTGCCCTCAATAGAGTGTTTCTGAGGTCTTCATCAACGGGTGAGTCCATTGCCATCAGTCGATCTCTGAGAGATGTCTGGATCCTACCACCAGTCCTATCCCAGTCCATTAGCAGGATTACAGATGGACCTCCGTCGGGGGTTCGGACTGTACAGTACTCGGAGTGCAAGTATGCTACCATTCTAGGACGGTCCCATCCTCTGTTTACCTTCTCAATCGGACCTGTGAACCCCAATTCCCGGAGGGTTTCCTCGTCCCGATTTCCTTCCACTACAACGGGGACCCCGGACCCCCCTTGGTCAACTGTCCTGTTTCTGACGAGTGCTTCCGCAATCGCTCTCGATGCCTTCTCGAACCTAACGACTCTGTCTGCAGGACCCTCTACCCTCTCCCTCTTCGATTCCCAATCCGGTAGCCTGAATTCGTCTGACATCTAAACCCCTCAAAGAACCCATTAGTAGCGTTTTTGCTCATCCACCCCATTGGCATGATTGACCAGAATGTTGGGCCATCAAGCAGAAGACTTACCCGCGACCCTTATGAATTGAATTTACCCGCGTACAGTTAGAGATAAGCCATGTCAGTGATGACGCCCATCTTCGAAGGCCTGTGGGACCACTACATTTTGTGGTCAGTAATCGTGGGAGCGATTGCTTTCGGGTGGCTCTATCACCACTCATTCTGGTTTACATCAAAGGACGGGGAGAAGGTACCAAATGTGGATAGTATCGAGGTTGGGGTTTTCCCCAAGCACAACGACGACATGCGTCTCGAGGTCGCTTGGACAATCCTGCCTTTCCTCCTGATAGTATGGCTAACCTACTACTCATGGGAGCCCTTGGATGCAATGTGGACATCGGAAGATGGAGGGGTACACGGTTACGAATGCGATTACGATGATCCGGAATACAGCGGATCGAACAACGTAATGGACTCAATCGGAATTATCTCTTCGCATTGTTATCACGTGATTGAAATCACAGGGCAGCAATGGTTCTGGAGCTTCGACTGCCTTGAGTTGAACGACAGCCTCTGTGATACCGATACCGAAACGATGGAAGTTTACGGCAGCGTCCCAGTCCTGAGCCTGAAGAAGGGCGAGACGTATCTGGCTGTGATGGATTCGATTGACGTTACACACGCTCCTTGGTTCCAGCACTTGGGCACAAAGGAAGACACCGTGCCAGGTATGCAGACAACCCTGTGGCTCCCAATATCAGATGAGATGACCGAGGAGTCCATGGTTCTCTGTGCGGAGTACTGCGGGGATGCACACTCGATAATGGCCGCGAAGCTGGTGGCACACAACTGAGGTTAGAACTATGTTGAAGGCAAGATCAAAGGTGGCAATCATGGCTCTTGTGGCAATAGCTGCCATGCTTGCATTGCCATCGGCCCAGTCACTACCCGGTGGAATCTCTGGTGTACAGCAGTCGGGTTGCAACTGTCATGGAGCCGTCCCCTCAGATTCAGTGGTGGCATCGATAGATGGCCTTCCAGAGAGCTACAACTACTCTGAAGAGTACGAGATAACTGTCTCCTTCCAAGGAGGCCCCAGCCAGGAAGGCAATGTCAACCAAGGTGGCTTCCACCTATGGGCGAGCGAAGGTACGCTTTCCGTGAATGACGCGACCGCACAGGTGTACAACCAGAACGAGGCGGGGCACACGGATGCGGGTAACGACCAGGTGTCGTGGACAGTGATGTGGACCGCACCTGCTACGGATAAGAACGTGGATTTCGTTCTCCATGTCAACTCGGTCAACGGAAACGAAGACGGAGCAGGAGGAGGCACTTCAGGAGACATGTGGAGCAAGGCCACAGTTTCCCTAGGGGGGCCGATAGAGGTCTTGGAGGCAGCAGATCCGTTCGTCGTTCTCGGTGTTCTGATAATTGTCTCCGCGTCACTTCTTGCCATAACCCTCGCATATGTCTTCTACAGAAAGGACCCCGATGCTTTCGACTGGGACAACTTCGCACCGTGGCTCGCTGATTGGATGACTAGCACCGATCACAAGAGGATAGGCACCCTATACTTCGTCGCTGGACTGTTCTTCCTCGGGGTGGGCGGGATTATGGCGATGATCATCAGAATCCAACTCGCAGTTCCCGGTAGCGACTTCCTAACGCAGGAGCAGTATAACCAGTTCTTCACCCTCCATGGGACGACCATGATATTCCTGGCTGCTATGCCTATGATCAACGGCTTCGCAAACTGGATGATTCCCCTTCAGCTGGGAGCAGCTGACTTGGCACTGCCTAGGATTAATGCGATGTCATTCTGGTTACAGCCATTCGCAGCCCTTCTGATATTCACAGGCGTCTTCTCGGGCCACGGCGCGGACACGGGATGGACGGGATACGCTCCCTACGTGGTCAGTGAGGGAGCTCACCATGGTACTACCATGTGGGCAGCAGGGCAGATCATGCTCGTGGCGTCTTCGACCCTCACTGGGATCAACTTCCTGACCACCATGGCCGTGATGAGGGCCCCTGGGATGGGGTGGATGCAGATGCCTCTCTTCAGTTGGTCGATCCTGGTTGCCAACGTGATGCTATTCCTCTCAATCCCTGCTTTCGGGGTGGGGCTGATTCAGGTCTACCTGGATAGGGTAGTGGGAACCGCCTTCTACGACATTGCGGCCGGGGGTGACCCATTGCTGTGGAGTCACCTGTTCTGGTACTTCGGTCATCCGGAGGTCTACGTGGTCGTGGTTCCTGCGTTCGGGATTATCTCAGAGGTTATTGCCACCAGTTCCAGGAGATCCGTCTTCGGATACAGATCGATGGTTTACGCGATGGCGGGCATTGGAATAGTTGCCTTCATCGTCTACGGTCATCACATGTTCACCAGCGGGATGAGCCCTACACTCAGATTCGTGACGATGCTAACGACGATGCTGGTTGCCGTACCAACAGGAATCAAGGTGTTCAACTGGCTGATGACAATGCATGGGGGATCCCTGGTATACAGGACGCATACTCTGTGGGCCCTCGGATTCCTAGTCACCTTCACCCTTGGAGGGATCTCGGGCATGTTCTTCCCCTCGATAGCGATGGATACCCACCTGCACGAATCCTACTTCGTAGTAGCTCACTTCCACTACGTCCTAGTTGGAGGGACCGTCTTCGGCTTCTTCTCCGGGATCTACTACTGGTGGCCCAAGGCAACCGGTAAGATGCTGAGCGAGAAGCTCGGGGTGCTCCACTTCCTGACGGCTTTCGTCTCCTACAACGCCCTCTTCTGGCCAATGCACAGACTGGGAGTATGGGGGATGACACGCAGGCACCACACCTACTTCGTGACGACGGAGGAGGCCCTCGGCTCGTTGCCGATGGAAGCGGCGGGCTGGAACATGTTCATCACCGTCTCCGGCTTCCTCTTCTTCTTCTCGAACTTCATACTGGTGTTCAACATGATAGCTTCCTCGATCAGGGGGGAGGATGCCCCCGACGACCCATGGGGCGGATGGTCCTTCGAGTGGATGACCAGTTCACCCCCTCCGGCCCACACCCTCTACAAGCTCGAAGACGGAAGCTGGGGAATACCCACGCTTAGGGATGCCAACGAGCACATCGCGAACGAGCCTGGTTGGCTTTCCACGTGGTTCGGGAAGCTATTGGTATCGGATGACGACACAGAGGAGGCGGCACATTGAGCCAAGACGACCACCACCATCCCAGTGCCTGGGGGCCGCATGACTGGAACCATGGAGCGCCCCACAACTCATGGGCGCCATTCATTCTGAGCATGGGGGTGGCCATCTTCCTATTCGCCCTCGCCGGAGCCTACGAGTGGGGCGAGTTCCAAGGATGGGGCAGCGTCCCACTGGTATTCGTCGGTCTTGGTGTGGTAGGATTCAGCCTGCTTGTCTGGTGGAGGCAGGACATGAGCTTCGGAATGAACGGAGAGGTGTTCGAGCCAAAGTCGACTGGGACGCCTTTCCAGAACATAGACATCAGGAAGGTGGCAATGTGGGTTTTCCTGATGTCCGAGATGATGGTCTTCACATCCTTGTTCAGCACCTACATGAGGTACAGGTTCGGAATCCCAAACTGCCAGACTGTATTCGAATCCGGCGAGTGGGTGGAGGGAACTGCAGTAACCTGCTTCGAGCCAGCCAGCCATCTGATTGCCTCCAGTTGGTTCCACATCGCTCCCGGGGCCATCAACACATTCGCCCTGATCATCTCCTCCTTCACCATAGTGCAGGCACTTCGCTACGCGAAGATGAAGGACATCGAAGAGGACGTGAGGAGGAGGAAGATCACTCGCTACCTAGGAGCTACCTGGTTCCTCGCCATACTGTTCTTGACCATGAAGATGATCGAGTGGTTCCTGGGCTTCCCCCTGCCCGATTTCTTGCACGAGTTCAACCACGGTGACTCTTCCATCAAGTCTCTGTATGCAGAGGGCTACCTGATCAACGCCGACCACTACCAGCACCACGCATACGACACGCACTACCTGGAGTCACATGGGCACGGCCTTGACCATGATTCGGAACTCTACGCCATGATGGAGGCCGGGACTCACCCAGGTGGTCACATGATGGCTGACATCCAAGTCAGCGCCACCACCTTCTACGTCACCACGGGCACCCACGGTGCTCACGTCTTCGGTGGCATAATCGGGCTTAGCTACATGACCCTAAAGGCCGCCAAGGGAGGCTACACCCCCGACAACGCGGTCTCCATAGAGTACTTCGGGCTCTACTGGCACTTCGTGGACCTTGTATGGGTCCTGGTCTTCCCGTTCTTCTATCTATACTGAGGTGAAATGAAATGGCGCATTACAAGATTATGGGGCAAGACCCCTACTGGATGAACTTCTACGGACTGATGATACTGACCCTGATTGAGGTCCTCGCCGTCGGCGCTGACCTCGGCCCAGTCGCAGACTCCCTAGGGACCGAGGAGAAGGTTGTTACCCTCTGGATCCTGACGATAATCGCGATTCCGAAGTTCATCATGATCGCTGCGATTTTCATGCACCTCTATGGTGACGAGGACTCGGGCATACTGACCATGACCGCCCTCTTCCCCGCCTTCTTCATCCTCATCATGGTCCTGTTCGTCGGACTTACCCACCCAGACGCCCTCTCTAGCCTGCCGGACTGGTGCAGGCCAGGCAACTACGGACTCTAGGCTGCAAGGTTCATCCGTGGTAGTCCCCACGCATACTCGCTGCAGACGTCGCATAGCCTGGTATTGCGCCGGATTTGAAATCCGGTGTCCTAGTGACTCGGGAGTTCAAATCTCTCCGTCTGCGCCAAAAATACGGTCTCATGGGCGGGAGCTAGAACTGAGATGCCGAGGAGACGTATGCGCAGTGGTGACAGAACTCGCCCGCTTCCGGGGGCTCGGGAAGGTCCAGGCATTCCTTCGCACCTCTGACCAAACCGTCTACCCAATCTAAGTCAATCCTCTCGCCCTCGATCACAGTGCTGGGGTCGGCAGTGTCGATCTCGATCACCAACGCAGGCTTCAGGGGGATCCCCCTTGGGCTTCCTGCAGAGCCATCCCGAAGCAGCGAGGATTCGGAGACGTTGCCGTTCTCGTATACGAAGAAGCCGCGGGTGGAAACCGGGTGCCCCAATTCCCTAAGGAGCCACTGGTAGATCGCCATCTGTCGGACGTAAGACCCCTTGTATATGTCCTCGAGGAACAAATCTGCAGTCAGTTCTGCCTTCGTCGCCGTTGACTTGTAGTCGACCACGTACCACTCCTCCGAATCGCCGTCCTTCGACATCCAGATGTCATCGACTGCTCCGAAAACCTGCAATCCGTGCCTCTGCACCCTGACTCCCTTGAAGTTCTCCCTCCACTCGTCCATCATCTCGTGAGCTAGTGGGACCATGTGACCCAATCCCTCCTCCGACATGTACGGGTGAGGGGTCCCCGCCTCCCTGTGAATATCGAACTCCCTCTTCAACAGGGTGTCGACTAGCGTGTTTAGGAGGAACGATGGGATTCCCGGGGAGTCCACCCCCATAACCCTGTCAAGCCAGAAGCATCTGGGACATGCGTGGAACTTCTCTAGCCTAGAACGGCTGATTGGGAACGGATCTGGAGCCTCTTCCGTCCCATACTTCGACCTCTGGGTCGAGCGCTCCTTCCACTTCCTCCTCTCTTTGGTGACCACGTAGACTCGTGGGGGGAGTGTGCTTTGAAGGTGCGTAGAACTACTCGTTCGGAATCGTAGCAGCCCCTCTTACCGTGAGTTGGTCATCATGGAACTGCATTGAGACCGGGGTCGTGATGACTGCCTCGCCATCGACGTTAACGAACAGCGGCTCCCCCTCGGAGACATCTAGTTCGTACCTCGTTGCCGACTCCATGGTGACTCCCCACTTGCCAACGTGCTTACCCTTCTCCAGTGGCCCCATCAGCATCAGCATCCTGATCTTGGACAGGCCCCAGGCCATTACCAGGGAACAGTGACCCTGCGTCGGCCTGGCTCCCGGTGCGACTCTGTAGCCGCCTCCGAAAGTCTGACACTGGCTTAGGCAGAATAGTCCCGAGAGGTCCACATCCATCTTCTCACCCCCATCAATCGAGTACGTGCCACTCTGCTTCTTCCAGAATATCACCGCCTTAATCGCGAGGGCCGTGTACTTCGCCTGACCTCGGATCCACTTGAACTGCCCCTCGTCCTTCAGACGGTTGACTACCGAGGTCACGCCGGCATCGCACTCGAGGAAGCTCCATCGGACCAAGTTGCCCTCGAAGTCAGGCTGACCGTTACAGGAGAAGTGCTCTGGAGCTGCCTTGGTGGGGTGCTCTGGAGCGGGAGGCCCCTCGACCCTGACCGATCCTACCCTGCGATCCTTGCCTTTGGATAGGATGTCGATTGCCCCTTGCATGTCCTTGAACTTGTTTCCCTTCGGAGTCGGTATCCCGTGTGCCCTCGCGTAGTCGTTCCCACTGCCAATCGGGAGTATGCCGAGGACCTTCTTCGAGCCCCTGAGTCCAGATGCCACCTCATGCACCGTCCCGTCGCCCCCTATGGCGACCACGAGCTCGTGGTTCTCCTCGACCAGGCTCTGCGCGATGTCCATCGCGTGCCCGGGGCCCTCAGTGTGGCGGAGGTCGATCTCGAAGCCCGCCTCCTTGAGAGCCGGTTCGAACTTGTCCCACTGGCGCACGGAGAGGCCATCGCGGGCATTGGGATTGAGTATGCAGGCTATGCGAGTCACACACCCCGAGAGCCCCCCTCCGACTTCAATCCTGCCGAAGCGAGGAATCATGAGTAGGCCCCTTGACGGGGGATTACATGCCTGAGGGAGAATCTCACATGCGGAGGGCAATCGAACTGGCCGAGAGAGGCCGACACCGAGTGATGCCCAACCCACTAGTCGGATGCGTCCTAGTCCGGGACGGGAAGGTGGTCGCTGAGGGATGGCACGACCACATCGGCGGACTCCATGCAGAGCAGATGGCGATCGCGGACGCCGAGGCCAAGGGAATCACAACACAGGGAACCACCGCTTACGTGACATTGGAGCCATGCAATCACTTCGGGAGGACGCCTCCTTGCACCGAGTCTCTATTGTGGGCAGGTGTGGAGAAGGTGGTGATCGGGGCAATGGACCCCAATCCGACAGTCAGGGGGGATGGTGCCATTATGCTAATGGAGAATGGCGTTGAAGTAACCACAGGACTCCTCGGAGAATCCTGCGAAGAGCAGATGGCTGAATTCATACATTGGTGCAGGGAGAAAAGACCCCTTGTGACTCTGAAGGCATCCACTGACTCCAGAGGCAGGGTGGATGGGGACCCCTCCGAACCCGCGAGAAGATTCAGCTCGACCGAGTCTCTTGAGATGTCTCACGCTTTGAGAGCCGACTCCATGGCAATACTAGTGGGAGTGGGCACTGTGATCAGAGACAACCCCTGCTTGACCGTCAGGGGCCCGGAAATCAACCCTAGGGACCATCCGCTAAGGGTTGTTCTGGATCCAAGAAACAGAATTCCAGAAGGCTGCAGGCTTCTGTCGGATGAGGAAGCCCCGACCCTGCTGGTTCAGTCTTCTATCTTCGACAACTCATCGGATTGGGCCCATGTTAGTCGTGCAGTCCTGCCAGGTCCCGACATACCCATACCGAACCTGCTGCATATGCTCGGCGACATGGGGATTCAGTCTCTTTTGGTAGAGGGAGGGGTCGAGACTTGGAGGAGGTTCCTTTCTTCAGAACTAGTGGACAAGGCGAGAATATGCATCTCCTCCCTGGAGCTCCCCGCGGGCGGGCAGGAGTTTGACACCGATCTGACCGAGTATGGAATGGAGATCTACTCAGAGAGCAATATCTCAGGCGACTTAATTCAGTGGTGGAAATAGCAAAATTTCCACTCCAGAAAATGGTGAATTGAGCAGGGTCTACGGTTATATACAACTAGTTTGCACCTATAGATTACATGTATAGCGATAGCGTTACAAGAAAGACCAGAACACTGAGTATCAGCCTGATTATGCTGGTATCTGCACTTGCGCCCCTAGCGGCCCCGGTGTCTGCTAACCCCCCTCAGGAATTTACAGAACCACTCATTCTGGAGATTAATGACAATGGAACATGGGTCGGAGTTCCGCATTACTCGGACCCCATGATGGACGGCTTCATGGATGCCGGGACCTACGAGTTCAGATTCACCTCCATGAACCTGACCTCCTATGACAACTACTCCTTGGATTGGAATGCAGAAGTCTGCGAGTTTGGCGGCGACTGCTCGGAAACGGTCGACGAGAGCAGGAGTTGGACAGCGATGAGCGATTCCAGCGCCGAGTATTGGAACCTCACCCTCGGAGTAATGGATTGCGATGTGAGTATCAACGCGAACCTGGAGAACGAGACATCCGGTGACGATTGGTGGTTTTCATGGCAAATCTTCGGCCCCTGTGGGAATACCGGTGACATCACCCTGGTAATGGACCTAGACGGGGATGGATCGGATGAAACCGTCGACGGTTTCGACTTCGACCAGAACATATCGCTCGACGCAGGCAACTACGATGCACACTTCGCGGTGGCAAATCTGACATCCACTGGCTCATACTCTCTGATGTGGATCGTTGAGGCGGGAGAGGAACAATTTTCTGAATCGATGGCCAACTGGAGCGGCACCGATCCCGGATCACTGCTCGACTTCAACTTCGACGTACTGCTTATGACTTGCGAAATATGGATCCAAGCAGTTCTGATGGACGACTCAGGAGACGCAATCGGAGCCTTCGTGACTGTCATGGGGGGTCCATGCATCGACCCCATAACGGTGACCGTGTGGGACGACGACGCTGGAGAGTGGAGGGACCTCGGTGGCTTCAACAACGAAGCCGAGTGGTATCCGTTCTGCTACTGGTCCGATGAGGACACCTTCTGGTTATGCGGCGATGATTACGATGGTGACGGCGAGCTAGACTACGGTGGAGATTGGTGGTACTACTGCGAGGAGACCGACGATGGGTGGTTGTGCACCGATTCGTTTGGCCAGAGCGAGGATCACGAGTTCACGGAGAACAACACACTCCTGACCCCGACCATGTTGGAAGAGGGAGTCTATGACGTAATGGTGAACATCACCACCCTCAACACGAGCACTCACTACGCAGTGGTCATGGATCAACTTGACCCAGGATACGTGGAGTTCAACAGCACCTCAGAGAACTACTCGATTACGGCTGAGCTGGAGGTTTTCCCTCACGACTGCGAAGGAGATATCTTCATCGGAGTCTGGGATGACCCCAGCAACTTCCCCAACGAGAGGCCAACCATACACGATGGGGCCATGTTCGTGGGGCCGTGCGAGGAACCGGTCTCCCCATTCACCCTGACCTACGACGGCATCGAGTGGGAGATGGACTACGATTACATGGCGTTCGAGG
Source organism: uncultured Candidatus Poseidoniales archaeon (assembly GCA_964570065.1). Classification (GTDB taxonomy): domain Archaea; phylum Thermoplasmatota; class Poseidoniia; order Poseidoniales; family Thalassarchaeaceae; genus UBA36. The sequence continues at coordinate 32,099 of CAZMVZ010000015.1, forward strand.
ACTGCACTGACTCCGGGGACCATTGGGAGTGCGAGGTCGAGTACGACTGGGACGGCGACGGCGAGACCGACGACTACGGGTACTACCACTTCGAATATGACGACTGCGAGTGGTCCGAGAGCGACATGCTGTGGTACTGCATCATCGGTGAGATGCAACCTCACATCGAGGAGGGCAACCACACGATGGAGCTCCTGGTCGAGGGACTCGAGGTGGGCGAGAACTACTCGGTTGGAATCGACTTAGAGATTTGCATTAAGATGGGCGGCTGCGACTGGGACTCGGATGCCCACAGCTTCACGGCCACAGCTGAGAACGAGACGATAGAGTTCCACGTCGAGACTGACAACTTCACCTGCGGATTCGGCATCCATGCGGATCTCATGAGCGTGGACGATGACGGCTCGTGGAACTACATGGGCTGGGGTCACTTCGGATTCTCCGGACCCTGCGAGGAGCCACCATCCCCATTCAACCTGACCTACGACGGTATGGAGTGGGGGATGGAATACCATTACATGACGTTCGAGGACTGCACCGACAACGGTGACCAGTGGGAGTGCGAGGTCGAGTACGACTGGGACGGCGACGGCGAGACCGACGACTACGGGTACTACCACTTCGAATATGACGACTGCGAGTGGTCCGAGAGCGACATGCTGTGGTACTGCATCATCGGTGAGATGCAACCTCACATCGAGGAGGGCAACCACACGATGGAGCTCCTCATCGAGGACCTAGATGTTGGGGAGAACTACTCCTTGTATGTGGAGACGGAGGTCTGCGGACAACAGGGTTGCGACTACGGGGAGATGGTGAGCAACTTCACCGCTTCCGACGTGAACGAGACGGTCACTTTCCACATGGAGACGAGCAACTTCACCTGCTATGCCGGTGTGCATGCAGAACTGTCTGAGATCCACTCACACCAGGGGCAGAGCTCGCAGAACCATATCTTCTGGGAGCGCTTCGGATTCTTCGGCCCTTGCGAGCAGCAACCATCGCCATTCACCCTGACCTACGACGGTATGGAGTGGGAGGAGGAACCCCACTACATGGAGTACGACGACTGCACTGACTCCGGGGACCATTGGGAGTGCGAGGTCGAGTACGACTGGGACGGCGACGGCGTGACCGACGAATACGACTACCACTACTACGAGTACGACGACTGCGAGTGGTCCGAGAGCGACATGGTCTGGTACTGCATAGACTGGATGGAGCAACCGGCGATCGAGGAGGGGAACCACACGATGGAACTCCTCATCGAGGACCTAGAGGTTGGGGAGAACTACTCCGTGTATGTGAAGACGGATGTCTGCGGACAACAGGGTTGCGACAACGAGGAGATGGTGAGCAACTTCACCGCTTCCGACGTGAACGAGACGGTCACTTTCCACATGGAGACGAGCAACTTCACCTGCCATGCCAATGTGCATGCAGAACTGTCTGAGATCCACTCACACCAGGGGCAGAACTGGCAGAACCATATCTTCGGGGAGGGGTTCGGATTCAGGGGCCCTTGCGAGCAGCCACCATCCCCATTCACCCTGACCTACGACGGTATGGAGTGGGAGATGGACTACGATTACATGGCGTTCGAGGACTGCACTGACTCCGGGGACCATTGGGAGTGCGAGGTCGAGTACGACTGGGACGGCGACGGCG
>CAZMVZ010000016.1:0-33663 GCA_964570065.1 uncultured Candidatus Poseidoniales archaeon
GTCGAATCCGATCGGAGGCGGGGGAGGGGCGTCATCCTGCTCAGGCTCCTCTAGGAAACCGGGAGGCGGGGGAGGGGCGTCATCCTGCTCAGGAGCTGCCCCCTCTTCTGTGACCTCATGGTTATCCAATTCTTCTGCCTCATTTTCACTCATCTCGTCTTCCGATTCGAAGGCATCTTGGTGAGCTTCTGTTTCTCCCAGATGGTCATCCTCCTCGGTTTCTTGACTGGCATCTTCACTGTTTTCTTCATCATCCAGACCAAGGAGCATCCTCCTCGCTGCTTCGTGGTCAATGGGGCGGTCCTGCTCTGATGTTTGGCTTTCGTCGAGATCTGGTAACTCTTGCGAAGGTAAACCTGCTGGAGGTGGTGGTGCGAAACCTGCTGGAGGTGGTGGTGGTGCGAAACCTGCTGGAGGTGGTGGTGGTAATTCAAACTCAAGAGGTGCAGGAGGTGTACTAGAGTCACTTTCCTGTTTTTCTGCCACTTCATCTTCTTCATAAGAATCAGAGTCTTCAACCATGAAATGGCCCTCAGGGTACATTCTCACGGGTGCGGGGTTCGTTTAACGGTTACCTGATGAAGAATGTGGTTGTTTCTCTGAGAACGTTGAAGTTGGAAACGTCCTCGCCGACCGTATGAGCTCCAATGATGGGACTAATCCTCCAGTACTATTCGTAGTTGGGACCGCGGGAGCCGGAAAGAGTTCGCTAGTTACTTCTTTCCAGAGATGGGCGAGGTTCTTGGACATAGATGTGCTAGCAGTAAATCTTGATCCAGGAGCAGAGAGAGTCCATTATGACCCAGAGTTCGACGTCAGGGATCTAATATCGCTATCTGAAGTAATGGATGAATATGACCTAGGGCCAAATGGGGCCCAGATTCTGGCAGCCGATCTAGTAGCTTCTCAAGCAGAGGAGGTTTTCGAAGAGATTGAGGGTCTTGCTGGCGACATTATGGTTGTAGATACTCCTGGTCAAGTTGAGCTTTTTGCGTTTAGAGAGGCTTCCAGTCATCTGGTTCATGTTCTTGGACAGGGCAGGGCATGCCTTATTTTCCTGTTTGACCCATTGTTATCTAGTACACCTAGTGGATTTGTCTCCCAGATGCTTTTGTCCTCCATAGTTCACTTCAGACTTGGCCTTCCAACTGCAAATTTCTTATCAAAATCAGACCTACTAGAGCCAGAAAATCTGGAAAGAATCCTAGAATGGGGCGATAACTTGGATGTATTGGAAGCTGCTTTGTTCGAGGAGTCTTCTATGCAGAGCAGTTTTGACGGGGGCGGGCAGAGGGCAGAGTTTGCAATTGGGCAGCTTAGGATGATGCAACATGCCGCAATTCAGCCTGGCCTAATTCCACTATCTAGTGAGATGGAGGAAGGGCAAGCCGATGTGCTAAGTTTCGCACAGAATATTTTTGGTGGAATGTCAGATGCCAAGGATGGTTTTGCAGGAGATATTGAACATGAAAGACAATGAACAGAAGGTAGACCTACTGGCGATTGATGATATTTCCGAAAAATTATCCGAAATAGTAGATTGGGCTATTAGGATAAAGAATGATGATGAGGCCCTGTATGATTTCAAGCCTCTCGATGGCATGTCTGTAGGTTCAATCTATGAGAAACCATCAACCAGAACGAGAGTGTCGTTTGAAGTGGGAGTAAATAGACTCGGCGGGCAACCGATTACTCTTCTTTCAGGTGATCTGCAACTAGGAAAAAGTGAAACTATTGCAGATACTGCTGCGGTTCTCTCGAGGTATTTGGACTGCATCACATATCGATGCTTCGGACATGAAGATGTCATGGAGCTTGCAAAGCACTCTACAATCCCAGTAATCAATGCTCTTTCTGATCTCCACCATCCCTGCCAAGCAGCAGCGGACATGATGACGATTGTGGAGAATGCAGATAGGGTGAATGGGCATGTTGCATGGGTAGGCGATGGAAACAACGTTTTGCATGATTTGGCATTGGGATGTGCAATACTAGGATTAGACATCAAATTCGCCACACCTGTGGGTTTTGAACCTGATCCGGATATCATCGTGAGAGCTCAGAAGATTGCTGAAAGGTCGGGATCGAAAATTGAGGGATGTAGCAGTGCGGAGGATGCTGTTACTGATGCCGGTGTGATTTATACCGATGTTTTCGTCTCCATGGGAGAGGAACATTTGGATGGTAAAATGAGTTCATTCGATGGATTCCAGGTAAATGAGGAACTAGTTGCCAAAGCTGACGAGAGTTATATCTTCATGCACTGCCTTCCTGCTCATAGAGGCGATGAAGTGACCGATGGAGTGATAGATTCGCAGAATAGTGTGGTTTTCGACCAAGCAGAGAATAGAATGTGGGCCCAAATGTCGATACTAACATTACTATGCAACGAAGCAGCATGGCAGACCTACTGGGAACTGCGTTAACTCGGAATCAGAGAGATCGCCAAGAACGCAAATAGACAAAGTTGCATTGATATTTTGATTAATTTCTGCGCAGCGTTATCTTCGGTAGCGAATAATCTGGGTTTCACCATCATCAGAGAAACTACTGCTGGGATAACAAAAATCACATGCCAGTCAGTGAAAATCTGGAAAAATGGCAAGAATGGGGCAAGTATAGCGGCTAGAGCCAATGCAAGCAAAACTGCGGCTACTGCACGTGCCCTATCCACACCCGCCCTCATTGCAAACGTGTTCCTCCCCTCATCTCCATCAATGTCTTCAATGTCCTTCACAATCTCCCTTGAAAGATTGTACAAGAATCCAATCAGGAAGACCACCCAGGACCTATCATCCAGTGGCTTAGAAACACTAGCAGCACCGAATATTATCACTAGACCTACTGATAGGCTGATTGCGATATTTCCTGGTAGACCCTTGTCCTTCATCTTGTAACTGAATCTTGAGTTTGATTCGTAGTTAAACAATAGAACTAGTGCAAATAACCAGATTGCCAATGATGGTATCCAATCCCACACCCCCGAACTCCCAGTCGAGGAAACATAGCCAGCAAGCATCAATGAGATTGCTGAAATAATCCCGGTGAGTTGGATCCCTCTTCTAGCGGATTCCAAAGCTATTGCTCCCGATGGAAGTGGCCTATCTGGCCTGTTTGTCTTATCGATCTCAATATCCACGTAGTCATTGAGGGCGTTCCATGAGAACATGAATGTCATTACTGATATAGAATGCAGTGCCGTGATTATAGCATAGTCTCCACTGGGCATTCCTCTTGATGCCAATATTGATCCCAGAAATACTCCAAATACTCCAGACACAGAGTTTCCTGCTCGAAATAGGGATGCCCATGAGTGGACTGATGGGGGTGCTTTCACACCCCATTGACGAAGAGGAGAGTCTTCATCCCTTCCCTAACTAAGATAATGCCAGAGTGGTTTCTTTCTGGGAAAGACCCCAGACACAGACTGTGTATACGCTCCCCCTGAATGGCCCTCTGACGTGTCCTACTTTGGAGAATCTAGAGTCCTTTGACATGATATTGCCTACCTGGTTCATGGTAGCTCCCCAACGGAATCTGTCATTCAAGTGATCAAAAATCTCCACTGTATTTGCTGTCCCTTTGTCCTCCAAGAAAGCAAGAACCTCGCTCCTAAGTCTCCTTGTCCGTGACATCAAGAGACCTCCGCTTTGGCGGGACTGGAGGACAGCATCCTCCGATGTAAACCGGCCCAGCCATTGGAGTTGATCTCAACAAGACTGTGTGACACTACCATTGGGGACCAAGATTGACTGCAGTCTAGATCTCCTGAATGGCTGACTATGATGCCGTAATTGCCTCGTCCCATTTTGTTTTCAGTCATCTTTAGACTAGACAAGGGGACAACTTGATGTGGTTCTGGCCTCTTCCTATATCTTATTGCAGTGTGTTGCTTTCTTCTTCCAATCATGACCCTATGTCCGGTCATTGACATATTAATCGGGCCAAAAGGGGCGTAAGTGAAAGTGAAAGTGAAGTTAGGAGAACTATGGCGAAATACAACGTTTTGAAATAGAGATGGGGCCTCCCCAAGTTACCGCTCGTGTGGTGTAGTTCGGTCCATCATGTCGGACTCTCGATCCGTCGACCCGGGTTCAAATCCCGGCACGAGCACCAAATTGGAGTATGACGATTACAGTCATAAGTCCACCTTCGTTGGAGGAGTAAGGTCATATGCGAATAGAGCGTGATCTGAAGTTAACTTTCGATGATGTACTAATACGCCCTAAGAGGAGCACATTGGTCTCTAGATCGGATGTAAATCTAGTCAGGGAATTCAAGTTTAGACACACAGAGGGAACTTGGACAGGAATACCAATAGTGGCTGCAAACATGGATACAACGGGATTGTTTTCGATTGCTAGAGTGCTACAAGGACACAAAATGCTGACCTGCACGCAAAAATTCTACTCCACCAGAGAATTTTCAGAGGCATGGGAAGAAGGGGTCGACCCAGCATACATCGCAGTTACATGCGGTTCGACGGTCGAGAGTTTCGACCTATTGAAGAGAAAGATGGCGACCAACAAAGATCTGAAGATGATTTGCATTGATGTTGCAAATGGGTACCGAGAAGTATTCCTACAATTTGTAAGGAAGGTCAGAAAGGAGTTCTCTGACAAAATAATCATTGCAGGTAATGTTGCAACCAGGGAGATGACAGAGGCCCTGATACTGGCTGGGGCGGACATAGTAAAGGTTGGAATTGGCCCTGGTTCTGTATGCACGACTAGGAAAGTTGCGGGTGTTGGCTACCCGCAACTATCGGCAATTTCAGAGTGCGCTGATGCTGCTCACGGACTTAATGGGCATGTGATGTCAGATGGTGGTTGCTCATCCCCTGGTGACGTTTCCAAGGCATTCGCTGCCGGGGCTGACTTTGTGATGCTTGGAGGGATGCTAGCAGGTCATGACGAGTCCGGGGGGGAAGTAATCGATGATGGGAGCGGGAGTAAATACAAGTCGTTCTACGGGATGTCGTCGGCAAGGGCAATGGAGACTCACTATGGAGAGGTTGCTGGACACAGGGCCCCAGAGGGGAAAGAAGTCAGAGTCCCCTATCGAGGAGCTCTCGAGGTCACCATCCAATCGATTCTAGGAGGGTTGAGATCAGCCTGTTCATACGTTGGTGCCAGGAGGATAAAAGACCTACCCAAATGCACCACATTCATTCGAGTTAGCATGACTACGAATGAAGTATTCCAGAAATTCAACGTCGATTAGTCGAAGTCGTTGCATAGCTCGCCTTGGGAAGGGAAGCTGGTTGGATCCTTCGGATTAGTGTTCCATTTACTCTCGCACCGATTCACAAAACCATCCCCATCGGAGTCAATTAGGGAATCGGAGGAGTCGAATGGGTCGTATCCGAAATAGTACTCCCACCCAGCCCACATGTCATCATCGTCCTGATCTTGGTGGAAGACCTCGGATCCATCGTTCCACTTGTCCCCATCGGTGTCGTTATTGATCGGGCTAGTTCCGTTCTGGTACTCTTCGAAATTGGTATAATTCTCCAAGTCATCATAGAACAGCGATCCAGCAGGGGTAGTTGGGTCGATGTGGCATTCGAAATCTTGGGCGTCATCCCATCCCGGGCAGTACCGGTACATCAGATTGGTCCTGTTGAGGCCGTCATTATCCATATCCTCGCTACCATCGTTGATCCCATCGAGGTCCGAGTCTGGCATCCTCGGGTCCATTGGGCCCCTGGATCCGAGTGCATTCAGAGTGTTGTTGTCGACGAGGCCGAGCTCAATTGCCTGTTCAGAATAGCTCACCTCCCAGCCGTCTGGGAGCCTGTCTCCATCTGAGTCGTCGTCTACGGGGTTGGTGTCCCACCTATCCGGAGCCTCTAGAGAGTTCTGGAGAGTGTCGTTGTCGATATCGTATATCGAGTCCACTGGAGAACCGAATGATGGGTCTAGTGCCCATCTACCCTGCTCAGGTACCGAAAATCCAGACAGGTTCATCTCATGAAGGAAGTATTGGGGGTCTAGAACCCCATCGCCGTTCCTATCGCCCGAGGAATCGAAGCCTGAGACATAGTTAATCCAGATCCATCCCCCGGGCCCCTTGCCGCATTCAATCATTGATTCGCACCCAGGAGGGAGCCAGTTGTTAGTAGAAATCCAGAGGCTGTGGCTGTTTGTGTTCTCCTGGACGGAGAAAACCTGCATCTCCCAGCCATCGGGTTGCCCGTCCCCATCGGTGTCATTGAGGAGTGGATTTGTTGCGCCCTGCCAAGGACGAGGGACAAAGAGGACCTCGCTTCCATCGTTTAGGCCGTCACCATCGGTGTCGGCATTGTTTCCATGGGTGATGTAAAGGTCAAGCCCGTCTACAACCTCCTCCCCATCCTCAAGGCCGTCGTTGTCTGTGTCAAAGGCGGAGGCATTCGTGAAATAGTAGACCAGTGTCCCGTTATCGTACCAGGGGTGACCATCAACGGCCTCCCTATAGTCTTCCAGTCCATCGTTATCGGTATCCTTGTCCGTTGCGTTAGTGAATGTCTCGTAGTACTCAACTGAGTCGGAAAGACCATCCCTGTCCGTATCGAAGACTCCGGGATCTGAACGCACAATGACCTCTCTTACGCCAAAGTCGACGATGCGAATCTTCCACCCTATGACCTCGATGCCGTCGATTAGTCCGTCTGCATCGGTGTCTGCGACTAGTGGATCGGTCGACCGCCCATCAACAACCCCATCTCCATCTCTGTCTCTGGCATTGTACTCATCCAGGTTTGTGAACCTCTCGTGCTGCTCGACGACGGTGATTAGTGATTGTAGTCGGCTTTTTACCTCTTCATCAATCTCCACATTGATGTGATAAACCCAGCCAGCGGTTTCAGTCTTCACGGGGATATTGACGTAATTGCTATCCACTACCGTTCGGACCCATAGCACTGTCTTGTTCGCCTGAACATATTCGCCAGGGGTGACGTCTATCCTCTCAATCGTAGTCACTCCAATCATATCTTTGTATGTTACAGAACCATCGTTGTCAGCGTCATAGCCATCGAAGTCTGGGTCATCATCGGCATTGCTGCCATCATTGGGGTGGATTCCGCTTTGGAACTCCCAGCCATCTGGCATTCCATCTTGGTCAGTATCTGGGTTGAGGGGGTCAGTGAAGTTTGAAGGCCCCCAATCGTAAGAAACTTCGAATTCTTCGACATTGTTCAGTCCGTCTCCGTCAGAATCGCCATATGAATCCGTCGAGTTTGCCGGGTTAAGGAACCAGTTGTAATCTGAATCAAATGAGTAGCAGAATTCGAATCCGTCGGGCATCCCATCGCCATCCGTATCCCAGTCCCCTGGTCCGTTCAACCTGCCATCGCCATCCATATCCTCATTGAACCAGTTGGGGTTGTCCAGCGGACTCTTCTTCTGAAGAGTTGTCTGGATGCCGCCATTTGGCAGAGTCTGAGCGGTAAATTGGATTTCCGTAGCAAATGCACGGAGGTGTGGGGCGGGTAGTGTTAGAGTCCCGAAGGTTGGACGGCCGCAGAAGGATTCCAGATCCACCAGATGAGTAGAAATCTCAACTAAATCGTCTATAAGATCTCCATCGCTGTCGGAATCTCGCGGATTTGTATCATATTTCTCCTCCACGAAGTTCCTTAGCGTGTCTGGCTCGGGAAGTTCTAGATCCAGAATGGCATCACAGGAATGGCCGAATTGAGAACCCATCTCCTCCCACAAATCGTCGCCGATATCCAGTTTAATCTCTGCCTTCATCGAGGGAGTCAGCAATGGGCAATTCCAATTCCCGTCAAGTGGGTCTAGTAGGGTAATGACTCCTGCCGGAGTAGTAATTTCGTGAGTGTGCCTAGATTCCCACCGATCATTCAGGCCATCCCCATCGGTGTCCTTCAGACGGGGGTTCGTTCCCAACTCCGCCTCATCTAGATTTGTCAACCCATCTCTATCTGGGTCTCCAAGTGGTCCGTTGTCAGGATTTGGGAACGTCTCATTCTGCTCTCCTGTCTCCCTCTCGGTGTCTACCGAAGCTACTGGGATGTCTTCGCATTCTACCTCGGCGAGTCCCTCACCTATCGTGATGCATGGCTGCCCAGTATCAAGAGGATCGAGCCCATTCTCTATTTCCCATCCATCGTCTAGACCATCCCCATCAGTGTCTGCTTCCTGCCAATTAGTCCCGTAGAGGGTGCTTTCCATACGATCTGCAATCCCATCGCCATCCCAATCACAACCTATCGTTGGAATGTCAGGGGGACACTCTCTCTGATTTCCGGGGTTCAACTCCAGATCTTCCACGGCTGATTCGAAGCCACCGCTATTTGTGCTTGAAAGTCCAGCACCAACTACGGTGTAAAGACCTGCCAAACACAGTGTTGCAGTAATCGCTGCGATTGCATATTGGTTGTGTGTTAAGGCCATACAAACACCCCGCCCTCATGGAGGGCGTTTCATGCAACTTGGGTTCGGCTATAATGATTCACGGAGATTGACTGCTGGAAAACTGAGGATTTGGTGTTCAGCATGGTGATTTTTCATCACTCCCCCCTGAGAAATGCATCGATTCTGTCGAATGCCTCTGAGAGCAACTCCACTTCCGGCAGGCATACCATTCTGAAGTGCCCTTTCCCCATCTCGGGAGAGAAGCCGGAACCATGGACTAGCAGGACATGCTTCTTGTGAAGGAGGTCCAAGACGAAGTTCTTGTCGTCCGATGCTAACTTTGGATCTGTGATTCTTACAAATAAGTAGAATGATCCTCCCGGGGACTGGCACTCTAGTCCATCTATGGATTCGATTCGACTAAGTGAGTAATCCAGTCTTTTCTTAATTAATTCTCGATGAGCGGACAGCCAATCTTGATCTTCAACGAGACCTGCAAGAAAACCATGCTGAGCGGGAGTTGAGGCACAAAGACGACTACGGAGCAGCCTCTCGACCCCATCTCTGACATTATGAAGCACCCCCATAGGATCATGCCATGCCATGTACCCAATCCTCCATCCTGGTGCGAAATAGACCTTAGAGACTCCGTTTAGGGTGATTACAGGGACGTCCGTTGATCTTGATGCAAGAGAAACAAAATTTCCTGAGAAGTCTAGTCCGTCGTATATCTCATCTGATACTAATGTACACTTTGGAAAATCTCTGGCGATTTCAATTAACGAGTCTATTTCAGAAGGAAGGGGGACGTTTCCCGTCGGATTGTTTGGGTTAATTAGAACCAAGAGTCGAACCTTTTCGTCCATCTTTGAGCGAATATCATCGAAGTCGATTCGCCAGCAATCCTCCGAGTCTAACTTGTATTCGATCGTCTTAGCCCCGTACATCTGTGGATATGCCATGTATGGGGGGTAGTGTGGCCCGGGAGCGAGAATGGAATCCCCTGGTTCTAGGAAGGCTGCAAACAATATCTGTAATGCCTCAGTTACTCCATGGGTTACGTAAACATCTTCCTCTGAGCATGCCCATCCTTTCCCGGACTCGGTGGAAGCAATTGCCTTTCGTAGAGGAGTTATCCCATATGATGGGCCGTACCCGTTTTCTTGGGAGTCGAGGGCTCTCTTGTATGCATCAATCATGTGCCTCGGAGTCTGGAGTCCCTTGTATGCCAGTGGATCCCCGATATTCAGCCTGATAATCTCGTGCCCCTGCTTCTCCAGCTCTATTGCTGGAACGACAACGTCCCTGATCGCGTACTCGATAGAAGAGGCCCTCTTGGAAGCATCAACTGAAACGCCCATTTTCTCACAAACCTAGGAGCTGACGTGCAGAGTCGAGGGCTGCAGGAATTCCATCTGAGTTGGAACCACCCCCTTGGGCCATGGTCGGGCTTCCCCCTCCACCCCCGCCAATGTGGGTAGAAATTGAATTTAGTATTTCTACGGCATTGTGGGCCTCTGCGGCTGGAGTGCCTTCGGTTATAGCAACGATAAGTTTCCCTCCGTCATCCTTAGTGCCGAGAACCGCGAGTGTGGGTATTGACGGGTCCCTGGTTAGTTCCCCAAGCATTGACATTAGTGCCTTAATGCCGCCCTCTACCTCCATAATTGAATAACGGATTCCATCCCTCTCAATAGCTCCATCGCCACCGCCACTGGTCCTTAGTCTGACGATTTCGGCCTCCAATGACTCTATCTTCTTCTGTTGCGACTTCCATTCTTCAAAGAATCGGGAAACGGCTGTAGGTAGATCTTCTGAGGAGACACCGAGAACCTCGCTTGATTCTTTCAATAGTCGCTCTTGTTCCCTTGCATGCTCGCGTGCCGTCTCACCTGCCACGATTTGCAGACGCTCCACCCCGTCTTGGACTTGACTGGACCGAATGATGCGTAACTCCCCAATTTTACCGACTTTGTCGTGATGCGTCCCCCCACAGGCTTGGACATCGTGATCACCGATCCTGATTACCCGAATCTGACTGGATTTTGGAGGGCCGCCCTGGTACAACTCGAAACCGAATAATTCGTCCGCTTCGGCTCGAGGCATTTCGAGTTTCTCGACCGTGGCATCAGAGGCAATTATATCGTTAGAGTAATCCTCAATTCGATTAAGCTCATCTCTCGAAAGACGGGAAAAGTGAGTGAGGTCGATCCTAGCGTAACGTGCTCCCTTGTTGGAGCCTGCTTGCCAAATATGCGGACCCAGTAGTGCTCGAGCGCTTCCTCCGACGATGTGCACGGCTGTGTGATGGTCCATCAACTGACGGCGTCTGTCCCAACTAACAGTTCCAGAGACCTCGCCGATTGGTACCGACCCATCAGTGAGGTGGTATATGGTGCCATTTTCGACTCTAGTGTCACAGACCAGAACATCACCTAATGAGCCTTGATCCCCCAATTGACCCCCTCCCTCGGGATAGAATAGTGTTCTATCCAGAACTACATAGTGAGTAGGAATTTTGGTGACCTCACTAGACGGTTTTAGAGAAGATAATTGCGAATCGGATAGATTGCCGCAACCTAATACAGATGCTTCGAAAGAAGTCCTGCTGGTATCATCATAGTAGTCCATCGATGTTGAAGGATAGTCATCGAGGGGGAATATGTTGGACTGGGTCTTTTCTTTGGCCGCGGCCTTGGTCCTTTCTGCATTCCTAGATGCCATGTCCGCAGCGAAGCCGACTCTGACGGCCAACTCTGTCCAGCCTGCTATTTTGGCTATGGAAATTGCCATTTCTGGATTCAGGCCACGTTCCTCTGACAATCTAAAGAGAGTCTCATCTGGAGCTTCTGTTGATCCTAATGGCAATTCTCTGAAGGCTGTCTTTACCGCTGCTTCACCCTTTCGAAGCATTTCATGGTATCTTATTTCCTCGAGTTCCAAGATTCTCATGACGCCATCTTTAGATTGGGTAAAATTAGTGAATTCTAGATGTTTTTCAATGTGATGAATACCGAGTTCAGATAGTGAGACCCCGAGTGCCAATTCTTCCTTCATCCTGCACACCCTTCTTGCCAGCATCCTGACCAAGTATCCAGCCTTTGAGTTGCTTGGAACCAATCCATCGCCCAACATATTGCAGATAGCGTGCATATGATCCGGTATTGCATAGATGCTGGATAATGGTTCGGTGAGGCGCTTGAGATCTTCGATCGAAACTTCTAGGCCCGATTCTTGGAGCCTCTCGGACAGTTTCAAGAACAGGGACTCGACATCCGTTCCGACATCGATATTCAGGATCCCAGCTAATCGTGATAACTCCCCCAATAGAATATCAGTATTGGCAGAGAGTTCGAGCTCCCTAACCATCTCCTCGAATCCGGCCAGATCTTTTAGCCAATTTACCGACTCCGGATAAATTGCATCATATATCGTCGGTGTACCTGCTGCGGCCCAGCAGAATCTCTCAAGTCCGTAACCAGTATCGATAATCTGCAAGTCCATCTCACGATATCTGAGTCCCTTAATCTCAACTTCGCCCCCTTCATGTTCCTCTAGGTTCATGAAAACTAGTGTGGCCAGCTCCAACCCCCCAACTATCACTTCCAAAGCTGGGCCAGCATTGCCCCCCCCGGACCAAGGATTCTCAACGTAGGTCAATTCCGCCGGACTGATGCCGAATTCCCCTATGAGCATCTCGTCGCAATACCTTACGCATTGGTCAATCCAGTATATCGTTTCATCTTCTCTTGGTCTGTTGAAGGCGTGATGAGCCATCATCTCAAATGTTGATAGGTGCCTTCCAGACCTTCCCACGGCAGCAACATCGGTTAGCCTAATGCAGGGTTGGCTGATTACCAGTGGATTTGCCGGGGGAGGCACGAGTCCGCTAGTCACATGGGGTTGGAAGTCTGCAATACTGGCAATTGTGAGGTGGATATCATCCCTCCATCTCGCTATTACAGGAAATGGGGAAATTCTAGAGTGGCCCCTCTGTTCGAAGAAATCTTGGAATTTCTCTCGCATCGCATCCTTCAGTTCCTTCCCCCTCATCGTAAATCCAGAGATAATTGGATTTCCGATGAATGTGTATGGATCATCAGTGCTATCTCCGCAGGTCCTCCTATTTTCGTCCCTAGTCCAGAATCTGGCACCAGTCACAGAGCATTTCTTGCAAACATGCCCCGATTCTGACCAGAAGGGAATATCCACCTCTCCGAAGTTCACTACGCCTCCCTCGGCCACTCCATTGGACAACGGGTCTTGAAGTCAATGCGCGAAATGGCCCCGGTGTGTTGAAAGGAAAGCATTTGCCAGCGGGATTGATGGATGACTGGGCCCGGTTTCTTGAGGACGATGGAGATTCCCTGATGAGGATTAAGAAACGAGGAGAGATGCTAGTCGATGCGGTGATTGTCTCGGATAGTAGCCATGTTGGGAAGAGCGATGACAGGTCTCTGGAACAACTGACCAACACTGCATCTCTGCCAGGCATAGTTGGGGAAGCCTGGGGCATGGCCGACTTCCACCAAGGATTTGGTTTCCCGATAGGGGGAGTTGTAGCTACCGACATAGAAAATGGCGGAGTAATCTCGCCCGGTGGAGTTGGATTCGACATCAATTGTGGTGTCAGGCTTTGCTCGATAGATCTTGGAATTGAAGACTTAAAGCATCTGACTAGAAAAAAGTCAGGCAGTGGGAGTAAGGAATTTGGGAATCGACTGAAGGCCAGAATTCCGGCTGGGGAGTCTGGAAAGAGCGGTCACAGCCTTAGTTCAAACGAGCTTGACGAAATCCTATCCGATGGTGCAAAGGCTGCTGCCGAGATTGGCCTGGGACATGAAGAAGACCTCTCTAAGATGGAGATGAAAGGAAGATTGGAGGGGGACTCCGGGAGTATCTCGGATGTAGCGAAAAGAAGGGGCCTATCGGCTCTCGGATCGATAGGCAGGGGGAATCACTTTCTTGAGATCCAAGTAGTAGACCAGATTTTGGACCATAGAGCTGCTAGAAGATTTGGATTGGAGGAAGGGAGGCTTACTGCAATGATCCACACTGGTTCCAGAGGACTTGGTTATCAAGTGTGTTCAGAGCATGTCAAAGGACTAGAAGGGAAATTTAGGAAATCTGATGGGAGATGGAGATCTGAAGAATGGGGGATCTCGATTGCTGACCCGCAACTCGCCTCTGCACCTTTCTTTTCCAAAGAGGGAGAGTCTTACTTCGATGCGATGAAGGCGGCTGGAAACTATGCATTTGCGAATAGGAGCAGTGTGACACATCATCTGAGGAGCGCACTTAGGGCCCACATGGGGGCCGAGGTAGATGTTGGAGTCGTATACGATGTCTGCCACAACATTGCTCGTGTAGAGGAACATGTGGTCCACGGGTCTTCTTGCACCTGCTGCGTCCACAGGAAGGGGGCAACCAGGGCATTTGGGGGGGATAACCCTGAGTTATCTGGAAATTTCTCCGGAATCGGGCAACCCGTTCTGGTACCGGGAGACATGGGGACCGCGTCTTACGTAATGGCCGGACCGAGCAGTGGGGCAAATCGTGCATTTGGATCATCTTGCCACGGTGCTGGAAGGGCGATGTCGAGAACTGAGGCCAGGAAGAAGATTGACGGTGCGGCAGTCAAAAGAGAGTTGGCCGAGAAAGGGGTCGCGATATACGAGACCCATGAAAAATACCTGTCCGAGGAGGCTCCTGAAGCATACAAAGATGTGGATGAGGTGATCAGGCTTACAGAGAAGGCGGGCCTTGCCAGACCCGTGGCTCGCCTAAGGCCACTAATAGTAATCAAGGGATAGTGGAATCTACTTTGAGATAAAGATCAGCTCTATGTCATCGTAATCCAACATGATATATTCCTCGAATTTGTCATTGGGCTCTCCATTGACAGTCATGCTGATGTCATACTCTTCCCAATCTGAAATGCCGCTTCTGTCGATATCGAAATTTCTGTCATCATCCAGAGATGGCCCCCCCTCCCTTTCCCATATCTCAAAGAAAGCCCCGAGAGGGACATTCATCTTGTCGGGAGTCTCGATATGCAACTTTGTGAATCCGGTTTCTGAAGAATCGTGGACGTGAATCCATCTCATCCCCTCTCGACAACCTATCTGATCGATCCCGGTATTGGAGTCAATCGTAATCTGCTGGCCGTCCATGACTACTTTCAGATTTGGGTGGTAGTGGAATGAAATTCCGACATCGGAATGCTCCAAGCCACCGAGACACCCATCAGAAACCTCCCAGTCAGGTTCAGGATCAAATATTCCCGGCTGCAATAGTGCTACGCCCAAGAAAGCCACAGTGGCTACTGCGGCTGCAGAAAGTAGCCATTGCTCAGTTGTCAATGAAATTACTCCCATGTGTGACCGAGATGGACATTTCACTTGAACTATGGGTAATTAGACTACATTGAGTACCCAATTCTAGGTAAATTGGTTTGTGGTTGTGCGGAACCCGATTGTACGCCGTCCGCCTCTTCCATAATTATCGTCAGCAGAGTGTTCACCAGTGCTCTTAGCTCTTCCAACTCCTGCTTCATATCATCTAACTTGGTTACCTCTGTCATAATCGCATCCCATCCGAGGAATCGCTCCCCCGTTTGCTTTTATTCCAAATTAGCCTATAAACAAGTCAGGGTCTTTTTCGGTATCGGAGGGGTTTTTCAGACGCAACAAGGAGAGGTCGTTTTCCCGCTACTCGTAGCCCTCGTCGTTGTCATCGCCCCAGTCTTCGTCATAGACGTCCCCTCCTCCGGAACCCCTGATTATGTAGAACGCGGCACCCATCAACGATAGCAAGAGAACCAAAGATCCGGCAATCCAAAATATTCCACTGTTGGGGCCAGAGCCCTCGGACAAAGCGCTTACCTCAATATCGCTAATCTCCACATTCATGTAGTTCTCATTTCCGTAGTCATCGTCCACTACAAGAACCAGAAGCGGTTGTCCGGACTGACTGGGGCTGTACTCAAATTCGGCCCTCACACTGGTACTACCTGGGGCAAGGTACAACTCGACCGGGCCATTCATGATCGTGGAAATTGAAGGTTGGAATGTCCCATCTATCCTCTGCTCGTAGAGGCCCACGGCGATGGTCCCCCCACTCTTCCCGGGATTCTCCCAGTATGTCACGATGGTGATTCTGTCGCCCACTAGTGGATTCTTCGTAGGAGTGACTTGGGAACGAGAGTACTGGCCCTCGAACTCCACGATTCGGACCGTTGGGGTTCGAGGGTTGTCAGGCCCTCCAAGGCCGGCCACTTCGTTTCCTGCCTTATCTGTCGATGTAATCCAGAATGACACCTTGTCGCCATCTTCTATATTGAACTCGAGGGATGGCCTGAAGTCAATCTCCCCTCGATAAACGTGAGTCCCCTCGGTGCTGGAGTACCAAGGAATCTCCCCAGTTTCTTCGGTTCCAGGGATAATTTGACCACTCCTCTGGAATGCCCAAGATACTTGCAGGGGCCCGTAGTTCATACCGATCTCCTCGTTGATTGTGATCGTCACCATGACCGAATCCATGGAATCCGTCTCTATGACTGTGAGGGATGAATCTGGGTATGCCTCAACATTGAACAATGCGGTAGGTGGCTTTGTGTCGACGGTTGCCGTGGCATCAGAATTTGACACCGAATATGAAGATCCGGGAGTCCCTATCAAGGAAGTAGTCAATACGGTTGTTGGTTCAACTGGCTGGAAGTTTGGCAGGGTCATCTCTACTGTGAAGTTCCCGGATGGTTCCACTGCAGATAGGGCCTCGTAGTTCCCACTCCCGTATAACATCGATAATACGGCAGTCAAATCGGGACTGACCTCTGCTATCGGGACTCCGGTTCCTTCGTGATAAACAGTACCACTTACCGAGAAAGAATCACCCTGACCGAGATAAAGTGAAGTTCCAAGTACTGGAATAATCGGGGCTGTGAGATCCTCAGCGTAGATCGGGATAGCGACAATCCTGTTATCTAGTCTCCAGGAAAGTGAGCTTAGCACTTCGGACTCTATCTGATCCAGGCCATCCTCCACCAAGACTCTGGGCTTGCAATCGAAATCTTCCTCATCGAATGGCATATCCCATGACATCTTGAAGCGGACACTCAACTCGGTCACGGATGATGTTATGCTCTCGG
This sequence comes from uncultured Candidatus Poseidoniales archaeon, assembly GCA_964570065.1. GTDB lineage: Archaea > Thermoplasmatota > Poseidoniia > Poseidoniales > Thalassarchaeaceae > UBA36. The sequence continues at coordinate 16,513 of CAZMVZ010000016.1, forward strand.
TGCTTGCGCTGATCGTCTGCAGCATGCTATTGCTTGGAGTAGACAATGTTGAGGAGAAGGGTTCGTAGGAAAAGACTCCGAAGTCGCTGCTATAACCACATAGGAATACTGTGATGTTGTCAATGGTACGGAAGCCGTTTGGCTCGTCCAAACGAACCTTGAACGTGTGTTCCTTCCCTGGAATTAGGAAGTAGTCGATGCTGTCTTGAGTTGCCCTATCCAGGGAGAATGTTGAACCTCCGCCTGAACCAGTCCCTAGTCCTGCTCCTGCGAATTCCACCATCACGTCCTCTGCCACTACCACGGAAGCCCAGGAGTTCTCTGCACCGGGTCCACCTCCCGTCCCACCATCTTGGTAAGTCAGGCCGGCCCAGTCTGACCCCTCGACGTATAGGTGAATCATTTCGTTATCAAGTGAAGAGACATCGATGCCCAAGAATTGCACTTGCTGCTCGCCAGTTAGGCCAACGCTCAGATCACTGCTCTGGGACTGGTACTCGTCCTCATCGGCTACTCCATCCCCATCCAGGTCATCTAATCCCTCTCTCCAGTACTTCAGAGTCAGGGTTTCCCCTCTGGCTTCACCTTCACTAATTGTGATGTAGGGGGAGAATGTCGTAGGAGGTACGACCATCCCATCAACATACTCGAGCCCGATGGGTGTTTGGACTTGCATTGATCCGGCCACGGGTGGATTCGAATCCACTTCGATTTCAACTAGGGTGGGCGTCCCCGTTGTGTCTTCTGCCCCATTGGTGGAACTTGATGGCCCCACTCTGAGCATCAGCGGCGAGAGTATCATCGAACTAACATCGCTAGGTGTCGAGGCCATGCCGGAGAATTGACCATCGTCATCGGTCTGCAAGGCATAAATGGCACCAGAGAGATTCAGCGCTACCGAGAAGTCGGCAGCAGACGGCCTCTTTGCTTCCTGATCTTGGAAACGGACCGTTCCAGAAATGTTTAGCATACTGCCATCTTGTACCGGGAATGGGTAAAACAGTGTGTCGTATGTATTCGAAATCAATCTGTCAAACTCATCTCTTATTTCGAAGGAGTCTATCTGTAGGTCGTTCTCGACAGCGTTCTCCCCTGAACGTCCACTTTGAGATATGGCGGGCCAAATTGTGTCGCCGTCCGCATCGTTTGCTCTAGCCACCCATGTGATACTGTCAACATCGTCCCAGTTCCAGTCGATGTTGAATTTCCAGTGAACTTCTACGTCCACATAACCATCTGTGTGGGTTGTCTCTGCGACATAGCTAGCGCTGGAATCAAGAGGTGCAATGGATGACCCGTAGGATTGTGAGAACTGGGGCGATACTGATCCAGACCCCCAGAGGCCGTCTGCACCATTCTCGACCTTGAAACCGATGGTGTTCCCATCAGAAGAAGACCCAAAGAGAGTGATGTCGGCTATCTGCGAGTTATCAATCAGATGGTGATGGCTAGTAACTATCTCCACAATATTTCCATCGGGGTAGAAGGTGTTTGGAACGGTGAACTCCCTATTTACGAACATGAAGTCGTAGATTAACGAGCCATCCACCGAAATCGCCCCATAGTCAGAAGTAATGCTCAGAGGGATGTCAGTCTCCTCTTCGAAATCTCCGCCGGAGATGCCTTCGAGGTATTCCCCTATTGACGGACCTAGTCCTGAAACATTCTCGAATATCATGTATCCGACTCCAATAGATGAGACTGAAACGGTCTGAGCGGATGTTGATGTTACTGACAACGGAACCTCTACCCAATCCCTCCCGGTGGATGAATCGGAATGACTAGCGCTGAGAAGTCCAATGCCAGACATTTGTGCTAGACTTAAGGTGCTAGTGAATGGCGATTCCCCACTGCCACCTGAAACTGAAGCTCCAGCGATTGTAATCGTGACAGGGGCATCGAAACCATCCGAATCGGGGGCGATGCTTACGAAACCAGAGTTTACGGTCGCCGATTCGGGGATCATCACTGTAAGGCTCTCGGGGTTAGAACCATCCAGGTACAAGGGGGCGCTTCTCGATACCGAGTCTCCCAAATCAATCCAGGACTGCCATCCCAGATTCCCATAGGCATAATCGTCACCATCGAACATAGGGAAGGACCATTCATCGGTTCCATCGTTAAGAACATCTAGTCGAGAATTGGAGGGTGGGTTGGAGAATGTTGAGGAAATCCCGAGGACATCTATCCACCCATTGGTAGGCAGATTTACTGATGCCGCGAAACCGACCTGCTGGTGTGAGAATTGAATTGTCCCGCCCTTATTCGCTGAACCTAGAGAATTGCCCAACTTATCGAAAACTGTTACAGAAACAGAACTAGAGATGTTTCCTTGGATTGTTACGCTCTTGATGGGGCGTGGGGAGAAAACGAAGTCAGAGGTAATCGTCCCAGTTACTGTTGTGGCATTTAGAAGACCGTCCACAACTTCAACACCTGCACTAAGATCCCACCCATTTTGTCCCGAGTCGGCGTTCAGTATCCTCTTACCACCGATTGTGACCCTCGACAAACTAGGAGTCTGCTCGATATCATTGGAACCCATGTGTATCTTCACCCTGACCTGTGGGTATTGGTCTGAGTCGATACCGGCGAGGCTGATGGGGAATGACAAATTTGAGAATCCGGGAACTTGGGTCCCAGTGCCCGCATCCAAGATGGAGCCCCTAATCCACCCGTCATGTGCCTGACCCTCGATATCAACAAACCCCAGATTGAACTGCTTTGCATTATCCAAGGTGAACGAGGGGCTGACCCAACTGCCAGGGGCGCCGTAGTTAGAAATCTGTACTCCGGCGTTATCTATGAACCATCCAGCTAGGTTCCATATTGCGTCAGATCCGAATGCGAACTTGAACTGGACTGTGTCTCCCTTGTACGAATTCAGATTAGCCCTAAGATTAGTCATCTGGCTGGTTGAAGACCAAGAACCAGACGATGCTGTTCCAGTGCAGTGGTCCATTGAAAAGATCGCGTTTCCTGCCAAATTGTGCCCGGCAGATGTGTAGGCTGTACTCGAGTACCAACCGGGATCGAAATGCAGCCAACTGCCGCCGTTGACCTTGATGAATACCGCGCCCCCATCCCACGAGGCCTCGGAGCAGGACCAGTGGTCAAATGTGAGGTAGGAGGTCCCGTTCATTGGTATGTCATAGACGGGCGAGACTAGCCTAGCCTCATTGATTCCGTTTTCATAGAGGCCAGAGAAACCGACTCCGTACGCATACGGGAAAGAAGCGGTCGTTGGAGGTCCCGAGTTAGAAGAGACTCTGTTAAGGGTGAATTTGCATTTGTCAGAACTGCACGTTCCGCTGGTCGACCTAGTCCATCCTGGAGCATCGGAAACTGAAGGGGAGTTGGCCGATGAGTCTTCGAAACCGAGCATAAGGGAACTCCCCCCCTTGGGGATAGATCGGTAAATCCAGTCATCGGGAGACGGGTTCCCTTGGGAATCTTGCCGCCCATAGTGAGACATTGAGGAGGAGGAGTTGAATTCATCCATGAACAAGGTACTGCCGCCATAGTCTACTACCCTGAGATGAGAAATTGTCAGGCCCTCTCGTTCGTCTTGAGAAGTCCCCCCATAATTGAATGAGGAACTTGTATCGACAGCGATCCTGATGTCCACACTCGATTGGTCCTGGAATCCTGATGGTATGTCGAATGACACCAGTCTGAAGTCGTTGCTCTGATCGCCGTGCGATTGTCCGCTGTCGTCAGTGTAACCGTTTCCAGGGATTGCGCCGGACCTTACCGCGCAATCTGACGCGGTGCTACTTGTGCTTGAGGAAATATCGGCCCATGTGTTCCCATTCAATGAAAGTTCGACGCATGCGTTGTCACTAGTTCCCCCCTCCAGATCCCATTCCATGTTGAACTCAATCTTGGAGGTGGAGTTGGTGCCCGTCAGATCGAGGTTTCGCTGCAGAATTCCATATGCAAGGGCATTGTAGGTGCAAGAAGTAGCTGTTGTGGTGTAGCAACCGTGATGCCAGACCTCCAGATCCACCCCCTGGTTGATGAGCTGAATGTTGTCGATGAACCAGCCGGGCCTTTCGTTTACGGCATCGGGATGAGTCCAGATTAAGAATCTGAACTGGATCTCATCGGAGTCACCTATGCCTGAAAGTGATGAAATCGAGAAATTGCTAGTAACCCATCCACTGTGAGATGGAGAGGCAAATACTGGGACCGGGGAAGTCGCACCGTTTGGAGTTGGGGCATCTGTTGAGAGGGTGCTAGGATACCCGCCCTGAGGCTCAATGAAGTTCCAGTCACCCCATGTGGAGTCTGATTTTAGGCGATATTCCACCCAAGTTCCATCTCCCCCTCCAGAGGAAGTGCTGTCTAAATGGTACCAGTGATCGAAGGTGAGGTAGAATGAGCTAATGTATTCGCTTCTTGGAACATTCTGAGCTGGAATAAGAAGGTGTCCAGATGTCCCTGCCGGAACGGGTTCGCCAGGAAGGGTCCCCGCGGAAACAAGGCCTTGCGTAGATGAAGAGGGGACAACGCCGTGTGCGAGAGTCTGTTCGTTGCCGATAATACTTCCATTCATATCTTGAAATGTCGTAGCCCCCCAAAGTTTGCTACCGTGACAAATAAAGGAAGTATCTGAGACCTCAGAGTCATCCAGATTCCTATTCCCATTCAAATCTAGGCCCGATAGTAGCTTGGTTCCCGCATATGTGCAATTATCTCCACTGGGCTCGGAAATGATATCTATCTCGTACTCGTAATAATCCCCGAGAATGGAAGTAACATCACCGCCAGAACCGCCAGAGTCACTGATTACAATAGTGGGAGGAGAGGTGTAGTTGGCACCCCCATCGGTAACTTCTACGGAATGTATGACCCCCGTAGAGAACACATTTGCCGACAGAGATTCCCCAGTCCCGCCCGACACACCAACTACAATGGTGTCTGAGGCCTGGTATCCAGATCCAGGAGAGTCGATTGTGATAGAAGTAATTTCGCCGCTGGAGGAGTCTACCGAGCCAATCGATGCCGCTGCACCAGTACCATCGCATTGGCACTGAATAACAACCTGGTCAGTAGTGTCGAATCCGGAACCACCGTCGTTGATTGTGATGCTCTCTATACCAGAGCTCACAGCATATGTTCCTGAGAAACCCGACCCGCCTCCACCTGTAGCTGATAGGTTCCCTGGAACATATCCGGTCCCTGGGTCGTCTATTGACAAGGAAGTGACGACGTCGCCATTAGCGAACGTCTCACAGTAGATTATGGTCTCGATGATTTCATCGTCATCCAGAGTCTGGTCGAAGTCGTTATCCAGGCCATGATCGATGTAGTCCCCTGGTGACCCGCCGCAGTCTGACAAGTTAGTAGACGAGGATTTGATGAATACCCTTCGCCATCCTGGGGAGTACTGATATGCAGGATTGAGTGATACTTCGATTTCGCCTACATCGAATGTGCTTACATTGGAGCGAGAACCATCGTCCTTTAGGACCATCTCGCCCTCATCATTCAACTCAACCCCAACTAGATTTCCAGAGGAAAAGTCGTCTTCGTCCCAGTTAATCCCAGAATCGGAAGAAGAAGGCAATGGAGAGTTAGTTACGTGAACCCACCCATCCATGATTGTAGAGTTGGTTGGGACTGTGAATCCATCCACTACTGTGGGAGTTCCTTCGCTGTTGATAATAGAAGGCCCGGACCAATTTGAGACTCCAGCATATGAAATAGGAGATAGAATCATCATCAGAGTCATTACGATTGCAAGTCTAGCGCGCTCACTGGGCATGCTTATGCTGTGCATTATATCAGTTATGAACCAATCTACGTTACTACCCAAAAAGTGACTTTTGAGTGGAGCCACTGGGGGGAATTGAACCCCCGACCTTCGCCTTACCAAGGCGACGCTATACCTCTAAGCCACAGTGGCAGCGCGGCGACGACCGAAGGTAGTGGTTTAATCGTGGCGACTATCCAGAGACGGGCGGGCTTCGAACGTCAGGGTGAAAACCAATGGGTTGGTGCGCCCCAGTAGCCGAGGTCGCATAGCCCGGTATTGCGCGGGCCTGGAAAGCCCGTGGGATTTTTCCCTCGCGAGTTCAAATCTCGCCCTCGGCGCCAATATCCTCCAAATTGATGCCAATCACAACACTCAGGGGATGAGTTTCTTATTCAATGTCAATGGCCTGAGAAGAACATGGAGCAGGCGGGAGAGGGTGATTCGGCGGATAACGAAGAGCTCCTGATGGATAGGTTGAGTGATTACTCAATTGGAAATAGGTTCTCCCAAGTGAACCAGCGACTTAGCATACTTGATTTGCTATTGACGGAAATAAAATACAATATTCTCCTAGTCAGCAAATTCTGGGGAGTAAAAGAAGGAGTAATGATTGGCTTATTCGTTGCAGGATTCTTTCTAGGTTCATGGGACTTTGGGATTGGGGAGATTTCAAGCGGTGGGGACTACAACAGGTGGGGCATCCTAGGAGGAGAGGAAAGTGGTTTCTTACACATGAAGGACCTAGCCCTGATGCTTTCCTTGCTTTCAGTAATTTGCTGGGCAGGATTCGTTGTAATGCTCTGGAATAGTTATCCAATTATGAGGGAGAACATGGTCTACCTTCTAATCGGGATGGGTTTCATTCAATTTGGCCATATCAAATCACATGCAGACAATCCTTCTTTTCCGTTGGATTCAGGAATTGGGGGTTGGGTCTGGGTCGTGGTTTCTAACCTAGTGATGCTATTTCTTTCGATTTTTGTTGTTAGGAGGGCAGTTGTTGAGACGAGAGATATGCATGTTCGAAGAAAGCACTTCCACCCCGATCCAAGAGTAATAGACAGAGCATGGAAGGATCATAGTCTACTATCTTGGAGTCTTGGAATTGCTGTATGGATAATTATACTCAACATCAGCTTCTGGAGTAGCGCCCATTCAATTGCCCCGAGCCCGGGAGATTTGGACTTCAGCTATTCATTGGCGTTTCTACACATTTTTTCCGGCATTGTGGCAACATTATTGCTCCTAGGAATAGTCTGGTTTCCCGAATTCATGCTTGGTTCGACTGAAGCAAGAATCCAGACATCCAGAGCACGCGAGGTTTCAGGAGAAGTCTTCGAACCAAAGAAGGCAGAACAGGGCAAATGCCCGGTTTGCAATCAAAATACAACTGCCATCCAGGAGACGACTGGTGAGATCAGCATTCCCTGCGAATCAGATGATTGCTCTGGAAAGGGCGTTACTGGGTCGGAATGTGAACAATGTGGAATTAGGATACCATCGAGAGTTGTTTGTACGAACTGCGGATCCAATACTCCTGTAGGGAGCCACTTTGGTAGGGTTGAGGCTTGGTGAAGGATCAGACTGACGAGATAATAGATCCTGAAATCGGTGATTTCGAAGATATATCGAGTAAAGATGCAGCGAGAATGGTTGTCGCTTTCAGTCTATCACTACTCATCATTTTGGCGTCTTCCATTGCGATACTGTACTTTTGGAAAGGGGATGATCTGGTTATCGAAAGGCCGTCCTCGGCCCTCTCCTCTTGGGAGGTGGAATACAAGAGTTTGACTGGGGTGAGCAATCAATCACTATCTGGACTTAATGGCGACGGCGTTGTTCTCTGTGTCGTCGACTCAGGAATAGACCTCAGCCATCCTGATCTCGGAGATCTTGTGCTTAAAGGGTGGCTAGATTCTGTGAATGGCATTGATGAGCCCTATGATGACGAGGGACATGGAACTGCTATGTCTGGGATTATTGTAGCGAATGGAGGTCTGAAAGGGATTTCCAGAGGAGTGGATCTACTAGTTGCGAAGGCGATTGATAACGAAGGCCAGGGGGATGCCAGTTCGGTTGCAAATTCTGTAGACTGGTGTGTTCAACAGGGAGCGGACATAATTTCACTGAGTCTTGGTGGGGGGCAGAGTTTCGGATCTGGATTTTTCACAACCGACGAATTGGAACAATCCGTTGATGAAGCACTGGATAGCGGAGTTTTCGTAATTGCTTCCGCAGGAAATGACGGTGAAGATGATGATGGTGATGTGGGTTCTCCGGGATCTGTAGAGGATGTCATTTGTGTTGGCGGGATTTCTCGCACTGGGGGAATCTGGGCGGGCAGCTCCGAGGGAGACAACGACGGGAGGTTGTGGCCAAATCCAATTCTCCCCAGAAATAATCCCGATAAAAAGCCGGAGATAGTAGCACCCGGACACGAAGTACCAGTACTGATGGCATCGGGGGTAGGGAACAGCGGATGGTGGGGTTGGTCCAGTGGCACTTCCGCAGCGACGGCGTGGGTCAGTGGCTCTCTAGCACTCTTGTTGCAGGATGACCCGGAACTTCAGAGGGAGAATTCTTCGGGCAGAGAATCGATAGAGGGAGTCAAAGTGGCAATTACACAAGCCTCACAAATGATGGATGGCCAAGACTCCCATGATGATCACTATGGCTACGGGCACCTTAGGATCGACAAACTAGTCTCACATTTTGACGATGAGGGCTAGGAATTCTTCAGAAGAGCGACTAAAGTTCCACCCGTCAAATCTGTAAATCCAACGGAGTCACTATCATTGATTCTTTTAACCAGTTCAATCCATTCATTGAACGACTGAACTTTCAATTGGGCAGGAGTGGGTTCCAGATCATCGAAAAAATCGCCCACGTCCCCAGTGGGTACGGTTGGCTCCAGAAGAAGGACAAGCCCGCCGGGAGAAACCAAATCAAAGGCAGCTGATGCAGCTGCAACCCTTTCCCCTTCGGGCAAGTCGATGAGTATCAGATCAAGAGGCATTGGAAGTATTGAATTTACAGCGTTCTCAGGAATTGCGATGTTAGAAGCTCGTGATGAAGAAGTCTCAGCAAACACCTCTTGCCACGCCATGGAAACCGACTGCGCCCAACCTTCTGCCTCGTATCTCCTAATCAATCGGTCTATAATCACACAAAACCTAGTTCCTTGTTCAATAATCCTGAAGGCATCAGGGGGATTAATAGGACCTTCTCGGCCATTCTGATCAATATTGGACCAGAGGTCAAACAGCCAGGCAGATAGATGCCCTATGCCTCCACCGACAAGAGTGACGTTTCTGGGTTCGATTCTAGAGCATACGTCCCTAATTCGAGCCCTCACAGATCTAGGCAACAGTGGTATGTCCATGTGAAGCATCTGCTCCCCGATACTGGAAGCAATCTCTGGCTCGGACTGATCCCTCTCTAGATTCTCGGAGAGAAGTCGCGTCATGACATCTGCATCTGACATCTGAGGGAGGCCATTGCCATTGCTGTCATCGCCCACAGTTCGTTCTGACGAGTGTTACTCTTGAATAATACTCTAGGATGGGTTGAATACCCTGCCTCATCACGATTAAACATGAGTGATGAAGACGGGAGTGCCTTTTCGGAATGCCCTAGTTGCGACGAAGTGACTGATCATTCGATAATCAAGAGGACCCCCCAGGGAGAGGGGGAGGATTTCTTGGTCAGATGCATGACATGCTCATTTGTTCATAAAATAATGATTCGTCCCCCTAAGCCAGTGATGGTGAAGACTACTTTGTCGGATGGGAGAGAGAGTTTCGGTGTAGAAATTGAGGTCGACGAGGATGAGGAGATTTCTGTTGGCGACATGTTCGAGCATGAGGATATTACTTGGATGGTGACAAGAATTGACAATAATGATTCACGGCCAAAGAAAGTCCTCAGTTCATCTAAGATTTCCTCAATGTGGGCGACCAGATCTGATAAGACCGTAGTTGGAATTACTATGACCAGTGGCGAAATTAGTGAGTCTGGAAAATTGGAATGTGAACCAGACAGAGTCTTCTCTTGTGGGGCAATAATGGACTTCGCGGAATCAAGGTGGAGGATTAGGGCAATTCATACTGGCAAGGGCAGGACACTAACTGGGAGTAGGGTTGCAAATGAAATTCGTAGAATTTACTTGCACCCTCCGGACAAAGAGTATTGGTAGCCCTAGTCATCGCTTAATTTTCGGAAATGTTTGTCTCATCTTCGAACTCATACTCATCCATGTCTTTCTGCCTAAGAAGAATCACTGAGAGGGTTAGCAAACCGATTAGCAAGACTACGACTAGGGAAAGAGCTGTCACAATGAAGCTGGAATTCTGCCCTCCTGGGCCATTCTCGTTTTGGGCCTCAGAGCCAAGGACGAAAACGTGAGCGACTAGGTTTGTCGACGCATCATCGTCAAGAATTGCCCTTACCATAACTGTTTGATTCCCCTCAATCTGGTTACCTGGCAGGTATTGGAGTCTATCGACAAGCATTGTGTGGCTAATGCCAATATTTGAGTCACCTTCAGAGAACCCTGGGTGGCTCATCCAGTTATCCCTCATATCCCAAGTCCTCCATTGGATCTCCATCGGAGAACCCTCTACGGAAACGAGGAATGATTCGCCGGGAGATAGGTTGATTCGATTTTCTTCCGGGATTTCTTCGTCGATACTCAGATTGAGATCCGTGTTTAGGCCATAAACGTAGTTGGCGGCTTCAAGAAGTGCAGGCAGACCTTCGACGTGTCCATGACCATAGACGTTGTTCTGCCGATTCTTAGGAATCAGGTCCTCAGCACATGGCTCATTCGCTAGCATGTAGTGGCACTGCCGGTATGTGGATGTCTCCTGCATTATGTTACGGATATCAAAAGGCGAGAGATCTGGATTTGCCTGGTACATCAGAGCAGCAAGTCCGGCTGCACCGGGTGTGGCCATGCTAGTGCCCGAGTAGCCTACGTATCCGTCTCCGGAATTGGCCTCCGGAGCCATAACACTCGAGCCTACAAATGCGATGTTGGGCTTCACCCTCCCCTCTTCGGTGGGTCCTTGGCTTGAATACAACGCAATAGAAGTGTCCTTGTCTAGAGCGCCAACGGTGATCACGTCCTCAGCAGAACCAGGAGTCCCTATCTGGGCACTTACCGCTGAGTTTCCTGCAGCGATGAACAGGGCCACTCCAGATCTAACCATTTCATTGGCCATCCTGTTTACGCTTTCCTCCTCACTAGAAGTCCACTCAATTAGTCCAAAGCCGCCAAGGCTCATACTGGCAGCCCTGATATTGAAGTCGTGTCTCTTGTCAACAGTCCACTGCATACCGGCCATAACGGTTGCAAAGGAGCCTGATCCCCCTTCATCTAGGACCTTTACTCCAACCAACTGAGCCTTTGGTGCGACGCCGACGTACTCGTAAGTAGGAGCACCGGTTCCGGCAGTAATCCCAGCGCAGTGGGACCCATGTCCTTGATCGTCATATGCCTTCACTTCAGTGCCATTGGTCTTGTCTGGGTTGTTCACTGCGTCGTAGAATGCGATAACCTTCGAGTCGTTTGTTGAGTTGTCGTCATCCATATCGTCGAGTCCAACGTGTTCTGAGTCGATCCCAGTATCAATGATGGAGACGACACTCCCCTTACCCGTGTAACCTGTATCCTCCCAAATCATTGGGATTCCATGTATGTCCTTCACGTCATTCATTTGGATTGTTAGAATTCCGTCTAGTTCGATTAGGACAACCCCCGGAAGAGCTGACATTTCCACGATATCATCCACCGCTACTCTTCCAGCAATACTATCAATCAGATGGAAACGAAATTGAGTTCTGAAGTCGACCTCGCGCTCTAGCATCTCCTGATCCTCGGACGTGGGCTGATGATCAAAATCTACGATCACGCTAATCGTGTCATTTGTATCGACCCAGTCATGGAGATCACTCTCAATTGCAACCCAAATCGCGTCATGTATCCCATCCCGATCCAAATCCATCGATGTTGACTCCCACCATGGAGAATCTTCTGCCGAGTCCGAGATGGCCACGGTGGACGAGGAGAGAGGAAAGGAAACTAAGACTACGAGAATAGCTATCGAAGCGGGTCGCATGATTCGTTCGAGAAGCGGTCAGACTTGAATCAGACGGTTCCAAGACTATTGGACTGTGGCATCATTGCAGAATAGAGGAGCAATAGGGGCAATATTCTCCGATTACGTAGTATTCGGAGTTCTGCTCATCCAATGACAATGGTTCACGGCACTTGAAGCACATCTGAATGTCCGTCTCTGTCAGATCAGAATCTATAGCAACACGTTGATCAAAAACGAAGCAATCCCCTTCCCAGTATGAGCCTCCGCATTCTTCGAAATATCCTAGGATACCACCTTCAAGCTGCTTAACGTCCTCAAATCCAGCATTCAGCATGACTGCGGATGCCTTCTCACATCTGATTCCGCCGGTGCAATACATCACTACGGTCTTTGACTTGTACTCCTCGGGGAGGGATTCGATAGCATTTGGGAAATCCCTGAATGAAGAAATGCCTAGCTCAAGAGCGCCCTCGAAGGATCCTATCCTAGTCTCATAGTCGTTCCTCGTGTCCAAAACCAGGAGATCTTCCCCTTCATCCATGAGATGCTTGAATTCAATTGGTTTGATATATGCTCCCGTAAATTCGGATGGTTTGATTTCAGGCATTCCTAGCGAGATAATCTCGTTCTTCCTCTTTACGAGCATGCGACGGAAGGGTTGGTAATCGGTGCGACTGAATTTTATCGGGATCCCGGAGAATCTCTTGTCCGACTCCAGATACTCGATGAAATCACTTACTGATTCATCAGAACCGGCTAGAAAGAAGTTAATTCCATTGGGGCTCAATAGAATAGTTCCTCTGAGTTCCAAGGAGGTGCACCTCTCCATGAATGGGTCACGTAATTCGTCCCGGTCATGAAGATCGACGAAACGATATCCTGCGATGTTCAAAATCTGGTCGCTCACGATTCATTGCGAGACGTTTCTGTGTAAGAAACCCTGCATCATCTTCGATTGGTCCAAGGCATCAATAGCGACTTAGTGACGTGTACTGCAACTCCGGGGTTTTCTCGGAGCCTGCGCATCCCATACTCGTACCATTTCTCACCATATGGCAAGTAAACCCTTGTTCTATGTCCTTTCTTGGAAAGATCCCTCCTGATGTTCCCCCTCACGCCCAAAAGGAACTGAAATTCGTAGCCAGGGCCCTTTCCTTTTCTCATCGGAACTGGAGGATTGTGGCGGGGGTCTTCCTTTCCGGGGCCCAGACCGCGTGATTCCAGTGACTTCAGGGCATGTTCAATGACTGGAATATCATGGGAGGCGATTGCTGTATAGGAACCGGAATCCAACATCAGATCGATAGCACGATTAGTCGAATCTACGATGTCCAGGTAGCTTGTGTAGGAGATTTCTGGAGGTTCTAGGTATATCCCCTTGCAAATTCTAAAATCTGACTTTGCACCCAGTAATTTACTCATGCTCGAGATATCATCTGGAGTCCTGAACATCCTTCCCTGAAGGACAACTCCGATGTTCTCTAGACCCTGATTCTGAATTGATATTGCCGCATCTATTGTTGCCTGGGTAACTCTGTTATCTTCCATATCTAGCCTTACGAAGATGTCGTCTTTCGCCGCCTTTCGAACTATTCTTTCAATGTTTGAGAGGGCTGATTTCTCATTGATAAGGAGGCCAAGGGCAGTTGGTTTGATTGAGATGTTGGCATCGATGCCACTATCCACGATTGAATCGATGACAGACTCATACTCATTGATGAACCATGATGACTCATCGATGGACGTGATCTCCTCCCCCAGAACGTCAATCGTGAAGCACGCACCCTCTGACGAGAGTTTCCTCATCAACTCAAGTGCCTGACCTAGGTTTTCTCCTGCAGTGTATCTCTTAGCAACCCATCCCACAATGAATCTCGGAGCAAAGGGGAGGAAGGTGACGATGGTTCGGCCGAAGAGACCCATGCCTACCACAGCGTGGCTAGAGACTTGACGATTACGGGGGGCAAATTTGCTTTCCCCGTAGGACTGGTACTCCAAGTTCGGAAAGAAGAGTGGCCAATGCGGATCTTTGCCACCCCTTGAATGACTTACGATCTAAGTGGGCGAAAATATCTCCTCCGGGGAATGCAAGCCTGGTTGACTCCACTGCAGTTCGAACAGAGTGAGCCCACGGACCATGTGGCAAGGGGTTGTCCACCTGTTCTTCTTCGAAGACGATTGCATAGTTAGCCAAGATGTGACCAACCCAGACATCTGATTCAGAGATCACAGCTTTGTGACGAGGGGCATAGTGCCCGCCTCCAAGACCAATCATTACACTACCACGCCCATCCCAATCCGTCTTTGTAGATCGTTCTGACATCCCCAGACAAAGAGCGATTGTCTTCGACCACACCCTAGCAGCTCTGACATCTTCCCATTGTTCTAAGGTTGATCCTATTTCGAGATATAGCGTCGGGGCTACTAGAACCGGGCCATGGTGAGTAGCCTCCAAAGTGAGGTCGTACTCATTTTCGAGATGTTCTTCCTTGGCTATTCTGCACATATTTCTGAATAATTCACCGAATCTCGTAGAAGGCGGCACAACCGTACCGGTTATTCCTCCTGAGCGAGCCCTTTCACCGTGTGGAAATTCACCGGGGACTCCTATTGCATGGAGGGTCAAGGCAGGGGTCTCTGATGCGGAAACGTGTCTTGAGAGTACTAAAACCTCGTCTACTATTGATCCGGTCAACGATGAGTGGGTAGCATCAATCCCGTCTGCCCAGATATGCAACTCATCAATCAGAAGTACCTCGACATTTCCGCACGAATGCCTAGTGACCTGGCCATGATCAAACTCTCGTGAGTCCTCCCAACCCCCTAAACCCATTAATTCCGACAGAATATTCATCGAAGCGGGGTCTTCTGAGGAAGCAAGAAGCAGAGAGACCATGGCCTGTGAGGACGATTATATCTTCAATATTCTCGGGCACTCTTTCAATAGTTGTTCTTCTTCGGGGGCCTATGAGTGGGAGCGAGGTCAATTTTACCCCAGTTAGAATCTCCAGAGGCAGTGATGTCCACGTTTTGTCTGGAACTCAGGGGGAACTGGCGAAGATAAATCGAAAGGGAGAGCCCCGTGGACTCATTTCGACCCCATTTCCAACGCCAATAATTGATGGTTTGATTATTGACCATGTCTGGATTGGGATTTGGCTAGATAGGGAATTCAGGCAAGCTAGAATGGCTGCTCTACCTATCGGGATTGAGTGGGGGGACGGTTCCAGTAGGGAGGAGTTGCGTACAGCGATTAACTCTATGAAGGGATCTGATTTAGTTCCCTCTAACTCATTGTGGCACAGGGTAATGGACTCGGAGCCAATGAAGATGGGGAAATCTGGGGATAATGTGGTTTTTGCCACTGTTTCAGGAATATACATGATAGACGCCCAGGCAACTGAGGTTTGGAGAGGTCTGCTACCTAGGTGGCCTTCTTTATCCAGTATTTCCGCTTACGATCAGATAGTCGGGGTCGTGGAATTTTCTGGAGGAATATCAATTTGGTCCAAGGCAGGGGGGGTATCGGTTCTAGATCCCTCTAATGGCCTAGAGATTTTCTCCAGAGTAATTGACTTCGGAGACAGTGTTTCTGGCGTAATTTTTTCTGATGATGGAGGATGGTTTGTGATGCTCCATGAGGGGTCAATTGCAATTATGGACAAAATTGAGGGGGAACATCGAATCTACAGAACCGGAAGCCCGGTATTGGATGCCGAGTTCGAAAATGGTGACTGGAGATGGACTGGATGGAGGCAAGATGGTTCCCTATCTAGTTCGGGAGTATATATTTCGGCAAGAGAGAATGTAGGCATCGCTATAATAGACGGCATGGTATTGGCGAATGATGGCTCGTGGAGTGGCTTCCAAGACTATTCTGAGTCGCCGGTTATTGAATGACCGCACTTACCACAGACCTTTCTATCGCTGTGCTCACCCATGAAAACCCCAGGTCCGCAATTGGGGCACTCGGTACCCTTCCTGACCAGTTCTCCACCTTCTACGGAGTATTTTGATGGCTTGGATTTCTTCCACTTCTCTCCAGAACCACCCATCAAGCCTCATCCTCCTCTCCGGCTTCCTCGGGTTCTGGTTCCTCGGGTTCCGGTTCCGCTGCCTTTTTCTCCTTTGATTCGGTTTCATCCAATGACTTGTGCCTTTCAATGACATAGTCCGGCTCAATTGACGCCGACTCTGCCGCACCGTATATCAGAGCCATCCCCGATGTTCTGGACATGCCAAACCTAGTGTTGACATTCTTGACGAAGACCAGTTTCTTATCGGCCCCTGGTTCGGCCTTAGCTGCTGCATCTACCATCTGGGATAGGGATGGGGTGGACTCTCCAGAGTGATTCCACTGGAACGTCAGTTCGACTCTGTCAAGCACTACATTTTCCTTTCTCTCAATGACTTCCACATTTCCACCTACCTGATATTTACCTTTAGGGCATAACTTCCGGGCCTATCGATCTGGAGCCTCTTGGCGACTTCTGATCTGTCGGGATGCATTATCACAACAAACCCCTGCCAGTCAGTGGTCACTGGGGCACTGGGGCAGTAATTGCACTGGGGAGGGTCCGACTTCTTCTCAGGGTCCGGTAGTATCATGTTGCACTCCCCACATGCGAATGGTTGCTTGACCATGTTATTCATCCCCTCCGACCCAGTCGAATGAGCCAAGCCCATCCATCTTGCAGTTTAATCCAATCTTACTTGAACGAGGGTCATTGTGGTTGATCGACTTGGAAACAATCCTTGATCTGACGAATGACCCTTCTTCCAGATTCCGGCCACTCTGAGAACCCTCAATCCTCTTGACTCCCAAGTTAACCTGAATTGGCTCGTCAAGAATCTGAGACTTGTGTAGTAGAGCCTCCATGGGGCCAATCCTCACAAATGCACCGTACTCCGATACCTCGGAAACGGCCCCATCTACAACCTCATTGTTGTCCATCGAGAAAACCAGCGCCTTGAATCTAACATTCTGGTAAATAGCACCATCTCCGTGGATTATTTTTCCTCGACCAACGGCCTCATGATCGAAAGTCAAAAGTGTGAAGTTCTCATCCTCGTCAAACCTGCACTCAAATGCATCGTGAGCTAGCTCATCTATGTGGTCTTCTAGTCTGCGGCCTCTGCGGATGTACTCTGCAGGTATGCGGATAGTTGACTCTCTTGTCTCAAGGGTGTACATTCTTTTTCCTCCTATGCAGAACCCTTCCTGAAGCCGGACAGAGGTGGGAGTCGCCTCCCGTCCCTCATCGGCCATGCCTCTGGAGGAGAGGTCCG
>CAZMVZ010000017.1:0-31774 GCA_964570065.1 uncultured Candidatus Poseidoniales archaeon
GAGGTGGGAGTCGCCTCCCGTCCCTCATCGGCCATGCCTCTGGAGGAGAGGTCCGTGCGACCCGGCCACCGACCCCTCCTGTATAAGCACAACGGATTGGGAGATTTGCCCGGCTACTTGGTTTGTCCATCAGACCGTAGGTCTGAATGTGGGTTTGGTGCGAATGTTCAAGTGGACTCTAGATTGCATCTCCGATTCTGATGGTGCCAGCAACCTTAGTGCAAGCGTCGCGGCGGAAAGCGATTTGCGCCATAGTGGTTGCATCTCTACTAGCAACTCCGCTGGCAACCACCAATGTGGATCCGTCCAAAGAAGAATTCCTCGAAGATGATCTAGTTGCAATAATGGGCACGCAAGGAGAGGAGGACGAAGTTTGGGTCGATGGGGGCCAACCATGGCCTCAGTCTGGCAGAACCGCATCTAGGATTGCAGACATCCCCAATCATAGCCCATCCGGCGGATCGGGTACGGGAAACCCTGCCGACTCTGAATCGCTTCTGTCGATTGTGGAGCCATCTGTGAATTGGGCCTATGGCTCATACTCGATTGGGACTGATTCCCTTGCAACTCCAGTTGCTGATTTCTCAGGTTCTATCGAAGTGGGCCCTGGTGCAGCACAGAGGTGCGGAGAGAGTTCTCTGTTCACAGTATTGGTCCAAACAGAGGATGTGTCGGGATCGGACCACAGCATACTCCGACTAATTGAGGGGGAAGACTCTGAGCTCTCATGGCAGGTTGATTTGGGAGAAACTGAGAAAATCAAGGCGGCTCCGGTGATAGTGGATATCGATGAAGATGGGAAGGCCGAGATCCTAGTAGCATATGATGCCGGAGGGTCATTGAACGTAGATGCCTGGTCTCCGAGGCTCTCATGCACGGTTACAGGATGGTCATACTCGGGACATTCGGAGGAGTTGCTTTGGTCATGGAATGACGACACTCTGATGATTAGCAGTGACGAGGGGCCGTACACTAGTGGAATTCTTGGCGGACACAAACCTACTACTCAACCCCTGCTTGCCGACATTGATTTAGACGGAGATGCTGAATTGGTCATCGCTGCTATAGACGAGTTTTCTGAAGACCCAGTTGTCCTCGCTTTGCCGCTTCAGGTTAATGGGACTCCGAATTCAATCTGGGAAGTAGCACTGAGCAAAGGTAGTCACCCCTCCGATCCGGCTTTCGCCCAGGTTGACGACGACACTGGTTACGTGATTCTAACCACCATTGAGGCAAACAATGGCGGGATGTGGGTTTGGAAGATAGATTCAGAAACTGGGAGTTCGGTCTGGCAAGGTGGGCTGTCGCTGAACAATCTGGATGGAGATACGAATTCGCCCCACATCAGACTTCCCGGCCCCATTATCGCAAACCTAGACTCAGATGAGGACCCTGAAATCATCATTACAATACCCAGTGATGCTGATGGCTCAACAGCGGTAGATGGGGCCGAATTCAGGGGATTGGAGATCTCCGATGGTTCTCAATTGTGGGAATTCGATGCATCCAATGGCTTCGCTGACGCCCCCCCTACCGCGATTGACACCAATGGCGATGGGACTCATAATAGGGTATGCTGGAATACATGGTGGCAGACAACAACGGATAGGCATGGTGCTGCTGGATGCCATGACGTTGGGGGGAGCATCCCTAATCAAGAATGGGCTCAGGACCTAGAGCAGAGTAGTGGCAATCCAAACGACGAGATTGCGGTTGCTGCTCCCACGTGGATGGATATTGATTCCGAGGATGAGCCAGAGTTACTGGTCTCCTATGGAAGGTCACTTTGGGCTTTCGATGGCTCCACGGGATCTCCTGCGGGGATTAACTCAGAATGGTCAGACGAGATCGAGCTCGAACATAGGACTTGGGCATCCCCTTCCTTGGCAGATGTTGATGGGGATGCAACCCTCGACATAGTTCTTGGCAGCATGGTTGCTTCAACAGCGATGCCCGACGTAAGACCACTGACTGATGGCAGGGGGATCGAGTTCAATCCCAGTGCCCCAGACCCGGGGGAAGATGTCACAGTAACAGTCTACATCGAGAATGCAGGGACGGCTGAAACTGACGAGGTTGTAGACGTGGCCCTATATGCCAATGGGGAGAAGATTGGAGGGACTGGAATTTCGTCCATGACCCCGGTGGAGCCCAGTGGTTCGGGTTCGTTCTCATCTTTTAGCTTAGAATGGAGCGGGGGATTGGGGGAACACACGTTCGAATTAGTTCTGGACCCATATCTCAACTTGAGCCAAACAAGATATGACAACGATATCCAGGTTCGTACACTTTCCATAATCCCGACTTACAATGCATCATTCGAAATCCCGACCGAGCCTCTGCGAATCGACCCCGGCAGTGAGGGTTATGCAGAATTTGGAATTAGGTCGACGGGGAGGCTTGCAGGAACTTGGTCGCTAGAAGTGGACGATTCTTCCCTGCCAAACGGGTGGACGTGGGTGGACGAGACCCCCGGGGGAATCATCTCAGTAGAGATTGACGTAGATGAATTATGGAGTCCGGTCCTCAAAGTCGTCTCTCCCTCAGGAGCTCTGGGCTCCGATTCCGGTTTCCTGGCCCTCACACTCTCCCATGATGACGGGACTGCTGAAATATCCGCCAACATCCCAATAGAAGCGAACAGGACCAGAGGGATGTCACTCAGAGGCCCTGACGGAACGGCTCAAAGTACCGGTTTAGGACTAGTGTCCGAAGATGCTAGGGCTTGGTTGATGATTGAGAACGTCGGCAATGCGGCTGAGGAGCAGATTGCGATATCATGGGATGGCACCGATTGGGGCTCTGACCTCAGAATTTTTGACTCCAAGGGGGATGAGATTAGCGCACTTTCCCTTGGCCCGGGTGAGATGAAAGAGGTGACGGCGAGACTAGCCGTACCGAGCGGCACTAGCCCCAACGAGAGCGTCAGCACCCCACTAAGCATGTGCGTCGGCTCTGGGGAAGAGCAAGAGTGCAGCCAGATCCAACTAGAGTTTGTTGCTTCTAGATCGGTCGTACAACCAAGCCACATCAGATCCGTACCTACTCAGAACCTGACTTGGGAGATTTTGGCAGACTTGCCCGAGGAGGATGGCCATGTTAATTGGTCACTGGTCGATTCGGGGATGGCCATCCAAGGCTGGTCATGGACCGGGAACGGGCACCTATCAGTCACGGGGGATGTGGTTTCCCTATCTGGAGACCCTGGTTCGAGAGTTAGTGGGACACTTTCTCTTGACCTTCCAGAGGATGCCCGGCCTTCTTTCCATCTCTTCGAGGACAGTGGGGGGACGGCGGGTTCTGAGTCGCCATTGTCCCTTTCAATCGAGGTTCTGCAGATTCACCGAGCTGGTTTGGAAATCAACTCCCCCACAACACAGCCATTCGTAGTTGACGTTGAAGACTCTAACCTGGTTGTACTACGTCTTGAGAATCCTGGAAATGGCGATGATGCATACTCACTCTCCTATGAGTTAATCCTCGACGAGAACATCACTTCCGACCCAGGGATTGAGGTTTCTTTCTCGAGCAACCCCGTTGAGCTTGGTGCAGGTAGCCTCAGGACTGTGCCAGTTAGCGTGACATTGTCTGAAGACGCCCCAGCCAGGATTCCCATTTCCATCTCTTTCACCATGACTTCGCAGGGCAATGATACGGTATCTGAGGCGGAAGTGGTGGTTTTCGAAGTCAGGCAGGACCATAGATGGGAGATTAACCTGGTGAACGATGGTTCTCCAATCAATGGTTCGACCTTCCTTCTATCTCCGGGAGAGAGCAAGACAATGTCGATAAATGCCACAAATACGGGGAACTTAGTTGATGACCTATCTCTCTTTGTTGAAACCCAGTTGTTGCTGATCGGTTCGGATCCATCACAGGACTGGGGAGCAAACGGAAGCTCTTCCACTGGAGTTCCGGTCAACGGGACCGAGTCGCTGTCAATCTCCGCTTCGGTCCCTGAAGATTCCTGGAATGGGTCAATTATGAGGGTGGATGTAATCGCTGATGCCAGGAATGAAGTGGTCATGGAATTCCACTTCTTCGTCGAAGTTTCTAGGATCCCCGGTTGGGGGATCTCCTCATCTATGGCCGATTTGGAAATAGACGCCAATGGCTCGTCGGTAGAAATCGAGATTATTCAGGAAGGCAACAATCCGAGCACCCCCTTCGTTTCGGCATATATTTCTGGCCAGAACGGGTGGTTGATCGATGGATTGAACGATCTTCCGGAAGTCGAACCAGGCTCTTCGACTACGTTGGCATTCAATGTCACACCTCCAGAAACGGCTACGCCAAGCAAGACTGTTGAATTGCACATCAGGGTCAGAGATGGCGACTCCCTTGGGCTAATGGAGATCACCCTGCCCCTGAGGGTGTCATCGGAGTTCAACTTCTCGATGGAAGGTTCGGGACCTTGGGTCGTCTCGCCCCTGGGTGGGCTTCCCAACGCAATGGTTGCGAACACAGGAAACACTCCAACGACAATAGAGTTCCAAGTACTAGATCTACCCACTAATTGGGAAACAAGGGGCGCAATGAGAGTTGTACTCGGAGTTGGGGAAGTTAGGGGCATTCCGATTGAGATCGTCCCTGACGAGGATTGGAGCGATGGTGGTGAGAGTGTCAGAATCTTGGCCATGGATACTATAGGAAACCAGAGGGAGATCTCCCTAGAGGCCCAGTTTAACGAGCACTCGTGGGAGAGTTCCCCGTACTTGTTCTACTATGAGGGGGACGATGCGCTAATCAGGGTCCATGGGGCAAGTGAGAATTCTATATTGATCGACGGGGTTTCCGGAGACCAACTGGAGTGGAGCGGAATGGGGTGGCTTCTCCCTGCCGAGTCAACCACAAATGGAAGCCTGACTGTTGACGGAGGTACTACACTTAGCTACTCTCTGACAATTTCTAAGTCAGAGCCCAGAAGTGCAATTTGCTCATTTTCGGGTGGTTTCGAAGACGTGCGAGCATCATGCTCGATATCCAATGGGAGCGAGGCATTTGAATTCCAAATTCTGCTTATTGGGGATGACGGAGTTGTTCTGGATTCCAGTTTCGGCATCCTATCGGAGAACGAAACCGCCCAATCCATCAATCTTAGCGGTTCTGGTTGGAACCCGGACCCGGGTAAGAGGAGCATCGGCATCCGTCTGCTAGACGGAAAAGGGGCATTGATCACATCGGAAGAAAAAATGTTCGATGTCAGAAGAAGCGACTGGAACGTCGGCATTGGGGTCGTGGAATTGGTAGGAGAGGGTTCGAGTCAGAAGATCAACATCGGAACAAAGAGGCTCAACGAGAATGTCTTGGTCGATGCCGACTGCACCATCACAATGAGTGCTGGAGACTACTTCTCGGAACATGTGATCGACATGACCCAGGCATTCGTGCCGGCTCCTAAATTCGATAGGCCGGATGTGGAAGATGGAACTCAATTGGTTGTAACCATTGGTTGCTCATTCCCATGGGACAAGGATTCAGACCCCAGTGATGATGAGACTAGCCTAGTCCTTAGCGGCGGTTCGGCGCTGGAGGACAAGTTCGATGAGTTCGGCACGGGTTTGATTGTGGCGATCCTTGTCGTTGGAATGTACCTCGGCATTTCTTGGATCGCTAGCAATCGTAGGGAAGGGCGGCGGCTAATGGCTCTGGCACAAGCAGCGATAGATGAGAAGATGGCAAAGAACGTGCCAAAAGACGATAACGATGATTCCGAGACTCCTGGAGAGACTGAACAATCGTTTGAAGATGAGGCCGAGGAGCCGGATAGCGATGAAGTGGAGTTCGTCCGACAGGGAGAAGACGAGGATGGCGATGAGTATGATCAGAGGCTCAGAAGGCTTCTTGACAGATAGCTAATATTACGAATCATGGGGAGCTACATTCGCCCTTCTTCGTTCCATACTTTCGATCCAATTAGATTGGCGCCTGACTCCTTGATTGGCGCCATAAACGACTCGATGACAGGGAGCCACGAAGATCTGCTGGGGCTCGTTGAAGGATTTGACGTGCTGCCTGAATTGAGAGAGGGGGACCCCTCTCCGATTGACAGAGCCACATCGCTATTCATCTCGGCACTGGATTGGCAGGATGGGGGAGGTGCCCCAAGAGCCTTGGACAGAGGCCATTCGAGAGAACGCCTGGGTAGGTTCCCAAGCAATGACGGCAATGCAATCGAATACCTTCTCGAATTCACAATAGAGGACAAGGGGGAGTCTGGCCTTCATTCCCTTCTGAGAAAACTAGCTAGTGGTTTGAGCGGAGGAGGCATGGGCCAATCCGGATTCAGCGAGGGTGCAGGCGGTATCGAGTTGCTTGGTTGGCTAGACTCCGAAGATGTGAGAGATCTGAGGAAGGAGATAGAGCGAGGAGGTTGGTCAGTGAAGTCGGATGAGCCGCTGGACGGAGGAGTTCAGGATGCCTTCAGACACCTGCTGGTATTCCTGAGATCGGCGAGCAAAAGAAAATGTGGGATAATGATGAGAAGGCATTCCTAGGCACAAATTCGAATATCCCGGAGTTTGTGATACAATGGCATGGCCTCATCCAGGACCTCTGAGAGATTGGCGCTCAATTCCCCCTCCCTGGCGGATGGTGCGGCGAATCCTGAAGACGCCCACACTGAAGCGTACCAATACTTCGCCCAGATTCCGTCGCAATTCCTTGGTCCGGGCTCCCATGACAGCATTTTCTCATCGAATTTGATCCCTACCGAATCGCAGAGTTTCCCCAGTAATGCACTAGGGTTCTCCAAAATTTCCTTCGAGTCAAGAATTGGGGGGTCCAATCCCAACTCCCCAGTGACGTATTCCACTATCCTGATCTGCTGTGGGAGGCCAGTCGACCTCAAATCGATCGAGTCGGTTATCTTAGACAGTGAAAGAAGTACTTCACGAGGATCCCTGATTAGGAAGCAGTTTGTTAGCCCGCCGATCCATGAGATATCAGAATCGTCCATGACATGGTGGCACATATGCTTCTGATACCAGATTGGATTTCCCCCGGGTATTGGACCGGTGATTTGTGAGATTACTTGGTCGAGGTCGGTCTCATGGTTCTCCATCACCACTTTGGAGCCAGGATGATGGGTCCCTGTGGACATTAGGAAGTTCGCATATAGTGGCTCATCAGTGGCATGGCAGTCTACTCTATTGTCGAAGGCGTACATCATCGCAGTGGAGATGTTCCGTGGACCGGACCACATTGCTATTTTTACCCCGTCAGACAAGAAACTAACCCCTTACGAGTTCCTGGTATAGATTCTGGAGTTGTTCGCACATTGGCCCCCTCTTACCATCTCCAACTGGACTTCCGTCAAATGAAACCACTGGAGTTAGTCCTGCAAACGTCCCAGTTACGAATGCCTCTTCGGCTGAATTCACCTCTTCGAATGTGAAGTCCCTCTCTGAGAAGGGGATCCCATTACTCTCGCATAACTCCAATACCTTGCCCCTGGTTATCCCCTCTAAGCAATACTCTCCGGACGAGGTCCAGACCTCGCCCCCCTTTACCATGAAGAAGTGGGTTGAGTTGCATGTAGATACAAAGCCATGAGGATCCATCATCAGACCCTCATCTCCCCCCTTCTCGGCCGCCTCAATGCAAGCTGCAATGCAGTTATGCTTGGAAAGGCTGTTAATCCTTGGATCCTGAATCTCGGGTCCACTCCTTCTTACTTGCACGGAGACTAGACTGATTCCTTCGACTGCCCTCATGGGGTTTGCTTCCTTGTACTCTGGAATGATGACAATGGTTGGAGGTGATGAGATTACCCAAGGTGCTTGGTATGGTGTGGGCTTCAGACCTCTGGAAATTATCAGTCGAAGATGGACTTGGTCGTGCATCTGGTTCACTGAGATTACCTTGTCGATTTCATCCAAAATCTGGTTCCTCGACATGCCCGGGTCAAGAGAGATCTCTGAAGCTCCGCGAAAGAGCCTATCCATGTGTTCTTCAATGAATACGAGTTTTCCCTCATGGAGTCTGAATGACTCCCAGACACCGTCACCTAGGAGGAATCCAGCATCGAAGACGGAGACCATGGCTTCGCTACGAGGTAGTATTTTTCCATTAACGGATATTAGTACCGTCTCGTTTCTGGGGTCATCTTCGTACTCATGGGTCCCCATCAGAGTGCCTCTCCAGTGAGGCGCTGGAACATACTTGCGTATAGTTCAGCCGTACTTTCAATTATGGAATCTGGTAGGGCTGGTATTGGGGGTTCATCGGTGTTTGACTGCCTGGCCTCGTAAAGCGCAGCATGATGTCCGGTTTCGATGTAGTGCTTCCTTACTGCTTCCTTCGAAAGTTGGACTATCTCCCCATCCTCGTATGCCTCTGCATCCCACCATCGATCTTCATCCAATGTCCCGAAAGAATCGATCAGGATCGGTTCCCTTCCCGGTCCCAATGCAAATTCCTTCTTTCCGTCAACATGAATTAGGCCTCTCTTAGAAGTCTCGCGATCGATAACAGAGTCCACCTCAAGAACAATGCCCAGAATAGCGTCCAACTCCCCAGGATCGAGATTGGAAATTTCCAACGCTTCCTCCCTCCCAAGGTTACGATCGAATTTCTCGAATTTGGTGGAAACTTCTAGGAAGGGCTCAGGAAGCCTCACTCCCTCATGAAGGACATCTCCCGAGTCGAATCCAAACTGCTCTGCAGAGGCCTCTCCCCTCTGGTACCTCCTCCAAGCAGTTCCGGCGAGGTAATGTCTGCAAATTACCTCCAAGGGGACGAAGAAGTTCTCAGCGTCCTTGGAAATAGCACCTGGCTCCCTAATGACGTCGAAGCGCCTTGCAAGGACCCTGTCAGGAGCATTCATCTCGATTACATGGGTCTTGCAAATTTCCTCTTTTTCTATCAACCCGAACCAGTGACAGGAGGCCCTATTCAGTGACTCGCCCTTCCGAGGTATTAGACTGGGTATGACCTGATCGAAGACGGAAATCTGATCGGTGTATCTGAATTCAATGACATCTGGATCCTCTGTGCTCCATACCTGCTTTACCTTTCCACTGTACAATAATTCGCCCATAAGCACCATCGGAGAGATTTCCCCCATCAATATTGCCCAATGGCATTCTTTGTAGGAAACTAGGTCATGATGGTCGGCTAGACTAAATCCTCGGAGTCCAGCGAGTGGTGGGGCAACATGACGCTGGAAGCATCTACCGAGAGCGGGCGGAGACTCCCCAAGGGCTCCAAAATTCTTCTGCCAGTCGCCCTATTCCTCCTATTGATATCGTTCAGTGGGGTTTTGGCCCAGGAAGTTAGGAGCGGATGGGAACTAGTTGATGGAGGGGATGATTCCGATTTGCACACCGCCGAGGCGATAAACGGGGAGATTTGGGCATTCGGGGACGGGGGGATAATGCTGAAGAGTATCGATGGAGGTAGTACGTGGGTAGTAGACTCCACTGGAGATCACAAATGGTCGCATTCCGATTCAGGATATGATTCAATAATAATTGCGACCGATGGTGGAGTACTAATTATTCTTGAGAACATTGGGAATGGAGAAGATGATAGCAATCGGGACATTCCAATTTTCCCGGGTCAGTTTCTCATTAACGATGTGGCTCTCAAAGGGAGCCAGGAGTTTGTCACAGTAGGGGAAAATGGGGAGATATGGGAATTTGACGGCGATGAGTGGATCAATCGTTCTATCGGGTATTCGAATGATCTGCTTAGTGTCTCTTTCCTAGATGGAGAATCTGGCATTATTTCGGGCGAGGATGGGACTATTCTCGCTACAGATGATGGAGGATCATCTTGGGACTACAGGGATGCTCCTGGGGAATTATCCGCAGTGGATATCGTTGACATTGAGTACTATAGCTCCATCAGAGCATACGCAATCTCCGAGGAAGGGCATATACTGAAATCGTCCCGAGAAGGGAACCTCGCAGTAGGTTTCGTCTGGAGCATAGTGGAAATAGAAAGGGAGTACCCCCCAGGGAGTGGAAGTGAGTTCGTTGCCGGAGGCACCGAGCTTGACAATGATGCTTCATCACTGGAAGTTCTATCCCAGTCCAAGATTATGCTAGCCGGTCCGAATGGCTACTTGTCTCTGAGCAAAGATGGAGGCAACATAGTCTCACAACAGATGATTCCTGTTTCGAACGAAACTGGTTTCAATGCATTTGCGATGCTGGATGGCTTCACGGGCGTTGTAGTAGGCGATGGGGGAGTCATTCTCAGGACCGAAAATGCTGGTTCGGAGGAAATCATTGGATTCGAGGTAGCTGACTTCGGTGACTTTGGGCAATTCGTCGACTACTCCAAAGAGAGGTTGATGGACGGTCTGGTTGCAACGGCCAAAATCGTCTTTTTCGGGATTATTATGGGATTCTCACTGGGAATCGTTCTTTCGATGCTGAAGACCTCTCCGACCACTCTGAAGAACGTCGCGCAGACCAACCGTTACCAAATTCTCCAATTACTGGTTATGGTTACATTAGGTCCATTATGGGTCATCCTGAAAGTTCCCATTTCGGTTCTAAATATCATCGGGCATTATGGGATAGGAAGAAAATATCGGACTATTGAAAACCCTATCAAACTCGATAAAATGTTGATTTCCATAAAAGGCAAATCAGCAGAGATTGCGGCTAGTGAGCCACTGAACATTTTCGCGATTAGAGTTGTGGGGATGATATTGGTAGTTTTCGGAGTCTACCGGATCCTATCCAATATTGATGAAATTAGTGCACTCAATCTAGATGGGTGGGAGCACATATACTCCCCGATTGGGGCTCCAACATCTGTTTTCTGGATTATTGTCGGTCTGGCTATAGCAGTTCTAGGAGGGATTTTCCTCTCCTGCAATGGGGATTTCTCGATTCGTGACCTAAAGATGGGGAAGTCAGAATTCTCATTGAACCCGTGGGGGATTAGGCCACTAAACGCAATCGCTACGGCATACACCGATATTTTCCGCAATACCCCACTACTAGTGCAGTTCATGTTCATCCACTTCGGATTCGAGCTGGGCAGGCGGATGCAGGACCCCGGACTAATGCTATTGAACTTCGATTACCTACATGGAAATTCTAACTTCCTCACTGACATCTTCGTTGTCTACGAGACCAATCCGGATTCCCTTGCCTATGGGCGTCCGGTTGGTGGAATCTTAGAAGATAGGGCGTACATTAGCGCCATCTTCGCACTAGGACTGAACTCGGGAGCATACCAGTGCGAAACCATCAGAGGGGCGATTGCTGCCATCCCTTCTGGACAGATGGAGGCAGGAAGGAGCATAGGCCTGAACTATATGCAGTCGATGAGACTGGTAGTAATGCCACAGGCAGTAAGGATTTGCATCCCGCCATTGGGTAACGAGATGGTCAATCTTGTACTGAACTCATCTTTGGCTATGATAATAGGTTATGCAGAAATAACTAGGCAGGGCAAGTTGATCGTAGCGACCACATTCCAAGTATTCTGGACATGGGGGATGGTACTAGTGTCCTACTTCCTAATCACTTGGACACTGGCTCTCTTCCTAAGGTATCTAGAGGAAAGAACCAGGATTCCAGGACTAGGGATCTCAGGGGGTGCTTGAATGTCTGAGATAATTCTCAGTGTCAAGGACATGGAGAAGACCTACGTCGGAGGGGTCCATGCAGTCAGAGGTGTCTCGTTCGAAGTATCCGAGGGAGATTCACTGGCGATCATCGGTTCGTCGGGAAGTGGGAAGTCGACAGTCCTCAGGTGCATCAATAGACTGATCGAGCCGACCAAGGGGGTAGTCCAACTGAAAGGCGAGAGGATCAACACCCCTGCAGCAGACATCAATGACGTGCGTTCCAGAATCGGGATGGTCTTCCAGTCGTTCGAACTATTCGCCCACTTGAGGGTGATTGACAATGTCTCCCTAGGACTAATTCACGTAAGGGGGATGAGCAAGGAAGAAGCTGAGTCGCAGGCACGAAAGGTACTGGATAGAGTAGACATGCTTGACAGAGTCGATGCGTATCCGGGCAACCTCTCTGGAGGCCAGAAGCAGAGGGTTGCTATTGCTAGGGCACTTGCAATGAAGCCCGAGGTAATGCTGTTCGATGAGCCGACCAGTGCTCTAGATCCCGAGCTAATAGGTTCGGTTCTCGAGACTATCCAGGGGCTGGCGGAAGAAGGAATGACGATGGTAGTTGTTACTCACGAGATCGGCTTTGCCCGGGACGTTGCTGACCGAGTGATATACATGGATCAGGGCCTTATTGCTGAGGAGGGTGCCTCAACGATTATCGATGAACCGAAGACGGAAAGGATGAGAGAGTTCCTCTCGAGCATCAATGACTGACTAACAGCTCGATACTGGTGCCCAGATATCGTTTGAATTGCTCGTGCTGTACTCGTAGTAGGAGGTATCAGAAAGGGAGTTAGAGCCTTCTTGGCTGACTGTGATGATGAAAGAATAGCAGCCATAGTCGCCTGCAGAGTCGAACTCGTCCTTCGGCACGTACTTCCCAAAGTTTGCATCGAAGACCGAGCCTCCCATTGCAAACTCAGAACCGTAGTCGCCCCAATATCCGGATCCAGAGCCAAACAAACCGCCATTGGAGTCCCAAGTGGCGACGGTGTTCGCAACAGTAATCGTAGGATAGTCGATTGCTACGTCGTTCCCTTCCATGAGCACTGCTTCAACGGTGAAATCAGCGAATGGCATCCTGGCCGGATATTCCGCCCCGGTGTCGAGTCCCGCCCAACCTGACATCACCACTCCGACAAGGCAATTCTGGGCATCTCCGCTGCATCTGTCGGGATCCTCCTTCACAACACCTCGGGCAATACCATCAACACCGGTGATGTCACGAGTGAGTGCGTCGGCTCCTGTCCATTGGGATGAGTCCCACTGTATCGTGCTGTAAGTCAAATCTCTAGTGTGCTCCTTTCCATCAATAGTCACCTTGAGTGTGTAAGGAGAGTTTGGGAGGGCGTTTGAAGAGTAGAATTCACTCACTTGGATTGTAATCTCGCCCTCTCCGTCGCTGCTGTCTATAGTCACATTAGCGGTGGAACCCCAGACTTGGGATCCTGACTGCAAAACAACGAGTTCTGCCTCCAATTCCCTGTCTGACATGGTAGTCTGTAGTATGTTGACTGTTATCGACTCGCCGTCCTCACTATACTCAATTTGGCCAACAGACATATCCCCCTCCAAGAAAACACCTAGCACCATTGGCAGGAGGAGCATCAGAAGGTATGAAACTACCACTACGGAAGCTGCTACCGATCCAGGGCCAGAAACTGCGAGCCCTGTAGTTGTCACTAAGCCAAGCCTCCACATGACGAATACGAGTGAGGCGAAGAAGACTATCGCCATCACCAGGGAAATCGATGTAAACGGTAGCACCAGTTCATCTATACCCCCTGGCAAGTAGACTAAGATGGCCCGGAAGATAAGGATGGGGAACAAGCCGAACAATGCCACTGACTTTGCTGCTTCAACGGGTCCTGCTACTTTTGGAGCCTCCTCGGAAGGCATGACGGCGACTGGGGTTGGGCTTGGATTCTGCTCAGCAGCCTTCTCAAGTAAACCACCTTCACTCAAAAACGTACACCCCTCAACTTTCTACGTAAGACTAGTAGTTATCAATCCGTTGCCTTATGGCTCTTGGAAGGGGGCTTCTAGAATATCCTACTATCTAGGGGGGTGACGTTTCCATCTTCATCGACGAGTCGTTCGTCATTGGCTTGGTTACGTCCAATTGCAGCTCCAGCAAGAGCGGCCATCATCGTCGTTCCCACTAGCTCGAATCCAGGGAGGTAGACTCCTCTGATGTAGATGGTCATAACCTGAATCTGGTAATTCGGAACTCCTTCTGACCTAACCGAGTACTCAGAGGTGGCCTTAAATTGCAGATTGAAGTACTTGTCAGTCCATCCTTGGTTCTTCGGAGTACGCATCTGCACCCTGAACTTCTCCGGAGGCGCAAGCGAGTCAATCTCCTGCGAGATCAGAGGTAGGCTCAGTTGGAAACCCTCGTCGTTCAACTCGTCGTAGTTCTGGATCTCCACATTGAACTTGTCCCTTGCATTGCCATCGTTGTATACATCGAACACTAGGGTGTAGTCGACTTTCGGCCTCAATTGTATGAAGGCCAGCTCTGCACCAACCCTTAGTCTGCTAAACTGCTTGAAGACAGTCATCACCTTGGCCTCGGTAGGGGAAGTTGCTGCAGTAACAGGTGCTCCGTTCCATTGGGTCACAATTGCTGTTATTGTGACGACCTGTTGCCCCTCTGGCTGCCTCAAATCTGCCCTAGCAGCGACTTGGAAGGAGGTGTCTCCCGGAGGGACGGTAGCAGAACCGGGCCCGGCTACCGAAATTATCCCCTGTTGGTATGTCAGGTCAACCTTCTCAGAGAAGGTGGTAGGGTTTGTCAGAGTGCAGTAGATGATCGTAGACCTCAGTGCGCCTGGGTAAACCTCGATCGGGGCCGGTTGATCGCAAGTAAGCGAGACGTCAGGAGAGGTCTGTGCTTGAACTGCGGCTACTCCCGAGCAGAGGCTCATGAAATAGACAACCAGTATCATCAACGGCACTCTAAACGATGCACTCATCACAAAATCCTCCGGTCGAACCATATTTGAGGCTTCGCCCAAGTCGGACCATAAATGTGTCAATATTGCAGGTTGCAATTATGGTGGACCCGACCGGATTTGAACCGATGACCACTCGGTTATGAGCCGAGCGCTCTAACCAACTGAGCTACGGGTCCCCGTAGCCATCGCCCATGAGTATCGAAATGAACCTTATCTTGCGTCGGGTTGTCCCAGAGGCATCAGGTATCCATGACTAAACCTAGTGTAATGGTTTATGCCTAGTCCCCTTTTCGGATGTCTGAGTGAAACTATGGAGAACAAGGGAACTATTGCAATTATAATTGGGGCGCTGCTACTGATGGTAAACGTCGGAATAGGGGTCACAGGAACTATAGACGGCATCATCGAAGGGACCGTAGCAGATACGGTAGCAGGAAGCTACGACGGCTTGGATGATGATGGAAACCAGGATTACACGGCTGACTTCGATGACGACTGGATCAACGCATCTTCCGAGAAGGCGTACTTCGGCAACTCGATCACCAACCTGGAGGAAATACTGGCGGATTCGACGGTTGAGCCCACCTATGAGATGTTAGGCCCATTCATCTACTACGAGAACACGACTCGGGAGGTCATCGAATTCGACTATGACGAGGGTTCGATCACATACTCTGGATACGAGACCTTCGAGTGGTGCGAGGATTGCACCTGGGCGGATGACGATGGAGTGGAGCACGAATCGTTGCCCGGTGACACCGTAGTGAACCAGATCAACATCCTCTGGAACACCCAGAGGATAGCGGGAATGGGTAGCGGCATCGAGTACGGGGAGATATTCGCTAAGGCCATGTTCGCAGCCCAGATGATCGAATTCGACCTCTCCAACAGGGCACCTAGCATCTGGGCCTCTGAGGATATCGGGGGCATGGTTGATGCGGCCGGAGGAGGCAAGTTCGGAAACATGAATGCTGAGTTGAACGTTTCAGCTGCTTCATATACTGCTACTGGTCAAACTAACATCTGGACAATTGCTGCTGATCATGACCTAACTCCAATAAAAACTGCATTTTATACTGCAAATGACGGTTATGGTAACTGCATTGCTCTGACCTGCGACATCGGCCCGGTTCTGATTGCAGGCATGGGGGCGCCAAGTGACACAGTGACTCCTGCCAGAGCCGCTCTCCTTGGATACAGTGACTGGACCAGTGCAGCAGAGGACACAGTTGCATTGGATTGGGCTATCTACTCGTTGGCTGCGTCCAAGTTCGTCGAGCATGGGGGAGGGGCGGAGATAAACAATCAGACCCCGCAGTTGAAGGAAAGGTTCGCAGAGGTCAGTGGCCTCACCATCAGCGATCCGTCATCACTAGATAACCTGCTATTCAACGAAAGCGTGGGTATGCTCACCTCATTCGAAATCAGTGGGATCCCCCTTCCGGGCATGGTAGTTGGATTACTTCTGCCTCTCCAGAGTGCAGACTACTTCGGGGCTATGACGACATACAACGTTGGCCTACTCACGATTGCTGGCCTTGCAGATTACGTGGAGCCTTGGGTCGGCTTGGGGTTAACTGGTGCTCCCACTGAGTTCGAGTTGATTCTTGCTGGTGGACAGGGGACCATGGCCTCCAATGATTGGTGGCTGACTGCATTCGGGGACTACGATCCCTTGGCTGGGATTTACATTCCAATAGGGCTGAATAGAGGCAGTTTCGCAGGTATGGCGGAACTTACTCAGGAGCAATCTGATTTCATCCTAAACGACCCGGAAATCGGCCTCAAGTCATCATTCCCGGGGCCATTCATGTATGGTGAGCTTTCCGGGTTGAGCCTTCCTGATGAAGAAGGGGTGCAGCATTTATGGGACGATGCCTATGTCGCTAACCTGTACGGCATTACTGAGGAAGCGGCTCACGCACTTAGGGACTGGGTCGCCAATTTCTACTTCGACACGGTAATGCCAGTTCTGCTGAACTTCGTAACTGGCAACACGCCCTACTACTCGATGCCTATCAGCAACTGGCTATACGGCTGGGATGATGCTGTAAGTGCGTACTTCGGATTCTTCTCCTGGAACAGCCTAGAGACGAATGCAACCTACTACGGATCGGGCGGCATCAGCACCGGAGACTGGTCAGTGTTCAAGATGAGCACAAAAGGTGACACGATGGGCCAGAGGATGGCCCAGGGCTACATCAACTCTGACGGGAATGGGCTTTGCGACTACGACTACGATGCCAATGGAGAATTCATTGGCTATGACCTCCCATGCGAAGATGGGCAGGTGTACGGGATGACAGAGCACCTGACTTGGAGAGCCCCACACAGGGAAGAGGGGGCAAACGGGCTCCTGACTGACCATGCTGGTAATTCTGATACTTCTTTGATGGGAACCGCTGGATCGTTGGCAAGTCCGAACGATCCATTCAGCTTTAATGTGGCAGGATACGCAATTGCGACCTCCGAGGTAGGGAGCAAGACGACGTACAAGGGAATCGACATGGTAGAGCATACAGTGACAGTCGAGCCCACCAATACACAGATCCAAGGGAAGTTGATTGGCTCTTCCACCTACGTTGATGTGATTCCCGGTGCACTACCGGTGTACCTCGGGGCGGAAATAGACCTGAAGGTCGAACCCGTTACTACAGCGATAATGTATGGGAAGGTCAAGGTTACTTTCCACTTGGACACACGAGGACCCGGTTTCTTGAATCCGGACCTTTCGGAAAATAGCACTGAGTCGATGCCAGTATTCGAAATCCACGTTTTCAGTGAGATCGATGATGAGGGTGCGAAGAACTTCACTGGAGCGGTCTCGGACAACCTGGGACCCATGGGTTGGACCAACTTCGGAGGAACAGCTGGAACCGCATTGACGGCTGTGCACACGGTTGTCGCTCTGATGTACGTTACCTCGATTGCTTCCCTGGCATACGGCCTGTCAGATCCAAGCACTAGGTCGATGCTGGGATTCGGAAAAGACGAAGATGAAGAGTGAGTAGATTTGTGCTTCTCCAGAAGCATCGCATTCTGCCACCGCTCAACTAGGTGCAACCATTGCGAGGTTCCTGCATGAGGCTCAAGCATATAGACAGGATCAGGGCTATCGCAGTCCTCTGCATGGTCGAGGTGCACACAGCGGCAATCGTCCCCCCCAGTGGGATTACCGTTGGCCATCCTGCAGCATTCGTTGCGGCTGCCTTCGGAGGGATGGCGGCCCCTATGTTCGTCACAATTTCCGGATGGGGGATGTACAGTAGTGCCTCTAGGAGGTCATCAGAGGGCCATTCGGCAAGCCAATGGGCTAATTGGATAATGCCTAGGTTTGCCCTTCTCTGCATGTGTCAGATTCTGGTTAACGTCCTTCTGAATGTTGAGAGGGGCGGCAGATTCGAGTGGCACACGCCTGGCGTTCTGACGCTGCTTGCCATTTCGGCTGCTATTTGCCCTGCACTAGTGAGGACAAGCATGGGAGTCAGGTCAATGCTGATGCTACTATTCTGCGCGTCGCCCTTGATACTGGGGCCGAACTCTGGCCCCGAGCTCGGTTGGTTCGAAAGGGTGGATGCCAGTAACATGGAGGAGTGGGTGGCCAGACTACTATGGAACGGGACCTATCCGGTTTTACCATGGGTCTTCTACATCCTCCTAGGCACAGTTCTTCACGACCTGCGTGAGGATTCCAGAGCCAGGGAAAGGGGAGTTGTGTTGGGAATACTAGCGACTTCGTTGACGTTGGCATTGTCCGTGGCCGAGGGGGTTGACTGGGCTCTGACTTCGGGAGATGCGGTCCTCACTTTCTTCCCTGCTAGCATGCCCTTCCTGGTTGTCTCGGGAACGATGGTGGCACTGGCCCTTAGGGTGCTGGAGGGGGAAGAGGAATCGGGGGGAGAGCCCCTTATGGGTGAAAGGCTGTCACTGTTGGAACCCGCAGGGAGACTTTCTCTGACAATCTATGTGTCTCACTTCGCGGTGCTGGGCGCTGTGGCCATTCTGATGGACGGGGAGCCGAGGCTGGCTCTGATCCCGGCTTTCCTAGTCACCATCTTGCACACGCTTGTCTGGATACCCCTTGCGGTTCTGCATGAGAGGGCGATCCCCGGACTGTCTCTTGAGAGGTTATTGAGGAGTCAGTCGGGAAGATAGTTAGTGGTCCATGATATCGGGCCGAACCATGCCTCCCCAGCGTCATTGGCGGCCCTGATTCGTGCATGGTACTCGGTGCCGCAGCAAGAGAGCCCGGTAATCTCCAGTGACTCGTTTCCAACTTGGGTCTCGCCGAACTCGACGTTGTTCGACCATGCCGAGGGTTGCGTCCCACCATCGGACGTGCCGTAGAATACGGTCAG
Source organism: uncultured Candidatus Poseidoniales archaeon (assembly GCA_964570065.1). Classification (GTDB taxonomy): domain Archaea; phylum Thermoplasmatota; class Poseidoniia; order Poseidoniales; family Thalassarchaeaceae; genus UBA36. Next base: position 18,912 of record CAZMVZ010000017.1, read on the forward strand.
GGTGATGTTGGTCCCATTGTCATAGGTCTCCCATGAGATGTTGACCGAGTATGCCTCCGAAATGCTGGGCGAGTACAGGTCCCTCAGGATTGCCGGGTACTCGTAGAAATCGCCCCTGAGGGGGTCGTCCGTCCAAACGGGCAGGTGTGAAAGCGCGTCGAACGTAGTCTGGTCGAGTGGGAATCCCCAGGCAGCGTGGTACGGGGCGAGGTTGAATCCCGTCGAGTTCGACAGATGGAGGACCCATGCGTTGAATTTCTCGTCATCAGTCGAGGGCACCTCCGCTGCTGGTAGGTCATAGTACACCGATAGGGCGGATGTGATCTCGGCCCATGACCACTCCTCCTTGATCATCAGGAATGTCTCTAGGGCGACCCATACGGACCAGTCTGCGATGTTCGCCCCGTTGTCGAAGTACGCCCGGGTCCTGGACTCACGCTGGTCCGGGGAGACGGCCCCGTGTCCAGAGACTCCGACTAGGTCCTCCATCAGGTAGATGCTGGCGAAGTTGCATCCAGTTTCGGTCGTACCGGGCAGGGTAGATGGCATCCACTGGTGGTTGTGCCCCAGCTCGTGGAACATTCCCCAGTCGCCCTCGGTGCTCATGTGGGTGACGTTGACCACTGCCGGGACACTGAGGTCGTGAGCCATGAAGGGGTATCCAGAGTGCATCCAGCCGGCGGATATCTGGGCATCGAAGACTGCTCGCTCGACCCTCGTCCAAGGGAGGAAACCGTACAGTTCGTGCTCCATCCCCAGGGCCTGATCCCACCACCCCATGAGGTCGTCCGGCCCATCTAGGTCCCTGATCTCGTGGCTGGGAACGGAGAGTATGAACTGGTCGCTCCCTATTTCCGCCCATGGCGCCGGTGCATGCCGGTTAATCTGGATCCAATCCTCCACGTCGGTCTCGCCGTGGTTGTAGGTTGGCGCCTCTACGGCATTGGATATTGTGACTTCGAAGACCCCCAGTGTCGAACCCGGATCGATGGCCACGTAGATGGGCCCGCCGAATGCGTTTCCGACTTCCATGTCGGTGTCATCGACGTACCACCAGCGTACTATCTCCGGATGCCGGTGCAACTGGTCCTTCCCCCATAGGTTGTCACTATGCGCACCCACGAGGATGTATGTCCCAGAATCCACTATGCTAGGGGGAAGTGTGACTGCGACTACCTCGCCCGGGGCAGCGTATGTACCGGTTGTCATCCTCACGTGAGCCCTCGCCGATGAGTAGCCGAAGTTCGATGGGAGTCCGCTCTGGTTGCCATCTACTGACACGGTTCGAACGACCCTGCTGGCGTTGGCAGGAACTTCCCCGGGGAATTCCTGATGACTCGGATGCGAAGGTAGCTGGTCTGCTGGTAGCCCCTGCGTCAGGGCAGTCTCGACCCTGAGGATGGTGTCTGCGACTGGGTCCTCCCCGAGATCGTAGCCTACGTCCTCCCAGAGCGTGCCGTACTCGATCACAGTCCATCCAGTCTGGTTAACTACCTCCCTCAGAGGCGCCCAGAAGTCATCGAAGTCTAGGGAGACCACGCTAGTGCATAGGGAGAGTGTTGAGTCGGCTATTGTCGCCTCTTCGTTTGAGAGTGCATTGCCTTCGATTCGGTCTTCCCTGATTGCTTCGATGGCGGCTCTGGGTCGTGCTAGCTCATGGGGAATCTCGCTCATGTCCACGTCATTGTAGCCCCATGCACTGGAAACGAAGAGGCCTGTCTCCTTGGCTATCTTGTTTCCTGGGTAGTTGTGGGCCAGGTCTGTATTGGAGTACGACCAGTACCAAGCGTGACCGCCCATAATCACCCCTCCGCCATCGAGAAGGAAGGAGGCTATGTTCTGGTTGTCGTCGTCGTCATGGCCATTCCAGAACTCGTCCAGAAGGCAGTCCAGTCCAGACAGGTTATCGGGGGAAACTGAGTTCCTTACCGTGTGACCCTGTGACTCCAGATCGTCCTGGAATCCATCGAAACCGGCACCATAGGCAAGACCGACTACTGCATTGGCACCACAGACCCACTCCACAGCCTTGAGGGAGAAGGTGGTCTCGTCTACCCCGCCGCTTCCGGAGACCCAGCTCTCGTGCCCATAACCAAGCATCCTTCCCTTGCCAACGTGACTGGCGGATATCACTGGGATGTCAGAGGTATATCCCCCTTCGGCGAATGCCACTGGGAAGGACCACTCGCCTATCGGGAGCACGGGAGATGGCCAGCCACCCCAACTGGTCTGTCCCATTCCCCGGAGTAGGTCACTCTGATCTGCAGCGAGGTCGTGAACTGCAATCCAGATGCTGCTGGAGGTTGTGCCTCCAGAGTTGTTGGCCCAGAGCGTGTACTCGGACCAATCGGTTCGTTGATCGGGAGTCCCTGAGATGGTCCCGGAGTCGGAAATGGTTAGTCCGGGAGGGAGTTGTGGGTCCACCTCCCAGGTGTCGATGAGGGGCCCTGAGTATTGGGGTTGGATGGATGCGCTCTCGTTTGAGGCTAGTGCGAACTCGTTGTCGGGCCATGTCACGGCTTGCGGAGGGAGGCTGATGATGTGGAATGAGACCTGGGTTGAGTCCCCACCTGCGGAGTTGTTCGCCCAGATTGTGTGATAGGATGTTTCCTGCAAATGGGTCGCGACCCCCGAGATAACACCGTTCTCCTGATCGAGTGAGAATCCAGTAGGTAGTGGTGGGTGAGCCATCCAGATTGTTGGGTTCCCACCGCCCCATGAGGGCATCACTGAGCCGATGTCATCGCCAAGAGAGAGGTCGAATGTGACTTGCTGGTATTCGAGGTCCCAGACTGGTAGGTCGATCACCTCGATGTATATGGTGGACTGGGTTGCCCCGCCCGAGTTCTCAGCGGTGATCGTGTATCCGGTGGCTTCCTGCAGCACGTCAGGCGAACCCGAGATGGTGCCGGAGGGAGTTAGGGAGAGGCCCGCTGTCAGATCAGGAGCAATCTGCCAGGACGTGATTTCCCCACCAGTGGTGCTGGGGGAAATCGAGATTGGTTGCCCTAGTGAGAATGTGAAGTGAGATGCCCCGTAATCGATTGATTCTGGGGATGCATGAGTGGTGATTATCCTGAGTGTGGATGAGGCCTCGCCTGCGCCATTGTAGGCCGTTATGGTATGGTTGCTGTCGCCGATCTCGGAAGGTGCCCCAGAGACCGAGCCGTCAGAGCCCAACATGATTCCCGATGGAAGGGGGGGATCGGCCGCCCAGTTTTCGGGGGTTCCGCCCATGAACGACGGGGTTTCCAAGTGACATGTCTCGCCCCTCGTGCAGTAGAGCGTTTCCGTCTGGAGTTCGATGGATATTATTTCGGGGGGGAGAACTGTGATTTCCAGTCTGAACGATGACACCCCCATTGCGTTGGATGCGATTATGGTGTATGACTTGGGGGATGACTCATGGTTCGGGGTCCCCGATATCACCCCCGAATCTGGGTCGATTGAGATCCCATCTGGGAACGAAGGGTTGACTGCCCAAGAACTAGGGGCGTCCCCGAGGAAGCTCGGCGTCATCTGCTGAATCTCTGCACCAACCTCCAGCGTCACCTCAGACTCTCCGAAGTCGAGCATCTCCGGCCTCATCATGGTCCGACACAGTTCCCCGGTGAAGACCTGCTTCTGGGAGCAGTCTTCCTCGGTGACGGTGTGCTCGAAGCATCCGTCCGCAGTTGGATCGAGAGCGCAGTCTGGTTCTGCCGGCATTTCAACTTCGCTTTCGGTTAAAGATGCGCATCCGGGCAGTAGGAGGAGCAGAGATATCGTCACGGCGAGTATGTGTTTCCTGTGCACGTACCGCACAGGGGGTGCCAACTGAATATCTTGTGCATCCCTCAAAGTCCTGGGTAGGCTGGACCGGGTTCGAAGCAGTACTGTACGGTCTGGAACTCGGACTTGAACGCCCTGACATCGCTCTTGACGGCGGATGGGTCCTCCCCCTCGTGCAGTGCCCTGGCGAAGAATCGGGCGACATCCTGCATTTCGTCAGCCCCCATTCCGACCCTTGTCAGTTCCGGGGTGCCCAGCCTGAGGCCGCTCGGGGTCATTGCCTTGGTATCCCCTGGTAGCATGTTCATGTTGGTGATGATCCCGGCTTCCTCGAGGGTTGCAGCAGCATCCCTGCCCGCACCTGAGTCGACCTCCCCGTGCCTCGTGACTACTTGGTGGCTAGCGGTGAAGCCCCTCTCCTCTGCGATTACGTCGAATCCTTCCGAGGAAAGTGCCGCACCGAGAGCCTTGGCGTTGACAACTATGTCCTTGGCGTATGAGTTCCCGAACTCCTCGAACTCGGAGAGGGCAATCGTCTTACCAGCTACGTGATGCAGGTGGTATGATGAGCAGACCCCTGGGAATATCCCGCTGTTTAGCCTCCGATGCAGCTTCTCGTCCTCCGAGTCTGATAGCACGAACCCGCCTTGCGGACCTGGGAACGTCTTGTGGCTGCTCCCAGTCATCACGTCTGCACCCTCCCTCAGAGGGTCTTGGAACTGTCCGCCGGCGACGAGTCCCATGACATGCGCAGCATCGTACATCACGGTGGCACCGACCTCGTGAGCAGCCTGGGACAACTCCTCGAGAGGAGTTGGGAAAAGGAATACCGATTGGCCGAAAAGTGCAATGGCCGGCTCCTCCTTGCGAATCAGGGAGGCTGCTGCATCAATGTCCGGCTCCATCCTTTCCTCGTCCCAGGGGTATGTGACCAAATCGAGTCCCCTGAGCCCCACTGCCCCCATCCTCGCATGGGAGATGTGACCCCCATCGGCTGTGGACACGGCTGTGATCTTGTCACCGGGCTTGGCCAGAGACTTCAGTGACCCGATGTTAGAATTGGTGCCTGAGGTCGACTGTATATTGGCGAACCGGCAGTTGAATACCCTCTTGGCACTCTCAATCCCAATCTCCTCGATCGTATCGAAATCATCGCACCCCTGGTAGTACCTCTTCCTGGGGAGTCCCTCTGCGTATCGCCCGTGGAGGTCCGAGTCGCATGCCCTCCTGACCATCGGGCTGAGGATGTTCTCGCTTGCTATCATCGGTAGGCTGTCTCGGTAGTGCCTTCCGGATGCCCCTATTGCCTCTACTACGTTGTCGGCTGTCTGCCTGTTGCTCATGGTGCGTTTGAGAGGGGGGAAGCAAATGAGGGTTGGGAGTGTGAGATGGCGCCGACAGCAGGACTCGAACCTGCGACCTGTGGATTAACAGTCCACCGCTCCACCAACTAAGCTATGTCGGCCTGACTCGGGGCAGGGCACATCATTCATCAAAGAATCGGATTACTCCCACTCGATTGTTCCCGGTGGTTTGTGCGTGATATCGTAGACTACTCGGTTAACTTGGCCCTTTAGTGAGTTGGTTATCTCGGTGCTAATTTCCGCGAGGAGGTCGTGGGGCAGTGGCGAGTATCGGGCACTCATCCCATCCAGGCTGGTTACTGCCCTTACTACGATGGTCTCCCCGTGGACTCTCACATCGCCGTGGACTCCCACGCTTCTGACAGGGAGAAGTGCTGCGAAGTACTGCCATGGCAAATCGCACCTCCCCTCGGATGCCGCCTCTCTGATCCTGGTCTCCACTATGTGGCATGCCTCCCTGCATGATTCCACCCTATCGGGGGTAATCTCTCCGAGAACTCGTACTGCCAGTCCTGGGCCAGGGAATGGCTGCCTCTCGCTGGATTTGATTCCGAGTCCCCTGGCCATCTCCCTGACCTCGTCCTTGTAGAACTCGCGGAGCGGTTCCACTATGGTGAGGTCTACGTCATCTGGAAGTCCGCCGACGTTGTGGTGAGACTTGATCACATCCCTCTCCCCGCCACCGGACTCGATCCAGTCTGGGGCTATGGTGCCCTGGACCAGGTACTTCGCATCGCATCCCTCTTGCTCCTCCTCGAATACCCTGATGAACTGCTCACCGATGACCTTTCTTTTCTCCTCGGGGTCGGTGACTCCTTCCAGATTCTGGAAGAACCTCTGTGATGCGTCGACGACCTTGAGTTTGATACCCATCTCGGAGAACATCTCGGAGACCTCATCCGACTCCCCCTTCCTCATCAGACCCGTATCGACGTAGACGCAGTGGAGCATGCTACCTACGGCCTTGTGTGCAAGGACAGCAGCGACGGAGCTATCTATTCCGCCCGAGCATGCGATGATCGCGGTGTCGTCAATCTGGGAGCTGAGGGCCTCGATAGCCTCGTCGACCAGTATCTGGGTCTGCATTGTCGTATCACCCTTGGATCGATTTATCGTCTGCAATTACCTTCTGAGTCATCTCGGACCTGAATTCAGAGTAGGATGCTTCTAGTGACTCGTCATTTGTGGCTAGGATCTGAACTGCTAGAGCTCCGGCGTTGTCGCCCCTGTCCACCCCGACTGTAGCGACGGGCATCCCCGGTGGCATCTGGACGATGGACAGGAGGGAATCTAACGGCACCTTGCCGCCTACTGGAACTCCGATGACTGGCTTGTCCGTCATGGAAGCAATTACCCCGGGTAGGGCTGCGGCTACCCCAGCCATGCCGATGAAGACCTTGCAACCACCTTCCTCTGCATCCTCGACGATCCCCTCCAGGTACTTTGGCGCTCGATGAGCGGAGGCGACCCTGATTTCGTACGATACCTCGAACTTGTCGAGCACGCTACGGCACTTTTCGGCTATGGGCAGGTCTGACTTTGAGCCAAGAATCACGCAGATGTCCATGCCTCTACGGCAGGTGGGCGGTTCAAATGCCTGCCGTTTCCGGACCTATTCCTCCTCCGAGGAAATGATGAGTGAGTCTGGCCATCCCCTGCCCACCACAGCTAGTGGGTCTGCCAGTAATTCAGATAGTTCCGACCCCCCTGGTGAGGGATCGTGGAAGGGGTCCTGAATGAAGCCTGATTTGTGGACGAAGGTCATGGACAAGAAGTCCTGTCCAGATCTGGAGGAGCCCGAGAGAATGGCCCTCCCATTTGGCAAATCTACGCTCGCAAGACTCTTCCTCGACCATGTTGCCGAAGAAACCCTCCACGGAGGGCTGAGTTCCCCGGACCAGTCTTCTGGCTCGATAGGGAGTAGGAACCTTGCAGGTGGGGTCAGCATAGCTGCTTGGACGAGTTGCACCGTGCGGAAGTAAGCAACCCAGTACATCGCATATGAGAGCCAGCCGATCCTTGGGTCGATTGTGAGGTGCAGGGGGAAAAGGGCGGATGCCAATGCCAGTGAGAGCCAATCCACAGGCAATGAGAGCAGGGAGTCGTCGGACATAGGTTGTGCGTTCCTGGAGAATATAATCGGCAGAACGACCAAACCCCAAGAGATGGAGAAGAAGAACATGGAAGTGACCTGGTCATCGGGAGTCCTCCCTGGAAGCAGTAGAGGAATCGCAGTCAGCAATAGGAAGAGGGGGGCCCATGCCAAGGGCTTGAGAAGGGGCCAGACCAATGGCCTCAGCCTCTGCCGGCACCATCCGAAGTTTCCAACCCTAGGGGTTGTGCTCACCCATGGGAGCGGTGGAGGGATTTCTCCGGCCCTGAAGTCGGGAGGGAGTTCGTCGGGGCTATTCCACCACCCAGGCTCACCCAGCAGGAAGTGTCGGTCCAAGCCAGCCTCCATGCCCCTCGGGGAGGGCTTCGGGGTATAATTCGCTAGTCCTCGGAGTCAGTGATTGGGTGCCTCAGGATGAGTTTCCGAGCTGCCCACACCTCGTCGACCCTCTTTACGGGAGTCGTGTGAGGTGCGGAAGTGACTATTTCTGGGTCCTCGGAGAGAACCGCATGGAAGTCAGCGGCGAACTTGTCCAAGACCTCCTTGGATTCGGTTTCTGTGGGCTCAATCATTAGGCACTCGGGGACGATCTGAGGGAAGTAAAGGGTGGGCGACATGTATCCGTAGTCAAGGAGACGCTTGGCGACGTCCTTTCCTGTAACGCCGTTCATTTCCTTGATGGGGCTTATTGAGAGGGTGAACTCATGCATCACTAGATCGGCTTTGGCGCCTTCGGAAGGCATGCAGTGAATCTTAGAAGCCACATCGGCAGCTGGGTTCATGATCCTGTTCCGCAGGTAATTGGAATTCAGGACAGCGTACTCGCTCATCCTCTCGAGTTCGCGCCCGTACCTCCTGTAGAATGCCCATGCCCTGACTACTGCCCCGGCATTGCCATTCCACTGCTGCACCTTGCCGATGCTAGCCTCGCCGACTTCCTCCCAGAAGTACCAGTACCCGTCCCCCACCCCATTTGGGTCGTCCTCGTCTGACTCTCTCCGAGAAGCCATGGGAGTCGGGAGGAAGCGCGCGAGGTGATCCTTGACACCTATTGGTCCGCTTCCGGGGCCTCCTCCTCCGTGAGGCTGGCTGAACGTCTTGTGGAGGTTGTAGTGGACGGCATCGAAGCCCATCATCCCAGGGTCGGTCTTCCCAATTATGGCATTGAAGTTGGCACCGTCGTAGTACATCTGGCCCCCAGCCTCGTGTACAATTCTGGATGCCTCCGCGATGTTCGTCTCGAAGAGGCCCAAGGTAGAAGGGTTGGTGATCATCATTGCAGCCGTATCGGGGCCGACGGCAGCCTCCAGAGCCCCGATGTCCAGCCTACCATCGGAAGCACTGGGAATCTCCACTACCTGGTAGCCGCACATGGATGCAGAGGCGGGATTCGTCCCATGGGCGGAGTCTGGCACGATCACCTTGTCCCTGTGGCTTTCTCCGTTCGACTTGTGGTACTCCTGGATGCAACGAATCGCGGTGAACTCGCCCTGGGCGCCGGCTACGGGTTGCAGGGTGACTGCATCCATTCCGGAGCATGTGGCTAGCATCTCTTGCATCTCGAAGTATATCGAGAGTAGGCCCTGGACCTGAGAGTCCTCCTGTAGGGGGTGAATTCGGTCGATTCCCGGCATCTGGACGATCCTCTCGTTTACCCTCGGGTTATGCTTCATCGTGCAGGAGCCCAGAGGGTAGAACCCCGTGTCTATCCCGAATGTCTTCTGTGATAGCCCGGTGTAATGCCGAACCAGTTCCGGTTCGCTTGCTCTCGGCCAGTTGGGTAGGCTCTTCCTACGGAGGCCTTCGGGAATCGGATTGACTTCTGAGCTGATTGGCTCTGGTTGTGACCACCCAGTCCCTGGTGCTCCGTGGAAATCGAAGACCGTGCTCATTCCGAGCCCCCCTCAATCCAGTTGCCGATGGCATTTGCCAGCGCAGAGATGTCAGACTCAGTTGTCCCCTCGTCACAGCCTACTAGGAGGCAGTCCGACATCTCGTCCCACCAATTTCCTAGGCTTACTCCCCCAATCACCCCGTCAGAGTACATGCTCTCGAGCGCCTCATTGGCTTGGCCGGGCAGCCTGATTGCGAATTCCCTGAAGAAGCATCCACCTTGGTTGACTAGTTCGACTCCGGGGATCGAGGTGACGGCTTCTAGAGTCTTACAAGTTGACGAGTAGACCCTGGTTGCCAGTTTCTCTAGACCCTCTGGGCCGAGCAGTGCCATGTGCATTGCCCCCATCAGTGCGATCAGCGTCTCGTTTGAGCAGATGTTGGATGTAGCCCTATGTCTCCGGATGTGCTGTTCCCTTGTCGATAGGGTAAGGGTGTATGCAGTGCTTCCCTCGGAGTCGATGCTCTGGCCGACTATCCTCCCGGGCATCAGCCTCAGGAACTCCTTGGAGCATGCGAAAAGCCCGTAGATCGGCCCGCCGGCAGTTGGGCCGATCCCGAATGGCTGACCCTCTCCGACCACTATGTCGGCCCCCCATGACCCAGGAGGCTCGATGACCCCTAGGGAAACTGCGTCGACTCCGACGATTAGTGCAGTAGACTCGCCGATCGCCCCCCTGAGGCCCGTGAGCCCCTCGTCGAGTAGACCCAGTGCATTAGGCTGCTCTACGTAAACCGCACAAGAGCCAGCAGCAGAGGCTGCGGCGCCCAGATCTAGTGTTCCGTCCGCGTTGTGAGGGAGCGTGTGGATTTCTATCCCGACTCCCTGTGTGTAGTTCTCGATGACGGACAACCTGTGGGGTGGGACAAGTTCTGAGATGTACACGGAACTAGGTTGTGTGGCCTTCTTCGACTTTACCCGGACTGCACAAGTTATTGCCTCCGCGGCAGAAGTGCTTGCATCGTACATCGAGACATTGGATATCGGGAGACCGACCAATTCTGAGACCATTGTCTGGAACTCCCACATTGCTTGGAGCATCCCCTGGCTGACCTCTGGTTGGTAAGGGGTGTAAGAGGTAAGAAACTCCCCCCTAGTGGCCAACATCGGGACCATAGTGGGAACGAAGTTCCTAGCGAGCCCAGCCGAGATGAACGACGGCCTGGAGTCGAGATGGACGTTTGCGCCCAGAAGCCTGGTTGCATCCTCTAGAATCTGCTCCTCCGACTGTGGCTCGGGGAGGGGCAGGGGGTCGGTCCTTCGGACATCCTCCGGGATGTTCGCGAATAGCTCATCCATGGTCGACATGCCCAGTTCCCCTAGCATCTCCGACTCTCTTCCAAGATTGGGGATTTGGTCGACCATTGGCTCGCCTGTGAATCCGTTGCGGGCTAGGAGGAATTCAATGGTTTCTCATGGAGGTGCTCCCTCCAAACACACAGTATATTACCTGTCAGGAGATACGGTCGAGCATGAAGGTTGCAGTCTCGGCCGCGGATGGTTTCGTCGCACCTTACATTATTGAGATGCTTGGTGACACGGCCGTCCCCATCCCAGATGATAAGCTGGAAGACCCTGGTGCCCTAGATGCGCTACTTACCCCTTGCAACTCGCTGATTCACATTAATTCGCGGCCTGTTGACACTTCGGTTGCCAGGGATGACAGAGAGTCCCTGATCATCATGAGGGAGAAGGCTAGGCCGATTCTTGATGCGGTTGACAGGCACGGTTCCCTTCACATGATTATTCTAGGCACCCTAAGGGTCCACCCCCAATGGGAACCGGGGGAGGAATACTACGGATTCGACTCGACCCTAGCCCCGAGGGACGTTGCGGCAGAGGGTCAACTTTGGATAGAGGAGAATGCATTGGAGAGAGCGGAGTCAGAGCGCCCAGTGAGCGTTATCAGGGCCTCAAACGTCCAAGGAGTACCAATCTCGGGTCCGCCGGGGAACGGGATCCTCCACAAATGGGCCTTCGAGAGCCAGATGGGCTGGATCAACGTCCCGGGCGATGGCTCCCAAGTCAAGGACATGGTGCATGTCCAGGACCTTGTTAGGGTCGTAGATGCGGTGCTGAGGGACCCCCCTCCCACCAGGGAGAGTTTCGCGGTTGGGTCAGGGAAGGCGATTCCGATGTCTGATCTGTCAGAATTATACAGAGACCGGACTGGTTGTGAGATTGAGTTGAACCAAAGTGACAGAGAGGAAGTCTGGGGAGTAGTTGACGCGTGGTTCTTGGAGGATAGATGCGGATTCCGCCCATCAATAAGCCTGGATGAGATGATCGAGGAGTCGTTCGAGGCTGCGGGTTAGGCCGCTTCCAGGACGATCCTGCGCCTGATGGCATTCCAATCGGAGATAGTGACGGAGATCTCTGTTTCGTAGCCGGCCTTGAACTGGCTTGTGTCTGAGTTCGAGGGGAGTCTGATCTCCAACTCCCCAATTTCACCAGACTGTGCGATCAGTGTGCTTCCACCTCTGAACTCATCCGAGAGCCCTATTCCAAATGTCCTCTCAATTGAGTTCACCCTGATGTGAATGCTTCCTGAACTCCCCGATAGGGATTCTTTCGTGGCATTTCTCTCAGTGATCGTCCGCGAAGCTTCGAAGCTAGAAATGGCAGATGCGATGCTGAATGAGTCGCCAGCTGGTGCTGCCGGTGGCTCTGGCTCGGGTGCTGCCGGTGGCTCTGGCTCGGGTGCTGCCGGTGGCTCTGGCTCGGGTGCTGCCGGTGGCTCTGGCCTTGAGTCAACGGGAGGAGGGAGGTTTTCACTCGTTTTTGAGGCGATAGCGCCGACGGTGCCAACTGCGCCGACACCGGCTGCAATTGTAGAGGGTGACGGGGTGTTTTCCCTGAGCCTCTTCTCCATGTCTACAATCCTATCATCCCAGGCCTTCCTTGCGGGGGAGCGCATGAAAAAAGGGAGGTCTTCGATCTTCCTGTCAAAGGCAGAGTTTGCGGTCTCAATCGCCTTATCGACGGACATTTCCCCGCCTGAGACTTGCTCCTCGAAGTATCGCGAAGCCGCATCTATCTCCTGCATCAAGTTCCCAAGTTCCCCATCGCCACTAGGAAGACCTGGATTCTGAGGGGGTTCTGGAGATTCTGAGGAACCATCCCCCCCAACTGTTGCAGAAAGGGTGATCTTACCGACCCCGACCCAGCGTCGAACCCCCAGAGGGACGGAGCCGTCCGTGGGTGCACGAGTCCAGCCGCCCCTGTACCAGTCGTTGCTGCCATTCTGGTCTCGGTCGTCGAGATTCCAAGAAGAGGAGCTCCCGGAATTGGACGAGAAGGCGTACAAAATGCATCCACTCTGATTCCTGAAGCTGGGTTTGCCGTTGATTTGCCCTTCCTGTTGGGAGTAGACTCCATTGAAACGGGCATCTGGATGCCCCTCGATAGAAATGGACTGGCCGGCAGAGTAAGTTTGCGTAGGGCCAGATTCGACAATTGATAGCAGTTCGTCCAACTCAAGGGAACCGGATGAGTCCTCATCAAGCGCACCGAAGATCGCGTTCACGATCGCCTGGGGAGCTGTTTGGCCCGTGATCGACCTCAGTGCGTTCTCGAATTCGTTCTTGGAGAGGACGCCGTTGTGGTCGGAGTCGAACTTTGAGAAGAGCGCTTCTGCGGAATATCCCCTCTCCCTCAGTATTTCCTGTAGATTCTTGATCGCAATTGCCTCAATATTCGTCTTCACGCATCCACATCCTGT
>CAZMVZ010000018.1:0-30480 GCA_964570065.1 uncultured Candidatus Poseidoniales archaeon
CTCCCGGTTATCAGCCGGGTGCTCCAGCCAAACTAAGCTACGCGCCCTTGAGCATCATCGGCACATGGGATTGTGATTTGAAGGCTACTCAAGGATTCACTCACTCTTCTTCGAAACCTTCGTCATTCAATTTCAAGAAACTGGGTAGAGTCACTAACCTGGAAAAGGTGCACTTCAGAATGACTTCATCAAGTCTAGAAGTAGTCTTGGCCAATTGCCCACAGGGTACTGCTATTGTCTCAGGAAGGCCATGTCTGGCTCTAACCATGAAATGGGGTTTCACTAGGAGACCCTTGTATGTGCGCTTTATTTTGATAAGCTCCACGACATTGCCAATGTCCATGCCATCATTGTCTAGCACTGCTCTATCCAACAACTCATCCGGAGCATAGAGATCCTCTTGGATTCTAACCGTGTTCCTCCACCTTCTCTGTAATTCCCTCATTGATTTTGAAAGTTTTATCCCACCGTCTGGTCTAATGCTGTGAACCAACTCTTTCGCCAGAGGGGCCAGATCTGCAGGTTTCCTCATGAATTCACTAGCCACATCGTCCTCCACCTTGATCCTCCAGGACCTTACGAACTCGTCTCTAGGGTGGAATCTCTCACTAACCACCACTCCTACGTGTTTTTCTCCAACGTAGACATCTCTGTGTATCATCTCCTGTATTTCGTAATCTTCTACCATTTCTCTCCCTCAGGGAGGAGTGCATCCCCGTTGCTTCTCCTGAGCCTCAGACACTGGAGTGGCACTTATATTATTCGTTAATCAAGACTGATAATCCAATTGGAATTTTCTACTAAGAATGAATTTTTCAATTGGAAAATTAATTTTAGTTTAATTTTTTTAATGATTATCAGAAAAACGAGTTTTCACGTTCCAGCCACTATTTTCGCGAACTCAGACCATTTCCGGAGAATGTTGATGTGCATCCCTCCTTTGCCCTGCACGTGGATGGCAAACTAGCTGCCCTAACCGAAATTCGCTCTCGAACAGGTCAAGCACAGACTAACGGCCTAAAGGACTCAGTCATCTCCGATTTTCTAGAGACTGATCCATCCCTTAGTAGGGCTATAGAGGAGGCAACTGAAAACTTCCAGAGTCTAATCAACGACATGGGAGATGCGCTATTTTCCATGAAAGAGAGTGATTTAGTTGCACATCTTCAATCCGATTATGTCAACTTCTATTCCGCCGCCACCGTTAATCCGTACGTCGCAATTGCTGCTCGAGGGCCTTGGATAGTTACCTCTCATGGGGCGGTCCTTCACGATAATGGTGGATATGGGATGCTTGGAATGGGGCATGGGCCTGATGACATAATACAGTCAATGCAGCAGAATTGGGTGATGGCTAACGTCATGACGCCCTCATTCAGCCAGAAGCGACTCTCTGAACGTCTTAGAAAGGAAGTTGGCCATACTAGGGGCAACTGCCCATTCTCCAGGTTCGTCTGTTTGAATAGCGGTTCAGAATCTGTAACAATATCTATTCGAATTGCAGATGCAAACACTCTCAGAGTTACTGGCAAGGGTGGAAGACACGAGGGCAAACCAACCAAGATGCTGGCGCTAGTTGAGGCATTCCATGGAAGGACGCAGAGGCCTGCTCAGATTTCAGACTCGTGCAGTGAGAAATACGAGAAGAATCTAGCCTCATTCCGTGAGAGGGATAACGTAATCTTCGTACCAAGCAACGATTTAGACTCACTCAGATCTGCTTTCGAGCGTGCGGATAAAGAGGGCTTCTTCATCGAATTGATGGCAATGGAACCCGTGATGGGCGAGGGCAATCCTGGGCTTTGCGTAACTAGGGAGTTCTATGATCTAGCCAGAACTCTTTGTTCGCAGCATGGGAGTATGCTAATCGTTGACTCAATCCAAGCCGGTCTGAGGGGACAAGGATGCCTAAGTATCGTTGATTATGATGGTTTTGAGGACTGTTTGGTTCCAGACATGGAGACTTGGTCAAAGGCCCTTAATGCCGGCCAATACCCACTCTCAGTCGTCGGTCTCTCCGAGCGGGCCGCTGAATTATACGTCGTAGGAATTTATGGTAATACTATGACGACGAATCCAAGAGCTTTGGAAACTGCAGTCTCAGTCCTTGACCGAGTAACTCCAGAATTGAGGAATAACATCAGGGAAAGGGGTGTTGAATTCGTTGCTAAATTGAGAGCACTCGCTGAGGAGATACCTGGTACGATTACTGAGGTCCAAGGAACAGGACTCCTCCTTTGTGCCGAATTAGATCCTGAGAAACTCCCTGTGGTTGGATTCGGATTTGTCGAAGAATGGTGCAGGAACAATGGTCTCGGAGTAATTCATGGGGGCCAGAATGCTCTCAGATTCACCCCCCACTTCGCAATAACTTCCGAGGAGATAGATATGATCGTGGATATTCTGAGGGAAGCACTCCTGAATTTCACGTCCAAGACTATCGAGGCCAACTAAACAGATGCGTTTCCATGCCCAGAAGTGTGCATGTTTCAGGTTCATCAGACGGACTCAGAGAAGCTCTGGAGGCAAGGCTCGAGAGGTCTGGAGCACGACTAGTTGCCGAACCAGAGAGGGCAGAAGTAACTATTCGGATCGACAGCCAGGAGGGCAGCGACATCGCAATAATCCCTCCCGGTTCTAGATCCCCCGATTCGGGAATTGTAATCGAATTATCTGATGTCATAATCCCAAATGGTGGAGGGAAATGGGGGAATGCGGTTATGATCGATTGGATTGAGAAAATCATAAGTGGAAAGAAACCAGATCCGGAATCAAATATCAGATACTGGGTAAACGTCCGGGATGTAGTCGATGCGATTTCCACAATTTGCCTGAGTGAGAAAGAAAACATGCCCAATGGGAACTATACTATGTGCGGTAGAAGGGCGTGGGAAATGGAAGGTGTCACAGACGAAATCAGAGTATTGTGGGATCGTTACAATAATTCTATCAATCATTCTCATACCATTGAATCATTGTCCGAAGTCCCCAGTCCAGTAAGGGGGCTACATTCGGAGATTGAAGAAAGACCCGACCTAGGCAAACTCCACGAAGCTCTGATTAGATCCGGGGGAGATGGTTGGCATCCATTGACACCAATGAGAGTCTCTCTTATGGAAATGATAGCCAGTGCAAATAACTCAACGTGAGTTTTTGTCGCCTTGAACCTTCACTCTAACATCTTGGGCAAAACCTTTGCATGTCTGCATTACCTTTCTAATTCGTGTACCTGCAGCATTATTCCCAGAGTCATGCTTCTCGGCGTCACCGAGAGCATCGGTCAATTCGTTTATCATGTCCTGAATCATTCCCCTAACTGACATATCATCACGTCGGAAAAAGCAGATTAATAGCCGTTTCTCCGGCACACACCTAATAATTCCGAAATAGATCAGATCCGAGTAGTGGAAGAATCAGACTCGCTTCGCCCTCAACGACAATCTGATCCGCCTCAGGTCTGATTTTCCCCCAAGAAATCGCTTCCTTGAGTCTAGCACCAGATAGTGACCCATCATACTCCGGTGCAGTTGTAATGGAGACAGCCGAATCCATCCCAGAGTCCTCCCTGAATTGGTTCCACCAAATTACGTGATGCTTCGATATACCTCCACCGATCATTAGTCCATGACTTTCATTTGCAGTCCAAATAAGGTCAGATAGAACCTGCTCATCTGCTAGGACGTCTACCATGAAGTCAGGGCTTCTTTGCCTATGCATGAATAATTGTGATCCTATAGAACCATCAGTGAGGCCTGGGATAACCATTGGGATCCTGTTCTTTGCAATCCAGTGCAATAGTGAGCTTTCATCATCTATCCGGTCTCCTATTGCCCAACAAAGTTCCACTGACCCGAAACCCCTCCAGGGGTTGCTACTATCCTTAGCCTTCCTCTCCTCCTCAATCTCACTTAGCCAAGGGAGCAGGACTCTCTCTAGTATCTCTCCATAGCATTCGTTAGGAATCACTACATTGCCCAATCTGTTCAGGCCTTCTCTGCCCAAGGCAATGTCGTCCAGACTGAAATCGCCGTGGAAGTAGTCTCTGAATGTCCTTGCTATGTCATGATCAAGAGTGCCACATGTGGTGACAACAACGTTGTATGCTCTTCTCTTCAATGCCTCAACGAAGAATCCCCTGGTTCCTGTGGCACAAAGACAGGCTGGGAATGAAAGCCAATTGAGATTCCCTTCTGCATCAGATTGCAAAATCGCCTTCCTCAGAATATCTCTGGCACGTGACAACTTCGATGCTGTGAAACCACCCGCCCTACCCATCTGGTCAATCAGACTGCGAACGTCGGATACGCTTGAGAAGTCATAGTCCTCGACTGGAACATCAAAGTCGTCCCGCGAGTATCCGCCCATGGGGACCGCACTGGACACTTGGCTTCAATTGGTCGCATTATGAAGATTGAAGATTCTGTCCCTCAGGTTAGCTGCTCTCTCGAAGTCAAGTCTATCAGCCGCTTGCTTCATCTCCTTTTCCAACCTAGAAATGAGAACTGACTGATCCTCGCCCTCGTCTTCCAATCCCTCAGGATCCCCGACCCATTCCGGCTGACTGACATTCTCAAGTACGGAATCCGAAGAATTCCAAACCCCTGCACCCAGGCCGAATCTATTGGCAAGGCCTTCCAAACCCTTCTTACCCGGGGGCTTGGCAACCATTCTCCGACCCCCTCTGCTCCCAGTTCCTGCAACACCCGAGAGTAGGTCGGCGATCTCGGCTCCCATTTCAGGGAGTGCCTTCTGGATGGTCTTGGGTACGATCCCATTCTCTTCGTTGTGCTTTCTCTGGAGGGACCTTCTCCTAACAGTCTGGCTGATTGCTGCCTCCATTGCAGGAGAGACCGAGTCTGCATACAGAATTACGGATCCATCCATATTCCTAGACGCCCTTCCTATTGTCTGTAGCAATGATCGTTCGTTTCTGAGAAAACCCTGCTTGTCAGCATCGAAGATTGCAACCAATGAGACTTCGGGAATGTCCAAACCCTCCCTCAGCAAATTGATCCCCACAATCACGTCAATCAGCCCTAGTCTCAGAGCCTTGATTATCTCTGTACGCTCTAGAGTGTCAATCTCACTGTGTAGATAGTGTGCTTTGACTCCCATTCTCTCCAAGTACTCTGCAACTTCCTCTGCAAACTTGATCGTCATCACGGTGACTAGAACCCTCTGATCTCGACTTACTCGATCACCGATTTCGCTTAGCAGATCCTGAACCTGTCCTTCAGTAGACCTAACTTCAATTCCGGGATCAAGAAGCCCAGTCGGACGAATTTCCATCTTCGCTATGCCGTCTATCTCGTCAAGCAACTCCTCCATACTGTGCTTTGATTTGGGTTTCCCAATCTCGGACTTCTTAGCTCCCCCTCCCCCATCAACATGAATCAGCCCCTGAGGTACTTCTTGCCCGGTAACCTCTGCCAAGTGCCTCAGCTCCCTCTCACCTGGAGTCGCGCTGACATACATCATCTGTGGAATCAGTTCCTGGAACTCGTCAACTCGAAGCGGACGGTTGTCATATGCCGACGGCAACCTGAATCCATGATCGACCAAGTTCTTCTTCCTGGAGTAGTCCCCACCATACATCCCTCCAACTTGGGGCAGTGTTACGTGGGATTCATCCATGATGACTAGGTATCTCTCGGAACCACCATGGAATTGCTCTCCATTGCTAGCGAAGAAGTCAAGCAGACAGTACGACCTCTCCCCCCTGGTCCGTCCATCGAAGTGCATGGAATAGTTCTCCACCCCCTTGCATGAACCAACTTCATTCAGCATTTCTAGATCGAATCTCGTTCTCTGCTCGAGCCTGTGTGCCTCCAAGCCCCCGTCATTTGACTCGAACCAGTCTAATCTGGTATCCAATTCATGCTCAATGTCATCCAGTGCTTGATTGAACCTCTCCTCACTCGTCATGTAGAACTCTCTAGGATGAATCCAAGCCTCTTCGAAGTCATCCAGTGGTTCCCATGAGACTGCCTCGCAGACTTGGATCCTCTCAATTCCTTCCCAACCGAACCTTACCCTGAGTGGATCATCTCTGCTTGGCATCCACACGTCAAGTACCTCGCCCCTGAGTCGAACATCTCCTCTGGCAATCTCACCTGTTGTCCTCCTATACTGCAAATCGACCAGGTCTCTGACGATTTCCTGAGGGTCTGCTTTCTGACCAACGTGCAGCCTGAGGTGATTCTGCTGGAATACCTCGGGTGGGTTGAGGCCGTAGATTGTGGAAACGGTTCCTACCGTGATGACATCGGGTCTGGAAACTAGAGAGGCCACTGTCGAGAACCTCTCCTGTTCGATGCGTTCGTTCATCTGGAGTTCCTTGTCGATGTATAGGTCTCGACCGGGGATGTAAGCCTCTGGTTGGTAGTAGTCGTAATAGCTAACGAAGTACTCGACCGAGTTTTCTGGGAAAAGTCCTGACATCTCTTGCCAAATCTGTCTTGCCAGGGTCTTGTTGTGAGAAAGAATCAATGTCGGAAGTTGCAGTTTCTCGATGACCTTGGCCATTGCGAAAGTCTTCCCCGATCCAGTCACACCAAGGAGGACACATCTTTCCTGCCCTTCATTCAATTGCCTCACTAACTGGTCAATAGCCTGCTGCTGGTCACCAGCGGTCTCATAATCTGCTTGAAGTCTGAACATCCCAACGCCTCAATCAAGCAAACCGTCACTGAAGTAGTCTACGTATGCCATACTGGCGAGCAGAATCCACCCTGTAAGCATGGACGAACGGAATAGTGTCTTCTGATACCGCTCCATGCTTTCATCAGATTCTGACGCGGATTCGGCGGTTTTCGCCATCACGAAGATGTTTACCAGCGCCATGGAAATAACTGACGCGATCCAGAGAGTATGTCGAAACCTCCTGGTTTCGGTGAACTCATGCATCCCCATAAGGAGGAAGCACACCATCCACCCTATGGTCAAAGCAACGCTAAGATTCCTAGTCGCCACATCTCCATAACTGGCAGGGAAAGAGCGAATCCCCTGTTCCCTGTCTACATCCTTGTCCATTAGGGCGTAGTTGATATCGAAAGCAGATATCCACAGAGCCACTCCCAATGAAATGAAGAAGACCTCTGGGAACCATAGGAACTCAGTACGACCGTCATGCATTCCTGTGATGGATGCCCAACCATGCGTATCAGCTGCGATAGCGACCCACGCACCTGCTGGAGCAAGGGCCAAGCAGAAACCTATCCAGAAGTGACAAATCCATGAGAACCTCTTCGTATAAGGGTAGATGACGAATGCAATTACTGGAAGCCAAGCCATCTTAAGGGCCACTTCGTTCAACATCCATGCAGCGAACAAGAGCATCCCGAGAAAAACCGCTGAGAGAATCCAAGCAGTTTGCATCGACATCGTACCCGATGGCAAATGCCTGGAGGAAGTTCTGGGATTGGAAGAATCGATTTCTCGATCAATTATCCTGTTCAGCGCCATTGCAAGGCCTCTTGCGCCGACTGCTGCAATGATTATCCAGAAGACATCCAGGCTCTCGCTTCCGAATTGGTTGTCCGCTAGTACGAATCCGATCAGAACGAAGGGTAGGGAGAACAGAGTATGCTCAACCTTGACGAACTCCAGTATCTCATTCAGGCCCATGCTACAACCTCTTTGAAAGCCAGGAATCGATCCTCTGAACGAGTTCAGGGTCATGCAGAGTCACTGCAGGCCATCTTCGAACCGGCAAAGGCCCCCCTTCCGATGGAATCGGAGCAGTAGCATCCCATGCAACCCTCGTCTGCGACTCGTCGAAGTGCAGATCCCTTCCGACGTCGAATCTGCAGAATAGCTGCCATAGCAGCCTCCTCCTCCAATCTTCACTCTCCAAGTCCGCATCCGAGTCGGTAATGAAAAGCCACCTCAGTCCCTTGGATGCCTCCAATCCCCAAATAGCATTCATGATTGAAGCGATTCTCTCTCTCTGGAGATTGGCCATCTGCTCGTTGGCATCCTCCATGCTCTCCTCTGGTTGGGGGCCTCCTTCGATTTCAGTAGTAATCACCATCATGGAAGGACGTAGCATCCTGGCCTGAACAACCCCATCAATTGCTGAGGCCGAAATGACCAGTGATTTGCTTACTGGAACCATCTCGACATGTTCTATTGGGTCTCCATCTGCTGGTGATGTCGCATCGACTATCAGTTTGTCATGGATGTTCTCCCAAGGGGAATTGTGTGCCAATGAATCAGCTACCATTCCCTTCAGAGTCACTAGGTCATCAGGGATGCTGACTTTCATTTCTAGAGCATCAAGCAGGGAGTCGAGATTCTTCACGATATGATCCTCATCAACAACCACTACCACCTTGAGGAACATCATCTGACCTGCACCTAGTAGTCCCAGTGCGGTCTTCCTTGCCTGACGAGGGAATCTTTGTCTGGAGGAAACGATGGCTAGGTTGTGAAAACCCGTCTCCAGTGGTAGGAATGTGTCAACAACATCCCGATGTTGGAACTTCAGAACAGGTAACAAAGCATCCCCAATCGCCTCACCGAGATAACCATCCTCCATGGGGGGGACCCCAACTATTGTCATCGGAACTGTCGGGTCCTTCTTGTGGGTGATTGCAGTTACGTGCATTACTGGGTACTCGTCTTCAAGCGAGTAGTGCCCGAAATGATCGCCGAATGGCCCTTCCGTCCTAGTCTCGCCTGGAATTGTGTATCCTTCGATAACGAAGTCACAATCAGCGGGAACCCAGAGGTCGTTAGTTAGGCATTTTGTGATTCTCAACCTCTTCCCACTTAGGAGACCCGCGAATTCGTATTCTGTCAGATTATCCGGTAGTGGCGAGATAGAGCTGAAAATTACCTGAGGCGGCCCTCCGAGGCAAATTGCCACCGGCATTCTGCCTTCCGAGGAATCTGCATGATCCGCCCCATGTTTGTGCTTCTGCCAATGAAGCCCGACTTCCTTTGGCCCGAAGACCTGACTCCTGTACATCCCCATGTTGTGTGCTCCGGACTTCGGATCCGATGTTACTACCAGGGGCAGGGTCATGAATGGCCCTCCGTCATCTGGCCAAGTGACAGGGATTGGAAGCTTTGTCACATCAGGGTCATCGATCCTTACTTGCTGGCACTTTCCTCTCGAGACCCTATTGGGAGCCATTGAGATTCCTTGCCTAAGTAGTTTGATTCCAGTCCAAGGACTCTTCATGATGGCACCTATGTCGGGCTTCATCAGACCAACCATCATTTCCCCAATCTCACTAGGATCATCCACCCCCAAAGCTAGGTTTGTCCGCTCCCTAGTACCAAAGAGATTCATCGCAAGAGGGAATCTACTGATGCTCCCATCCTCCAGTCTTGGTTGATCGAAGACCACTGCTGGACCACCCATCTTGACTAAACGGTCTGCTATGCAACCAGCTTCGAACCTCACGTCAACGGGATGGCCGACCCTTAGCAACTCGCCCCTAATCTCTAAGGCTCTGATGAACTCCTCGAGACTCCTCCAGCCCATGGTGATTCGTGATGCCTCTGACATGAGAAGGTTCGCCTCCTAGGGGCCCCTGCAAACCGACGGATTCTTTGATGGGTGCTCTACCGATAATCCGTGGACGAGGCAGGAACCGTATGCGACGTTCTTGTTGTGGGAGCAGGTCCGGGTGGTGGTAACGCTGCTTTACAGTGCTCCCGGCAGGGGCTCTCGACTATCCTAATCGAGGATCACCCAGAGATCGGGACCCCAGTCCACTGCGGCGAGTGCATATCCGAGATTGCCTGCCAGAACCTCAATCTGGACCTACCTGATGAAGTGATTAGCAAGAGGGTCAAGGGAATCCGGGTGATTTTCCCCGATGGCACCGAGAAGTGCCTAACAGAGGAGGGGTACGTCTTGGAGAAGCACCTGTTCGAGAGGTGGATAGCCGAGGAAGCGGTCGCCGCAGGCGCTAGCCTCCACCTTCGCCACAAGTTGCTCTCAATGGAGAGGGTGGATGGGGATCCATTCGGAGGTTGGATATGCGATGGCAAGGGGGATCAGTTTCCCATCAGAGCCAAGATCGTGATCGATGCCTCAGGAGTGGCTGCTGTCTGCTCCCGTTTGGTGAAGCCAGATGGTGACGCCCCATTGAACGCAAAGGGCAAGGTCGTCGCAGGGATGCAGTACGAGTTGCTGGAAGTTCCTACTGATGACTATCTGGACTTCTACATCTGGCCAAAATATGCTGAGAAGGGGTATCTATGGATGATTCCGAAGTGTGAAGGACGTGCAAACGTGGGTCTAGTGACAGAGGACAAGCCTAGGACCAAGAAGGCCCTGGATGAGTTCATCGCTGACACCCACTTCTCAGATTTGGAACAATCCCTGCCTCCTTGGAAGGAGAAGGGCAGTCCGGCTTTCGGGGGGACAATCCCCATCTCCGGTCCATTCGACAGAACCCACCACGATGGACTAATGCTGGTCGGTGACGCTGCTGGTTTCACTTCCCCCCTATTCGAGGGTGGGTCCCACCTCGCACTGAAATCAGCGGTTTTCGCAGCCCAGACTGCTGCGAAGGCAATTTCAGAAGGAGACCTCAGTTCGGAGAGGTTGTCAGAGTATACCAGACTGTGGAAGGCAGAGTTCCCACCCTACGACAAAATCCTGAGGGGCAAGACTGCTCTCTTCGAGTTGTCTGACGATGAGATGTCAGTGATGGCTACATGCTTCCCAGATGAGATGTCAGACATGGGAGCAACGGGGAAGGCCATGGTAGGATTCAGACTATTGCTTAGAAGGCCAGGATTATACTTCAAGAGAATAGTCCCAGCAATGCTGGCCTTTGGATACAGCAGGGCGAAGTATTACGGATGGTGAACAATGCTCACCTTCCTTGGATACACCCTAATCTTCCTAGCTCTGCTTGTTAGCGCATACCTTGTCTTTCGTCCCGAGGCTAGTTCCGACCCCCTTGTCCGAACAACGTCAATGGCTGCACAATCAGCGCCATTCCTATTTCTTGCTGCATCCTTCCTAATCGAAGCGACGACACTGGACCTAGTCTCTAGATATGTAGGAGACGGACTACCACTTTTCTATCGTATTTCTGCAGTATGGGGAAGCAGATCCGGACCCCTTCTAATGTGGGCTTCAATGATGAGTGTGATTACATGGGTGATGTCCAGAGATCAAAGGGTCGATAGTACGGCAATCCGAGTCATGCACTCATGGACAACCTTACTCCTCCTAGTCTCAGCAGGTCTCCGCCCATTCTCCCCTGCCATCCCTGGAACTGCTGGAGAAATCAGTCCTTTGCTACAGACGGATCTAATGGTTATCCACCCACCAGTGGTTTTCGTATACTATTCCCTATGTCTGGCAACCGCTAGCATCGCCCTGTCTGGTCTGATAATGGCTCGCCCATCGAAGGAGACGCACGCCTCGATGATTCGATGGGCTCGGTACTCGTTTCTAGCGGGCACAGTGGGAATAGGGCTCGGGGGCCTTTGGGCCTACACGGTTCTGGATTGGGGGGGATACTGGGCATGGGATCCAGTCGAGACCGGCTCCCTGCTTCCATGGCTAGCACTCTTAGCGATTCTGCACTCCAGGGCCCGGACCCAGGCATCCGATCCATTTGCATTCACACCTGCACTGGGACTGATATGCGGGGCCCTAGTAATGCATGCGACCCTGGTGACAAGAGCCAATGGGGTCTGGGCCTCAGTCCACGCCTTCGTTGGCGATGGGGAGAACTCACTTCCGCGAGATCCCTATGTCCGGGTCGTCGAGATCATCGACTTCACCGCTGTTGGGTTTGAGGTCTTGGTCTATCTACTCGCAGTCGTGAGCCTTCTCTGTCTGTCTGTCGCTCACGTCCTGAGAGAGCAGAGGGCCCAAGTGGCCGCGATGGGCTCCAAGACCCTGTTCGAGACGAACAGGACCCTAGCCATCTCTCTGCTAGTCTACTTCGCTGCAGTGGGTCTGTGGATTGGTTCATCGGCAGTTCTTTTCTTCGGACTTGCCATAATGGTCCTATTGATCTTCGGAGATCGAGACGAACCGCCAGTGCATTGGGTCTCCATGGGGGTCCTGCTGATGCTTTTCTCAGGATGGGGTTGGGTTTCCGAATGGTATCAGTCATTGGCTGGAATAGCACCATTCCTGCTAGTATGGGTCATTCCTGAGGAAGAGAAGGATGACTTTTCTTGGATAATTGGTGCAATCACTGATGCTAACAAGAGAGCTAATTTCTCTCGCTCGTTCCCGTGGTTCCTGTCAATGGCATTTCTCTTGTTGACATGGGTGCTATTGACAGTTGAGATTGAGGGTACCAATATTGCAGCGCACGAGTATTACGGAGCCCCTCTGATTTCATTGCTAGCAATTGGCTTGGCACTGTATGCATGGGGGGAGAAGATCAGTGGTAAGGCAGGAACCGTATTATTGGTGTTTACGACCATAGTATCGGTACTTCTGGCAGCGAACTCCGGAAGTCTCGAACTCCCAGGAAACCAGAGTCATCCTATAACCGACAGCATTTCCAGAGGGGCCTTGTCTGTATTCATCCTAACATGGCTAGTCTTCGCAATCCCCCCAACCCTCGTGAGACTCTGGCACAAATCTAGAGAGATCATTCCAGAACTACTCAGGAGTAGCGGCACATCTCAGCCGTCAAAGGCCAGATTACTAGGGACCCATGTTGCTCATGCTGGAATCCTCATTCTCCTAGTTGGACACGTTCTGACCACCACTCTAGTCGATCGGACAGATCCTTCTCATTTCGTCACCCTGGAGAAGGATGTCCCCACCGAGCATCAGGGCATGGAGCTAATGTTCACCGAAGTAGAAATCTTCTCTGCCGAAGAAGATGGATATGATTATGAAATTGGGGACGGTTACGTTGGAGTTGTAATCGAAGTTAGAGACGAAGGTGAGATTCTTGGAACGATAAGGCCTGGAATGCTAAGATTCGATTCTCCATCGGGGGCTGTATCAGCCAGATCAGAAGTGGATAGAATGTCCGGGATGACTGGAGACACCATTGTAATTCTAGATCTGCTTCAGTCCAATGACCTTCTTTCTTCAATGATACTGGGACAGACCGATCAGGTCGAAGAGGTAAGGGTCACAATTCATCACCTTCCGGGGAGCCATCTAGTCTGGTCAGGTTGGCTTCTGGTAATCTTGGGAAGTGCGCTCTCATCATTACCAAGACCTAGCGTCGGAATGAGAAATAACACACCGTTTGAATGAAAAAGGGGGAGCCGGTCGCGAGGCCCCTGAGGTGCTATGATGGATAATGGCTCAATCGTTCATATTGACTATGATTTGTACAATGCTAGCAATGACAAGCTGATCGAGACAACTAGGGAAGAGGTTGCTAAGGAGCACGATCTTCATGACGAGAACAGAGAGTACTCGCCGATGATTACCACTGTTGGTGATGGGCGGTTGATTCCAGGTTTCGAGGCACACCTGGCCGAGGCCGAGTCTGGTAAGGACTACGAGTTCGACATCGAGCCTGAGGAAGCTTATGGGGACAGGGATCAGAACAAGATCGAGACAATCTCACAGAACGTACTCCTTCGTAGCGTTAGGGATCCGAACACACTCGGAATTGGCGCTCCAGTGGAGATTGGCGGTAGAAACGGGATCCTCCAGTTCATGAGTGCTGGTAGGGCAAGAATAGACTACAACCACCCACTTGCAGGCGTCACCCTGAGGTACAGCTACCATATCGTCAAGGTTGTTGAGGACAGGGAAGAAAAGGTCCAGACGCTAATGAAGATGAACACCGGCAGGGAGGACTTCGAAATCGATTTCGATGGTGATGACCTAACAATGACACTCCCAGAGGAGATGGCATATGATCAGAACTGGGCATTCACCAAGTTCTCATTGGTCACAACTCTGAGGGAGAATGTCGGAGTGGCCAAGGTAATCTTCCGAGAGGTACACGAGCCTAGGAAGATCGATGAAGAAGAGTGACTAGCTAGATAATCCACGGAATAATAACCGGTATCAATAGTACTAGAAGAATGAAGATGCTGCTAAGGCTGCTGATTCTATTGGACAGCATCTCTATGCGCATCGGATGAGAATTCTTGCTCACCTTCCTCAGGAAAGAGTGAATCCCATCCCGAACCAGATGCCCGCCATCGAAAGGAATCATTGGAATCAGATTAGCGAAACCCAGTAGGAAGTTTATCCAGACTAGCCAGAAAAGAAAGTCGAACATCATCAACATCCCATCAGTTCCTAGCATGGATGCAATCGCCCCATCACCTGCAATCAGCATAACTCTCTCCTGTGGAATCATCGTCTGGCCATCATTTGCAATTGGAACATTCAGCATCAATAGAGGTCTGACGGCGGTGCTTAACGCCGTACCGAATGCAGAATATTTTCCCTCGACAATATGGGCATAACCATCCACTCCCCCTGTTGAGGACACTAGGTTTGAAACACCCAAGAATGCGTCTCCGGGTTTAACATCCCAGATCTCGAGCAATTTGTTGGTATCTTCGATGCATGCTTCGTCTCCATCGCACTCATCGATGTAGTATTGGTATCGATCGCCCATTGTGACCACAAATGTCCTTTCAGACCACGACTCACTATCATCAGACCACGATTGAACTGTCAACACAGCCTCATCTCCAGCAGCAATGCCATCCATTTCACTAGTGAAGTCCGAGTATCCCCCAATTTTACTCCCGTCAATGTGGGTTATTGTCTCGTATGGGAGCAAGCCAGCTTCTTCGGCACCCCCCCCAAGAACAATCCCTCTGGCATGGACCCCTTCGTTTTCTGCAACCATTCCAGTGGCTACAGAAGACAGGAGGATTAGTACTACGTACGTGGCGAGTATGTTGATCGAAGGTCCCGCCGCAAAGAGCCTCAACCTCTCTCTCCGGGGCGCTCTTTCCATCTCCGACTCCTCTGGTTCTGCGAATGCTCCTACCGGCAAAGGACCCAATTGCAGAACCCCGAAGCTCCGCAGCCTCATCCCATGCGCTCTTGCCTGGATGCCGTGACTATACTCGTGAATCACAATCGCCACGATTAGAGCTAAGGCCGGCCACCAGAATGGCACGAAGCTTGTTACGCCCGGAATCAGAAGTAGATCACTCGCGGGAAGAGGGTCATCTGGGGGGCTTACTGCTACTGCTATAGCACTCAGAATCAGTAGTAGAACTACCATGAACATTACAAAGAAGCAGAGCCAAATCGAGAGTTCTCCGTAGCCTCGCCAGAATCTCTTAGGCTTAGAAACGAAGTCTAGCAATCTCATCCCCCTCTTGGTTCTAATCATCAGAATCACGCCCAGAGCTCTGGTAGCATCGAACCTGTCCAGGACCCCCGTGGACTCAGCGTAAACCAACCCAGAATACCACATTCCTAGCAGAATCACCAACCAAATCGGAGCACCTAGGGAGTAGGCGAGGAACAGTAGAAGAAGTGGGACGAGAATTCCCCGGCTCTCTGCTTCCTCGGCCATAGCAAGGCACGTCCACCCTTCTTTCTTCAACCTGCTCTCAAACGTAAGAGAGAATACTGTCAACCGTTTCCGAGACTCATGCCTCTTGGTGCAACTGATTCCTCACGGAGTGCTAATAGAAGGATAGACTCCCTTTCAAGGGAGAGAGAAAGCATCATCAGGATACTGAACCAAGCCGGTTTGGACCGGATTGAACAAGATATCGAGATGCTGAAGAAAAAACTTGATTCGATTGAAGAACTTCTTTCTGGACGTTCTAACTAGCCTAATGCCGACTCTTTCGCATTGTTAATCCCTGATTCCGATACAATACCGCCAGCTCCGTTTGACTTGCAAACCAAAGACAAGAACCGGTGAACTGGCATACCTGCATTCCAGTCCAGATGTGGGGTTCCCCTGCTCGTTAGAGGGAGCGGGGGGATGCTCCTTGAGAGGTGCCTTAGTTTCCCAGTCAGACCCTCAACCTCAACTCTCATTATTCTCCAACTGTCGCCCCTGACACCCTTTAGCCTGAATGCGTAGAGAGGGAGGAGGCCACACTTCTCTCCAGTAGATTTCAGTGCCTTGTACTGATCCATCGTCCTTCCCGAGAGGTAAATCCTGTCGACCTTTGAGGTCTTGACTTCGATGGGGAAGCACATGTCTCCTCTCAGAGCGAGTAAATCACCCGTACCCTCCGAACCGCTACCAGGTGCCCTGACCACTAAGAAAGGCCTCTGCATCACCTTCATCGCCCTAGCTCTCTCAACCTCACTGCATGACCTAGTCACTGCACGAACGCCCTTCAATTCACCAGCTAGAACCGAGCGCAGTTCTCGCTCGTAGCTGGTTCCCACGGGTCTATCCAATTCTCAGGGTTATTGAGGACACCGGTCCCAATCACTGAAACTTTCCCTTTCTGTAGTCCCTAGTCCTGTCTACACCAGGGAACTGATCCTCACTTTCTCTGTAGACCGTCTTCATGTTGTTTAGAAAATTGTCTTCGTTAGTAACAATCAGCACCATGTCCACCCCGGGGTCTTTTTCCCCATCCATCCATGGGAGGATGATTTCCATAGTCATCCTCGCTCCTTCTCTGTGAGGGTATGCGAACACGTCCATTCCCAGAGGGGGTAGGACCAGGGTCTTCCTAGGCTTGAGGCTCTCCACCGCTTCGAAAAGAGCATCATATGAATTTCTCATCAATTCCCTCCTGAAATTATCCTGAGTCGGCCTCCTACAATCAGGACCAACTACGTGCACAAGATTAGATGCGGGAAGGCCAAAGGCAGGAGTAGTCACTGCTTCCCCCACTCCGCATGGTTGTAGATTCGACTTCCTCCTTTCCTTCGCAATGTTTGCACAGGCCTCCCTCAGTTCTTCTCCAGCAGCTTGCTGCATCCTTTCATCCAGGCCTTCTCTTCCAGCGAGCCTGCTATTAGCAGGAATGACCATTACATCGCCTTCGACACCAATGATGTCACCATAGAGAACGCGAACTTGCCCGTGTCTGCACTCTCTCACGATTACTACGTCGGCCATAAGTGTGCGAAGAGAGGCCATCTGATATGTATCCATCGTAGACAAAATCTTCGAAATTCGGGAACATTAATCGCCACCGACCTCTCCCCAAGGTCATGTCAACCGGATACGTTTTGCTTGATGTGGAGCCAGGCACAGAGTATTCGGTTTTCGAGAAGGCCTCTTCACTTCCCTTTGTTTCTGATGCGCAAGTTCTGTTTGGCGATCATGATATGATTCTCAAAATTGAGGCAGAGAGCATGGGTGAAATCGCGAAACTAGTAGTCGATTCTGTTCGTTCAATACCTGGAGTAATCAATACAAAGACACTGGCATGTGCCGAGCTGTAGAATTCGGAATATCCCAATTTCTCGCTAACCTTGCCCCAGTATCCCGAAATTACGGCTCAACTTTATTATCTATGCAGGACCTCATCTAGCCGGAGGAATCCAATTATGGCAGACAAGAAATATTTCGTGTTGATGCAGAACGGCAAGGACACTGCTCAAGTGTTCCACAGCAAGCAGCCCAGAGGAGCAGCTCTGAAGGCTGCCTCAAGAGGTGTCACAGACATCCACCTCAGGGAAAGAGGGACCAACAGAGTTCATGTGTTCTCTGGCTCTAAGAGCAAGGTCCCAAAGGGGGCAAATGCACCCGACTGGCTACCTGATATGATCAATAAGGCCAACGTGAAGAAACTACGAATTGACCGAATCTGAGAATAGTCGGTATTCCGGCAGCAGAAGGTCTTCGTCGTAACTCAGCGTATGCTCTATAATGAGTCTCTATAATGAGTCGGTATGACAATTCCTACTTTGATTTGAATCTCTTTCGAGCCCTTTCTGTCCTCTCGGAATCCATCTTCTTTGCTTCTTCAATTCGATCTCGCTCATCCTCTAGAGCCGCTTTTGCCTTCTTTGTATTTCCTGGATCGGCTGTCTTTGAGAATTCGTCGGTAAAGTAGCTCAAAACCCCAGAAGTGAGATTCAATGCTGTATTCAAAGGGTCGATGATAGGATCAAAGTATTCGGTAACTACTCTCTCCTTTAGTGGGATTATTGCATTGTCTGTAATCTGAATACCTGCAGGGCAGACCTCAGTGCAACACCTGGTGATGTTGCAATAGCCAACCCCGAAGTCCTCTTTGATCTCTGGTATCCTGCTCTCGTTGTCTAGTGGGTGCATTTCTAGGCTGGCAAGGCGAACGAAGAACCTAGGCCCAGCAAACTCTTCGAACATTTGATGCTCCCTGAGAACGTGGCAGGTGTTCACGCAGAGCATGCACTCGATACACGATCTGAACTCTTGCAACCTGTCTGCTTCTTCTTGATGGAAAACCCAATCAGGCTCTTCAGGTCCGTTAATCGGCTTAATCTGACGATCGGTCCTGTAAGCCCAAGAAGTATCGGCAACTAGGTCCTTGGTTAGTGGAAATGCCTGCATCGGCTTAATCAGTACAGGTTCATTACTAGGAGTCTCATCCAAAATATCCTCCATTCTGGTCATGCACATCAGTCTCGCCTTGCCATTCACCTCTGCACTGCAAGACCCACATTTCCCCGCTTTACAATTCCAACGGCATGCTAGATCTGGTGCATGTTCAGCTTGAATTCTGTGAATGACATCCAACACGACCATTCCTTCGTCAAGGTCGACTTTGTAATCAACCATTTTCCCAAATGGGACTCCATCAGAGTCCGGCTCCCCCCTGAAAACCCTGAAAGTCACTTTCTCAGACACTTCACTCCTCCTCCTGCAGGTCATCAGAATCAAGTAGCGATCTCAATTCTTTCGAAATCTTCGGATAGGAAACGAAATCAATGTTCATGGAACCATCATCCCCCATCAGAATCACGCTGTTGATTTTGCCCCAGTGGCTGTCATCGGTTTCGGGAAAATCATCTCTCGTATGGGCCCCTCTGCTCTCTTCTCGCCTAAGTGCTGCAATTGCACACATTTTACTGACATCTACCATAGCACCAATCTCAAGCGCTTGATGCCATCCCGGATTGTACGTCCTCCCTCCTCCAGGTGAAGTCAAGACAGACCTAGACCTAAGATCCTCAAGATCGTTGATTGCTTCTTCAAGGAGCTTGCCTGTTCTAATTATCCCAGCCTTATTCTGCATCATTTCTCTAAGATCGTTAACAACCTTGGCTGGGTTCTCCCCACCTTCTCTGCTTAGTGGTTCCAAGGTCTCTTCAATCACCTCGTCAATATCAGATTGGCCAATCTCAGAGAAACCATCCTGTTCTTTCGAGTATTTCGCGGCATGCTCCCCGGCAATCTTCCCGAATACAATCAAGTCGGAAAGCGAGTTACCACCTAGTCGATTTGCGCCATGTAATCCGGTTGCGACCTCTCCAGCAGCGAAAAGCCCCCCAACTGACGTCTCTTGGCTGTAAGGGTCAACTTTGACACCACCCATTACGTAGTGAGCAGTTGGACCCACCTCCATAGGCTGTTTGGTGATGTCCACTGCAGCGAGTTCCTTGAATTGGTGGTACATCCCTGGTAACTTCTTCTTCACTTCCTCCGAGTCCCTCCATGAGATGTCCAGGTATGCACCTCCATGCTCCGAGGCTCTTCCTGCTGCCTTCTCGCTGTTTATCGCCTTAGCCACAACATCTCTGGTCAGAAGCTCGGGGGGTCTCCTCTTAGTCGCTAATTTACCCCCCACGACTTCCTTCACCCAAGCTTCTGCCTCATCAATAGAATCGGCAAACTCGTCTGCGTACATGTTTGGGACGTAGTTGAACATGAACCTCTCGCCCTCCTTATTCTTCAGAACCCCTCCTTCTCCACGAACTCCCTCGGTAACGAGTATTCCTTTCACAGAGGGCGGCCAGATCATACCTGTTGGGTGGAATTGGACGAATTCCATGTCCCCCATTTCAGCACCTGCCCAATAGGCCAATGCATGCCCTTCGCCCGAGTACTCCCATGATCCGGAGCACACTTCCCAGCAGCGAGTGATACCACCTGTGGCCAGAACAATCGTCTTGGCTTTGAACACATGAAGTGAACCATCATTTCTGTCGTAGGCGAAGCAACCTGAAACCTTGCCACCAGTCTTGAAGATTCTACGAACAGTGTATTCCATGAAGACCTGCATCCCTTCGTGGATGCCTTTCTGTTGTAGGGTCCGAATCAACTCCAGGCCGGTAGCATCTCCAATGTGAGCTAGCCTTGGGTAAGTGTGGCCTCCGAAGTTCCTTTGACTCGTAAGTCCCTTGGGGGTTCTGTCGAAAACTGCCCCCCACTGTTCCAACTCTCTGATTCTATCAGGTGCCTGCTGGGCGTGAATCTGAGCCATCCTCCAGTCTCCAAGATACTTTCCTCCTTTCATGGTGTCTCGGAAGTGAGTCTGCCACGAATCCCGTGGATCTTTGTTTGCCAGAGCAGCTGCAGCCCCTCCCTCTGCCATTACCGTGTGAGCCTTGCCTAGCATTGATTTGCAAATCATGCCAACGCTTACTCCTGCCCGGCTTGCCTCAATTGCGGCCCTAAGTCCAGCCCCTCCAGCGCCGATTACTACCACATCAAACTCATGGTGAGTAATGCTTTCTTCCACTCACAAACCCCCAATTAGAACGAAATCGGTAAAACCGAAATCTTGACAGATCCAGATGTAGAAGTCAGCGAACATTACCCAGAATAGGCTGATTAATGCCCAGTCTTTGTGTCGTTCATTTAACTTGGTTGAGAACTTCCACATCTTGTACTTGAAACGACCAATAGTAGAACCAGTCCAATCATTAGAACCCCCACCAACTACATGTCTGAAAGCGTGACACCCAAATGTGTATCCGGATAGTAGAATGATATTAAGCAGGAGAATTAGGGAACCAACCGAGACACCAAAATAATCTCCGGTTGAATCGTGGAAATTTATCGAGAGCCAGAAGTCGTACGTTAGGATTGGCAAATATATCAACGCGATATACATGAACATTCTATGCAAATTCTGCACTACAAGAATTCCCCTCTCGCCACTATATTCGTTCCATGGCTTTGATACCGCGCATCCTGTAGGCTGCTGGAAGAAGGCACGATAGTATGCCTTTCGATAGTAGTAGCATGTTCCTCTAAATCCAGCCGGAAAAACCAAGATGAACATTGCCGGACTCATCCACCACAATTCCATGGGAATCCACGAAGATTGAGGGAAGATGAGAGGACTGTAAAGTGGAGAAAGAACGTGGCTGCCTTGTTCGATAGACATGGTTTGGCATTCTGAGACATCCTTGAATGATTTTGCAGAATCCCAATTTTCACAGGATGAAGCGCCAAAATCACTGAAAAACAAGAAGTCGGACTCCATGAAACCCCTCCAAGTAGCGTAAATTATCATGAATCCAAGATAAGCTGCCATCGCAGTTGGCCCCTTCCACCAATCATCCCTTCGATCGGTCTTCCCAAACCCCCTTTTCAGAGGGAGCTTCACCTTTCCCACTGATCTCCGATATTCCCTCAATCTTCGTGGGTTCCCAATCCGCTTTTCTATTTGCACAACCCCCCAATGTCTTTGCGCATGGAGAAGAGCAATAAGTAATTGCATTCCAACAACTGTAGAAATCTTTCTAATCCACCATCGCTCCAGTAAATCGTGCTCGGCGACGATCTGGACACTTCCATCTGCCCGAACTGTAGCTACATGCCTGGAGCATGGCTTCCAGGTCTGCCATGCCCCAAGTGCGGAGAGACGCTTCTCTAAGCTAGTGAGGAGTAGTCCGCATCTGCCTCTTCGATGTGAATCTCATCCACGTCCATCTGAGCTAGTTGCAGTTTACCGGATAGTTCGTCATTAACTGCATGCCAATATGAATAAGCCTCTAGGACCCAGATTCCAGATTCCCTGGTCCCATTTCCACTGTCCTTGACGCCTCCAAAGGGGAGATGGGCCTCGGCTCCGGTGGTCGAATTGTTAATCCCCGTCATTCCCGCCTTGATTCCCGTCTTGAAGCGATATGCCTCTAGCCTATCATTGGTGTAGCATGCACTTGAAAGCCCGTATGGAGAGGCGTTGGCCAGGTGTAGGGCATTTTCGAAATCCTTCGCCTTAACGACCGTGACAACTGGGCCAAATATCTCCTCTTGGAAGCATTGCATTCCTTCTGTAACGTCCGCATATACGTGTGGCCACATGTAAACCCCCTCGGATGCATCCCCGAGGAAGTTCGCTGGCTTGTTTTCATTGGTAATCAGACCCTCTCCCCAGAGTTTTGTGGCCCCGTCAGACTCACACATTCCTAGATCCCTCAGGAAATCGTCTGCGTACTTCTCAGAGAGCATCGGGCCATACAGAACATCCTCGTTCCTAAGTGAGTCGCCAATTCTGGTATCCTCGACCTTGGCCATGAACTTGGCCATGAATTCATCATAGACGTCTTCGTGGACTATCAAGTTCCCTAGGCTAGTGCAACGCTGTCCAGCAGTTCCAAATGCCGCCCAATATGCTCCCTCAACGGCATTGTCAATATTCGCTGACGGCATCACCACCAAGGGGTTCTTACCTCCTAGCTCCAAAGAGCAAGAGACGAGGTTTCTTCCACACACCTCGCCAATCATCTTCCCTACGGGGGTTGAACCTGTGAAACTGATCTTGTTCAACAGCCCTTCTTCCGCAGAATCAACAAGGAATTGACCCGCTCCACTACCTTTGCCGTGGATCAGGTTGATTACCCCATTTGGTAGACCTGCCTCATGCATAATTCTGGTTAGCATGAATGACAGTAACGGAGAGTCCTGTGGGCTCTTCCACACGCACGTGTTTCCACACATTATTGCAGGAATCATCTTCCAGAAAGGGACTGCTGCAGGGAAGTTACTTGCATTAATAATCCCACATACGCCCAAGGGTCTTCTATATGTGAAAAGCTCCTTGTCCGGTAATTCTGAGTTCACTGTCTGACCATACAGCCTCCTCCCTTCGGACTGGAAGAATAGGCACGTGTCGATTGCCTCCTGGACTTCCCCCGCACTCTCCTTGAGAGTCTTTCCAATCTCCCTCGTTTCGACTCTTACAATGTCATCCTTGTGCTCCATCAGCAATCTTCCCATGTTGCCAATTATTTGGCCCCTCGAAGGTGCTGGAGTCCTTGACCACTCAGAGAATGCGTCTCTGGCGGATTTCAAAGCATCGTGCACATCTTGCTTGGTAGAAAGAGGAAAAACCCCCAGGCAGTCATCCTTCCATGCCGGATTCCTGCTTTCGAAGGTCGATCCATCGCTGGAAGAACGCAACTCTCCATTGATTATGTTGTATCCAATTACTGTGGGATTACCATTGGGATTGTCCCTTTGTGATATCTCGAATCCGGTCTCTAGTACGTGTGCCATGATGTTCGCGGACGCTACTACTGAAATGAATTGTGCGCATCGCACCTCTTTGTTCCGATAACCATTTTACCTAGCGGAGAATCCAAGATTGCAGGGTTTAACAACCCCCGATGCACGAGATTAATTGGTAGGGAGCGGAAAATGACAACTGACTCATCAGAATCGCTAACGTTGAGGGTTGCGAAAGCAATACCCAGCGATGTCGGGCATGGTCGCGCAAGAGTCCCATTTGACAACGATCTAAATCTGAAACCGGGGGACATCATAGGTATTGAGGGCGAGAGGAAGACAGCAGCTATCGTCTGGAGGTGTAGACCTGAGGATGCTAACCTAGGAGTAATTAGGGTTGATGGAATTATTAGGAAAAACGCTGGCGTAAGTCTTGGCGACAGGGCCGAGATTCGCAAAGTAGAAGTCGAGCCATGCACCAAACTGGTCCTAAGCCCGGTAATGGCAAAACAACAGAAGGTTCGATTCGGACCCGGAATAGAAGGATTTGCCAGAAGGGGCCTAAACAAGAGGCCAGTAGTGGCTGGAGATAGGATTTTCATACCAGGAATGACCCTTTTCGCCGAAGCCCTACCATTTGCAATTGTTCAAACCAGCCCTAAGGGAATTGTCCAGGTCTTGCCCGACACTGAGATTGTCATCAAGGAAGATGCAGTTGACCAAGAAGAAGAGAATATGATTCAGACCATCTCATACGAAGATATTGGAGGCATAGGAAACCAACTCCAGAAAGTAAGGGAAATGATCGAACTCCCACTAAAGCACCCAATTCTATTCCGTCGTCTTGGTATTGATCCGCCTAGAGGTGTTCTTCTTCACGGTCCTCCAGGGACTGGGAAGACACTTATCGCCAAGGCTGTCGCAAACGAGACAAAAGCCCACTTCACCTCAATCAATGGCCCCGAGATAATTTCGAAATACTACGGCGAGAGTGAGAAACAACTGCGAGAGATTTTCGACGAGGCCGCAGCAAACGCCCCGGCAATCATTTTCATAGACGAACTAGATAGCATTGCTCCAAAGAGAGAAGATGTTACTGGAGAAGTGGAGAGGAGAGTTGTCGCCCAACTTCTTACTCTCCTAGACGGAATGGGAGGTAGGGACAACGTCGTAGTAATAGGTGCTACAAACAGAAGAGACGCAATTGATCAGGCACTTAGGAGACCGGGCAGATTCGATAGAGAATTGGAAATCGGAGTTCCAGACAAAATCGGAAGAGGGGAGATCCTTGAGATTCACACAAGGGACATGCCAATCAGTGACGATTACAATCTGGATTGGCTCCTTGACAATACCCACGGTTTTGTTGGGGCTGACATCTCGGCTTTGGTAAGAGAGGCAGCAATGAAGGCGTTACGGAGATATCTCCCAGAGATTGATCTGGACGAAGAAGAGATTGCCCCTGAAGTAATCGAAAAGATGGAGGTAAGGATGTCCGACTTCCAAGAAGCGCTCAAGGAGATTGAACCCAGTGCTCTAAGGGAGATTTACGTAGAGGTCCCAGAAGTTACATGGGATCAGGTAGGTGGCCTAGAGGACGTCAAGGAGAGGCTGAAGGAGAGTGTTGAGTGGCCATTGAATATGCCAGAAAAGTTCGAACATTTCGGCATCAGCCCACCCAGGGGAATTATGCTGTTTGGCGCTCCGGGAACCGGGAAGACGCTAATTGCCAAGGCAATTGCCAATGAGGCCAAGGCCAATTTCATCTCCATCAAAGGACCTGAACTAATATCCAAGTGGGTAGGGGAATCAGAGAAAGCCGTTAGGGAGGTATTCAAGAAAGCTAAGCAGTCAAGCCCCTCGATTGTTTTCCTAGATGAGTTTGAGAGCATCGCAGGAATGAGAAGGGGCCATTCTGGCGAAGGTTCCGATGTCATGAACAGGGTGGTGAATCAGTTGCTCAGCAGCCTAGACGGCGTGGAAGGGATGGAAGGAGTGATCGTGGTCGCAGCCACCAACCGTCCTGAGATGATCGACCCTGCTCTAATGCGTAGCGGTCGCTTCGAGAGGGTTCTTCATATTCGACCACCAGACAGAGACTCCCGGTCTGCGATATTGAAGATTCACACCAAAGACATGCCACTTGGCAAATTTAAGATTGATGATCTGGCGGGAAGAATGGAGAACTTCACTGGTGCAGATATAGAGGCAGTCTGCAGGGAAGCCGCGTTGATTGCCATGAGGGATGGTAAGAAGACTGTCACAAAGAAGCATTTTGAGACTGCCGTCGATCGAGTCAGACCAACTGTGACTGATGAGATGATGCAATATTACTCCAAGTTGGAGGAGACACTGACCAGCGGTCTCGAGTCAGTACGAAGAACATCAGGCTCAATCGCTGGAATTGAATTGATTTGAGGAATTGCATGAAAACTACATTCACTCAGGAGATTCTGACAAGACAGGTTGTTGATGCGGCCGGCGATCTACTTGGTCACCTTGCCGATTTCACTGTGGATATAGAAACGGGCAATATTGTCGCAATATTGGTTGTAACCGAACAAGGAATCGATCCCAATGAACTCCCATGGCCTACTACGGACGGGCTTCTCGCCGTCCCTGTCGAGGAAGTAGCTAACGTGGGAACGGTCGTCGAACTCTCAAGATAAGTCGATGCAGGGCCGTTCAGGGTCACATAACGGTCATAAAACGAACTTCGGGCTCAACAACTGTAGTTGATGGGGGACGGGTGATGGTGGATTGGAATAAACTCCCGAAATTAATGAAGTCGAGGAGGAATAGGCGAATCGCTCTACAGGCCTCTTTCTGGGCGGTCCTTCTCCTCCTCATCCTGACTATTGCAGTCACATACGTTGTTCCCGGGGAGACTCAGCAATCAGCATATGGTGAGGAATGGAACGATTTGGGAGAATTTAGAGAGGAATTGAATAGGAAAGGAGTTGAGACAACAGCTCTAGTCTCCAGCCCTCTTTTGCTCAGTGATCTAGACCATCCAGAACAGACAATTTTCGTGATTTCTGGTGTGGAGAGGGACACCATCTCCCTTCCTAGATTCACAGGCGAAGATGATCTGATTCAGTTTTCCGAGGGTGATGGTTATACTTCATCGGAGATTGTTGCGATTAGCAATTTCGTTTCCAGAGGTGGGACTCTAATTCTAATGGATGACTTTGGGTATTCGAGCAATCTCGCTGCAGAGTTCGGCCTTGAATTCACAAACCACCGTCTCTATGCAGACTACAGCTACGACAACGATCTCGGCTCTGACTTCGTCTGGGTGAACACTACTTCTGCGTTCAACTTCACTTCTTCACAGGGCATGCAGACTAGCGTAAACCCATGCCTAAGGGATGCCGATAAAGACGGAGTAGTAGACGTTCTTGATGATGATCCTAGCAATCCAGAAATTGGCGCTCCTTTCGTTACAGCCCAAGCAGCAGGACTGTGTGCACATAGGTTCCAAGGGACCGACCCGTCAACAAACCAACCCAAGTGGGATTGGACTCAGGACTATAGCCTGCTAACCAACACTCCCTCAGCATTCGAGAAGGCATCTTCCTACAACCCAGCTGAGCGTAGGTATGTCATCGCCAAGACTACCCAGGATTCTTGGATTGACAACAATGACGATGGCAACTACTCAGTGGGCTCATTTGCTGCGTTCGGCCTGGCTGGAGACGAACAGGGACCCTTCCCGGTTTACGTGAGGTATTGCGAATCAATATTATGCAGAGGCTCAGAGACGGGCAGAGTTCACTTTATCTCCGACGGTTCTGTACTGATTAACTCGATTTATGACCCTGAATCAGACTCCAGTTATCTGGCAGTCCCCGAGAACGATAATAGGAAATGGGCTCTTGATTTGGTTGCCGAGGCTCTAATTCTGAATGATAACGGAACTTCCCCTGGAGAGCATTCTTTGGTAATTTTCGATGAAAGCCGACATCAGCAACCAACAATTTTCGGAGATACTTACAATCTTGTGTACTATCTGCTAATCTACTTCACAAATGATTGGATGGCAATGCTAATTCTATTCTTGTTCCTATTCATTCTACTCGAGGCGGTCCTAATCCGGAAGGAGGATCCGGAGGATTGGCGACATGTCTTCAGAGTTGTTTACTACGGTTTCGGGGATGCTGAGAGATACAAGTATTACCAAAGGCCAGAGAAAATCAGACAGGTCTTACTCACTAGGGTCAGGAATCTAAACGCCCTTACCAGGGATGAGTTCGATGCAATGCCCGCATCTGAGCTACAGGAGATGATTCGAGATCCGGTTCTGGTGCGTTTCCTATTCGAGGAGAGGAACTACAGGCCGGACGAATTGGTTGGGATTGTTAGAAGGATTAAGCAATGGGGAGAGAAAGGGGGGTCGACTAGAGTTGTGGACTAGGAAGGCTGCAATAATGCTTGCAGGCGGAATCAGCCTGATATTAGTGGGAATGATGATTTCCAACTTTCAGATGATGATAATCGGTCTTACGTTCATCGCCTTTATCTCGATAAACGGTTGGATTGTAGGCCAATCAAAACTCGAGATTTCAAGATTCGTGCCCCATTCAAATGTGTACAAGGGTGACCTAATCGAGGTCTCTCTAACAATCACGAACAAGTCATACAGAAGGACCCAGTTACTCGAGGTATTCGACAACGTGCCACACGAGATGAAGATCAGGAGAGGAATAAATCAGATCCGACTCAACCTAGGGCCCGGGCAGTCTACAAAACTAGACTACATGCTCCGCTGCCCACTTCGGGGACACTATTCTGTAGGCCCAATCTCCGTCAGATATCGAAACTCATTCGGATTGTTCGTCAACGAGTCCGTGATTGAAGACATCTGTGACATCACAGTATTCCCCCAAGTAAGGGATGTGGAGGATGCGATGCTGAGGGCCGACGTACCAAAGATGTACACTGGTGCAACAACACTCCGGACACCCGGACCGGGAATGGAATTCTACTCATTGAGAGAGTACCTCCCCACAGACCCAATTCGCTCAATCAACTGGAAGGCATTTGCCAGAACGGGGGAAATGATGGTTAATCAGAAGACTAGGGACGCGGTCACCGATGTTTTCGTAATTCTGGATACCAGGGAAGTAAGCAGAATTGGAACCGTCCTGAAGAACCCGCTTGAGATGGGGGCATCAGCCGCCGCCTCGCTGGCTAGCCATTTCCTCAAAAGAAAGGATTCTGTTGCCATGGTGACCTACGGTAGCAGGATGGATTACTTGCCTCCTGACACTGGAGATAAGCAACAGTACAAGGTCCTGAGCCGCCTTGCTTCAGTATCACCATCCGGTTCCATGCCCCTCCAGGCGGTTACAAACTCCTTGTCCCCCAGGATTAGCCGTGGGTCTCCAGTTTTCATCATCAGTAGCCTTGAGGGGGACGGAACCACATTACCAGCAATCCGAAACCTATCGGGCAAAGGTCACGAGGTCATCATCCTCTCTCCCAGCAGCGTTGACCTTGAGAGGTTAGTCAGTAGGATTCCCAGGATGGCCTACGAGGTTCTGAAGCTAGAGAGGCAGAATAGGCTCACAGCAGTTTCGGGATATGGAGCAAAGGTTGTCGACTGGATGCCAGATGTTGAATTGTCTCAGGCACTGCTGCAGTCGAGGGGGTGAAGAAATGGAAATTGGAGAGAAGAAGGCTGAGGTGACCGAGACGCTGCATATCCCAGCATTGAGGAAAAAATGGCAAATCCTGGCCCTCCAGATTGCTGCCACAGCCTCATTGCTTCTATTGTTGAAGAGGATGAACGAGCTTTACGGACCATGCAGTGAGCAGTTCGTGATCGACAATAATGAAGAGACATGGTGCCCCTCATATGAGCACACTAGGGGGCTAATGTGGCTCGATAACGCGAATGGACTAATGATCCCCGACTTCCTACTAGGCGTTGGGCAGACTGGGACAATGTCCATGCTTGGACCTCTGGTACTGTGCGTCTTTGCAACATTCGCAATCGAGCGTTATTGGTCATCCTCCCAGGAGTTGCAGAACAGGGTCAAGCAAGTCTCAGGAGCACTGTTGGGAGCATGGGTCATCCTCCCATTCTTATTCGCTTGGATCTTCTCCATCCTCAGGAATGGATTGCACTTCCCCTGGAATAGCAATGACTCGATGAACCACATCGAGCACCTCTTCCACCCACTTGGCTTGGTGATGGAGATGGTCTTCTTGGGGATCGTCTTCGCACCTGTCCTAATCGGGCTGATAGGGATTTGGGGGCTGTCCAAGAGATCCATCACATGGGTAGTCGGATACTACATCATCGTAATAGCATTCCACGCTGTTCTCACCTTCGAGCCAATTGTCTCTGAGGTCGATGTGGGACTCAAGGCACTTCCCACTCAGATAGGGGAAGGAACCCTGTTCGGTGACCTAGTCTCCCCACTAGCCAGTTCACTGTTAGGAATCGCAATTCTGATGCTATTGTTCATGGAATCCGGGACGGCTGTAATCGGTCATATGGAATACGCAGCCTCTCTTCCGGAGGAGTCCAAGCGTGACCCAGAGTACATCAGACAATTCAACAACGTGGTGAACTCCCACCTAATCCAACTAGTTGTCGTGGTCTCGCTAGTTGCCATTACCACTGCAATGGCACTGGCTTTCGACGATCTGATGATTTCGATTGTTGGGATTCTAGAGGGGACGCAGTGGACTGGCCAGGTGAAGGAGTCACTGGAGTTGCAGATGACTTACGGCAAGGTTATCTCCGCTGGATTGTTCATCATCGCAGTCGCAGGTCTGCGATTCATCGTTCCATGGCAGACCGTGTCCGGGTATGTTGAATCCGGAATCGCTAGATTAAGATCAGACTAGTCTCTATTTCAGATAGGAATAGTCACTACCCTCTGAAGTGCCTGCACATCAGTGGGGAGCCCTATGATTCAATTATCCATCACCTATCGGAGAATGATGAATCCGCTAGAACTTGTGGACGAAAAGACCGGAGTTGTGGTATTAATCTCTACAGTATGGTTGTCTTTCACCTATGAAATAGATCTGGGTATATCATTAATCATCGTCTTAGGAATCGCAATTGTAATTGTAGTGATATTTCGTCTCTTACTTGGGAAATTACTAGATATGATTCCAGAGAAACGAATCAATAGATTCCTTTGGGGTCCCGATGTAGAAAAATGATTTCAAATCACAGTTACCGACTGACTGCTATACCGCTCACACGCTA
>CAZMVZ010000019.1:0-28629 GCA_964570065.1 uncultured Candidatus Poseidoniales archaeon
GGTCCGGGTCGAATCCGATCAGCACCTCGTCCGGGATGGACTCCATGCTCCATCGGATGACCGTCCTCATCGTCTCGATAGGGATCAGCAGGTGGGTGGAGTACCTCTCCCTCTGCTCGTAGGAGTCCAGGTTGTACGCCTCGGCGGCCCCCAGCAGCCAGTCGCTCATGATTTGCCGCTGGCGTGGTCGCGTTTGAGGCTACGCCACCCTCAGGTCCAGCACCACGTGGTCCCAGTGGGGCGCGTACGACTTCACCCTCGTCAGTGAGTGGGAGAGGTCGGAGCCGGGCCTGAGAGAGGAGG
The DNA here is from genome assembly GCA_964570065.1 of uncultured Candidatus Poseidoniales archaeon. Classification (GTDB taxonomy): domain Archaea; phylum Thermoplasmatota; class Poseidoniia; order Poseidoniales; family Thalassarchaeaceae; genus UBA36. The sequence goes on from CAZMVZ010000019.1 coordinate 304, forward strand.
CGCTAGAACGCACCCCATCTACCCATGAGGCATGGTCCTTGGAGGGCGCGAGTCCATGCACGTGCAGCGTGCCGCCGCTCGGCGACAGCACCCGCATAGCGACCTCGAGACCCTCCTCGGAGCTAGGGAGCAGACCGAGGAAGACCCGATCGGCCACCCCCGCCAACGATTCCGCGGTGTTCCTGTTGTCGCCCTCGTGGATAGTGCAGCGATCCCCGACCCCATTGGCATCCAAGCCCCACCTGAGTGCCTGGACGGCCTCCGGGTTCCACTCGCAAGCGTGGACCGTCGCCCCACCGTGGACGAGCGCGGGCAGGGTGTAGTATCCGATCCCAGCGTAGAGGTCCACCACGACCTCTCCCTCTGCGACGACCTCGCCCATCCTCCGCCTCTCGTTGACGTTACCGGCCGAGAACATGCACTGGGTCATCGAGTAGCCGTAGTCGACCCCGCTCTCCCTGCGAACCACCCAGTCGTCCTCGCCCAGCAGCATCTCCACGCCGCTCTCGCGGAACTCCCCGCTCACCTCGCCCATCCGAGCGAGGCGCTTCGCGCCGAGCGCACCGGCGACCGCCCCCCACAGCGGCTCGTCCGGGGACCACCCATCGCCCTCGAAGGATCCATGCGGCATGATCGCCACGTCGGAGAAGCGCTCCCAGCGCCTCGGCAGAACGCCGGGCAGGCTCCCGTCGTACAGCTCCTTGACGGCCTCCTCCAGCATAGAGTGGGGGTCCCTTCCAGACATCGGGTCACCTCTGCAGATGGGCTCGGATCCTCTCGGCCATCTCCTTGCCTATGCCAGGCACGCCTCGCAGGTCCTTGACGCTCGCGTGCTCTATCCCCCTCCTGCCGCCGAAGTGGCGTAGCAGGGACTGGATCTTCTTCGCACCCAGCCCCTCGACCTCCTCCAGGGGGTCTGCCAGGGCTCCCTTGCCCCGGCGCTTCTTGTGGAACGTGTTGGAGAACCTGTGCGACTCGTCGCGGGCATGGACCAGCGCCCTCCCCCTCCTGTCCAGGAGGACCGGTTCGATGCCCCTCATGTGCAGGGTCTCCTCCCTCTTGGCTAGCGCTGCTACGGGGAACTTCCCCAGAAGCCCCATGCCCTCGAGGGTCCGCTCTATCGCCGACAGGTGGGTCTCGCCACCGTCCAGGAGCAGCAGGTCCGGCCACTCGTCCTGCCTCTTGGCCCAGCGTGAGACCACCTCCGACATCATCCTGAGGTCGTCAGGGGCGTCCGACCTGACCCTGTAGGTCCTGTACTCCTCCTTGGACGGCCTGCCCTTCCTCAGGACGACAGACGCCCCGACCCTCTCCTTCCCCAGTGTCTGTGACATGTCGAAGCAGACCAAGTGGTCGAGGGTCTCGAGGCCCAGGAGCTCCGCCCCCTCGTCGGCAGCGGCCTTCTCCAGGTTGCCAGCCCGGGAGCTCCTGATGAGGTGGATCTCGGCGTTCCTGTCCGCCATCGACCTGAGCTTCGCGAGCTCCCCCCTCATCGGCACCCTGGCCTTCACCGGAGAGCCCCTCCTCTGGGACAGCCACTCCGCCATCGAGTCACCCAGCGGGGAGGGGACCAGCAGGCTCCTCGGGGGCCTCCTGTTAGCGTAGTGCTCGGAGAGCACGAGCGAGACGGAGTCAGAGACGTCCCCCCTGTGGATCAGCTGGTACTCGACCTGCCCTCTGATTATCCCGTCCTTGGCGTGCAGGATGACCAGGCACCCGCTGTCGCCGCTCGATGAGAAGCCGACAGCGTCGCAGTCCTGGTAGAACCTGCTGGAGACCACGTTCTCGGACTTGGCCCCCTGCACTGAGCCGATCATGTCCCGGACCCTGGCGGCCCTCTCGTAGTCGAGCCTCCCAGAGGCCTCGTCCATCTCCGACTGCAGCCTCTCGATCAGTATCCCCGCATCCCCGTCCAGGACGCTCTGGGCCGCCCCGACCCTCTCCGCGTACCCCTCGTCCCCGCCGGTCTCGACGAACCCGAATGGCGCCTTGTCGGTCTTGTCCCTGATTCCGAAGTGCCGACGCAGGAGCTTGACCACGAGCTTCGCGGCCCCCGCATCCGGGAACGGCCCCCATATCTTGGCGTCCTTGGGAGGGTGCCTCGTGTACATGATCCGAGGCTTGTCGTGAGCGGTCATGGCGATGAACGGGAACGACTTCCCGTCCTTCAGCATCGAGTTGTACCTGGGCTGGTTGGACCTGATCAGCTCCCTCTCGAGCACGAGGGCCTCGGCGGGGCTCTGCGTGACGATGAAGTCGACCTTGTCGGACTCGCTCACGAGCCTCGGGACCATCTCCCTGTCCGGGTTCTTGGCGAAGTAGGACCTGACCCTGGACCTGAGGTCGGTCGCCTTCCCCACGTACAGGACCCGGTCGTCTGCTCGCTTGAACAGGTACACGCCCGGCTCCCTCGGGAGCTCCAATTTGCTGTGATTCACGCCCATGGCCAAGTGAAGCGACGGCCGCCGGGTTTGATTTACACTTTGCAAGACGGAGCACCGTGCTCAACCAGCGCCAACTCGCCATCCTCGTCCACCTCTCCGGCTTCGGGAGGGACCTAGAGGAGTCATGGGACGTCCCCCGGGCGATCTCCCTCGCTGGCATAGCCGAGCACCTGGGAGTGGTCCGTTCCGCCCTCCATCCCCCGCTGAAGTCGCTGGAGGCAGAGGGACTGGTATCCTCCAGGTCGGCTCACGTGATCGGCGCTCCCAGGCGCAGGAAGGTCTTCCACGTCTCCGACAGCGGCAGGGAGGAGGCGAGGGCGGGAGCGAAGAAGCCCAGGAAGCCCAGGGGGAGGTCCGTTGGACCAGTCCCCGACACCACGAAACTGCATGGCAGGGACGAGATCGTCAGCAGCATCTCCTCTGGCCTCTCCGGAGGCTCCAGCTACCTGCTCGAGGGGCTCCCCGGGATCGGCAAGACAAGCGTCGCCATCGCGGTATCCAACTCCCTCCTCGATGATGGGTGGCTAGTGAGGTGGGCCTCCTGCCAGACGGACTCTGACTCGACTTCTATAGCGAGAATGTGGCTCGGCGGACGCGCGCCCTCGTCGAAGGATGCAGTAGTCGCTAGGGTCGACTCGAAGAAGACCCTCCTGGTGCTCGACGAGGCCCAGCAATCCAGCGAACGGCTCGTGGAGGGGATCCGGGAGCTGCTGGAGTCATGCTCCGAGACCTCGGCAGTTATCCTAGCCGTGACCAGGGCACCAAACCCGTTCCCGGACATCTCGGGCTTCGACTCGATCAGGCTCGAGGGCCTGGAAACCGACCTAGCACGCGAGCTCCTACCGATGGAGATGGATGACGGGGAGGCGATCGAGGTGTGCGAGGCGATGGATGGCCACCCACTGGGGATCAAGCTCTGGTCCCCAGAAGACGAGCTACCAGGTGCTGGGGCTGTACAGGAGTACGTCGAGGAACAGGTGCTCAGAAGGCTGAGCCAGTCAGGGGCATCGTCACTGGACGAGCTCTCCCTATCCCCACTCCCCCTCGAGGTGGGGGAGATGCTCGAGCCCGAAGGGACAGAGGAGCTGGACGAGTCGGCGATACTCCGCTGGGCCGGACAACTAGTCGAGCCACATCATCTCGTCCGGAACGTCAGGAGGGCCACCCTGGTGGATGGGAGGGGGGAGGAAATGCACTCGAAGCTCGCTGAGATGTGGTCGAAGAGGGCAGGGTCGAGAGCAAGGAGGATGGAGGCCCACCACAGGCTGGAATCCGGGACCGAGGTCGATTCGGAATGGGTATCCAAGAGCATCAACGAGATCGTCTCCGAAGACTCTGCAGCAGCTGCAGTCGTACTCCAGCAGGCGATCTCGACAAATCCCGAGGAGGGCCTGTTCGAGTTGGCCGCGGACATCGCATTGGAGAGGGGAGAGCCGAAGATCGCGTCGGGATACATCGAATCAATGGAAAATAGCCCCAGAAAGGACCTCAGGATGGCTAGGCTTGCTCGGATCGAGGGGGAATGGGACCGTGCTGACGAACTCGAGGCTTCTGCGATCGCCGGATTGGACCCCGGAGACAGGGTCAGGGCCGAGATCTCCTCTTTGGTTCGCAAGTACGACGACAGGCTCCCTGGTTCCGATAGCAGGGCCGATGCGCGGGACCTGTTGTCCGGGGCCGACTCAGTGAGGCTCTCCGATCTGGAAACAGGGGACAGGGAGCTCGCGTCCCTGGTGCTCGATCTGCTTCGGCACTCTCTCGCACTCGAGGCCGGTGACCTGGAGGAGGCTTCGCGTACCCGTGACTCCATCGAGAGCAGGATGGGAGCAGAGGACCCCAGACTGCCATTCCTCGACCTGAGGTCCAGGCTATCAGCAGGGGCCGAGGCGGAGGAGTTCCTAGACGAGGCACTAGATGCAGCCAGGTCCCACATCGAGTCATCGACAGACCCACTCGAGAGGCTGCGTTCCATCCACATGTCTCTGGAGGCATGCCCCGAGCCTCCGAGCTGGCTCATCGAGGCCCATTCGGCATTCGACCCCGAGTCCCTGGGGGAGTCACTAGCCCCACACCGCCGTGCCAAGGCGCACTGGTGGTACTGGAGGGGGGTGACAAACAGGGAGGACAGGCTCTCCAGCTGGAAGGAGGCAATCGTGCGCCTGCGTTCCACCGGTTGCGGTAAAGCAGCAAGGGACCTGACTCAGAGGCTCAGCAGGGAGCTCTAGATCTCCGCGCCGACGAGGGTCCTCGTGTCGACGATCCCGGGAACCGACCTGATGCCCTTGACAATCGCCTCGGTCAGCTCCGAATCGTCATCCGCCTCGACCTTGACGAAGCAGTCGAAGTTACCGAAGACGACCCATATCCCCTTGACGCAGTCGATCTTGGAGACCTTCTCCCTGACGCTGATCTCCTTCCCCGGCTCGGTTGTGATCAGAACGAATCCTACTGCCAAATCTCACACCTCCACTGCGATCAGGGTCTCGGTCTTCCTGATCCCCTCAACGTGCCTCATGTCCTCTATCAGCGTCTTGGACATCTCCTTCTCGCTCTCGAAGTCGATCCTCGCCACGAGATCCAGCTCCCCGTACACTACGGAGACCTCAGACACCACTGGCATATCCAGGAGCTGTAGGTAAACGTGCCTCTCTCTCCCGGGCTCGCATGAAATCAGAATCCACGCCAGTGACGTCATTCGTACGTTGGGCCCGACTGGACGCTTATGACTCCTACTGTGGCATACTCAGGATGGGTCAAATCACGCAAGTCATTAACGCTGATTGCCAACGGCAGGGCCCATGCGCTTGGGGGTCACGATGGTTCTGCTGCTCCTGATGGCGCCCATGCTATCCGCCGTATCCACTGGCTCAACCAGGTCCACAACGGTCTGGAATGGGACGGTTTCTCTAGAAGACGGCTACCTGGTTCAGTCAAACCAGGTCTTAGTTGTCCAAGCGGGAACCACCATCCTCCTCGGCGATGGTGAGAGGCTGGGGGTCGATGGCAGGATTACCATGGGTGGAACCCAGTCCTCGCCCATCGTCATCGAATCAATCTCGGGAAAGCACCGGGGTGTCGTCTTCAACTCCACCTCTAACAACAAGGGCTCCACGCTGGACAACCTAACAATCTCGGAGGGCGAGTACGGGATTACCGTGTACGGCAGCAATCCAGTAATCAGCAACCTCGTAGTCAACAACGCGGACAGGGTAGCAATCGACCTCTTCGACAGCGCATCACCGATACTCAGGGACATCGTGATCGACGGCGGAGGGCAGGACTTGCACGGCTCGTCCACCACCTGGAGGTATGGGATCGGGATCTCCTCCGGGGCCTCGTCCGCACCGATCGTCCAGGGAGCCACGATTGACAATCTGGTGACGCGCGGGGTGAACCTGTGGTACAACTCCGGAGGCCTCTGGAGCGACATCTCGATCACCAACGTAACAGGAGCCACATTGGCCGCAGCAGCCGCAATCTGGGTAGAGGACTCAATCCCGCTATTCACGAACTCAAACGTCTCCAACTCAGACAACGGGATAATCGTGAGGCACATCTCGGAAACCACAACCAGGCCAACCTTCCTCAACACGAAGGTCGAGGACTGCCAGTACAGGGGCGTCCTCGTTGAGCGCCTCGACCACACGAACTACTCCAATCTGCAGACCAACGCAGTGTTCACCGGGCTCGAGGTCAGGGGGACCGGTGGCCCCAATGCGAAGACCCCCGGGCTCGGGATCGGCGCAGCCTTCGACGTCAACACATCCGGTGCCAAGGTAACGGATGCCGTGATCGAGGACAATGCCATCGTTGGGTTCAGGGCTTACACTACCGACTCCTCGACCTTCCTGACTAACGTCACCATCCTCAACAACGGCCCGGAGTCCCCCCTCAATCCTCACGACGGGGCTGGCATCCTCTTCCGCAGCACCAGTTGGACCAGCAAGGGCCCTGCGGAGATCTCAGACTTGGTGGTTGAGAACTCCACTGGATCCGGTGTTGTGATGGCCAAGGGAGGGGCTATCGGAAGCAACTGGACAATTAGGGGCAATGCTGCGAACGGCGCCTCATTCGTCGAGTTCCATCCCAAGGTGGAGAACCTTGCTAGCGAGGACAACATCGGGAATGGCGTCTCAGTCATCGATTCCAGCAACGTGGAGCTCTCCAACGTCCACACGTCTGGGAACGGGATTGGGCTCTACTTCCAGGAGTCGAACTACGTAATGAGCGGTGGCAAGAACGTCTCATGCCACACCTGCTCCTCAGATGGGGACCAGAGGGGGATAGTTGTCAGGGACAGCATCGATTTGCAACTGATTTCGACAACAGTTGAGGGATCACTGTCCGAACCGGCCCTGGACATAGACAACACGGGGAACCTGTTCCCGGGCATCGTCATTCTAGACGATATAGCAGTCCACTCCACCTCGACCAACTACTCTGTCAGCCTGGAGGGGGTAGATGCTGAGATTAGCGGCCTCGACCTAAGCGGGAACGGCGGCGGGATGTACTGGATGGCGAGGGGGTCACTGCCATCTACGATTTCTAACAGCGTGATATGGGACAGCCCGTCAAACTGCCTGGACCTAGTCTCGCACACCGATTTGTTAGCCGACGGCGTCTCCCTCATCTGCGACGAGCTGCCCGAAATCGACCAGAGCTCAGTGAACTTCACCGAATCATCGTTGGCAACTCGCTCAGGCTCGCCTAGCACATTCTCATTGAGCAACAACTCCCACCTTCGTTGGATTTCCTCGGGGGACATCCTAACTCCAGAGAGCTCAGAGGACGACGTCATTGCTGACGTCATGTGGATGGTCGATGTCCACACGATCAACCAGAACCTCCTCAACATCCCTCTGGCACAGGTCAACATAACCTTCCAGGAATTCGAGAGCGAGGTCCTGGCCACCCAGCCCTACGGGGGAATGTTCGACTACGGGCCATTCGTCGGCGAGAGATGGACTCCAATCCAGGGGTGGTCATCCACCAACACGGCATACGTGGGATGCGACTACGACGGGGTCCACAATGACTCGGAGCCGATGCAGTTGGATGGCGACAAGAGGGTCTACTGCAGACTAGAACTCAGCAACCAACCACCATTCATCCTATGGGAGACCCCATTGGACGAGATGGAGTACTCAAGCGAGAGCGAGATTATTTTCGATGCTCGGGAGAGCTGGGACTTGGACTTCGACTCGCTCACGTACAATTGGACGAGCAGCATCGATGGTGGCATTGGGCCAGCATGCGATCTCCAATCAAGCAACAACTCGTTCTTCATCGCGAACATGAACGAGTCTGAGCCATGCCTCTCCGATGGGAGTCATACCATCACACTGGAGGTATGCGACTCTGAGGGTAACTGCGTGAACGAGACCCGTGAGTTGGAATTGGTGAACCTCCCTCCGGTACTTTCTGTGGGCACATCCCCCTCCATCTCATCATGGGGCACCCTCTTCCTGGGCCAAACAGCGAACGTAACCATCAACCTCGATGGGACCTACGATCCAGAAGGGGGCGACCTTTGGTGCTGGGCAACCGCATCTTACGAGGCCGATCCAGACCCCGATCCAGAGAATCCGAGCTGCCCGACCGAGATCGTCAGATCCTTCATCGGCGCCCCCGAGGACACCTTCAGCGTTTCAGTGAAGGCATGGGACGGAGTCAACAACGTGATCTCATGGACATTCAACATAGAGCTGTACAACGAGATTCCAGAACCAATGATGGAGATATCCAGGACTGGCCAGACATCAGCAGACTGGGTCGCGTTGACTGGCTTCGAGACCCACGATCCCGAAGGCGATGACATCAGGTTCGAGTTCCACAGCGACATAGACGGCCTCCTAGGGTCAGGCTCATCCCCAGATCTGCCCGAGTGGTCGGGAACGCTTAGCAAAGGGGTTCATTCCATCACAATGAAGGCCAGTGACACCAGGGGCGATCACGCCAACCAGTGGAACGCCCAATCAGAGACCCTAGAGGTGACCAACTCAGCTCCCGATGCCATGATCTCCATGCCCCTCTCGGGGACGTACACGGACTCATCAGAGTTGGTTTCCCTGGAATCCACTGGATCCGGCGACTGGGACCTTTCTTGTTCAGAACTGCCGGATAACGGAAGTGGGCTTCTGTGCAACCCGTTAGCAACAACTAGCAGCGACCTAGTATCCGTTCTATGGGAGTCGGACCAGATTTCCGATCCCATTGGAAGTAGTTGGGATGTCTTGACCCGCCTCCCTTCCGGAGAGCATACCATCACCCTCACCCTCGATGATGGAGGCGGACCGGTTTCGGACCAGATCGAGATTATCGTTTCCGAGTCAGCACCGTTGCTGATACTCGAATCCCCCGTCCCGGATGCCCAAGTTTACTCGAACCTCCCCGTGCTCTTCGACTTCAGGAATTCCATCGACATGGATGGGGACGATTTCTCTGTCACTGTCACCTCTGATCTGGATGGGGTTATCCTAGACTCCAAGACCACGGACTACTGGTACAACGACTACCTCTCGCATGGCATCCACAACCTGACCTTCGTCCTCACGGACGAGAAGGGAATGGAACGAGTCCACTCGCAGGTCATCACCGTACTTGAGACGGGCCCGGTGGCAGTGATCTCTGGGATGGATAATGGCCAATACCTGCCTCCTGGGCAAGAAGCAGTCCTCAGCGCCATGCAGTCCTTCGACTACGACGATGACATCGTCCTCTACGAATGGAGGATCGACGGTCAACTAGTCAGCGATAGCATCACTCTGAACATCTCGTTCCAGCCAGGACCAGTGAGGGTTGACTTGTTGGTAAAGGACTCAAGGGGAGGCACCTCGGTAGCGTCGGTGAATCTAACGGTTGGGTCAAGTTCTCCTGAGGTATTCGACCTGATGGTTTCGGTAAACAAGATCGAAGATGGCGTTCCAACCGAGGTGACCACCACAGTCCGGGTTCAGGATGATGATGGGACTACCGATATCGTCAGAGGTGAGCTAATCGCAGGGGGGTCCTCGGTTGCTATGTACTTCTACGACGATGGAACAAACGGGGACTCAGTGGGGGGCGACGGAATCTGGACGTCAAGATTCTCATGGTTGGTCTCCGGAGGCTCTTGGGCCAGGGTCGAAGTCTGGGCCATCGACTCAGACCTAGTCTCCCCTGGAGCGGTTCACACGGTTCCAATCGTCGAATCCGACAATGGCGGGCTGGAGTCTTGGGTCTCATCCCTGGGGGTACCATTGCTGCTAATCACAATGGCATCCCTGACTGTGGCTGGAATCTCATACAGGCGGATGAAGATGGCAGAGATGGCCAAGGACATGCAAGTCATCGAGTCATGGTCGTCTTTCGATCCCAGGGATTTGGACGATGAGTTCGACTCCGAGGACTAGTTCTCAGGCCCCCAGGGGGTTCTCTCCCTGTTCAGGCCGATCCTCTTGGAGAATAGGAACTTGAAGTTCTTCCAACCATCCCCCCAAGTGTGGATCTCAGCGGTTCCCACCCTGGTCCTGTATGGGACGGAGATTTCCAAAGCCTCATTTCGTCCGAAGCACCTTCTGGCGTTGATTTTCATCTCTTCTGAGAGGGGCATGCCATCGTTAGTCGGGCGCATCTTCTGATTTTCCATAATCTCCTTTCTGAATACCCACATTCCCGACTGGGAATCGTGGATGCCATAGAAGAAAAGCATCCTCGCAGTGAATGAGAGAGCCCAATTGCCGAATCCATGCAGGCCGGACATAGCACCGTCCTCAGCCCTCTTCAGACGATCGCATGTGATGAACTTGAGGTCTTCTTCGACCAACTTGCGAACTAGTCCGGGCACTTCCTCCCCGGGATAAGTGCAATCTGCGTCCATAGTGACTATGATTTCCCCCGGGGCAATGGCGAAACCAGACCTATAGGCTCTCCCATACCCTTTCCTCGCCTCAAGGTAAACCTCGGCACCCTCCTGCTCCGCTAGCTCCCTGGTACGATCCTCGGAATTGCCATCAATCACCAGGAAGTCGAGCTTCTCGCACCAACCGTCATTGGGAACCGATCGAATGGTATCGACAATGGCCTCCTCCTCGTTCCTGGTGGGTATGACCACCGTAACGTGGACTGGCAATGGGCCTTCCATGGGGATTCGCCCATCATGGGCCTATTTTTGAACCATTGTAGAGGCCCCGCCACTCCCGTTCTCTTCAATAACGCCTCCCTAGACCGGTTTACCGGTGGAGCCATGCACATAGCGATGATATCGGGAGAGTACCCACCCAGATGGGGGGGAATGGGGTCCACTGTATTCCACCTGTCTTCCAAGCTGGCTGCTATGGGGCACAGGATTACAGTCATCACCAGGAGCTCCAAGGGGACCCTCCCTAACATGGAAGGTGTCAGAATCATTCAGGTCCCATGGCTAAAGATCCCTCTCGAATTCACTCGCTCTTACGGCAAGGCGGCTCTGAAAGAATTGGCTCGCCTACATGCAGATGAACCCGTGGATATCGTCCATCTCCATTGCCCAATGGCTTCTTGGTCGTCCAAACAATTTGAAAGATGCCGCAGGGAAATAGCCCCAGTGGTGTCATCAATGCATGGAACCTGGCTTGGAGAGAGGGACGGATTGACTCTAGCCGCCAGCTTTGGGGAACCAGCGGTGTGGTCCAATCCAAATGACATTGCCATCCGATTCATGGCGGGAAGGTATGCACGATTCGAGAAATCGGCGATACAAAACTCCGCAGTTATTGTCCCAAACTCCCGAGCAACAATGTCGGACCTCGAGTCTAGGTACGACGCACCCTCCGATTGGGACTGCGAAGTCATCCACTGGGGGGTGGACACTAGCATGTTCGTCCCAATGCATCTCGATAGCGAGGAAGACGCCCACAAGAAGAACGAGATTAGGTCGAAGTATGGCCTAGGGCCCGACACCCTGCTCTTGCTTGCTGTGGGAAGGCTGGCCGCTAGAAAGGGGCATGGCCTTCTTCTTCGGGCCTTCGCCATGTCTGCTGAAACAACGGACTCCCATCTGGTGATAATCGGCCGCGGCTCTCTCTGGAGGAAGCTGAACCGGTTGGCCGCCAAGTTGGGAATTAGCCACAGGGTCACAATCGAGTCCGGTATGGGGTTCGAGCAGATCTCAGAGATGTACAGGGCCTCAGATCTGGTGATTTATCCTTCATACTATGAGGGTCAGGGGCTGATACCTCTCGAGGCAATGAGCTCTGGTACCCCAGTAGTGACTGTTGACCATGGCCCGTTGCCCGAGATGGTAGACGACAGTGTAGGGGCGCTCTTCGAAATCGGCTCCGCAGAGTCACTTTCCCAGACCATATGTTCCGAGGCGTCTTCTATGGAGTCCTTGCTCAAGAAAGGAGGAGAGGGTAGGAAGAGAGTCCTCGAAAACTTCACCCTAGATGGAAACGCAGAGGACTTCTTGGCAGTTTATCGACGAGCGATGTCACAATGAAGTACGGGGAAACTCTTGATTGCTAATCCGCCCTCCGCTCATTATGGAGAGCCGTTTTTCCTCTGTTCGGAGATCGAATAGCGCCACGACAGCGAATTTTGCCATCATCTTACTAGTTTCCTACCTAGTTCTGGTCAATCTGAAGGCGATTCTGATGCCCCTGGCAATTGCAGTGCTGATATATTTCCTGATCAGGGCACCTGAGCAGTACCTAATCGAGAGGTTCGATGTGGTCTCCAGAATGCCAATGCTAGCATATGGGGTAATACTTGCATTTGGTGCAATTGCCTCGTATGCGGTCTCAATACTGCTGTATCGGAATATCGACCAATTCAAAGACGAGATGAACAAGGAGGGCGGTCTGATTGACAAGTTCGACGAAAAGTGGACCAACCTTGGAGAGGCGAACCTCTACGGCCTCGAAGAAGTCATCACCAGCCAGGAGACAATCGAGAATCTCCTCGATCCCCAGAATATCCAAGACTTTGCCACTAACATCCTTGCCGATCTGGCATCTTTCATGACCACCATGGTCACTGTTGCAATTTTCGTAATTTTCCTGATACTTGAGGAGAAGAGCCTTCCTGGCAGATTCAAGGCTGCCTTCCCAAGTTCCTATAGCGGTGTTCGAAACATCGTTTCTAACTCGTCTGAGGCGATTTCCACGTATGTGATTTCGAAGGCAACCTGTAGCGCTGGCCAAGCAATAGTGCTGGCCTTTCTTCTCTGGGTCATGGGCATACCAGGCTGGTTCTTGTTCGGAGTTCTATGCTTCCTGCTAGACTTCATTCCAATACTTGGGGCTCTCCTTGCTACAGTGCCGCCGATGATGATCGCCTTGATTGTGCTCGATCCACTTCAGGCATTGGTACTCGGAGCACTTATGATCGGCAACCAACAGTTGTTCGGCTCATTCATAGAGCCAAACCTCTCTGGTCAGAGGCTAGGGATTTCTCCGTTGGTCCTGCTTCTAACCGTGATGGTCAGTGCTTCGGTCTGGGGCATTTCCGGTGCGATCATTGGCGTACCAATCATGATTATCGCAAGGATAGCACTTGAGGAGGACGAGAGGACTCGCCCCATTGCTCTGATGCTTGCCATGAAGGTTCACGAGGAAGAGTGAGTCACCGTCTTGAGATGATAGCCAGGACCCCTTCTCCTCTGATGGAGACCATGCCCCCCCTTCCCTCATTGTGAAGACCCCTCGATGAGAGGGCAAGGAATTCCCCCTCCATCTCCCACTTGGATCCTGAAATCCATACTTTGCCCGGCTCAAGGGCGAAGACGGAGAAAGCCTCCCCTAGTCCGATTTCCAAAGAGAACTCACCCTCTTCAGGGAGAACTCTTGTCGTTACTCGGCTCTCGTGGTGCATTCTAATGATTGCTCCCGCAGGGGCATCTAGCATTGCTGCCCAGTTTCCGAGGACGTGATCAGGCTCTCCCCCATCCACCCCCAAAACGTCGATCTCTGAGAAGCCTCGTTCAATCAGAAGAGCCAGTGACTTTGCCAGATCGCTGGACCCCTGATCAAGCAACTCCACGCACCTCCCCCCCCAGTCGGCGGCTCCGACAGAGTCGAGGTCACCCAGCACCTCTACAACCTCAATACCGGATTCAGCAGCTCGATCAGCCCCCCCATCAACGCCGAACACCTCTACATCGTCGGAGATGACCGACTCAATTGCCGAAGGGTGGGGGGGTGATCCGTTGCACCATAGAACTGCTCGCACTGACTCACCTACCGAGTAGAAATCTTCCCGTCCGAGACAATCACTGACCCCTCCAGACTTACCTCGGGGGAAATCAGTGATCCACGTAGGTGAACCCCGACCCTTGCAGTCCCTCCTATGTGCGAATTATCCCCGAATCCGAAGTACGACGAACCTCTGACCACCAAGTCCTCGACTTTGTTCCCCACCAGTTTAGTCGCCCTGGGATTCATGCCGAACCCGAACTCAGCTACAGTCCACACCTGATCTCTCCTGGAACCTCTCAATCCTGACCTAGCAATATCGAAAACCGCACTAATCTCATCAGCGACATCACCACCGGAGATATCGACAACAATCCCGTCTTCTACTTGCAACGATAACGGCTCTTCCAGTAGCCTGCCTTCCCACGAACCGTCGATTATGATGGTGCCCTGCATCGAACCCTCCTTGGGAAGCACGAACACCTTTCCTGCAGGTAGGTTAGCTACCTGTCCAGGACGGTTGCAAATGCCAGTGTCTTCCAGAATCCACCTGTCGCCAGTTAGGAACTCGACATCAGTCCCTGCTGCTGACTTGACGCTGACCCTCCTCCTCCTCCTGAAGACTGAACCCATCCCGCTGATCTCTCTCTGCAGGGTATTGTAGTCAGCAGTCATACCCCCGGACTGGAAGGCGATGCTCCCAATTCCAGGCATCGAGACTATCCTGGCCCCTTCCCTGGTAGCTGCTGCTCTCGCTCTGGTATGTGACATGGAGTCCTTGGTTGCTATGATGATCACCCTGTTCTTCCTCATTATGTCGGAGACTGGCAGCGGCGGCTCCTTCCCAGTCTTCTGAGTAGGGGGCATCATCACTAGGAGGATCCTGTCCGTGACTCTGGCAGCCTCCTCATACAATGCCTGACCCACATCGGCAGTGTCCGGGTCAGTGAGCACCAGTACGTCCTCCTCCCTCCTGACCTGTAGGCAGGTACGAATCACTGAACGTGCTGTTGACAGCATCGCCTCGGTGTTTTCGGGACTTCTACTGCCATCGTTGGTGGCCATAGTGGGCATCCCTAGATGGGGTTCAGTATTGATACTTCACTCGTCTAGTGAGGGCTCCCTGCTGCGATTCGAAATCTCGGCGAAGATGTCCGAAACGAACTCATCCAGGCCAACTCCGTTCTTCTGATTGCCGCCCCTCCCTCTTATGGAGACAGTGCCACTGCTCATCTCGTCGTCACCGAGGATTACCATGTAAGCCGGGCGAATCTTCCTGTGCGTCCGAATCTTCTTGCCGATTGTGTTGTCTGAGTCGTCAACTCGAACTCTGACCGCAGCCACCTCCAGAGCCTCCCTTACCTGTTCGGCATACTGCTTGTGCTTCTCTGAGATCGTGATGATTTGGACCTGAACCGGAGACAGCCAACTTGGGAAGTTACCTGCCCAGTGCTCGGTGAGGAATGCAACAAACCTCTCGTGCGTGGAGAGGGGAGCCCTGTGGATGACGAACACCTCGCCATTATCGGCTCCAGTCTCGTCTGTGTAGGACAGCCCAAAACGCTCTTTCGCAGCGAAGTCTAGTTGGATTGTGGACATCGATTCCTCCCTGCCGAGCAAGGTCCTGAACTGTATGTCAATCTTCGGACCGTAGAATGCCGCCTCTCCCACAGCCTCCACATATTCGACCCCAAGATCATCGAGAATTTCCCTCAGATGCTCCTGGGTCGACTCCCAGTTCTCAGGCTGATCGATGTACTTCTCCGTATTGTCCGGATCCCACAGAGAGAGTCTGAAGTGGTAGTCATCAAAACCGAACACTGAGTAGTATTCTTGCACCATCCTCACATTATCGGCGACTTCGGAAGCCACCTGGTCCAGGGTGCAGTAGATGTGAGCGTCATTCATTGACAGCATCCTTACCCTTAGCAACCCGGAGAGGGTACCGGACAACTCGTTCCTGTACACTGTTCCATACTCGGCTATCCTCATAGGCAACTCTCGGTAAGACCTCTTCTCGTTCTGGAATATTCGATGATGAAACGGGCAATTCATGGCCTTCAACGCATAGGCACCGTCATCCATTTCCATTAGTGGATACATCCCATCGGCATAGTGGGGAAGATGACCACTGGTCTCGAACAGCTCCTTCTTCCCTAATACGGGAGTTGTCACCCTGACATACCCATACGCCTCCTCTGTCTCGATTGCGAACTTCTCTATCTCTGACTTGAGCGACTCGCCATTGGGAAGCCAAACTGGGAGCCCCTTGCCTATCAGATCGTCAATCATGTAGAGACCCATCTCCTTACCGATTTTCTTGTGGTCTCTCCTGGAAGCCTCCTCGATCTGCCTCTCCCTCTCCCTCAGGCCGTCCTTGGAGTCGTAGCACATGCCATAGATCCTGACTAGGGCCTCTCTTTCCCTGTCTGCTCTCCAATAGGCCTGGCTAGTGCTGGTCAGTTTGAACCACCTCAATTGGGAGGTCCGCGAAACATGAGGGCCCCTGCATAGGTCGACGAACTCCCCTTGGCGGTAAGCGGATGAACCGACATCATGGCCAATTTTGTCATCCATGATCTCCAACTTGAACGGGTTCGAGGAGAACATCTCCCTCAGAGACTCGTTGTCAACCTCTTCCCTGTCTATGGTGATGTTCTGCTTGACGAGCTCCTTCATCCGCTTCTCTATCTCACGCAACCCATCTTCGCCGATTGGATCCATTTGGAAGTCATAGTAGAAACCGTGTTCTATCGGAGGTCCAATTGTCGGCTTTGCTTCCGGATAGAGTTGAGTCACGGCTTGAGCAAGTAGATGGGCGCAACTATGCCTCAGGATGTACAAACCCCCCTCTGAGTCTCCCAGTATCGGCTCGACCTTGCAGTCTGCCTCAAGCGAGAAGGACATGTCCCTCTCCTCTCCGTCCACCAAAGCAGCTACGGCTCCGGACTTTCTCCCGTGTACGTTTTTGATTACTTCTCCAGCACTGATTCCACTCGCATACTCGTGCGCATCACCCTCGCCCACGTCAACGGAAATCATTCCCACTCGTATCCCTCTTCGGTTCGCCGACGTCCAGTCGATATGAAGGCCTTGGCCGCAAATAGACGGCAGGGGCCTCATTCTATGACGAATTGCGTTCCCGAAGTGCCCTCGACCATTCCGGAGATTTCAGAGAGGGAGCCGATTACGGCACGCTCACCGGTTCGTCCGACGAAATCACATGCAGCCTCGACTTTCGGCCCCATAGATCCTGCTTCAAATTCTCTTCCAGACATTTCCTCGGGGGTCGCTCGTTTGATCAATTCTGCCTCATCGCTCCCCCAATTGTCGTAAACGCCATCCGCATCAGTTGCAAGAATCAGCAACCTCGCCCCTAGCTGCCTTGCGAGTAGTGCGCTTGCACGATCCTTGTCAATGACGACCTCTACTCCTTCTAGAACGCCTTCGGAGTTGTATGCGGTCGGAATTCCACCACCACCGGCACAGATTACCACTGCCCCCTTCTCCAGCAGCCAGTGTATGGGCCGCAATTCGAAGACCCTGTGTGGCTCGGGCGAGGGAACGACCCTCCTCCATCCGTCACCGTCTCTTGCTATCGACCATCCCTTCTCCTTCGCGATTCTCCGTGCATCTTGCTCTCCGTAGAGCAGGCCTATTGGTTTGGTGGGGTTTTGGAATGCAGGGTCATCAGGATCAACCTCGACCATTGTAAGAATTGTCGCGAAAGAAGACTCTGTTGGCATCATATTCCCCAGTTCCTGCTGGATGTAGTATCCGAGCATGCCCTCGGTCTGAGCTCCGAGGACATCTAATGGGTACTCCTCAACTTCCTCGTATGACGCAGACTGCAAAGCAAGAAGGCCCACTTGGGGGCCATTGCCATGCGTGATCACAAGCTGATGCTCCTCTGCTAGAGGGGCAAGAGCCCTGCACGCAGTTCTCACGTTCCTCCTCTGATTCCCAGAAGTCGGCTCCTCCCCCCTCTTGAGAAGCGCGTTTCCACCTAGCGCCACCACGACCCTCATTGAACAGTGTCCCGAGCGTGAACCGATAAGAACACGCTCCCTCTGGGACATGCATGGTGCGCATTGGGATACTCGCAAATCCTGATGCTGGACTAGGGGGCAGACTTGGCCTCAAAGGCTCTGATGGACAGGCCGATTTGGCTCGTTCAAAGGGGGCGGAGGATAGGTCCGGACCCCGTCTAGAATCTATGCTTGTGCATTTCTCGAGGATTCATAGGGCCGAATCAAGCCAGATAGAGTGGATTACCAGTACAGGTAGGATGGGGACGGAGTGGATTCCATTTGAACTCGAGATCGGGACAATTTCCGAGGTCCATCAGTCTCCGGGCAAAACCTCGGCTTCTGATACTCAAGATGCGGTCGCCAGATTGCTTGAGCATGGGATCGACTTGCTAGTCTACTCAGGCGGGGATGGAACAACGCGGGACATCATCTCGTCACTGTCCGATTCGAAAACACCTGAGCTACCAGTTATCGGCGTGCCCTCTGGAGTGAAGATGCACTCGGGTTGCTTCGCCAGCTCTCCGAAGGCAGCTGCAGAGGTCCTCTCGGCATGGATCCAGGGTGACCTACTAGTGTCTTCCACTGAAGTCCTTGATTTGGACGAAGAGCTCTACAGAAAGGGGAAATGGGTGGTAAGGCTCTACGCCGAGGCCTTCTCTCCAAATTCTCCAAGGTGGATGCAGGGCTCCAAAGAGCTGATCCAGACAGAATCAGAGGAAGAAATAATCATTGGACTTTCAAATCATATCGAGGAATCCATAGTGGACGAAGGCCATCTGGTAATCTGGGGTTCGGGAGGGACCCTCCGAGAGATAGGTGGAAACATTGGCTTCGAATTGACGACACTTGGGATCGATGCGACAATCGGTAGCGAGAAAGTTGGGACGGACCTCGCTGAATCTGGCATTATCGAAATCCTCGATTCTCATGACGGGCCAGTCACCCTTCTACTCTCTCCCATGGGGGGTCAGGGGTTCCTGATTGGGAGGGGAAATCTGCAACTTTCACCATCAGTCCTAAGTTCGATCGGGATTGACAATATCCTTGGGGTAGTGACACCCGCAAAGCTCCTCACAGTAAGAGCGCTTAGAATCGAGACGGGGGATGATTCTCTGGACCAAGAATTCGCATCCAAGCGGTACATGAAGGTGCTGCAGGGATATAGAACGACTAGGATACTGCCTGTCTCCGTCGATTAGACTTCCATCCCCGAAGCCGCCATAAGGAGTCCTAGGAATGGTGGGCTTGGCCGATCTGGCCTCGACTTGAACTCAGGGTGGTACTGGGTGCCGACGAAATATGGGTGTCCTTCTAGTTCCATTATCTCGCATCTCTCCCCGGTCTCGTCCTTGCCCACATATACGAGACCGGATTCCTCGATTGCCTCGATGAGCTCAGGATTAACCTCGTACCTGTGCCTGTGCCTCTCATCAACATGGCCAGCACCCCCATACAGGCGCTTGATTTTGCAGTCATCCACTAGGAATGGCGTCGGCTTCGTCCCAAGCCTCATCGTGCCTCCCATATGCGTCTTCGATATCTCCGGCATGAAGACAATAGCCGCGTGAGCTGGGTCTTCCTCGAATTCAGAGGAATTCGCACCCTCCATCCCCAAAACGTTCCTGCAGAACTCTATTGTCGCTACTTGCAGCCCTAGGCAAACACCCAGATATGGCACATTATTCTCCCTGGCATACTCTGCTGCCCTTATCTTCCCCTCGATTCCTCTGATTCCGAATCCACCAGGGACGAGTATGCCATCTGCCTCCTTGAGTAGATTCCATGCTTCGTCATACGACTCTCGGTCCGACTTCTTCGCATCCTCATCCAGCACTGAGGACTCGATCCAATCAATGACTAGCTTCCTGTCGACCTTGAATGATGCGTGCTGAAGTGCCTTGATCACACTTAGGTATGAGTCTGAGAGATCGGTGTACTTGCCCGCAACTGCGATGTGGACCTCTTCCGCATCCTCCAGGGAGTCAACGTGATCGGCCAACTCCTTCCAGTCTTCGAGCAACTTCCTCTTCGAGGAGAGTTTGAAGCCAAATCTCTCAGAAAGCATCTCTGTGACGCCCTGAGACTCCATCATTATCGGGACTTGGTAGATGTTCGACACATCGTGAGCCGAGACTACCGCTTCGGGAGGCACGTGACAGAATGCTGAGATCTTCTGACGTGTTTCGTCAATCAATGGGCTCTTCGACCTGCAAACTAGCATGTGTGGGTTGATCCCCAGGCCTCTGAGTTCCTTTACAGTATGCTGAGTTGGCTTCGTCTTCTGCTCTCCGACTGGCCCCATTACCGGAATCAGGCTAACGTGGACGAAGCAAACGTTCTCTTGGCCAACTCTGAATTGGAACTGCCTCAAAGCCTCGACGAAAGGAGCGCTTTCGATGTCCCCAACCGTCCCACCCAGCTCAATCACACAAGCATCCGGCTCCTTCCCGTTGCCATCGCTTGGAATATGGGCTACTCTCTCAATCCAGTCCTGGATCTCATTCGTGATGTGTGGGATGACCTGTACAGTCTTGCCCAGGTAGTCGCCCCTCCTCTCCTTCTGAATCACGCTCTCATACACCTTTCCGGTGGTGATGTTGTTCTCTCTCGTCAGACACACGTCTAGGAACCTCTCGTAGTTCCCTAGGTCTAAATCAACTTCTCCACCATCATCCAGAACGAAGACCTCTCCATGTTCGAAGGGAGACATGGTACCCGCATCCACGTTGAGATATGGGTCGATTTTTACTGCAGTTACTCTCAGTCCAGCGCTTTTTAGGAGAACACCGATGCTACTGGCAGTTACCCCTTTGCCCAATCCGGAGAGCACTCCACCCGTCACTATGACATACTTCATCTCATCAACGGGGTCCGAATCAGTAGCCCATCCCCTATCAACGTTGGCCAATAAAATCCTGTTTGCCTTTTCTTTAATTTCAAGTAGCGCCAGAATTACGGTCGCACATGTCGGACCCCTCGGGAGACAAGGCACTCGTCACCGGGGCACTGGGGCAAATCGGCACTGACTTGGTTCAGGCACTGCGGGAAAGACACGGAAGCGATGCGGTCATAGCCTCTGACATAAGGGAGCCAGCAGGGCACTCATCTGTAGATGGCGGGCCATTCGTGATCCTCGACGTCCTAGACACAGATGGGATATCCAGCATCTGCCAGAGTGAGGGTGTCGATACGATTTACCACCTCGCTGCACTGCTTTCTGCGGTCGGAGAGCGTGATCCTGATTTGTGCCGTAGGATCAATGTGGGTGGTACAATCTCAGTTCTCGAGGCGGCAAAGGAATGCAATCTCAGAGTCTACTCGCCGTCATCGATAGCTGTTTTTGGACCAGACTCACCAAAGCACGCCACTCAGGACTCACCACTCAATCCCACCACGGTTTACGGCGAGACAAAGGTCACCGGCGAGGCCCTGGCTCGTGAATACCGGGGGCGTTTCAACGTCGACACCCGTGGTATCCGCTATCCCGGCCTGATTTCCTACAAGGCACCTGCTGGTGGGGGTACCACCGACTACGCCGTAGAAATATTCCATGCCGCACTGAACGAAGGCCACTACCAATGTTTTGTCCGTCCTGACACCCGTCTTCCAATGCTATACATGGATGACGCAATCAACGCCACCCTCTCCCTGATGGACTCCAGTGAAGACGATCTAGGTGAGTCCAGGGCCGGATACAACATCCCATGCCTCTCTTTCTCTGCAGGAGAGCTAGTTGATGCAATATCGGACAGAGTTGAGGGTTTCACTTGCGACTTCGTACCCGATGTCAGGCAGGAATACGCCGATTCATGGCCAGATTCGATAGATGGGTCTCTTGCCGAGGAGGAGTGGGATTGGACCCCGAAGTACGACCTCGATTCCTTGGTTGATGAGATGCTCAGAGGAGTCTCTAGTCGCTAGTCCTCGGCTTCGCCTCCCCAGTCGGGGGTGCTAGGGTCCGTCCGAGCCCAGAGCACATCGTCGATCCTTAGCACACCTATCGCGGCTTCAGTTGCACCAGAAAGAGCATGCTTAACCACGAACTCAGTATCCAAGATTCCCATCTCGCCCATGTCGCGGTTCTCTCCACTTTGTAAGTCGAAACCAATCCAAGCGCCGGATTTCTTCTGATCCGCTGATAATGAGAGTATCACTTCCACTGGGTCTCTACCTGCATTTTCAGCAAGTATCCTTGGAATCGACTCAAGCGCTGAAGCATACGCCTCTATCGCCAGCTGCTCTCTTCCCGTCTGTGTCTGTGAGAATGATCTCAGATGCCTAGCAAGGTGAGACTGAATTGCACCTCCGCCAGGTAGGACTCCCGGCCTGCGGTTCAGACGATGCGCCACTCCAATGGCGTCATCAAAGATCCTAATCCCCTCTTCCCTAACTGCTGGCGAGGATCCCCTGACCAACAGGGTCATCCCCCCTCCGTCCCCTTCTATCAGAGTGTGCTTCACATCTGCAATTCTTTCTTCGGCCCTATTCGAATAAGTACCCAGATCCTCCTCATCCAAACCACTAACGCTTCTTGCTGGCCTAGCTCCAGTTATTCTTGACAATAGATCCATGTCACTCCTCTCGAATCTTCGGTATGCCACGATTCCTGCCTTTGTCAGTTGCGTTATCACTTCGTCAGCAATACCATCTCTAACTACCAGAAGATCAACGCCGAGGGATGAGAGGTGCGCAACTTGCTTTTGCATGTTCTCTCTGGATCTTTCATGGAACTCCTGCAGAACTCCAAGGCTGTTTACTTCGATCGATGCATCGGTCTCCAGCTTGGCATGTTCCAGACCACCGTCAATTATTGCAACAACCCCTCCGTCAGAACCCTCCGGACTGGATGCATCGACTCTTGATTTTAGCAACATCAGACCATTGACCAATGATGAGTCCATGACGCTACCCTCTCTAATCTGCAGACGCTTCACGGCCATCCTTTCCAGATCGTCCCCACCTTCCAAATCGACGAGTATGCTTGCCGCTTCCATTGCTAGTCTTGCAAGTAGGCCACACACTGAAGAGTCCCCCTTCCCCTGGAGGGAAGTCCTAATCACCTGGGATTTCTGAGCGTCATCTGATTCTGTAGACACCTTCTCAGTCTCTTTTATGGACTCCTCCAGTGCAATCGAGTATCCGTTTACGATTATCGATGGGTGCACTCCCATACGGACTAGTTCCAGAGCATTCTGCAGCATCTCTGCAACAAGCAGGACAGTCGTAGTGGTCCCGTCCCGTGCAGACCTATCCTGCGATGACGAGGCATCGATAAGCAACCTGGCGGTAGGGTGTTCCACGTTTGCCTTCTCTAGAACGGTGACTCCATCGTTAGTAACCGAAGCAGACCCGTCTCCGCCAACCAGCATTTTGTCCAGGCCTTTCGGACCTAAGGTTGAACGAATCGCTCCAGCAAGAGATGAAGCAGCCTTGACGTTGTTTACTAGAGCAGTCCTCCCGTGGATTCTGTCCGTGTCTTCCAGGGCTACATCGTGATCAGACTCGACCATCTGTGTCTTCCCAATCAAGCCTCTGTTTTCAATACGCTCATACGTAATCCGCCCCAATCCTCTGGGGATGAATCCGTTCCATTCAAATACCACCTATCTTTCCCACTATACAACTAGAGGTTGATTAGTGATACTATGACCGGAGAGAATTGGGACGATTTCGACGAAGAAGCCATTGAGGAAATGGCCAGGATGTTCGAACAAATGGGAATGCCGATCGACATTAATACCCTCAAATCGATGATTAAGCAAGTAAGAAGCCAGTTCGAGGAAATGGGGATTGACCCAGAGAAGGTCTCAATGAGTGAAGTCAAACTCGGCCTAAACTCAGATCCCGAGGAGTTCATGAAGAACTTTGAATCTATGATTAGCGGCCCTCAGGGTCTCGGAGATTTTCTGAAGAAGATGGGTGTCGATATACACATCAAACCCTCTGTGTCCGAAGTCAGAGTCGATGTAGACGAAAGTCAGCATGAATCGAAAGATGACTCGATTCCAGAGGAGGACGTTTACGTCAATGATGACCAGATGTTTGTGACCATAGACGCATCAAAGTTCGACGACATATCCTCTGAGAATCTTGAGTTGAGTCTTACAGGGGAGGGAGTGGTTCTACAGATGCTAAGGACCAATCAGATTAGGCCATTCAGAACACTTGTACTCCCACACGCATCATCAGGAGTCGCCAACTGGGAGATCAACAATGGCATCCTCGACATCACATTCGAACTGAAGTAGTTTGGAACAAAACAGGAGAAATGAAAATGGGATCTGCAGTAATAGGAATTGACCTAGGAACGACAAACAGTTGCGTAGCGACAATAGAAGGGGGCAAGGCAGTAGTAATACCAAACTCAGAGGGGTCTCGGACCACTCCTAGCGTCGTTGCCTTCACCAAGGAGGGAGAACGTCTGGTGGGAGTCACCGCTAAGAGACAGGCGGTTACCAACTCCGAGCGAACCATCATCTCAGTAAAGAGAGAAATGGGCACGGACTGGACAAAGGACATTGACGAGGACAACTATTCTCCTCAGGAGATTTCTGCATTTGTCCTCCAGAAGCTTAAGGCCGACGCCGAAGAGTACCTGGGTACAGAGGTTAAGCAAGCAGTAGTGACCTGCCCGGCATACTTCTCGGATTCCCAGAGGAAGGCAACTAAGGACGCAGGAAGGATTGCCGGACTGGAGGTTCTCAGGATAATCAACGAACCAACCGCCGCAGCACTGGCCTATGGTGTCGACAAGGAGGAGGATCAGACGGTCCTTGTTTACGATCTAGGTGGTGGGACATTCGATGTCTCCATACTGGAGATTTACCAGGTCGACGGACAACCCCAGATTGAGGTCAAAGCAACCAGTGGCGACAACAGGCTCGGTGGTGACGATTTCGATGAGGCTGTGATGGGGTGGATCGTTTCCGAGTTCAAGAAGTCCACAGGAATAGACCTGGAGAAGGATCTGCAGGCCATGAGCAGGGTCCGTGAAGCAGCAGAGAAGGCTAAGATTGAGCTTTCCGGCACTCCATCTACTCAGATCAACCTGCCATTCATCACAATGAAGGATGGTCAGCCAGAGCATCTCGACATGTCTCTATCCCGCTCGAAGTTCGAGAAACTCACATCCAAATTGGTCGAGAGGACGATGTCACCCACTCGCCAGGCTATGAAGGATGCCAGCATAAAGAAGGGGGACGTGGACAAGGTATTGCTAGTCGGGGGTTCGACCAGGGGTCCAGCAGTACAGCAGGCGATTGAGAAGGAGGTCGGCAAGGCACCTTTCAAGGGAATCAATCCGGATGAGGCAGTTGCAATGGGAGCCGCTCTACAGGCTGGAATAATTGTTGGTGACGAGGGCGTTACCGACGTCCTTCTGCTCGACGTAACGCCCCTTACATTGGGGATTGAGACACTCGGCGGCGTAACTACGACCATGATCGAGAGGAACACAACAATCCCCTCAAGAAGGTCTGAGACATTCTCCACCGCTGCAGACAACCAGCCAGCTGTAGAGATTCATGTGTTGCAGGGGGAGAGAGAATTTGCGAAGGACAACATTACCCTGGGCAGATTCCACCTAATGGGCATCCCAGCATCCCCTCGAGGCATCCCCCAGATCGAGGTGACGTTCGATATCGACGCAAACGGAATCGTAAACGTCTCTGCAAAGGATCTGGGAACTGGGACGGAGCAATCAATCAAGATTGAGAGTCAGACCTCCCTCTCAGAGGATGAGATAAAGCAGAAGATCGAGGACGCCGAGAAGTTCGCCGATGAGGACAAGAGGAGAAAGGCGAAGGTAGAGATGAGGAACTCAGCAGATAGCATAGTCTACCAGACTAGGAAGATGATCGAGGAAAACGAGGAAAAACTCTCTGAGGATGACACCAAGCCAGTTCTTGAGAAGTTGGGTGAACTCGAGTCTCTGATCGTCAAGGACGAGACCCCCATCCCATTGGAGGACATCGATGAGGCTGCAATCCAGGCAAAGATGTCGGAACTGGAGCAATCAATGCATGCCATCTCGACAAAACTCTACGAAGCAGCAGCAGCTGAGATGGCAGAGGAAAAGGAAGAGGGCGATGACGATGGAGTAGTGGACGCAGACTTCGAGGTCGTCGACTCCGATGACGAGGACCAAGACTGATTACTCTTCAGTGATAAGCCTGTGAAGAGTCCTAACGTGGACCCCTGAGGTTCCGTATTGGAAGAGGGGGTTGGTCCCCTCAGAGCGAGCCTTGGCACCCGGTCCCCACGCAGTCCCTGCAATGTCCAAGTGCACCCAGGGGATCTTCTCCGACTCTTCGTCGAACCCTCTGTGGGGGACGAAGAACTCCAAGAATGAGGCAGCCGAGTTCGAAGACCCGGCTCTACCCCCTATCGATCCATTTCTGATATCCGCAAAGGCAGAATCGGTCATGTACTTCCGGAACTGTGCGTTCAGCGGCATCCTCCAGACAGGCTCACCACTTCTCCTTGCGGCCGCCTTGAGCCTCTTGGCAATCCCCTCCTCGTTTGCCCACATCCCAGATATCTGATTCCCAAGGGCAGTAACCACTGCTCCAGTCAGCGTTGCTAAGTCCACGATGTACTCCGGATCCATCTCGCCAGCCTTCCACAGCCCATCGGAAAGCACGTTCCTTCCCTCGGCATCGGTGCTGAACACCTCTACCGTTTTCCCAGAGTACGTCTTGAACACGTCCCCAGGCCTATATGCCCCAGAACCAGGCATGTTCTCGGCAAGACAGGCGATCCCATTCACCCTCCTCTCAAAGCCAGTCGAGTGTAGGGAATCCATCAGACCGAATACCGTCGCAGCCCCGCACATGTCGTACTTCATGTCCCACATGCCCCTGGTCGGCTTGATTGAGATCCCCCCAGTATCGAAGGTAATGCCCTTGCCCACAATGCAAGGCCTCTGCTCGCCTTCATCGGCATCCGGATTCAAGGTGAAGAGAACCATGCATGGCTTCCTGTCACTTCCCTTCCCGACGTTAATCAGGCCCCCCATCCCAAGCTCCTGCAACTTATCCCAATCATAGACTTCTACTGTGACATTATCCTTGTCAGAAGCCCATTCTTCCGCCCTTCGGGCATACTCCATGGGATACAGAACGTTGGCAGGCTCATTGCCTAGATCACGTGCCAGGTGAACGCCTCCGACTACTGAGTGAATTAGTTGGAGCCTCTCAGCCAGCATCTCCTGATGCCTAGGACTGGCCTGGAACTCAACTGACCATGGATCCGATATGTACTCATCATCGATTTCTTGATGCTCGAGGAACTCGTAATCCCTCAGCATCATGCCCTCTGCGAAGTCAATCATGCGTTCACCTGTCCAACCTGAAGTGAACCTGACGCATACTGAGAGCCCCTTCTTCTTGGAAAGGGAACTCATCACTCTGGCTCCTGTGTTTCGAGCTAGACGATGACCCAAGGAATCCTTCTTGCCCATGCCGATGAGCATGACTCTGCAACCAGGAGTCC
This sequence comes from uncultured Candidatus Poseidoniales archaeon, assembly GCA_964570065.1. Taxonomy (GTDB): domain Archaea; phylum Thermoplasmatota; class Poseidoniia; order Poseidoniales; family Thalassarchaeaceae; genus UBA36. The sequence continues at coordinate 27,421 of CAZMVZ010000019.1, forward strand.
AAACGACCATCCTCTGCCCCTTCTTTCCCTCGAACTCATCGGATGAGATCGCTTCCTTGACCAGATTTCGCTGGCTTCGACCGAGTCCTGAAAGAGCGTTGTTGGGAGCTCGTACGACTCCCTCAAAGAGAGGTATCAGCAGTTGTTCGCAGGCTTCATCGAATTCGCTATTGGACCAATTCATCTTATCGTCGAAGTCTGCGATTTGGTAGTAATATACAAAGAATTGCTTTGGAAATTCACACTTTAGAGTCCGAATTAGCATTATGAACCAATAAAATACTATTCAAATCTACTATTTCTTCCATTAATCGCAGCTAGAGCGAAGGCGACGAAAACAAGCAGCATCGAAGGGGCCGGAAGAAGGCCCTGTAGTGCGCCTTCATTACTTTCCACGACGCTCTGATTGACAGATCCGAAGACCCACATGGAGGAATCCACCACTCTCTTCTGGTAGTAGAGGACCCAATCTCCATCACCACTGGAAACCGGAGCGTTACCGAAATCGAGGGTTGTGAAGGTGCTATTTGAGGCATTGACTGCAAAGCCGTAATCCGGGGCGGAGAAGTTGAAGTCCGAATCCACCAATTGCTGCCAGTCCCTCATTTCAGCGTCCCATGCCAGTTCGGTTGGCCCATCTGATCCAGGAAACCAAATCTCCACGAAATCCCCCTTGTCTACGAAGTATGTAAGCGTCGCATTCGATGTACTCGCGTGTCCTAGGTTGGATACACCCAGATTCACTTTCCCATCTTCCACCACCAGGGAATCGACAACAAGACGAGCTCTCCAGTACCAGACATTCTGAATGAGGTAGCGCATCACATCGAGTTCCTCGCCCAATCTGTCCGAGAGGGCCTCTACTGTCCCCAGCAGGAATTGCTCGTCATCGGTCTCGAAGGTGAATGTGGGGTACCCCATGACCCCGTAGCCGTAGTCTCGGCTGGTTCCACAGTTCGGGTAGAGGCCCTGGTTCGCATTTTGAATCGGGATGTCGGATATGTTGGCATGCACATCATCTCTGATGAAGTGGAACATCTCCCAGTCCGAGGGCTGCTCTGGCCACTTTCCCCAGGGGTAGAGCATGATCCAGACTCCTGTGTGCATGGTGATGTACAGGTCGGCATGAGGCACGACCTCGTTCATGTAGATCGAGTTCGCAAGAGTCTCGGATTCGCTGAATGCGGCACTCCCGGGTTGGGTCGAATC
>CAZMVZ010000020.1:0-27215 GCA_964570065.1 uncultured Candidatus Poseidoniales archaeon
TCTTTGCAATCTGGATTCATCATCTAGACCCAATGTCGGATCGCCGATTGCCATTGCTGGCATGTAGGCAATTGGACCAATCATGATCAACATGAAAACTGCCCAGAACATCATCTCATTCTCGCCCACAGCCAGGCCAATTACAACCATCAACGCTGGAATCCCCAAGGATACCCCCATCCTCGCGTTCGGGACTGAGAGGAAGAGCGCCAAACCAGCACCCGCCATTATCGTCAAAAAGACGTAGTCAATATTGTCACCTGATCCATCCTCTACCGCCCAGTAGGCAAAAACAGCAAAAACTCCCAACTGAGAAAGTGCCAGCAGGGATTTAGCAGAAAAGTCAATCGTTGGTATTTTGTACATGGCATTGTAATCCATAACTTTCTTCCCAAACTCATTGTATATTACTGAGATAGTGGTTAATTAGTCACAGAGGGATGTTTCCGTGCTTCTTGGGGAGCACCAACTCCCTCTTGGAGAGGAGGGGCCTCAGGGCCCTGACCAGGGCCATCCTCGTCTGGGACGGCTCTATCACATCATCCAGCCAGCCATGCCTGGCAGCAACGTAGGGGTCGCCGAACTTCTCCCTGTACTCGTCAACCAGCTCCGAGTGCCTCTCAGGCCTGTCATCCGACTCGGCTAGCTCTGCCCTGTGGATGATGTTCACCGCCCCCTCGGCCCCCATCACCGCCAACTCCCCGGTAGGCCATGACACGTTGTAGTCGGAGCCAAGGTGCTTGCAGCTCATTGCGAGATATGCCCCTCCGTATGCCTTCCTGGTGACAACTGTGAGCTTGGGAACCGTCGCCTCTGCGTATGCGTACAGCAACTTGGCACCGTGCCTGATTATCCCACCCCACTCCTGAACGGTCCCCGGAAGGAACCCCGGGACGTCAACGAAAGTCACGATTGGGATGTTGAAGCAGTCACAGGCCCTGATGAATCTAGCCGCCTTGATCGATGCGTCGATGTCCAAGCAGCCCGCCAGAACAGATGGTTGGTTGCCGATGACCCCAACGGCGTGCCCATCGAGTCTAGAGAAGCCGATGACAATATTCTCCGCGTATGATGGGAATAACTCGAGGAATCGCTTGTCATCGAACACCTGGCCGATGACGTCCCTCATGTCATACGGCCTGTCTGAGTCTTGGGGGACTAGCTTCTCCATCCCCCTGCACTTCCTGTCCCACTTGTCCCCAGAACCCAGAATCGGGGGCTCCGACATAGTGTGATCGGGCATGTGGGAGAGGATTTCCGCGGCCATGTCGAATGCCCCCCTCTCGCTATCCGATACCAAGCACGCAACACCGCTTCTGCTGGCATGGTGGTTCGCACCGCCTAGGGTGTCCTCGTCGACCTCTCCCGACACGATCTCGGGAATCACGTAGGGGCTGCGCATGAACATCCTGCCTCTCTGCTTGCCCAGGATGACGAAGTCGGAGAGTCCTGCCGCTAGCGCACTCGTTCCCGAAACAGTCCCAAGGACGATCGAGATCATCGGCACCTTTCCGGAGCAGGATACGAGGTTGTCCAGTAGGTCACCGTTCGAACCCAGTGAGGTGACTCCCTCGTGAGCACGCTGTCCATCCCCGTCCCAGATTCCAATGATGGGGATGCAGGCCTTCTCTGCGAACTCGACAACCTTGCAGATCTTCTTCGCATGCATTTCCCCCATTGTCCCGGAGAAGACTGAGAAGTCCTGCGAGAAGCAAGCTACCCTCCTGCCGTCCAGCATCCCGTGTCCGGCAACGACACCATCTCCTAGTGGAGTATGCAGGTGCATGCCATGTTCTCCAGCTCTGTGTCTGACGAACGCATCGACCTCGACGAAACTATCATCATCCAGTAGATCGAGAACCCTCTCTCTCGCCGTTTGTGATCCGGACTCCCTCATCTCCTTGATTACGCTTCTATCGCCTGGTGCCTTGGAGTCCTGCCTGATCGCATCCAGATCGTCACTTGGGGATGGTCCTGCCACGTTCCACCCAAGTGCAAGTCGGTTCATCAGCAAACCGGAGGGACTAGGATCTGGAGAATGTGGGATTCTCCCCCACCAGATCCATCTCCCAACCCCTCTCGACCGACTCCTTACCACCGACCGAGAGTAGGTGGTGCAACTTCACCAAGGCCGATCCCGGCGGACATAGGGATCCATGACCGATTATCCCCATGTCTTTCTGGTCCCGGCCCTTCGAGTAGACGTTCATGTTGACGGGACCGTGAATCGCGTTCGTTACCACCACCACGACTCCCCCCTGGGCTATGTGGTCCTCTAGCATAATCCTCAGTCTGGTATTCTCCAGACTATCATCCTCTGGATTTGAAATCGGGAGGTGCCCCAAACCCGACCCGTGGAAGAGCAATGCATCGAAGCCAGAGTCTATCGCTCCCTGCACTTGGTCAGGATGCAAATGGGGGTCGGAGATGAATTGGGCGATTCTTATCGTCTCGTCGAACGGCTTCGGCGATATCGCCTCGACCCTAGCGTCATGGGCCTCTGGCGAGTAGTCAATCCTCGCCCCATTCCCATCGATGAAGACATGCCCAAGAACATCCTGGTTAATCGGTTTGAAGGCATCTCTACGGGAAGAGTGGTACTTCCTGCAAGCACACCCTGGAAGAACGGCACAGCTACCATCCGAGGAGCTTGCATGTACGATCACCACTGAAGAATCCCGGTACCCAGAGGGAGTTGGACCGTGAGCTGCCCATTGTACAGAGGCGATGAGGTTCTCCGCGGCATCCGAGGATCCTCGATCGGGTGACCTCTGGGAGCCAGTGAGGACAATTCTACCAGGGGGCCTCCCCCCTTGTCCCGACCACCCGTAAGAGATCGCTGCAGCCGAGAGGTGCAGGGTATCAGTCCCATGGGTGATGACGCAGCCGACCGCGCCTTCTGCGAAAGCCTCCTCGGTTGCCTTCAGCATTCTATTCCAATGCCGCGGACGAAGGTCGTCCGACCACATGTTGCCCAGTTTGACAGCACGAATCCTTGCTATGCCACGAAGTTCGGGAACAGCATCTAGGAGCTCGTGGGGGTCAAACCTGGCCGTCACCGCCCCTGTAGCATAGTCTACTTTGCTAGCAATCGTTCCACCGGTGTGGATGAGGTGTACTAGGGGCAGAGACTCGTCCTGCGGCTCGTTTTCCCCAACCCCCTCCTCGATCGCCGGCATCTCGTCGAGCACCTCGAACGAATCGACGTATGATTCTGGGAATGAAACGTTGTAGCCATTCTGCAACTTGATCGTGATCAACTTTTTCCCTGAACTGGGCAGGGCGATTCCGGTATGCTCTGCCTTTCCAGCCCACGTCTTCACCACCAGTTTGACGGGAGTTCCGGGCTTTGGCCAATCCTCCATGATTGCGGGCAGAGAGCCTCGGTCCATCAAAGGCTCGCTTGTATCAGGTTTTGGTGCCGGGAGCGGGACTTGAACCCGCGACCTTCGGATGTCTCAGACATTTTCGGCTAGGCATGATGCGCTCATCGTTCGCGTCAGCAGAGAAATCTCCGCCAACTGTTCCCTATGAGTCCGACGCGCTACCAACTACGCCACCCCGGCATATCATCAAGGCGGGAGAAGAGGCCATTTGAGCATTGCCAGTAATGCAACAGCGACATTGCCCCCACACGCAGGGTTGATGTGTCGTCCTCTCTCGCCAGAACCAACCATGGTCGATGTCGATACCGCCCTAAAGGCCAGCGCCTATTCCGGCAAGAAGGGGAGCGGTTCGAAGGGGGGGGACAAGAAGTCCACCTCTCTGGAGCCATTCGACCCATCCTCTCACGCCGAGAAGGAGAAGGCCGATGCAATTTCCATGTGGCTAGTAATCTTGTTCGGGATATCTGTTTCTTTGCTGATGAGATTCTACATGATGCCAGGAATGGATAGCTCGCAGCAGATCCTATGGCTTCTCCCGGTTCTAATGATAGCACTCATCCGCCCCCTACATCAACTAGTGGTCCCTACTAGATTCTTCGAACAATTCACTACTGGAAACTGGGTCAGGGCCTCTTTCCTCTACCTGTTCACGTGGCTCGCTCTATCCTTCGCCTTGGTTAACCCGCCAATCGCTGACATTGCAGCCCCACATCTCGCCGGAGCAATCGACATAGCCAGCAGCGAGGGGATTTCTGACTCAGACCTAGAGGGGAGGGTCTACGAGATCAGGATCTCGCAGGACTCAATCCCTGTTATTCTCGGACTGGGAGTCAGGGACAACGTAGATGCACGAAATTCGACGATGAATCTCACCATTCACAAAGTGGGTCAGATGGATCCGATAGTCAGCGTTTACGGATTGGTTTCCGATATTGCAGACGCCGGCCCATCTGACACTTTCGACTCCGTCGATCCCAACGACTGGGTCAGGGGGCTGAAGAAGAATACTCTAACGGGCGATTACTCGGGACCCAAGGTAGCACCTCATTCGGAAGATGTCTCGATGGCATGGAATCTGTGTCCAGATGGCTGTGGTCCGGGAGAGTATGTAGTCCACATCTCCTTGATGGAGGAGGGGGAGATGATCCCATGGCAGGACGGCGACAATACATGGGTGATGGAGTACACCCTCAGCATCCTCCAATCCTCGTCCTAGTTGCCTATCATCCCGCAGATCCTGGCTGCCATGGCATCGAGTTGCAACGACTCCCCCCCACCCTCGACCATTCTGAAGTCGCATTCCGCCATTGCCTCGGTCACAGCGAGTTTTTGGGTCTCATCCAGGAATGTCACCCCGCCTAGCTCTCGATGGAGCTGGTTGACAAGGTCTGTCCCTGCTAGTCCGAACCTGTCGAGGATCCCCCTCATCCTCCTTCTTGCTGGCTGGAATCCATCCTCCTTGCAGGCCAAGAAGAAACCATGGAGCTCCTCTGGGGGGGCAGTTGCAGTTGTCTCGTAGACTAGATCCCTAGTCACGTGCGAATCGAGCGACGCGGCGACTTGTAGGGATGTGATTGCCTTCCTGAGGTCACCTAGGCTGACATTGGCTATTGCCTGCGCTGCTTCCTGCTCGAGGTCAACCCCTTCGCTACTCGCGACCTCGATTACCTTCTCCAGAACCTTCTCAGTGTTCAGCGGCCTGAACCTGAAAACCGCGCACCGGGATTGAATCGCCTCGACTATCTTGGACGAGTAGTTGCAAGACAGGATGAACCTGCATGTCTCGGCAAACTGCTCCATTATCCTCCGCAGAGCCCCCTGAGCATCGGGAGTCAGAGCATCGGCCTCATCCAGGAAAATGACCTTGAACGTGGTCCCTGGCATCGGAGCAGTTCGAGCAAACTGCTTGACCTTGGTCCTAATCGACTCAAGTTTCCTCTCGTCACTGGCATTCATCTCCAGAAGGTTGCTTCTGAAGCCCTCTCCGAATACATCTCTCGTCAGTGCCAGAGCCGCTGTCGTCTTCCCAGTACCAGGCGGGCCTGCGAACATGAGGTGCGGGAAGGTACGGGACTCAGAGTAGGCCTTCAGCCTGTCAACCACTGCCTTCTGCCCCTTCATCTCGCTTACAGAACGCGGTCTGTGCCTCTCAACCCACAATTCGCTCATGATGACCTTACCCTACCCGTTGGCGGGCGTCCTTGAAGGTTGGGGGGAATTTCTCCTCCGCATCAATAGCTCTCTTCTTCGGAGGGGAAATCTCCCTTCCTCACGTCTTCTATGTAACCCTTGACCGCTCCGTCCACGGCCTCTCCCAGATCCGCATAGCGCCGCAGGAATCTCGGGGAGAAGTCCTTGGTAATTCCGAGCATGTCGTGCAACACCAGGACCTGTCCGTCACAATCCGCTCCGGCCCCGATACCTATCGTGGGAATGTCTAGCGACTCACTCACCCTCTTGGCCAGGTCAGCCGGGATCTTTTCGAAGACAATAGAGAAGCAACCCGCATCTTGGAGCGCCCTCGCATCCTCCATGAGCTTCTCCGCTTCCTTTTCCTCCTTAGCCCGAACAGAGTATGTTCCGAATTTGTAAATCGACTGGGGAGTCAGTCCAAGGTGACCCATGACTGGGATGCCTGCAGTCAGGATCCTCTTGATCGAGTCGACAATCTCCTTCCCCCCTTCGATCTTGACTGCGTGTCCTCCCGATTCCTTCATGATCCTGATCGCACTCTTCAGAGCCAGCTTTGAATCCCCCTGGTAGCTGCCGAAAGGCATGTCCACGACTACGAGCGCCCTGTCTACCGCGTTCACCACGCACTGTGCATGGTAGATCATGTGGTCGAGGGTAATTGGCACGGTCGTGTCGTTTCCAGCCATCACGTTCGAGGCGGAGTCTCCTACAAGGATGACGTCAACTCCAGCCCCGTCAACTAGCCTAGCCAACGAGTAGTCGTAAGCGGTGAGCATGGAAATCTTCTCGCCAGAACGCTTCATTTCCTGTAGGACGTGCGTTGTTACTTTCTTCGCTCGACTGGATACCAAACGCTCACCGGGGAGTACTCCCAGAACGGTTGCAGACTTCAATCACACGCCCAGAGATTCAATCCTCAGGCTCGATTTCTTCTGCCACAGCCAGGAATTCCTCAATGTCGATCAAACCATCTTCATCCGAATCCCCTCCGTGGAATAAGTCTCGAATCAATCGGTCTGGTCTAGTCTTACTGGAAGAAGGGACCACAATCGCGTCATCTGGGATATTCGGCCCCTCTCCAACTATGTATCCGAGAGCCTTGAACGCACTGATGAACTCCTCAAGATTCAACTTCCCAGTTCCTTCGGTGTCGGCCGCATGGAATGATGCGAAGACCCTGCGCCTCTCAACCTCATCGGGGTCCATGAGCAATTTCTTCGTGGTCTCCCAGGGGGTTATCACCTCCTGCACCCTATTCTTTCCGTAACTACTGAAAATTATGACTCCGAGGATTATTGCCACACCTGCTCCAATTAGTGATTTAGTCCCCATGAAGTACAGAAGGGCAGCACCTCCAAAGATTCCAAACAACTGGACTAGAGGGTAGAGTCCTCTTGGAGTCTTCCATTCAGGATCATACCAAGCATGAGAATCGGACGAACTCCGAAGGACAATTACACAGGCATTTATCAGCATGAAGATCATGATTTTGAATCCTGATGCTAGTTCCGCGACGTCATGCACGGGGAGGAATGTGATTGCCAGCCCCATCGCTATTCCTGTTCCGACAATGGCCCAATGCGGAGTCCCATACTTTCCATGTACATTCTCGAGGAATTGCGGCAGCAGCTTGTCCCTAGCCATGGCAAAGGGGAAACGCGAAGACGCCAGAATCCCTGCTAGCGCCATTGAAGTCATCGTAACTACTGCCAGAATAGCAGCAATTATCCCAACTGTCTCTCCTCCAACTGCCTCTGCAAAGATGTAAATCGGATCCTCACTAGCCCCATGCTCGCCGTGCATGTACTCGCTCGGCTCAACTGCCGCCGCCATGACCAAGGTCACAGAAACATAGAGCAGACAACTGAATACCAATGAGAGCAGAATCCCATATGGCATGTTCCTCCCTGGATCCTTTATCTCCCCGCCCACTGCTGCAATCTTAGTCACGCCGGCATAAGAGACGAAAACGAATGCAGAGGTCGATGCGACATCCTCCCAACTCCCGAATGAATCCTTAGACGAAACCGTGCCCCAATCGAGGTCTTGGGTTAGAACAGCATATGCGCATATGGAGAGCAAGTATAAAGCAGAGAACATCACTATTGGAGTCTGAATCTTCTTGATCCTCTTGACGCCTAGAATATTGATAATTACAATAACTGATAGGAGGAATATGGCAGCTGACTCGATGTTAATGTCTACTTCTATAATATCCTCAATGACCCAAAGATAAGCCTTGAATCCAATCAATGCGAAGGCAGACTTCAGCATGAAGTTGGCCCACAGTCCAAGACCCGCTATAGTACCAACTAGAGGTCCGAAAGTCCTCTCGACATACACGTAAGAGCCTCCTGAGGAAGGCATTGCTGTGGAAAGCTCTGACTTAGATATTGCACCCGGGAGGACCAATAGTGCTGCAACCAGATATGCAAGCCAGACCCCCCCTACAGGATGGGTTCCTCCCCCCATCTCTAGCATGGCTAGAGCGGGAAGTACGAACAAACCAGAACCAATCATTGCTGATAGGGAGATTATCACGACTGAGAAAAGCCCCAATTTCCTCTCCAGAGTATCGGAGACCGCTTCTATCGGGGTCAGAACGATGCCCAACAGGTCCTTTGGACCGTAGTTCCCCATGCTTTACCGGCCTAACACACCCCAGTTGAAGGTTCTCCTCACCCAACAGGTTAGATACTGCCCCCTCGGGCCCTCGCCCATGAGCGATACAGTAGAGCAGGACACAGTAGCATCGGTGCATTACACCGGGACATTCGTAGATGGGGGGCAATTCGATAGCAGCGAGGGCAAGGATCCATTGGTTTTCCTAGTTGGTCACGGTCAGATGATCTCTGGATTCGAGCAGGAGGTCCTCGGAGCAAAGGTGGGGGAGAAGAGGGAGTTCACGCTTACGCCCGATCGAGCCTATGGTGAGAGGGACGACGACGCCATCCAGAAGATAGAGAAGAGCCAGTTCCCAGAGGGGATGGAGCTTGAAGTAGGCATGGTCGTAGGTGCACATAGCGACCAAGGCCCAATTCAGTTCACAATCACCGAGATAGATGGCGACGTAGTTTCGGCAGACTTCAACCACCAGATGGCTGGCAAGACACTCCGCTTCGAGGTCGAGGTAGTCGAGGTCAGGGCCGCCTCTGAGGAGGAACTGGCACATGGGCATGTCCATGGGCCAGGCGGGCACCACCACTAGTCCATTCAGAAGAGTTATCTCCCTCTCCAATAATCCGTACAGGATGAGGAAGCAGGCACCGTTGGTGGTGACCTTGGTGGTCATGGCATCACTAACGGGTTGCTTTGGGACGGGCTCCGAGGGTGGGCAGGCAGGAACAGAATCCGAGAAGGACCCACTCAGGATAAATCACATTCAGATGAAGGGAACCCACAACTCATACCACGTCGAGCCCCTTATCTCACCTACAAGGGAATACATGTACACGCACCAAAACCTCGACTTCCAAGCCTCTCATCAGGGAGTCAGGCAGTTCGAGATTGATGTCTGGTGGGACGTCAGGGAAGGTCTCAGGGTATACCACAACCAGTACGATTCCGGCACCACTTGCCCCACTTTCGAGAACTGCCTCGCTACTCTTCTGAGCTGGTCCAACGAGAACCCGCAACATCATCCGATATTCATCTGGATAGAGCCCAAGGACTGGCCCGAGCAAGCCGCTGAAGTCACGACCACGCTGGAACTTTCGGGACTCTTGGGGGACATCGAGCAGGAGATAACTCAGTTCTGGCCATTGAACAAGACGATTACGCCGGATGACGTCAGGGGGGGAAGCCCTTCTCTGAAGGAGGAGATAGTCACCGAAGGCTGGCCACTCCTGGAAGATAGCAGGGGCAAGGCCATCTTCGTCCTGCTAGCACGTGGGGAGTCTAGGGATCTGTATGTGCAGACACATCCTGGGCTAGTGGGGGCTCGCATGTTCACCCTATCAGACGAGGCCAGCAATGAGGCCGCCATCTTCTCCCTATCGGACCCCATAGGAAGTGGCGAGGAGATCTCTCGTCTGGTTAGCGAGGGATACATCGTACGTAGCCGGGCTGACAGCGGAGGCGAGGAGGCTGACAACAACGACACAACCAGGCTTGTCGCCGCCCTCGCGGCAGGGGCTCACAGCATTTCCACCGATTACCCAGCACAGGTGGATGGGTTGGAATATTGGGTCGAAATACCCGAAGGAACTCCAAGCAGGTGCAACCCCATCTCATCACCAGAATGGTGCGCTTCAGAAGACATAGAGGTCCAGTAGTTGCCGTAATCACGCCTTCGCTACGACCTTCAGCTCTATCGCAATCGAAGTCGGCAGCGCATCCACTGCCACCGTGGTCCTCGCAGGAAGTGTTTCCGAGAAGTACTCGGCATACACCTCATTGTAACCGCTGAAGTCACGCTCCATGTCAATCAGGAAGACGAGGACATCTACAACGCTCTCCAGTCCCAATCCGTATTCCTCTAGAATGACTCGGATGTTTTCTATCACCGCGTGAGTCTGTGCCTTGATGTCGTAATCCAGAGGGTTCCCGGACTCATCCTTGATCGGTCCGCCTGGGATTTCGTTTGTTACTGGCTGACGGGGACCCATTCCGCTGACGAAGATCAGGTCTCCAACTCTTTGCAGATGCGGATATGCACCTACTGCAGAAGGTCCCCCCTCCGCGATGAAGGCCCCGTCCTCACTGGTCAGCTTACCTGCCGCCTTGCTGCCAACTACAGCGCCCACTACTCCTCCAACTGGTCCACCGACTGCTACTCCTGCTGCTGCCCCTATGGCACGACCAGCGGACTTGGCCAATGAGCCCCCCATCTCTTCGTAAATTTTCTCGACTGCTTCAGCCGGTGCTGCGATGATGCCTTCGACCATGCTCGCCCTTTTCTCTTCGGGCGTCATCTCATCTTCATCTGACATCATAGGGCCCCCTTGTCTAAGACTCCGCGATCGCCATGGTAGTGCTCGACATCGTCTTCGTCGAATTCCTTATCGCCAACTGATCCGGATGCTGGCGTCAACATCACAACGGCTCCCCCCGAGCCATGGAGGGCCTCGTAAGCCAGGACCTCGCCAGTGTAGTTGTTGTGTTGCCCCATGGTGGCCGACATCCACCAAGCCGGCTTGTAAGCAACAACCTTCTGCACACGGATCTGCCCGTGAATCTCTCTCGAGAGCTGACTAAGATCCTCCAATCTGCCATCACCGAAGAACTCCAGAATCTTCCGATTCCACTCGTCGTCCTTGGCCGAGTGTATCCTGTCTTCCGTGGGGTCGATGTGCTCTGTGAACATCCTGTTGGAGAGGCTCGATACCACTACGACAACGGCTTTCTTGCCCTGCTCTTGAATCGCATCACGAGCAGACTTGCCTAGCACGATGGTCTCGGCCCGGTTCGCATACATGTTGCTGGAAACGATGCATGCGGGAATGCGGTTTTCTGGGTTCAGGAGCTTGAGGGCTACGACAGAACCAGTGTCAATTGGAAAGCCATCGTATGCCACTGTTCTGGATTGTAGTCCCCTGGATTCGGCAGCATCCCTGAAAGCCTCTGCGAACTCAACGTCTATCCTGAACTTGTACGGCATGCTGCCTAGGAAGTGGAAGTCATCGTCCACATGAACCCACTCGGGTTCTGGATGCGCCTGAATCTGATGTCCGATTATGCTCGGCCAGGTCGTAGAGTACACCAGAATGAGGTCCGCCTCGCTCTCCTCGATCCTTTTCCTGCAGGTCTCGTATGCATCCCTAAGCTTGCCATAGCCATCACTGGCTTCCGGTGAGAGGAGAGGCTGTGGATGAGGGGGGCAATAGACCCCGAATAGAATATCTGGCCCAGTCAAAAAAACACCTCAGAGCACTATCTCGCGCGTGGCTTCCATGGGATCCCATGCGGCGATCAGGTTCCCAGTCCCGATCACCGATTGGTATCCGTAAATCTCCGCCGGATAGTCCGGATAACCCATAGCAGCCATCATCCACGTCAGGCCCCCGGCCTCGGTCTCCGCGATTGTCTGCTCCGTGAATTCGGGCATGATGTCGATTACTTCCCTCATCTTCCCCCCTCTCATCAGATCCACGAGCTTCATGTCCCAGACATATTGGCTGTGATTGTATATGTGCTCCCGACTCATGTCTTCGGGCAAAGGTGACTCAGTCACGAAGTGACGATGTGAAAGGCTGTGGCTGCTGATTAGAACCACCTTCTTCCCACTCTCTTCTATTGCCTTCGCACATGCTTCCCCCAACGCACCGGCTTGTTCGTTCATCACCTCGGGAGAGTAGTAGTGAGCGTTTCTGTTGCTGCTGATAGTGACGAGTGGCTTGTCCCAGTCGGGATTCAGCATGTGGCACGATGTGATAGTGCCGTAGTCAATTCTGAAGTCGGGATTCCGCATCATCTTGGTGATGATCCCTGACTCACCAGCGACCTCGCACATTTTCTCTGCCAAATCAACATCGACTGATATGTCATAGTTGAATCGGAAGATGTTGGGGAACACCGGATCTACAGATTTAGACTTGAATTCTGGCAGCCCCAGGAAATGCGTCCCAATGTAAGTCTGCCAATGGGGTGTGAAGATTACCATTGCATCGTAGTCAATCGTTTTCAGTTTCCTCGCCAGTCTGTTGTAGCCCCATCTAAGAGTCTCCCATCCTCCTTCGGAGAAAGCCTCGTTCTGTTCCGGATTCTCGGCATACACGACATGCGGCGGGTGCGGTGCGAGGCAACCAAGCACAATCTCTCCCTTCGCCATGATGCTGCGAGGTCGTGAAATCCAAAGAAAACCTTCCGGCTCGTCCAGTAGACTTCATGGGGGGTCTTGGGCGCGTCTCTCCATGAAGTGGGACGAACCCCCTCTATGGCCAGTAATTGTCCCAAGCCTAGTCGGATTTTTTGCCGCTTGGATCCCTCACCTATTCGATTGGGTCCCAAGGCTGTGGGGATGGGTCCTACCAGCTCCTTTCCTTGGCCTGGTTTTGCTAAGTCCGTTGCTGTATTTCTCCCCTAAGCCAGCGGGTGGCAGAATCGAGTTGGTCATCGGGGCAAATGTCGCAATGCTCATCGCCATAATCCCACAGATTTTCTTCTTCGTCTGGTTCATCGTTGTGATCCTTTTCTGGCTCTTCCAGTCGATGTACGTTTGGAGGCACAACTATCCCCCTTTCAGAATCGGAACTTGGATAGGAATGGGAGCAGTTTCAGGGCTATTCATTGGCGATCTTTTCGCCCACTTCGTCCTCTGAGAAATACAGCCCACCGATCACCAAGCCAGTAATTGCGAAGGCAGGAATGGAGGAGATTATGGCAGACCACAGCAGGCCTCCGTCCACGTACTCGATGGTGATCCTGACCTCGCCGACCCCCGAACCCCCTTGATTGGTGATCAAAACGAAATGCCCGTCATAAACCGAAGGAGTCTCAACCTGCTGGTTCAGTGAATCGCCAGGTTCTAGCAAGCGAACGTCATCATCTGATAGTGACGACCATTCTATCACGCCACCCTTGGCGTGCCCCTCTACCTCGTCTCGGTGGATAATGAGGACATCCACGGCCTCATCCCCCACATTACTGATCCTCACATCTGCTGGGTGCCAGAGGCTGTGGACCTCGATGACATCGAGATTCACATCCCCCGGTCCGACTCTCATTGTCGGTGCATCCTCATCCGCCCCCGGACCATCGACTACCACTGCGAGTAGGATGAATGTGCCAATTAGGGAGAATGCTGCCGAGGTGTATGCCACCTTCATGGGGGGAATCAGGGATGTCAACCCATTTTCTCTCAGGGACCTGAGTTTGGGTTGCATATTGTGTGCGAAAAGAGCACAGATTATCGCTAGTATCGCTCCGGGAACTACGTCGGAAATCCAATGGATTCCTAGGTACTGGATGCTGAATAGGTAGATTGGGACATTAGCCGCCACGAACAGGTCGAACTCCCTGTGCCGCCACTCCCTAATCTCGATCCCGAGTTCCTTGACATGCAGTCTGTTGATTGCTAGTAGACCAAGTGGGATTCCCACATGCAGACTGGGGAAACCGTTGTCCAATGGGTCAGCTTCAGTGAAGAAGAACAGGTTCCATGATCTGTGGTACAACAGGGCATCCATCCCCGGAAGGAAAGAGGAGGTAACTTCGATATTGAAGAAAAGGTATAGGGGTACTGCGAGAACGTAGGCTACGAAGTAGTTCAATACCGCCTTATCGGCCATCACCTCGTCTTTGCAGAGGATATAGTACATCGGACTGAACCAGATAAGGAATAGGTAGACGAAGAGGTAGTGGAAAGAAAGAACATCACTCAGCACCCCATTCCTAAATGTCTCTTGCACCCAGAGTGTGAATCCTCCTTCGAGCCCATGGACATAGTGGGTGAATCCCCCCACTCTGGGCTTGATCGCCTCATTGTGTTGATCGATGAATGCCTTGAACCCATACATCACAACGAAAATCGAAATGTGCCACTTGTACCCCTTCTCCTTGATTTCCTCGAATAGTTCTGAGAGTGGAACCCTCATACTCGGCTCGTCCCTAGTAAGCAGTCTTTGCAGTGGAATTGTCATCAGGAGGATTACTCCCGTCACCGTTTCGTAGGGTCCGAACGGCCATTCCATGGCTGTACCGATAATCCCCAAGTCATGAAAGTTACACTGTTGAGTCTTTCCACCCCATGGTTCGTGCTCCCCAACCCATAAGTCGTGTTACTTCGGGCGAATTATATGGATGGCCACGAACTATGGCTCTCGCAGTGCGAGAAAATGGGATTCCATCCATCTCCGAGGAAGTACGAGGATGGCACCAGAACGTCTCAGGATGCAGCGGACCAGTTGGGATGTGAAGTGGCCCACATCGCCAAGTCGATTGTATTCGAAGGCCATGAGGGGGCAGTGGTGGTGATCACTTCCGGTTCTAACAGAGTCGAAAGGAAGAGGAAACTGAAGCGAATTCTGGGTTTCAAACCCGGAATGGCCAGTCCCGAATACGTCCAGGAAAGTACTGGATATGCCATCGGAGGCGTTCCTCCATTCGGGCACATGGGCCCTGTAACCGTCCTGATGGACGAGGACCTGATGCAATACGAGATGGTATGGGGAGCAGGTGGGACGCCACAGACAGTTTTCCCAATCACCCCTCAAGAACTCAGGGATGTATCAGGTGCCTTGCTGGGGGATGTGAAGCAATAGATGGCAGACGCAATCGCAGAGTTGACCCGTGCGGCAGCAGGACTGAGGGACGATGCCGAAGAGCTGGCTCGCAGAATGGAAGCAGAGGGTGTCGCGGATTGTGTTTACAACCCGCTGATGTATGCATGGGAGATCCATGAGGAATTCATTCGCGTATCGGGTGGCGGTGGAGCCAAGACCGTCCTCCTAGGGATGAACCCAGGACCTCATGGGATGGGTCAGATGGGCATCCCCTTCGCCGCAACTTCAGTCGTTAGGGATCTGCTGGGGATTTCCGGAATCGGTGTTGGTAAACCGACCCTCACTCACCCAAGAAGACCAGTGCATGGCCTCACTCATCCGAAGGAGGAAGTATCTGGAACAAGGCTTTGGGGCCTTCTTCAGGACAGATACGGGGGGGCAAGGCAGATCTTCCAGCACGTCTTCATCGTCAACCACTGCCCATTGATGATACTTGACGGCCCGAGGGGGACCAACGTCACCCCCAACAACATCAGCGGCTCCGTTGTGCGTGATTTGTTAGAGAGGTGTGACCAGCACCTCAGGGAGGCTGTCATGGCATTGGGTGCCGAGGAGGTTATCGGAATCGGTAAGTTCGCTGAGAAGAGGGCAAATGTGGCTCTCGAAGGGATGGGCATCAGGGTCAAAACATGCTGGCACCCATCCCCGGCATCACCTCTCGCCAACCGGAATGGCGGGGCGGATTGGCGTGAGAACGTTAGCGCCGTGCTTCCCTGATGGTTGTTATTGCAACACTAAATTCACTAGACAACAGTTAAGTTTCCAGAGGCATTGTCCAAGCCCATGTCAGCGAAGACTACGCCCCAATACCTGATTGATAACGCGGAAAATTACCCAGACGAGGCCGCAATCTCCTCCAAGGACAATAACGGCAACTGGGACGTGACGACATGGTCCCAGTTCCTTGGAGATGTGATGGACCTCTCCAAGGCTCTGATCGCAAACGGGTTCGAGACGGGCGACAAGCTCAGCATCTACTCATACAACCGGAAGGAGTGGTACGCCGCATACTCCGCAGCCAACATGTGCAATGGCGCTGCAGTCGGTGTCTACCACACTTGCTCACCAGAGGAGGTAGAGTGGGTAGTCGGGAACTCCGACTCCAAGGTGGTCTTCGTAGGAAACAACCCGATGGACGGGGGAGATCCGGCCAAGATGTGCACTCACAGGCTCCACGAGGCACTAGCATCGCTCGACAAGGTCGAGTCGGTGGTCGTGATGGACGGCGTCGACATGCCAGACCACCCGAAGGCAGTGTCTTGGCTCGATTTCATTTCAGCTGGCAGGAGCGTCGAGGACTCTGCTGTCATGGAGAGGCTATCTAGCATAAATCCAGACGACACCGCATCCCTGATCTACACATCCGGGACAACCGGCAACCCAAAGGGAGTCGAGCTAACTCACGACAACTTCGAGGCGGAGATAGCAGGAGTCTCGGCCATAGCCAAGTTCAACCAGGGCGATGGTTACGTCTCATGGCTCCCATGCGCCCACGTTTTCGGGCAACTAGCAGACAACCACATCTGGGTTAGGGACGCGATGCACATGCGCGTGGTAAACTCTCCCCTGGAGTCGATAGACTACGCCAAGGAAGTGGAACCATCCCTATTCATCGGAGTACCGCGAATCTACGAGAAGGTCTACTCGAACCTGGTCGCCGGCCTCGGTAGTAAGGTCAAGTGGCTGAGCCTGCCGATCCTGAAGGGAATAGTCAGGAAGAAGGCAAAGCAGAAGATCGGATTCTCGAATCTGAAGTACGCTATCACGGGAGCGGCTCCAATCAATCCTGACATCCTGCACCTCTTCCACAAGTTGGACATCCCTCTCTTCGAGGGATACGGAATGACCGAGACCACGGCCGGAGCGACGATCGGCTTCACGGGGAACAACAAGATAGGCACCGTAGGGAAGCCGTTCGTTGGCGAGATTAGGATCCACAACCCCAATGAGAAGGGGGACGGGGAGATACAATTCCGCGGCCGGCACATCATGAAGGGCTACTACAACAACCCGGAGGCCACGGCAGAGACCATGACCGAAGACGGATGGCTAAAGTCCGGAGATCTCGGCAGAGAGGACTCGGAGGGATACGTAAGCGTCACAGGGCGCATCAAGGAGATCTACGTCAGCTCGGCCGGCAAGAACATCGCTCCATTGGTTATTGAGGAGACGATGAAGTCGATTCCACTAGTTTCACAGTGCATGCTAATAGGAGACAACAGGAAGTACTGCAGTGCCCTATTCACTCTTGACGTCAGCGTGATACTGAGGGACAAGCACGGGATGGACGGAGCCAAGGTCCCCAAGGACCCGGCGGAGCAGCTGGCTAAGCTGAAGGAGTTCGGGCACGACCTAAGCGAGTACACCGATAGTCCGGAGATTTTCGCCGAGATACAGGAGCACGTCAATAGGCTGAACGGGCAGTTCTCCAACCCCGAGCAGCTGAAGAAGTTCACAATACTGCCTAGGGACCTCAGCGTCGACCACGGCGAATTGACCCCAACTCTGAAGATCCGGAGGATTCAGATCAGGGAGAACTGGGCCGACGAGATAGAGGCCATGTACGCAGGCGCCTAGTCGGTGAGGCAATGGAACCTACCGCATGGGTCGCCCTAGCAACGGTATTCACGCTGGGCGCGATGAGCCCCGGACCGTCATTGGCAGTGGTCCTTAGGAACACTATGGCGGGAGGACGCAGCCAGGGCATCTCCACAGGGATCGGCCACGGAATCGGTTTCGGAATCTACGCCTTCCTCGCGGCTCTAGGGATAGCCACGGCGCTTTCGGCCAACGAGGACGTCGAGCAGTTCCTCCGAGTGGGCGGGGTGCTAATCCTCCTGTGGCTGGGTGTAATTTTCCTGCGTCACGCCATGGCAGGCCCGAGACAGGCGAACGATCTCGATGAATCTCACGGTCCCTCCGACAGGGTAGGCTTCGTACAGGGCTTCTCGATAGCGCTCCTCAATCCCAAGATCATGGCATGGATGCTGGCACTATATGCTCCCTTCATTGAAGCAGACTCCTCTCTGGAGACTCTTATCGGAATGGGCATTCTGGGCATGTTCATCGATGGAACTTGGTATGTGACTGTCGCCACTGTCTTGACTGTTGGTAACAGGGCCGATGTCCTAAGATCAAAGGCCCACTTAATCGATGGGGCGATGGGAGTAGTCATGTTCTTCTTCGCTTACATACTCATGAATGGGTACTGATTTTAGAGTCCTAAAAATACTACAAGCATGACAATCAGTGCTAGGAACAATACCGCAGGAACCCCGACAAGAGCGGTTAAAAGCCCATATGCGAAGTACTTGTTCCCTTTTGTGAAACTCCAGACTAATCCTCCAATTAGGCCAGCAGGCCATAGTAACCAAGATAGCAAGTAGAAAAACTCACCCATTAAATCCCCCACAATGAAGAGGATGTAAGAAACGAGTCCCATTACTCCCGGGGCCAATATCAATCCAATTGCAAACCATCCACCGTTGGAAGGCCCCCCTTCCCCTTCGTTTGAATCTCCCCAATATGTGGATTCTCCTCCTCCGAGAGAGGTGACATTTCCACTGAGAAGTACGCCTCCAGAATCTGCGTTATCCGAAGACGAGCCCCACGGATTTTCGCCATCACCAGGTGAGATTTCTATCGCTTCTGGTTTCTCTTCCACTTCCTTGGGGAACTCTCCCCTAGTCTTGAATCATGCCCCGGAAATGTCCAAGATGACATTTTCCACAGTCAACGCATTCTTGTGGAGTCATGTTTTCGGAATGTCGTGGAAAGCAGCTCCGGCAGCGGCACAACTGATGCCCCAATCACGGCCTCGGGCGGGAAAATGCCCATCCGAGTCATCACCGCAGCAGCGATTTTCGATGGCCACGACGCAGCGATAGGAATCTTCCGGAGGATCCTCCAGAGCCAGGGTTGCGAGGTGATACATCTTGGGCACGACAGAGGTGCCGACGAGGTCGCACGCGCAGGCATCCAGGAAGATGCCCATGCTATCGCGATCACATCATACCAAGGCGGAGCAGTAGAGATGTTCACCCACACCAAGGAGATTCTGGATGAGGGGGGCTTCGGTCATGTTTTCTTGTTCGGAGGGGGCGGAGGGACCATCCTTCCTCACGAGATCAATCATCTCGCAGACAAGGGAATTTCTCGAATATACTCCCCAGACGATGGCAGGGATCTGGGACTAGTCGGAATGGTACGGGATGCAATGGAGAAGGCATCGGTAGTAGACCTGCTAGAGAGTTCCAGGTTCGATTCCATCTCAGGTCCGATCGATGCAGACGATCATGGTTCAGTATCCATGCTACTGACGATGGCGGAGAACTCCCAAACCGACCACTTCTACGACGCCCTCTCAAAGGCTCGCTCTAGGGAAAAGGAGTCGGAGTGCCCCGTTGTCGGGATCACTGGGACGGGAGGCGCGGGTAAGTCTAGCCTCATGGACGAGGTGATGCTGAGGATTCGCAGAGACAACCCGGATGCCCGTGTCGCACTCCTAGCCACTGACCCCACCAGGAAGAAGACCGGTGGCGCCTTGCTGGGGGATCGGATCAGGATGAACTCCCTATCCGACCCGAATCTGTTCATGCGCTCCTTCGCTAGCAGGGAAAGCGGGCGGGAGATAGCAGATTGTGTCGATCGAGCAGTCGAGGCCTGTCAGGCGGTCGGCTTCGATCTGGTCCTAGTCGAGACCAGCGGAATCGGCCAGGGTAATGATGCGATCACAGAGGTCGCAGACACCTCCATCTACGTCACAACCAGGGAGTACGGGGCACCGAGCCAGCTGGAGAAACTAGCAGCCCTTGACTTCGCCGACATCGTGGTACTGAACAAGTTCGACAGGCCCGGAGCCGAGGACGCGCTGACCGAGATTCGCAAGCAGTTCCTTAGGAACCGGGAGGCCTTCGGCGAGAGCCCAGAATCTATGCCAGTGGTGCCTACCATCGCCAGCCAGTTCGCCGATGCGGGCGTAGACAGGCTCTGGGAGATGATAGCCAACCTACTGAACGAGAGGTTCGGAACCGAATTCTCCGCCAGCGAACCTCGACTGGGCCCAGACGGCCTCCCCAGTCGAGACACCCCAATACCCCCGGAGAGACAGGGCTACCTAGCCGAGGTCGCCTCAACTGTGAGGGACTACCACAAGAGGTCCGAAGACGTGGCAAGATCAGTGCGCCAGGTCCAGCAACTCGAAGCAGCAGCCAAACTGCTGGAATCCTCAGGCAAGAAGGATGCCCACCAGGACCTAATCGACGAGGCGAAAGAAATCCGCGACACGATTCCCGAAGCAGCATGGGCATCCCTGGAAGATTTCGACTCAAAGGCCGAGGCGTATCGCTCCGGCCAGGCAAGCTATTCCGTCAGGGGGAAGGAAATCCCAGTCAAGACGACCCACGAGACACTATCTGGCACCAAGGTCCCAAGAGTCGCCCTGCCAACCACAGAGGACTGGGGGGACAGGCTGTTGTGGATCCGAAAGGAGAACGCCCCCGGGTCATTCCCATACACTGGCGGTGTGTTCCCATTCAGGAGGGAGGACGAGCTCCCGGTCAGGATGTTCGCAGGGGAGGGGAGCGCAGAGAGAACAAACAAGCGCTATCACTTCTTGTCAAAGGACCAGCCGTTCAACAGGCTATCAGTCGCATTCGACTCTCCCAGCCTGTATGGGAACGATCCACAGGAGAGGCTCGATATTTTCGGTAAGGTCTGCGAGTCCGGAGTCAGCATCAGCACGGTGGACGAGATGGACCGCCTGTTCGATGGCTTCGACCTATGTGCACCGAGCACCTCGGTCAGCATGACCATCAACGGCAATTACTGGTGGCACCTTGCTGCCTTCTTCAGGGTGGCCATCAGGCAGCAGACCAGGAAATTCGTCGAGGAGAATGGCAGGGGCCCAAACGAGAAGGAGTCCGAGGAGATTCGCGTCTACGCACTATCCACTGTGAGGGGCACCGTACAGGCAGACCAGCTGAAGGAGGCCATGGGCCAGAACACCCTAGTCTTCAACCTGGACACCGCCCTGAGGATGATGGGGGACGTCGCCGAGTTCTACGTCAACAATGGCGTCCGCAACCACTACTTCGTCAGTATCAGCGGGTACCACATCGACGAGGCAGGGGCAAACCCAATCACGCAAGCGGCACTCACTCTCTCCAACGGACTCACCTACGTCGAGCTGTTCAAGGCCAGGGGGCTGGATCCGGACAAGTTCCTCAGGAACTTCTCGTGGTTCTTCTCCAATGGGATGGATCCCGAGTACGCAGTGATCGGTAGGGTCTCTAGGAGGATCTGGGCAATAGCGATGCGAGATCTCTACGGAGTCGATGAAAGGGGTCAGAAGCTCAAGTACCACATTCAGAGCAGCGGGCGCTCCCTCCATTCCCAGGAATTCACATGGAACGACTACCGAACCACCCTGCAGGCCCTCTACGCTCTCGCGGACAACGCTAACAGCCTCCACACCAACAGTCGAGACGAGGCCTTCGGCACCCCCACCGAGGACACCGTGAGGGATGCAGTAGCGATTCAGCTGATACTAGCCAAGGAGTACGGCTGGCTGAGGAACGAGAACCCACTTCAAGGATCATTCGTAGCTGACTTCCTCACTGATGAGGTGGAGGAGAAGGTCCTCCGAATCTTCGAGGAGATGCATAGCAGGGGAGGGGTCCTAGGAGCGCTAGAGGTCAACTACCAGCGCAACCGTATTCAGGACGAGGGAATGCTCTACGAGCACCGCAAGCATACCGGAGAGACGCCAATAGTGGGTGTCAACACGTTCACTGACCCGGACTCATCCACCCCCTCGGCAGAGGAGTTCGACATCGACGTGACCAGGTCGGACGAGTCTGAGAAGATGATGGTCATCAGCAGGAACAGGGATTTCAAGGAAGCACACTCGAAGGAGTCCGAGGAGGGCTTGGCCAGGCTCAAGCAAGCCGCACGCGAAGGCGGCAACCTGTTCGAAGTGATGATGGAGATCGTGGAGCACTGCTCCGTGGGCCAGGTCACACAGGCACTATTCGAGAGCGGTGGCAAGTTCAGAAGGAACATGTGAGGCGACCCCCCTCTCGCGGCTTTTCCCAGACACCCCCCTAACTCGTGTCCCGAAACGCACCACTGCCTCAATGTTCTTAACCCCAAATGGAACGACTGGCGTTGTTGTCGGCGATTTATTTCCCGGTGACAGAGGTGAAGGGATGCATCTAGTCAGGATTGAGGTCGAGAATTTCAAGTCGTTCGGTGGCGAGACAACCATCCCCTTCGAAGCAGGGTTCACAGCCATCACAGGCCCCAACGGAAGCGGCAAGTCAAACTGCGGGGACGCCATAGGTTTCGTCCTCGGCCCCAAGTCCACTCGCTCGCTCAGGGCCTCCAACGTGTCAGAGCTCATCTTCAACGGAGGGAAGACAGGCAAACCCGCGAAGCACATGTCGGCGACACTGGTCTTCAGCAACACGCCTGAGATCGGAGGAAGGAGGAGGCTACGCACAGATTCGGACGAGGTCTCATTCACGAGGACGGTCCGCCTAAACAGGAAGGGGGCCCCAGTCACATCATACAGGATCAATGGGGACCCATCCACGGCAACCGAGATGCGCAGAATCCTCTCGGAGGCCGGATTGAGGGGTGACGGGTACAACGTAGTACTACAGGGAGACGTCACAAACCTAGCAACCATGACTCCGCACAAGAGGCGAGGGGTCCTCGAGGAAGTCGCAGGGGTAACCGCCTACGACGAGGAGATCCGCAAGGCGAACACCCAGCGAAAGCACGTGGAGAGCAGCATAGAGACGATCGACATCTTCGAGGCCGATCAGAAGGGCCGTCTAAAGGAACTCGAGAAGGAGAGGGAGCAGGCCCTGAAGTTCAGGGAGCTGAAGGGAGAAGCCGATCTGGCCAGACTGACCCTCGAGCAATCTAGGCATAGAAACAGGCAGGGTGAGGTGGAACTCCTCTCGGAAGAGAGGTCCAACTACGTCACGAGGGAGAAGGAAATATCCAAAGAGATGCTGGAATCCAGCCAGAGGCTAGACGGATACGACAAGGAACTAGTCCAAATCGGCAGGGAGATGGAGGGGGTACTCGGCGGTGATGCCAAGAAGATCCTGGATAGCATCAAACAACACGAAATCGACATGGAGACGGCCTCCGACAGAATCGGCGACCACAAGAGGGCCATCGAGACCTCCGAGGGGGAGGTCGAGATCCTGGTCCGAGAGAGGGAAGGTGCCGACACCGCGCGCTCGCACGCCGAGCAGAGCATCACCGACCTCCGGCAAAGCGTCTCGGACTCCAAGGCCGCGCTAAAGAAGGCCGCCGATGACGAGGAAGAGGCCAGGAAGGCAATCCAATCGGGGGACAAGCACGGACGTGACCTCAACAGGCTTCTGGGGAAGGCCACGGAGGACGAGCAGACCGCCAGCACAGCATACTCTCAAGCCCAACTCGACTTCGACCGGGCGAACCAGAGGTCCCAGATTGCATCCGAGAACCTAGCCGACATAGAGCAGGCCTTCGAGACCGCAGAGCTAGAGAGGGACGACCAAGCCCTCATGGGCGAGGACCTCGAGGATTCCAGCCCAGACACCAACAGGGAGTCATTGGCAAAGGAGCTGATGAGCCTCCAGAAGCAGGAGAGGTCACTAGTCGACGACCGGGACAGAGCCGAGTCCAAGTTAAGGAACGCCGAGATGGGACTCGCCAAGGCCAAGGCAAGGATGGAGGCCAGGTCAAGCACCCCTGGATCCGCACACACGCTGGCAGCTCTATCCAAGCTCAGGGAGAGCGAGGAGATCCACGGGATACTTGGGACTCTGGGCGAGCTGGCGACCCCAAAGGACCCATCTCACGAGGAGGCGCTGTCATTCGCATTCGGAGGCGGGCTCAGGAGCATCGTCGTGACATCCGACCACGTAGCCTCGAAGTGCATCGCATGGCTACGCAAGAACGGAGGCGGGAGGGCGACCTTCCTCCCCCTCAACAAACTATCAGTCTCACGCCCGCAGGGCAGGACACTCCTCGTGGCTAGGAACCAAGGGGTGGTGGGATTCGTCCACGATCTTCTGGAATTCGACCCCAGCGTCGAGACCGCCGTCCGTTATGCAGGGAGGAACACGCTTGTCGTCGACTCCATGGACGTGGCGAGGGAGAACATGGGAGGGGTCCGGATGGTCACTCTAGACGGGGCCGTCATCGAGAGCTCAGGCGCAATGACCGGGGGCTCGTCATCGAAGAGGGACCGGCCGAGGTTCGACGGATCGGGGGCCGGTAGCTCCGGGATAGACAGGATGGAGATGGTCGTCCAAGAGGCAGGCCTGCTGTTCTCCACCGTCGACGGCGCCCTGAGGGAATTACGCAGGAGCCAGCAGGAACTCAGAGACAGGATCCACGGGCTAGACAACGACGACCACTCGGTCAGGGTCAGGAACTGGAAGGCCGACATGGAAAGGGCCGAGAAGGGCGTCAGCGAGATCAGGGCCAAGCTCAAGGCGTCCAACAAGGAGCTCCAAGAGTGCGAGTCCGAGAAGTCCAGACTCTCAGGCATATGCGAGAGCGCCCGAGTAACCCTCGAGGAAGCATCGGCCGCTCGCACCAGTGCCGCGGAGGACCTGCAGAACCACACCCCTGATCACCTCTCTGACAAGCTAAGGGAGGCAGAGAGAGTCAGGACCGAGGCCGAGAGGACACGCGTCATGTCGGAGGCATCTATCGAGACATCCACCCAGCAGCTGAAGATTCTAACTGACAGGGTGGCTGTTCTGGACAGGCAAGTAAAGTCACAGCAGGAGTCCATATCCCGCGCAGAGAAGGGGATCGGCGAACTCAACTCGAGCGTTCTCGAGGCCGAGTCCGCCCTCGTCGAACTCAGGGAGCAGGCGTCGCAGTTCGACGAGGAGCAGAAGCTCCTGAACGACAAGAGGGACGAGATCGTCGAGGAGAGGGCCAGCCTGAGGTCCCACCTGGAGAGAATATCCCAGGAGAGGCAGAACATCTCCGGACGACTAGAGGAACTAAGCGTACAAATCAAGCAGAGGCGCGAAGCGCTGGACGAGATTGTTGCCGAGCTGGAGGAAGCAGGCATCCCAATCCCGCCAGAAGACGCGCATCTGCCAACAGTCGTGGAGGCGGAGCGGAGCGTGCAGGGGCTCGAGCGCCGCCTCCGCGCCCTCGGGGATGTCAACATGCTCGCCATAGAGCAGTACGACGCAGCCGCCTCGCGAATCACCGACCTCATCGCAGACGGCAAGCTCCTGAGGAAGCGCAGGGACGAGCTGTCCACGATAGCAGACCAGCTGGAGGATGAGCGAAAGACGCGCCTCCTCAACGTCTTCGAGCACGTGAACAACAACTTCCGGAGGGTGTACGAGATACTGCAGCCCACAGGCAGGGGGGAGCTGAGACTGGAGAACACCGAAAGCCCCTTCGAGGGCGGTCTGGAGATGGCCTGCGTCCCACCGGGCAAGAGCAAGAACACCAGGAGGACCGCATTGTCCGGAGGCGAGAAGTCAATGGCCGCCCTCGCACTTATTTTCGCCATACAGGACTACGAGCCCAGCCCATTCTACTACTTCGACGAGGTGGACCAGAACCTCGACCCATTCAACTCCGAGAAGATCGCAGCCCTCTGCAGGATGAGGAGCGGGATGGCACAGTTCATCATGGTCACACTGAGGAAGGTCAGCCTCACTCTGGCCGACCACCACATCGGGATCACACACGCCGGCAACGGGTGCAGCCAGAGGATAACCGACTTCGACAGGGCAGCGGCATTGGACCTGAGCGAGGAGATAGAGGCCGAGGAGAGGGCCAGGGCAGCCTCCGAGGCGGAGAGGGAGGCGATGCCGGAGCTTCCGTCCCCCGCTGACATGCCGAAGACCCCCGAACCACTCCCAGCACCGTCTAGCCTCGGTGGCCTCGCCGACAGGGCTGGGATCGACGTCCCAGAGGGGGGCCTCCCCGATCCCGAGGGCGAGGGGCTACAGAGCCTCAGGGAAAGAACCGAGGATGTCAGCGAGGACATCGAGGAGTCGGAAGCGGCACTAGCAGAGGAGCAGGAAGAATCACCACCTAGCCCTAGCATCGAAGTGAGGGAGGACGCATAGTGATATTCGGCGAGCAGATGAGGGATGACGTTGTCCTCCGCCTGCTCGAGGGACAGCCAAACCTGGAGACGAGCAAGTTCCTGGACAGGCTGATGGAGCTTTCGACGCTGGAGGAGGCGGAGCACCAGTTCCTCATCGACCCGTTCGACAGGTCCGTCGCCCTAGTCTTCCAGATGTTCCAGTCCAGCGACCTTGACCCATGGGACGTCGACCTCTCCAGCTTCATCGAGATGTTCAACGAGCGGATCCAGGGGGCGGAGAACATCGACCTCCCGTCATGCGGACGCATGATCAGGATGGCATGGTCGATACTGCGTGGGCAGGCCAACTCCCTGATAGAGCGCCAGGAGAGGGCAATGGACTTCGAGGAGGACGTCGAATGGGACTTCGACGGAGGCTGGGAGGCCGATTTCGACGATGCCGACTACAACTTCTCGGTCGGTGTGATGACCGGAGCGGCCGACGATGCACTGCCGTCGATGTTCGAAGGGCGCATTCACGGCAAGGAGGGGAGGCACGTCACACTCGGGGAGCTACTCCTGGGCCTGAAGGACGCAAGCAGGATCGCGGAGGAGC
The DNA here is from genome assembly GCA_964570065.1 of uncultured Candidatus Poseidoniales archaeon. Taxonomy (GTDB): domain Archaea; phylum Thermoplasmatota; class Poseidoniia; order Poseidoniales; family Thalassarchaeaceae; genus UBA36. The sequence goes on from CAZMVZ010000020.1 coordinate 26,491, forward strand.
AGAGGACCCGGGAGAGAATCGCCAAGGAGAGGAGGGAGGCTCACGACAGGGAGAGGGCACGATTCAGCGGCAGCCTCCACGTCGAGGATCTGGAGGGGGACCTCAAGAGGACGTGGGAGGCGCTGAAGTCCAGGGCGCAGCCCTCACAGGGGGTTGCCCTCAGAGAGGTCGCCGAGGAGCTGAACCGGAAATCCCCGGACAGGCTCAACGAGAAGGAGTCGAAGACGGAGTCCCAGGTCACCGCATTCGTCTCCACCCTGTTCCTGACCAACAGGGGGTACATCTCGCTCGACCAGGAGGGCGGCTACAACGGCCGAATCGTCCTCGGAGACCTCTGGGGGGAGTCCAGGGACTACGACGAGCTAACCGAGAGGCTGCACCCCAAGTCCGATTCAATGGAGGCCCCCAATGTCTGAGCCAGCGCTGGCCACCATCCTGGAGGCCATCCTTTTCGGAGCCGGCCGCTCGATGTCCCTAGAGGAGCTCTCCGAGATGCTCGGGGAGCCGAAGGGCGTGATGCACGTCGGGCTCTCCACCCTGAGGAAGGAAATCGAGCAGAGGGAGGGGAGCGCCCTCCAGCTAACTGACGTCTCCGGCAGGTGGATCCTAGAGGTCAGACCCGAGATGTCCGCCTTCCTCCCCGAGACCTTCAGGGCGGACATACCCACGAGGCTCCTCCCAGCAGCCGCCCTCATAGCCTACCACCAGCCAATGCAGCAGTCACA
>CAZMVZ010000021.1:0-26207 GCA_964570065.1 uncultured Candidatus Poseidoniales archaeon
GAGATGTTCCATTCCCCCTCGGTGAGTGGCATCCAATTCGTGCAGGACTTGGACAGGAGCAACGTGTTCATCGCCGGAGCATGCACAAAGGGCCTCCAGTCTCCCGGCATACGTGTTGGGTGGATAGTCGCCAGCAAGAAGAACATCGAGACCCTGGCGAACTACTCCAGCTTCGGCATGGGAGGAGTCAGTCACCCCTCGCAGCTCTATGCAGTCAAGCTTCTGGAGCCAGAGCGGGTGAAGAAAGCCAGGAAGGCCGTCGAAGAGCATTACAATTGGCAACGAGAGAGATATGGAAAGGCATTCCAAGACATGGGCCTGGGAGTGTACACCGGAGAGGGTGGTTTCTACCACTGGCTAGAGTTACCCGAAGGGATGGAGAGCGCTGAGCTGAACAGGAGGCTTTTCAAGCACGGCGCAGCAATACTCTGTGCATCTGATTGCGACATGGCTCGACCTCATTCGAAGGAACCGGGCTATGTCACGCCATATTCTCGCTTCTTCCGCTTTTCTTTTGGCCCCCTTCTCCCAGAAACATTCGAGTCTGACGTACAACTTTTCAGTGAAGTTCTTGATGAATACAGGCTCGAAGTTGGAAGTTGAATCCGGTCAAATCCTTAAGTGATGGATTTCCTCCAAGAGCCGTGGCGACAGGACCGACCGCAGAACAGGCTGCTAAACTTGCCCAAGCAACATATAAACAATTCTTGGAAGAGCCTGAGCGTTCGAAGCAAATTGCGAATATCCCGAAGTTATTGAAGAAGTTCGAGGGCAACTATGGGACTATGGTCAAGGGCCTACAGAAGAAGTATGGGAAGGTGACCAAGAAGTCTGCAGAACCGGAGCCGGAACCGGAGTCGGAACCAGAGCCGGAGCCGGAACCAGAACCAGTGAAGAAGAAGGTGAAGGAGAAGGCCTCGTCGGATCCGGAGGAAGCAAAGGCTGCGGAAGCTTCTGCGAAGGCCGAAGCCCTTGCTGCTCAGGCCGAACTGAAGAAGGCGAAGAAGGCCCAAATTGGTGATGCCAAGGCTGCTGCGAAGGAAGCAAAGGCCGTCGCAAAGGCCGAAGTCGAAGCAAAGAAGGCCGAGGCTGGGAGGAAGGCTGCGCAGAAGCAGGCAGACGCTGCGAAGAAGGCGCTCGAAGAATTGAAGACATCGTCGAAGCTCTCTCCGGAAGAGCTCAAGGAGAAGGAGCAAGAACTCAAGGAGAAGGTGAAGACAGAGACTGCCGCTGCCAAGGAGTTCGGGAAAGAAGCGAAGGATGCGATGACTGAAGCAAAGAAGTTAGGATCGGAGGTCGCCAAGGAAGGCAAGGCTGCGGCGAAGGCGGAGGCGGAGCTCATGAAGGCAAAGATGGAGCGAAAGGTTGCTGAGAAGCAAATCAAGGCATCTGGAAAAGCGAAGTCGAAGGCAGAACAACAACTGGAGGAGTTTCGGGCTAAGCGAGAGTTGGCCGAATCGAAGATGGAAAGCACGATGGCGAAGAAGCAGGAGGCTCTGGAGGCCTCGAAAGCCGAGGCCACTGAGGCAAAGGGCGCCCTGAAGGACGTGAAGGATCAGATGAAGACTGAGATGGCTGCTGCCAAGACTCTGGCGAAGGAAGTGAGTGCCAAGCAGAAGGAGATTGCTAGGGTCGAGGAGGAGGCAAAGAAGGCAGATGCTCAGAAGTTAAAGGTCCAGCAAGAGATTGAGGACAGCAGGAAGTTCAAGTCCGAGACGGCGAAGAAGGCCGAGGAGGTAGAGGCAGAGGTTGCAAAGATGCAGAGCGAGATGAAGGGCAAGGAGGAGGCCCTCGTGGGAGTTGAGACTGCAGCGATGAAGGCCGAGAGGGAGGCAGCTCATGCCGAGTTGAATCTGAAGGCCAACCTAATGGACAGGGAGGAGCTTATCTTGGAAAGAGTCAGCCTAAAGGCGGTCCAGGTAAACTGGGCTCAGATTGGGGAGGGAGAGGATCAGAGATCGGACGACCTAACCAGGATCCAAGGGCTTGACGAATTCTCCCAGAAGAAGTTGAATGTTCTGGGGATTCACACCTACGACCAACTGGCAAAAATGGACCCACTAACAGCAGAGGTAATCAATGACGCGATGGAGTTCACACCGGGCAGGGTCACCAAGATGATGTGGTCGCAACAGGCAACGCAACTGATGCACGAAAGAGGTCGCTGATCACTCGGCTGAGGAATAAATCTGGAATCCTCTTAGAGGCGGCGTGTATACGTGCAAGTTGATCAGGTTGGAGTTCTCCTCGTTGGATACGCGGTGGATGTCTGGCTCGGCTGCCGCGCAGACCTCTCCTGGCATGTATCTCCTGTCAGATACTGGGTATGCAAGACCGTCGCCATTGGTCTCGTAAATGGTCTCGGTGGTTACTCCGGAGGCAATCAGAAATGCGCAGTCGCTTCCAACATGGTCGTGGATTGGGGTATCTTGGCCCGGCTTCCAGCATATGGCTACTAGCTCGTAGTGCTCGGTGCTCTTGATCACGTTCCTCTGATATCCGTCATCGGAGTATCCTATGCAATCCTCCAATGCCGCGATGTTGACATCCAGGGATGAAAGCCTCGAGTCGAGTTCGTCCAGGCCGGGTCGTCTGTCTATGCCATCGAGCCACATTGTGAGCCCCCGCAGGCCATCACATTGGGACAGAAGGTCGGCACGCACATCGTCAGATAGGGGGGCATGCGTCACCATATCCCCCGCACGCGGGGTTGGCTCAAGACTCTTCTGACAAAACACGTGCTTGCCCATTGAAGATGGGGCTAGACTAGTTGACCAAGGAAAGCTGCCCGGTTATCTTGTCGATCTGGTCCCTGGGTCCAGGACCGATTCCCACAACCGTCTCGGTCCCAGGTGGTATCTCAGTATGCCCGGCATCGGTGACCAAGTGGCACACCAAGCCCGCCTTCTTGGCTCTGGAATGAGCCTCCTTGAGGGAAACTAGGTCGGGGGCCTTGCAGACGATTTTTCTAGCCCCTCCCCTGAGGTATCGATCTAGTGACCTAGGATTGCTTCTTTTTGCCGAGAGAACGCACTCAGCCGAGGCGTGAGCGCATTGTGCAGCCAGTTTTCCCTTCGATAGTTGCAAGTCCTGCCTAGTGACTAGGACCATGGTGAGTTCGTCAGTTGGGGGCACCATCTCTCACCGATTCCAATGCCCGAGAAGGCCGGTGTCTGGACATCGTTTCACCCAAGGGGGATGCCATCCATGCAACGAACAGTACGTTCCCGGCTACATGGTACAAGTCAAAGACCAGGCCGTTCAACAAGTAGGGGACCAGCATAGAGGAGCCGGTTTCGAACAGGATGCTTAGTGAGACGAACCAGTTGAATGCTAGACCGGATACGGCTGCGATTACTGCCAGAAGGCCGATTCTGACTCTCCCTTCAATGAGGATGCGATTCGCGAACAGCGCGCCAGCGAGGCCGATAGCACCCCAACCCATCGCCTGGAAAAGGGTCCAGGGGCCGTGACCGAGGAGCAGGACGTTCGATGCTAATGCGACGGTGGCAGCGAGTGCGATAGCACGGGGCGCTCCATAGTACGCGCCCGTCAATAAGACGAGAACCGTCACTGGCTGAACATTTGGGATTGGATCTAGGAGAATCCTGCCCGAGACTCCGAAGACTGCGAGGAGGACTAGCATCCCCCACTGACTCTGATCCCTCAAAGAGCGTTCGCTCCTAATCAGAGAAAGTACTATGATCGAGAGGATTGCAATATTTAGGAAAAGTGACTGGGTTGGCGTTATAGCAACATTATGGAAGTCGAACAATCAATCACCCCGTCCCTCTGCCTACCCGTCATCACTTCATACTTGCTAATCTCACCATGTGCCAACACTCCATGAGATTACGTCGCCCTCGGACATTACCAAGTCGCCGATGCCAACCATGGACGTCGCCCCATTGTGATCCAGGTTCCAATAGGCTCCGTTGAAGTCACCCGTCATAGTGTCTGCATTCAGACCTCCTATAGTGTGGACGAAGTGGCCCCATTGTCCTACATCATAACCGACCGACAGGAGCCCACTTGCCACTCTGGTAGAGTCCATCATGAAATCCAATCCATTGGAGTACCCCTCGAATCCGCCGACGCATGCCCCAGTTCTGTTGAGGTTCTGGTTCACGCCCAAATCGGACCCATCGGCCCCGATCATGGTGACGCCCTGGGAGAACTCGTCATGAGGTGAGGATGCGGGGAAGTGCACGCAGATAGCCTGCTTGCCTTCCCACTCGGTTGGGAGGCCGTCGTGGGCAGATTCATTGTCGTCGATGAATTTGGAAGCCTCTTCGGATAGGATGTCCTGAATTGAGGGAGCTAGAACTATCAAAGAAAGCAATGCTACGACTGACGCTGGTTTCAGAAAATCAGACATGGATTACTATGGTACAGAAATTGGTCTATCAAGGTAGCTTTCTTCGGGCGTCATCCGATTTTCTCGTCAATCCTCTCCCTCAGAATCTTGCTCACAGCCTTCCCGTCGGCCGAGCCACCGAGCTTCTGCATCACCATCCCCATCAGAGGCCCTACTGCACCCATTCCTCGCTCTTCTATGAAGTCAGAACGCTCTCTGATGACTGCATCAACGGCTTCCTCGATTGATGATGTGTCGGCGGGCAGGAAGCCCCGGGACTCTGACTCTGAAGACATCCATGACACCAATTCATCGGCAGGTGCTTCCACCGATTCCGCAAGCAGCGTCTCGGCCCCTTCCCTAGTCAACAGGCCCCGTTCTCGGAGATGGACTGATGCGGCCAGGGCGTTCGGCTTGTCGGTACCGCTTTCCAGCAGAGCGCTTGCCCATGCTTTCGGAGGGAGCTCTAGGGGGCCATCGATTCCATGGAATAGAAGATCATCAATCTCACCGTTCAGTAGCGCCTCAATTTGATTTGAGGACAAGTCGAGGACGTTTAGCCGCTCCTTCCTCTCTTTGACGGTCAATGGGAGGTTTTCGCATATCGAACTCCACCTGTCAGGAGATATCTCCAGGACCGGGATGTCTGTCTCCGGGTACATTCTAGCCCCTCCCGGGAGGGGACGCAATGCCGTGGTGGTCCCATCCTCTGGCTTTCCCTTGCGGATGACCACGTTTCTGACCTCCTGCGGAATTCTGTGGAAAGCCGTCCTAGCTCTGTAGACCACTGCCTCAAGTGCTAATTCGCCCTGCCACCTAGGAGCGACGCACAGGACGAAGGCATCCCCTTCTGAGAGTGCCATCTCGCTTCTCACAGCATCGACCTCTGCGGAGCCTATCCCATAGGAAGGGAGTTCGTCGGAGTGGAAAATGCCTGTCACCCCGGCCAGTTTGGCGGCGCTAGCTAGTTCCCTGCCCAGCCTAGGCAGTTGGGAGCCGTTTTCGATAGGAGTCTTCTTTCCAAGGCGCCCTGAGAACCCCGGTAGAGCGATCCCGAGGACCGAGGAACCGTCCACTATCGAAGAAGAGACCATCTCGGATTCACAATCAGAGAATAGACCTGAGAGTTCGTGGATATCCAAAGGGATCCGATTCGATGTAGCGAGTTGGACTCGGTTCTCTACGGGTTTGGAGTCCAGTTCCCTATCCGGTGGGAGCAGGGGGAGTTCGGCTTCGCTGCGTAGTTCGTTGGCGAGACGGTAGAAGTGCAGTTGGCGGGCCATTTCTAGACGAATTATCCGAGGGATCCAATCAAGATCCTGACAACCCTTGATCTCGACTCTGTCTCCACACGCGATGCTGACATTGAGGTCCTGCCTAATTGACCCGAGCCCCCTCCTTACCCTGCGTGTGTCGCGAAGAAGCCTACCAAGGGCCAATGCGGTTTCCTTGGCATGCTCCGGTGAACGGACATCGGGAGCCGTTGCGACCTCCACCAACGGGACCCCCAGCCTGTCCAGGTTGTAGACGACCGTCTCCCCCGATTCGCTTTTCTTCGTGTCCAGCTTCCTCGCTGAATCCTCCTCTAGGGAGATGACGTCTATTCCCACTTGTGCGGAGTTGGTCTCTATCTTTCCATCGGTTGCCACAATCGTCGTCCTCTGGAAGCCGCTGGTATTCGAACCGTCAACAACTGTCTTCCTCATCGTTTGGAGGTTCGGTATCGGCTTTGCATCCATCAGCGCGGCCATTGTAAGGACCACGTCCACTGCCTCTGGCTCGTGGTTCATCGGAGGGGATTCGTCTAGCTCGATTAGGCCAGCGTTAGGGGTTTGGACGTACTCGAAGGTCCGATTCCTCCTCTGCTCGAACCTCGCAGCAACATCGGTCTTGCCACCCTCGCCACTTGACGCCCTGAGTCTCCTAGTCGATCTGGGCCATTCTCCTGGGATATCCGCGGAATTGTACTCATAGAGCTTGCTGGGCATCCTGGAATGGAGTTTCGCAGTGTCCAATTGCTGGTGTATCTCGAGCCCACACATGAATCCCAAGGACACTGGGTCAAGCGCTTCTGGTTCCGTGATGTCCCCGATTGGCTCCATTTGCATTACCTAGGGAGGGGGGTTGGACTCATAGGGTCAACGGGCGAATCTGTATGTATCAGTAGATTCTTCATACAGCTGTCCACCTTGGAGCATCTTGCTGATGACTCGGTCTACCTCGCTCTCGCTAATTTTCCTCGGAATTGCGAGATTGTAGATCTCAGTCAGATCCGCGGATCCCTTTTCCGAGCAAATGTCCCTGACCATGTTCATTATCGCAGTGTTATTTGTGCGAGCCCTGACAGGAACCCCAGAGTGGAGCTCTGATTCGTCTTCGATTCCGGACTCCTCCCTCCAATGCCTGAAAACGGCCAGTGCCACCTTGGCGTTTTCCACAGTCGCGACTTCCCGGAGGTGCATCCTCGCGTGGGCCTCTGTGAGGCGAATCAACGCCTCCAGAGCTCTGGCTGTGATTGGGATCACTGTGTCCTTTTCGCCATATTCGTTTTGCGAGGGGCTTTCATCCTCGCGACCGAAGGACTGCCTCTCCTCCGTGTAGTACTTCAGGATGGTATTCTTTGCTTCTTCGTTCAGCTGTGGGTGTATGTTTCGCTTCGCGAATGCGATGTACTTCCTGAGGAAATTCTGTGTGAGGTGCTCCTCCCCGTTGTCAGGGGTTACTAGGAAAGATGTCTCCTCGGGGTCCGAGGATCCCAAATCGATGGAGTTCTCCAACAGGGCCTCGCTCTTCCCAGCAGTCCGGTTATTCAGTATGTGCCTGGCTATTCTCTCGTCATCATGAATGCGGACCTCGTCCCTGATCATCCAGATGATGTCGAATCTGGAAGCCAATGGTGGTGGCAGACCGGTCTCCTTGAATGACCTCATCACACTCGTGTTTTTGCCTCTCTTGCTGAATCTCCCATCCTCTGGATTGGCAGCTGCTAGTATCGCGCATCTGGAATGCAATGTGGCCGTTATCCCTCCCTTGGCGACGTGGACCTTCTGCTGTTCCATGGCAGGGTGCATCATTCTCCTGTCATCTGTGGATATCTTGTCGAACTCGTCGATTGCGGCGAGACCCCGGTCGGAAAGGGGGAGCACCCCTGCCTCGAGAGCGAACCTCCCATCCCCGAATGCATCCCTGACTGCTGCTGCGGTAAGGCCTGCTCCGGTTGTTCCGCCACCAGTGGCGAACCTCCCTCTCGGGGAGAGTTCGGAAATGAACGAGAGCAATTGCGACTTGGCTACCCCCGGGTCCCCCATAAGCAGGATGTGGATGTCTCCTCTGGACCTGGTCTTGTCATTCAACCTACGTGAGACCCCCCCGAATAGTTGTAGGGCTAGAGAGCGTTTCACGTGCCCTAGAATGCCAGTCGCAAAGATTGAGGGGGCAATGGATCGTTGAATCAGGGCCATCAGGTCATCCCTCTTCGAGACCTCTTGGATTCTGGCACTGTCCTCCTCATCGATTGCGATCTCAGTGAACGGCGTGCTCTCATGCTCTGAGCTGATCAGATGATAGATCACATCGAACATCGGTGTCTTCTTGCGGTTCCTAACCTCGCTTCGCACGACTGGGATTACGTTGGCAGTTATCCTCTCACCGGGGAGGTGCTTGTTTACCTGATCGCCCTCGATCAGGACCATCCCCCTCATGGGCTGTGCCCCGCTTGGGACGTACTCGGGCTGCTCTTGGATCTCTATCCACTGGTTGTTCACCATCCTGGAGCTGATTAGGATAAGGTCGAACCTGGTTTGTGCCTTGGGGAGCCCGCAACCATCCCCATCTGGGCATTTAAGGGGCTCCTTCAGCTCACGCTCGTTCTCCTGGTCAACTTCGATCTCGACACCGCATGACTCGCATCGGAAGACTGCCCTGTGTATCCTGGGCTTGATCTGGGAGATCTTGGTCACGATTACATCCACGCTGCGCAGTTTGTCTATGTCGGAGCTTCCGATATCCCTCAGAGGGACCCGCGTGTCGCCCGGGAGTTCCCCGACTCTGAGCAATGCGTCTATCTCTTCGCCCCTCTCCCTGCAAATCTCCATCAGGGTCTTGGAGCCGGCAGAGAGGACCTGCTTGGGATACTGAAGCACGTCCTCAGCGAAGTCCGGGTCGAAGGTCTGGAGCTCGTGGAAAGGGACCGAGAGGAAGGGGAAGTTGGACTGCCTTGAGAGCAGGGTCATTACCTCTGTCTCCTTCGCCTCCTCGAGGAATGTTCTCCATCTGGCGGAGGCGTCATGTGCTGCCATTGTCATCTGATTTGCCACCCGGCTTTGCGAGTCGGAAGACACGGCCTATGAACAGTATGGTTGGAAAATCGAACCCCTTTGCTTCCAGTGGAGAAATGTTGTACCCTCAGGACTCTTTTCTGGTTGTTTACCACTTCTACTGGAGTTGGAATTGAAGGCTCTCCGAGTGAATTGGTGATGGTGAGTTTGAAGTCTTAGACCCGAATGGGCACGCATGGAGTACCGACGAATCGGTCGAGACCTATTCATCCGGCTCGACAAGGGAGAGGAGTTGCATTCCTCGATTAGGAGTCTGAGCGAATATGGCATTACGGCAGCTGCACTTACCAGTGGGATAGGGAGGGTCCGTAACACTTCGATTGGATACCTCGACTCCGAAGGAGTCTACCAGAAGGTTGTGGTGGATGAGCCAATGGAGTTACTCTCGATGCAAGGAAACCTTGCTCCTGGACCAGATGGTCCCTTCTCGCACATCCACATTGTGGCCTCGGACGATGACCATGTGGTCAGAGGCGGGCACCTCTTCGAAGCCACCGTGGAGGTAACTGCAGAGATTCATATGAGGGTCTTGGGAGATGATTCGACCCCGATGGAGCGAGAAGCGACTGAAAGCGAATTCCTCAGAATCTCATTCTGTGACTTGGGGGAGTAATCCTGCGAGTTCTCTTTGCACATGGTTTCGAAGGCAGTCCGACCGGTTCCAAACCTGCGTACATGAGGGAAGCGCTTGGGTGGGATGTCACTGCACCAAAGATGTCAGAATTGGGATGGAGCATAGCAAATCAGACGGAGGTTCTCATTAACCACCTGGATGAGGGGGAGTTTGATCTAATCGTGGGCTCCTCCATGGGGGGCCTGGCCGCGGCAAATGCTTCCGCAATGAGGCCTCAGATGGAAACTAGCCTGCTTCTGATTGCCCCTGCATTCGGACTAGCAGAGAACTGGGAGGGGATGGGGGAGACCGGCAGGAGCGCTTGGAAAACAACCGGAGAGAGGCGTTACACGGGCTTCGAGTTGGACATTGTCCTCCCATGGGAGTTCATGGAATCGGCAGAGAAGATGTCGTGGCCAATGCCGGCTCATCCAACAGCAATAATGCATGGTAAATACGACGAAGTGGTTCCAATCAGCTATTCTCGGAAGGTTGCAGAAGATTGCGAGAACGTTAGGCTTCATGAGATCGATGACAGCCATCGGATGAAGAAGTCGATGCGATTCATTCAGGAAGTCGTTTCCAATCTAATGCATGGAACTGAGATTTCATCATTCGAAATGCCCGAAGACGATGATGGCGAACCCTCGAGTGGAGAAAACCTTGAGGTACCCGAGGAAGTATCACAGGAAGTGAGTGAAATCGGGGATGAGGGGGGCATCGAGGAGGAGCGGCCCGACATCGAAAAGTTAGAGGCTGAGATGAAGAAGCTCGAAGACGAGATTGAGAAGAAGAAAGTTGCTCTAGAGGAATCGAAGATAGAGGCTCTTTCTGAGCAAAAGGCTCTGGAAGAGGTCGATTTAGAGGAAGAGAGGGAACGGATGACGATAGAGGCCAGCGATGCTATGATCAAGGCTGATGAGGCAGTGGAACTGGCTCGAAAAGAGGCTGATGAGGCTGCAAAGAGAGCAGATGAAGAGGAAGCTGAGGCCGAGGAGGCTCGATTGATTGCGGAGATGGAGGAGGATGAGGCGAAGGAAGCGAAGGCCGATGCGGATGCAGCCAAGAGGAGGCTCGACGAGGCTGTGAGGAAGGCCAAGATGGCTGGGGAGAACGCAGAGCAATTCACAGATGAGATGCAGAGGGAGAAGAGAGAGGATTTGATTATAGAGAGGATCGGACAGAGGAGAGGTGATCTCGATTGGACCAAGATAGGAGCAAATTTTCAAGGAAAGAACCCTGATGATCTTACCATGATCAACGGTATCGACGAATTCACGGAGAAGAAGTTGAATTCGCTTGGGGTATTCACTTACGAGCAAATCTCCAGATTTGATTCCGAGGTTTCGAGAATGGTCAATGACGCCCTTGAGTTACTGCCTGGCAAGGTCGAGGAGTTTGCTTGGACGAAACAGGCTATCACAATGCTGGACCTGAAGGGGGTTGACAAGTCTTCAATAAAGATGGAAGGCGATGATGACGTGATAGCAAACCTCAGCGCAGCCCAAATCAAGTGGGCCCAGATAGGCAAGGCAGGAGACAGGAAGTCCGACAACCTGACTATGATTAAGGGAGTTAATGCCGAGACGCAGAAGAAGTTGAAGGTCCTTGGAATCAGGACCTTCGATCAGATATCAAGAATGGACAAAGAGACTGCCGAAGCGGTGAATGGCGCACTGGGCCTGGAGCCAGGAAGGGTTTCGAAGATGATGTGGGCGGAGCAGGCAAAGACTCTGAAGAAGGGTTAGATTGGCCCTCACTCGCCTGATGAGCCGAGGAAGTACTCGCCGATCTCGGGATCGGTCAGGATGTGCTGAGCGTCACCCGTGTGCACCACCTTGCCATTGGAGATGATGTAGCCTCGATCTGACCTAGCGAGGGAGAGCCTGGCGTTCTGCTCGACGATCAGGATGGTGATTCCCGCGTCTCGGAGGGAGTCGATGCTCTCGATAATCTGCTGCTGGTACAGTGGGGAGAGTGCTGCCGTCGGCTCGTCCAGCAGTAGGAACTTCGGATCTGAGATCAGTGCCCTGGATATCGCCAGCATCTGCCTCTCCCCTCCCGAGAGGGAGGCTGCGAGGTCGTACTCCCTGTTCCTCAGGTCTGGGAACATCTCCAGGGACCTCTCGATCCTTTCGCTGAGGACTCCCTGCGAGAGGGAGTTCCCGCCCATCTGTAGGTTCTCCAACACGGATAGTGATGGGAACACGTTGTCCACCTGTGGGACGTAAGCTATGCCGTGGTTAACCAGTTGGTCGGTCCTCCAACCAGATACCTCCTCGCCCCTGTAGAGTATCCCCCCACGGTAGTATGTAGCGATGCCAAAGATCGTCTTGATGAAGGTGGACTTCCCGCATCCATTCGGCCCGATCACGGTTACGAACTCACCCTCGTCGACGTACATGTCTATCCCATAGAGGATCTGGACTGAACCGTACCCTCCTTCTAGGCCACTAACATCCAGCACCCGAGTCACTCTTCTCCACCCCCCGATTCCCCCGCAGCCCCAAGGTAAGCCTCTATGACGGCCCTGTTTTTGCGAACCTCGTCCGGGGTTCCTTGCATCAGCACGCCCCCCTCGTTCATTACGACGATTCGGTCCACTCCCTGCCTGAGGATGAAGTCCATGTTGTGCTCGATTATGAGGACTGTAATGCCAGTCTCGTCGACTAGCTTCCTCAGGTTGTTGAAGATCTTCATTGCCAGGGGCCCGGCGACCCCGGCGACTGGCTCGTCTAGAAGCAGGAGCCTCGGATCGCCCATCATTGACCTCCCTATGTCCACCAGCTTGCTCTGCCCTCCCGACAACTCGCTGGTCATGTTGTTGGCCATGTGCGGGACCTCGAGCTGATCGAGGACATCGTATGCCCTAGAGAGGCGCCCTGCTTCGGCTGGGTTGGCCGGGAACAGCAGCGATCTTGCCAATTCTCTGAACGATGAGCCGAACTGCCCCCTAGGTGGCACTAGCAGGTTCTCTATCACGGTCATCTCCCTCCAGAGATTGGTGTGCTGGAAGGTCCTCGTCATCCCTAGTTTCTGGATCTGGTCTGGCCTTAGTTCGGAGGCGTCCTCTCCGAATATCTCGATACTGCCTGAGGTCTGCTCCAGGAGGCCGCTGATGCAGTTGAAGGTCGTGGACTTCCCACACCCGTTGGGTCCGATCAGGCCGACGAACTCCCCTTCTCTGACAGTGAAAGAGACGTCGCTCACGGCAACCAAGCCACCGAATTCCTTCCTGAGGCCTGAGACCTCGAGGGCTTTACTCACTGCCTGACACCCCCTCTGGCCTGGTTGGCCTCACGGGCACCTCTGGTAGCAGTCCCTTCGGATTGTACTTGAGGGAGAAGAGCATCAGGCACCCGATTAGAAGTAGCTTGACGTATAGCATATCGGCGGTGACGTTACCCCCGAAGTAAGACTCGTCGATTGACCTCTGGCCGAGCGCAATGGCTGTGAATGCGAATATCGCGGCTCCGGACGCACCGATTTCCAGGAGCCTCTCCGACCTAGTAGCTAGGCCGGCTAGCGCAATTGCGGCGAAGATGCGGAATACTTCCCACTGGCTCGTTACGAGCCACTCGAATAGGCTGTCAATTCTGTCTGCCGTGGCGTGTAGCGGGAGGTCGGACGAACCCTGACCAGCTACCAGCACGTTGAAGACGAATTCCATCAGAACGATGATGAAAGCGCCAACGACCATCCCCCTGTTGTTGGACCTCCCCCCGATGACGAATGCGGCCCAGACAAGGAACGTGGAGCGTGCTGGTGACATGAAGGTGGGCTCGAAGCCAGTCAGCTTCCAAGCCCAGAATGCGCCGGCTAGTCCTGCTATAGCGGCCCCCAAGGCCAGACTTGCCGCTTTGTGCGTCAGGACGTCGTGACCATGGTGCTGGGCTACCTCTTCGTCCTCCCTGATTGCCTTGAGGACGCGTCCCCAAGGAGAGGAAATGAGCACAGAGAGGAGTCTCCAGACCACGAGTACGGAGACCACTGACAGAATCATCAATAGGAACATGTAGGGGGCTGGTTCGCCTAAACCGAGGAGGTCTCCAATGTTGACTGCCGCCGAGTCTAATATGGCTGTGTCATCCCTGCAGTCGTCTGGTCCTGCCCAAGTTGAGTCTGGTCCCGGAGTCCTGGATCCGCAGAACCACCAGTTCTCCAATGGGAGGGGGTACGAGGAGATCCCTATGGCCGACCCAACGGATCCGACCCTCAGCAGGGGCTCACCTGCGAGGAGGACCCTGACGATCTCACCCAATGAGATGGTGACGATTGCGAAGTAATCCGTCCTGAGTCTGGCTGTGGGATAGGCCAGTGCCCATCCAAAGGCGCCGGCTAGAGCTACGCCGAATATCGTGGCTGGGAGGATCCCCCACTCATACCCATGGAGCCTCTCAGGGGCTGTCAGAATTCCCACTGTGATCGCCCCGATAGAGACGAAGAAGATAACTCCGAAGTTGACCATTCCCGTGTAGCCAGTATGCAGGTTGAGGGAGAATGACATCAGGATGAAAACAGAGAGGGACAGGAGGACGTTCGAAACCTGCAGGGTCTTCTTGAATCGGAAATCGTCGGATTCAGCGATCGGCAACCAAACCAGGAACATGATCAGAATCGCCATCAGGAAGAAGAAGAGGGCCCATGACCCGAGTGTGCTCTCCCGGCCGTACAACCCGGCCTTTCGTCTCTCTTCGGAGATCTTTGGTCCGAGTAGCCTGCTGGAGGTGTCAGAGACTGATGAAAGCAGGGCGGCGGGTTTTTCCCGGCTTACTGCATTTCGTGCTATTTCCGAAGCCCTCCCATATAGCCCCTCTAGGAACTTTAGGGCCTTCGATGAGGCGTCTTCCACAGCAATCTTGTGCCTCATATTCAATTCTGACCATTTCCTCCTCACCTGCAAAATTGCCCCGGATATCGAAGAGGAAACATGGTCCCGTGCTCTCTGGAAGGCGGGCCACTCGATGGGCTCATCCGAGCCCGATAGCATCCTGAAACCCTCGTATGCAGAGTAGAGCCAGAGTGCCACTATCGCAGCGGGCCAGATTACGTCACCCAGGTCGACGATGAAATTGACGAAGTCGATCTCGAGACTCATCATGTCGAACCACGAAGAGTCGATTTCCGACACTTCGGTGTCGAAGTGAGGGGAGTCCTCCACAAGCAGCGTGCCGTCGTTCCTTCCCGTCAGGACAGCCAGGTTCGTCTCTGCCGAGGGGCTGGCATCACAAACTTCGGAGCATGAGCCGTCGGCGAACGAGTTCTCCCTCACGAATCCACTGAATCTGTGGAATGCATAAGCGGCGAAGGCGGCTATGGAGAAGTTCTGCATCCTGCTCACGCGATTCCTCCACCAATGGTGGAGGCCGAGGATGCCGGTAGGCAGTATGGCCAATACCGCTGCCGTCTTGATGTTCCGATCGGAGTCGTCGGCCTCCCTCTTCCTCAGCCTCTCTATCTTCCACTTCTCGTAAGCATCCCCAATCCCCTGGGGCATGATCATCAGGATGGCGATTAGGAAAATGTACGGCATCATTGAGTCGAGCGTCGTGAGTGCCGGCCTCCCTAGGGGGTATCCTATCCCGATTGTCACCGGCCCAGAGAGGGCCCTGACGAATCCCACTACAATGGAGCCCACCAATGCACCCGGGATGGATCCTATCGTCCCTAGGACGATGATCGCGAATGAAGGCAGGAGGAGGGTGAAGGCCGTTTCCGCGCTGAATCTCAGAGTCATAGCGAATATGGCCCCTCCGATTCCCGACAGACCGGCCGAAAGGAAGGCGCTGGTCATGTGGACCCTCTCTACGTTGATCCCGCTGCTTGCTGCCAGCTCGGGGTTATCAGCCACCGCCCTCATCCTCCTACCCAGCCTAGTCTTGTTCAGGAGCAGGATCAACAGTAAAACGGATGAGAAAACGACGAATGGCACCGCTCCCTTGTAGTAGACGTAGTTGGTGGTGGCCTGGGTGACGCAGTCGGCAGTGGTGTCGTAGATCTCCATTGCGGGCTTGGATGACTCGCTGACGATTCTGGAGAGGATGGGTTCGCCTGTGGCTTCATCCAGTCCCGTCTGCTCGCATTCGTAGTAGGTGTACGATCTGCCCTCGGCCAGGGACCTATCGCCTAGGTTGAATCGCATCTTTGTTGTCGGAATCTCCCATGATAGGTTCGGGAGCCTCCAATCCCCTTCGGGCTCGAATAGTTGCCTCCCGGCTCCGAACCGTAGGTAGGTCAGAGCACGGAGGATCAGCGCTACCCCGAGAGATGCTATCATCATGACCTGTGGGCTTGCCTCCTTCTTCCGGAAGCCCCGGTAAACGAGTCTGTCGATGATGATGCCGGCAAACCCGGTTAGGACGAACGCTGCAATGAGGATGAATGCGAGTACAGACCAAGTTAGAACCCCGTCCTTGGATGTTGGGAGATCCGACATGGGGAACAATTCGTCAGTCCAAGCCATGACCACGGCAAGGTACATCCCCAGCATGAAGAGCTCTGATTGGGCGAAGTTTCCGTACCTCTGGACCCTGTAGGTGAGTGTGAGGCCAATTGCTATCGCCAGATAGGTGGATGACCATGTCAGAGTTCCTGAGGCAATGGACACCGAATCGAGAGTGAAGGTGGCACCGACATCAAGACCCTGCATCAGAATATCGAGGGTGAGGAATGTCAGGGCCACCATGAACAGTGGCGACAGTATCAGTCCGATCGTTCTAGGGATCCCACTGGGGGCGTCATCGAAGAGGACCTTCACTACTAGGAACCCAGCGGTTATTGACTGCACGACTTGCAATATCCAGACCATGTCATTGGGTAGCCCTCCCCCCAGGATCGTGTCTAGTATGTTCAGGGAGCCGAATCCGTTCAGTAATCCTAGCAAGTTCGCATCCAGGAAAAGGGCGGTGGCGATAATGAGTCTCCTAACCCCTCTTGGAAGCTCGTTGAACCCGTCTAAGAATTGAAGCCGGCCCCGCACCGTATGAAATTGGTCTGATCTGGAGAGTTTCTGGCGGTCCTCTCCCACCTCTGCTCCAGACACCGGGTCAACCCGGCCTTGCTCCTCTGACTCTTCCTGACTCATGCTCCTTTCGGAACCGATGCACGGAATGGCATAACTGTTGGGGCAGTGCGGCGGGCATTACCCGCCGCACTGCTTTTCGTAATCCCTGATCAAGCGGTCGTGATGCCGTTGACTGGGTCCCAGCTTCTTGCACAGTCGTAGGAGACCGTGCCGTCAGTTGCAGTTGAGAACTCGCCGATGCAGAATCCTGCAGCAGGCACGTCGCCGTTTGCCAGGAAGCTGATGGTGCCGCTGGCACCGTTCCATCCTTGGCCTGTTCCCATGACTGCCGAACCGGCATCTAGGCCGGGTGTCGCCAGTGCTGTGAAGGCTGCGAACGCAACGATGGTCACTGCGTCGAATGCCTCAGCGGTGTAGATCCCGCCTGCGCAATCGGCAGACTGGGCGCATAGGGCTGCGAAGACCAATGCCACCGTTCCGGGGTCTCCGGCTGCAGCGGGCTTGGTTGCGATTATGCCGTCCACCAGAGTGGTGTCGGACATGCCTGCAGCCAGTCCCTCTTCTGCGATGCCGTCAGCGCCGTATATTGCGCCTGTGTATCCCAGACCTGCCAGTTCCTCGATGATTCCAGCGCCATCGGAGGCGTAGGAGACGAGTAGCACGGATGTGCATCCTGCATCGATCACGGCCTGAGCCATGACGCTGAAGTCTGTCGCGGTCTCCTCGTAACCAACCTGGGTGCAGACGTGAGCCGCATCCATGTTAGCCACGAAAGCGTCAGCCAGACCAGCACCGTATGCGTTGGTCATATGGACCACAGCGACGTTGTCCTGTGAGTCAGCCGTCATGACGTCTGCGACCACTGCGCCCTGGAAGGCGTCGCTTGGTACCACCCTGAAGAATCCGGGGTAGGCCGTTGCGTCAGTTAGCGCTGGGCTGGTGCTCGCGTAGGACACCTGTGGGATGCCTGCTGCGGAAAGAATCGCGTTGGCACCCATTGATGCGCCGGAGCAAGCTGCTCCGACCGCTCCCCAAACGCCAGCGTCGACCAGTGCCTGTGCGGCGTCGCCGCCCATGTCGCCGTCGCAACCAGAGTCAGCGTAGACTAACTCGAACTGCACACCACTGCTGTATCCGATGGTGTTGGCTAGTCCCAGAGCGATCTGGGATGCTGCCACGAATCCGGAGCCGTATACGGCTATTGGGCCTGTGGCGTCGTTCAGGAAGCCGATCTTGACGGTGGCTCCTGCCCATGCAATGTCTGCGAGGCCGCCAGCAGCGTCCCACATCCTGTCGCAGTTGAAGTACTCGCCATAGGTTGGCACGTGGTGGAAGGTGCACACATCATATCCCGAGCCACCGACATCGCCGTTGGCCAGGAAGGTGTGGGTGCCGCTGTCTCCAGCGTAACCGTTGCCCACCATCTCGATGTGCGTAGCCATGTTCTCTCCGTCTTCGTGCATAGCAGCGTGTCCGATCATCATGACCGTGTCGTACGCCTCGGACTGGTAGATTCCAGTCGAGCAGACTGCGTCTGCTGCACAAGCGGCCGTGAAGACACCTGCGCCTGCGGCTGCTGCCCTAGGCTTGGTGACCTGTAGCCCGTTGGCTGCTGCTGGTGCCGAGTAGTCGTTCAGAGCTGCCTCGCCGGCCATTCCGTCTGCGCTGAAGGTCGGGATAGCAGCGCCAAGCCCTGCCATGGTCTCGACGATCATAGCGCCGTCAGCGGAGTAAGAGGCCAGGAAAGCGGAGTCGCATCCTGCATCGATCACAGACTGAACTGCTGCTGCGAAGTCGGTCGCGGTCTCCTCGTAGCCTGCCTGTAGGCACACGTTTGCTGCACCCAGGTTCTCCACCGTTGCGTCGGCTAGTCCTGCACCGTAGCTGTTCGTCATGTGGATGACGGCGGTGTTGCTGACTCCAGAAGCTGCGATCATGTCCGCAGCTGCCTGTCCTTGCAGGGCATCGCTCGGAACGATCCTGTAGAAGTGCGGGTGGTCTGCGTCGCTCGAAAGCGCAGGTGAGGTGCTCGCGTAGGAGATCATCGGGATCCCTGCGGCGGAGAGCACTGCGTTTGCGCCCATCGATGCACCGGAGCAAGCTGCACCGGCTACTGCCACTACGCCTGCGTCAATCAGTGACTGAGCAGCCGTCTGGCCCATGGTACCGTCGCATCCGGAGTCTGCCTCGATTACCTCGAAGACGTAGTTGGCGGAGTCGACCGCGTTTAGGTCATCCTGAGCCTGTCCCCATGCCCAAGTGAAGGGCGCGGCGAACTGGGCTATTGGTCCGCTAGCGTCGTTCAGGAAACCAATCCTGATGAGTTTGGCTGGCTCTGGGAGCGCCTCTCCATCGAACATCGGGTTAGCGGTGCCCATGTAGTGAGCTGCGATCTCGTCTGCTATCGCGTGCGCGATGTCTGCGTCGAATCCGACCACGTTGTTGTCTGCGTCATAGCTCTCGAAAGGAGCGTAGAACGGGTCTGTGCAGATCCTCAGTGCTCCGGAGTCTAGGACACCAGCGAGGTCGCTGGAACCACTGGGCTCGGGGTACGCGGTAGCCGTGTCAGCCGTGCTGTCATCCGCAAGGGTGACTGCACCGTTGAAGGATGCTGCGTAGATCGAGTCATACTCTCCTGAGTCGACTATAGCGCTGATTGCCACGTTTAGGGCATCTAGAAGCTCGCCCGAGTCCTCGCGGACTGCGAAACCGAAGTTCTCATCGGAGAAGGTCGTCATCAGATCCCCTGACAATGAGAGCACGGGTGCGTCTCCCATTGCGTACATCACGTCACCGTTGTTCAGTGCTGCGAGGACTGATGGGAAGTCCTCGTATCCAGATGTGGTAGCCATTGCAAGGTTATCAGCAGCGTACAGGTCAGAGGTCGTCCCGGACTGTACCCCGATGGTGACTCCGGCTGCATTTAGCTCGGAGACATCGCTGATGGATGCTGATCCGGATCCTCCGATTACACCCTGGCTACTAGTGTAGTAGGCCATGGTGAAGTCGACGACTTCGTCACGCGCATCTGTCTTGGTCATGGCTGAGATGATGACATCGCACATCTCGCCGGCATTCAGGTTGGGGATGATGGGGTCCCAAGCGGACTCCACCCATACTACGCTGACGTCGCTGGCCGCATTGTCTGCGTCCCAGTCATCGTCCCCGCCTGCGCATCCAGCGAGACTAGCCGCTAGCATGCTCAGGGTAAGCATCATTGCTATCATTTTCTTGTTATACATAGTGTTCACACTATCCGTAGGCCCCGCGAAATACCTGCCACATATAAACTATAGTGATTTTCTCTTTATAAGTAAATGTCTGAAATTAGCCTTTATTGGCCGAATTAGCGGTTTTTTTGTCCGAATAATCGCCCCCCTGAGAGCGGTCTTCCGAGAGGATGAAGTTGCTTCCTCTCTGCGACGTAGTATGGAGGACCCACTGGACTACGCATCAAGTGGGGTCGACATAGACCTAGAGGGGAAGGCAGTGGCGAGTTTGATCGGGTCTCTGGTCCGGTCAAATAGAGAGCCTGGGGAGCTAGGGGCGCCCGTCGACCTACCCGGTGGTTTTGGAGGAGTGATCGAATTCGGAGAATCCTGCCTGGCATTGGCTACCGATGGAGTTGGGTCGAAATTGCAGATTGCGAACGAGGTTGGTCAGCTTGGGGGCGTTGGGTTCGACTGTGTGGCCATGAACGTAAACGACCTGATTTGCGTTGGAGCCGAGCCTATCGCCTTCGTGGACTACATCGCAGTGCCGGTTGCAGACCCGGAGGTCCATGCTACTCTGGGGGCTTCCCTCTCCAGAGCCTGCGAAACAGCCAGAGTGACGCTTGCTGGGGGGGAGACTGCGACACTGCCTGGAATCGTGAAGGAGCTTGACCTCTCCGGCACCTCTCTGGGTTGGTTCCCCAAGGGCCACGGGATAACCGGACAGAATCTGAAGGAGGGTGATGTTTTGATTGGCCTTCCGAGCAGCGGAGTCCACTCAAACGGGTATACACTAGTCCGTGCGGTGATCGAGAGATCTGATTGCTCGCTCGAAGATCCATGTCCCTTCGATCCGAGGCATTATTCGAGAGAAATAGAGAGGTTCTCCGAGGTGGATTCGCATCCCACTCTGGCCGAGGTGCTGTTAAACCCGACTCGGATATATGTAGATCCGGTGGTAGACCTTGTTCTGGAATCCCGGAGGGATGGAGGAGTCGTGGGACCTGAGTCTATCAAGGCAATAGCGCACATCACAGGAGGTGGTTTGTCCAACCTTCTCCGACTCCATGACAGCCTCGGCTGGCATATCGATAGCCCACTGGAACCACAACCGGAGTTCCAGTGGATTTCCGATGTTGGATCGATCGCCCCGGTAGAGATGAACCGGACCTTCAATATGGGGATGGGGATGGTGATTGCAGTCTCGGAGGACTCCTCTGAGGTGGTCGAGGAGTGGATTAGAAATCGATTGCCTGGAAGCAGGAGGGTCGGCAGAGTTGTCGATAATGGAAGATTGGTCACTCACTCGGATCCCGATGTAGTGTTCTCCCATTACTGATGGCCAATTCCTTTTGTTAGGTCCTCCTCCGGGAACCATGTCAATTGCCGATGGGGGAGTCCCCCATAGGGAGGGTAGGACCCTGATGCTCCTCCCGAGCCTGCCTGAAGATGGCCAGGGGCCAGGGGCCAAGGCCTCGGGCAAGGTGTTCTACAATCCGGCGATGGCGGGGAGCAGGACCAGGAGCGTCCTACTGTTCAGACATGCTTTGGATGTTGGTCTCCTCGGTGAAGGTACCGTGTATGCCCTTGATGGGCTTACTGCATCTGGCCTCAGGGCTAGGAGGTGGCTGAACGAGTTGTCTCCTGAGAAATCCGAGAGGATCTCTGCGACGATTGTTGATCTAGAGGGAGAGGCTTTGAAGTGGGCCGGGGCTTCTCACGATGAGTTTCCCCCTTCTCATGGAGGGGGCAGTCTGGAGTCATCCAAGGGCGACCTCAGGTCCGTAGTCCTCAGAAGTGGCAGGCACTGGGTGGATATCGATCCCTATGGGTCTCCGATGCCGTTCATTGACTCCGCAATGCAATCAATGGCCAGGAGTGGCGTGATGGAAGTTAGTGCGACTGACACTGCTGCGCTGACCGGCTCATCGAGGACTGCTCTGATTAGGCGATATGGTGCGAGGGTTAGGACCGATAGCCTTGCTCATGACTCAGGGATGAGGGTGATGCTGGCTACTTTCTCCAGAGTAGCTGCAAGGCATGATAGGTCGATCGTTCCCCTGCTCTCGGTCTGGGATTCGCACCACCTCAGGGTTTCTTTCAGGGTTCTGAAGAGCGTTTCTACGGCCAATGAATTGGAAGACAGCATCGGTTGGAGGGTGCACGCCCCTACCAAGGATGAGGTGCTTTCTTCGATCGGCGCTGGTTTGCACCACGACAGTGCGGTCGAACACCTGCCCATGCATTGCATGTTGCCCCTGAAGTTCCCCATTGACAGAAGTGACCCACGAGTCTCTGGTCCCCTGTGGGTTGGGTCAATGGGGGACCGGGATACAATGTACTCTATGTCCGAGGAGAGGGCACTGGAGTCCTGTGGACCAGAATTCGCCATCGATGACCCCCTTGGGTGGGACGAACGAAGAGTCGAATCAGAGAGGAGGAGGGTTGCAAGGAGCGTGCGGCACATTTCGGAAGAGTCCGGGGTGATTTCGGGCAGTCACCTCGTTGTGGTTGACGATCTTGCTGCATGGTTGGGGTCGGGCGCACCCCCGAGCCCCAGGAGAATGGTCGACATCCTCAATGATGCGGGGCATTCTGCTGGAGTTTCGAGCTATGGTAGGCCTTCTTTCAGGGCCGATGCTCCCTGGGAGGCCATAGTGGCGGCGGCGATGTCCATTCAGCCGCCGATGTAGGACATCTCAACTCTAGGAAGGGAAAATGCATCGGAAGACCTGACCTCGCTGTATCTGTCTGACCTCCTGGTCCAGACTTCCGCGATCGCCTCGGTCAGTTTGGAAACATCGTGCTCATCCCTGATGAGTTCGGACATGTCATGACCAAGGGTGGTGAACAGGCAGGTGAACAGCTTCCCGTCGGATGATAGGCGGGCCCTCACACAGTCGCCGCAGAACGGCTGCGAGACTGATGAGATGAACCCGACCTCTCCGGAGCCGTCGGAATGACCCCATCTAGAAGCGACGTCACTGGGGGAGTCGCGCATCATCGGGACGAGGTCGAACTCCTTTGAAAGGAAATCCAGAATCTCCGAGGTTGGCACGACCTGGCCTGGAGTCCACCCATTGGTCCTCCCCACGTCCATGAATTCGATGAATCGAACTATCACCCCAGTGCCCCTGAATTGCCTCACGAGTTTTGGTATCTGTGACTCGTTCACCCCACGCTGAACTACGCAATTGACCTTGACTGGTCCCAGCCCACGGCTGGTTGCCTCCTCGATTCCCCCTAGGATGTCGCTGACCGTCACATTGGAGTCTGTTATCCTAGAGTGCATATCCTGTTCGATTGCATCCAGGCTAATTGTGACCCTATCCAATCCAGCCTCGGCAAGACTTGCTGCCTCCCTCTTTAGGAACGACCCGTTTGTGGTGAGGGCAACTTCCAATCCCAAGGAGGAGATCTGGCTCACCAGCTTTGGGAGGTCCCTCCTGAGGAGGGGTTCCCCCCCAGTAATCCTCACCTTGCTCAATCCCAGCGGCTTGCATGCCAGGACGAACTTCTGAATTTCCTCGTAGGACAGGATGTCGCTCTTGGGAAGGAAGTTGTGCTCCTTGCCGAACCTCTCTCTGGGCATGCAGTACCTGCATCTGAAGTTGCATCTGTCGGTAACTGAGACCCTCAGATCCCTGAGGGGCCTGCCCATTGTGTCCAGTGCCACGTGCGTTCGATTCGGCCTCAGGTGAATTAGTTTGTCCGAAAGAGAACAGGTTGAAGAACGAGGGTTCACTGCCACCTATAGGATGCTTGAGATTACTGACAAGGCAAGGGAGATGCTGGATAAGTTCGCCGAGCAGGCCGATGATGATGAGGTTGCTCTGAAGATTGTAATTCTCGGCAGGGGGCCCAAGGGCTTCCAATATGACTTGCAGTTGATTGGTTCTGACGATGCTCTAGAGGATGATATAAAGACCGAGGTGGAAGGAATGACGGTTTTCTTAGGGGCAAGGAGTGCACCCTACCTGGATGGGACTATTCTGGATTACAAGGAAACCCTGATGGGGGGTGGCTTTAGTTTCGAGAACCCGAACCCGCTCTGGATCGATGACGTGTCCAAGTCTGTTGCGGAAGTCATAGAGAACCAGGTGAACCCACTTGTCGCATCCCATGGCGGGCATGTCGATCTTGTCGGCGTGGATGATGGAAAGGCGATGATCTCATTCGGAGGAGGATGCCAAGGTTGTGGCATGGTCGACGTCACTCTGAAGGAGGGGATCGAGGTGATGATCACCGAAGGCGTTCCGAGCATTACCGCAGTCGTCGACATGACTGACCACGATGCGGGTACCAACCCATTCTACTAATCAGTAGATCATCGGGACGTCGTCCTCGTCGTCTCCCGAATCTGGCGCTGGTAGTGCAGTTGACTGGGCTCTCTCGAAGGCCTCTCGGACTCTTTCTTCGATGTTCCTGGCATCCTCCAGCAAGCCGTCGACAGGTACCTCGATCCCTACTAACTCGCTCAGCCCTTCCACGGCAATCAGAGCTGCTCGTGCATCGGGGTAAATCGGGTTACACTCTGCCAAAAGGGCGGTGACATCCAGCCCTCTCCTCTCTCCCTCCGCAATCAGGTATCCTGCTATTCCGGTCACCACTCCCTGCTGGATTCTCTGGATGCTTGAACTGTCGAGTTGGTCTCGTCCCGTTGAGGAGGAGGAGACTCCCCAAAGCTCGCTATCCTCCTTGATTCCCAGATCATTGCTAACTACCCCGTCAATCACGACTAGTCTGTCGAATCCGCCCTTGGTGAACCACTCCAGCACGGTATTC
This sequence comes from uncultured Candidatus Poseidoniales archaeon, assembly GCA_964570065.1. Taxonomy (GTDB): domain Archaea; phylum Thermoplasmatota; class Poseidoniia; order Poseidoniales; family Thalassarchaeaceae; genus UBA36. Next base: position 24,329 of record CAZMVZ010000021.1, read on the forward strand.
GCGAAGTAGATATCGTGCTCGCTCGTGAATTGGATCTCGGAGGTGAAGACCCCGATTTCATCACCTTGGTATACTCTAACCGGATGCTTTGGAATCGAGTCGTGGATTAGGGCCACGGCAGGGAACTTGGGATGCAGCACTGTGCCCATTGGGCTTAATTGCAGAGAGCCGATCAAGTGGGATGTCGCAATTACCCCGACGGATCCTACTGTCGAGAAGCCACAGACTGCCGTTCCACCCAATCGCGAGGGGTCTGCCTCGGAGTGCAAGACCAGTGGATAGCCTCCGTCGTTTTCGTCGCTCACGGCACAGCGTTAGGTGGATGCTCTTTGAATCTCACGGATGAAGGGTTTTGAACGAGATGTAAAGGAAAGAAGAGAAAAAATAACCTGATAAGTGTCCTCTCGCAGGGGGCTTCGTGTCTGCAAAGAAGTCCGATGAGTTGGGTGGCCTTTTCCTGAATCTCGGCTCCCAGGACATCAATCTAGCGGACTATACCCGCGAGGCCAGCGATCGATGGCTAAAGGTGACAAGCCAGGATACTTGGTCATCTACCCTTTCCAGAGTCAGGGTTGCGAGGCAGGAGGCTTTGGAGAACACTCTAGAATCCATTCGGGCCAGTGGTTTCCCCGACAGGGGGTCGTCATTCGCGAGGCTTCTGAACTCGTGCAGTATCGAAAACAAATCTGATGTGGTTCTGGCCGCAATACAATACATGAGATCGGTGGAAAGGGAGGGCAACACCCCTCCCAGGGAGATCAGGAGGCTGATTGAAGATTCTGGGATATGGACGAAAAGATCCGTCAAGAAGTGGAATATTTCATTGTACATAGGAAGGATGCTGGAAGGGGGCCGGGGAGGGGTTGGTTCATTCCTCGAGTATCCTCGCAGAAGGCCAAGGAAGAACTCGTACGTTGTGTTGACAGAGGCAGGAAGAGACCATCTTGACAAACTGTCATTGAAGAGGTGAGAGGTTGGCCGAGGGTAGCAAGGACTGGTCATTCACCTCCCATGTAGGCGAGGACCTTCGCGGTGTGGATCTGTCGGGAGCTGACTTGCGGAGGGCGATTCTGGACAGGGCCGATTTGGAAGGAGCTGATCTATCGGGGGCTGATTTGCGAAACGCATCCATGCGAGATGCCAATCTGATGAAGGCTGCACTTGATGGAGCCGATTTGAGAGGGGCAAGGCTAGTCAAGGCTCGTCTGGGATTATCCAACCTCCAGGGAGCTAGGCTGGATGGAGCGGACATGCGGGGTATTCGTGGTAAGTATGCGGTTTGGAGAGAGGCCAACTGGTGGGACGCTATTATGGATGAGTCCCTAACGAAGGCGCTATCGAAGAAATGGCCCAAGGATTAGGGCTCTGGGCTCATCTTAGCTAGTCCTTCCCTCATCCAATCTGGGACCTCCAACTTTGACTTGACCTCTCGCATGTCAGTGCACACGGTAACCTGATCTGCCGTCCAGCAGAGAGTCCCCCCCTGGTTTCGGAACTCGTAGTGCCAATGAATGGATGTCTTTCCGATTCTGGGAACGGTGATCGTGCAATGTACCGTGTCACCATAAGAAATGGGATGGGTAAACTGAGCCTCGCTATGCACGAGAGGGAACGCGATATTGTGGGAAGACAATATCTCGTTGTAGTGCATCCCGCACGAGAACTCCCATGACTCCTCATAGAATCGGTGGGCCATGTCCCAGAACCTCGGATAGTAGACGATTTTTGCCAAGTCGACCATCGGAAAGTCGACTCTCCTCTCAGAGACGAATGCCATGCTCCCTCGTGAGTGGAATTTGGCTTGAACCTAACCTGTGGGGTCGATTGGCGGACCCACCGCGATTCGAACACGGGTTTCCAGCTCCGGAGGCTAGAGTGA
>CAZMVZ010000022.1:0-25994 GCA_964570065.1 uncultured Candidatus Poseidoniales archaeon
ATTGCAGCAGTGGCTGCGAATCAAAGGACTGAGCAGGAATAGTCGCTAGAAATCAGTTTTCTAGCGACTAATCTAGGATAACCTCAAACTGAACGATAACCCTGCGTTATCCGATGGAGAGGAGCGTACTGGCCCCAATCATCCTGACTCTTCTTTGTGCTTCCAGCATGGCTCCCATCGCTTTTGCTCAGTCGGTGGACCCCGAACAACCATCCCCGATCAACAATTTCCTGCACTTCTGGGGCAACGAAGAACTGTCCAACTGTTGGGGGAGCTTCGATGGGGATGGCTCTGGGGGGTCAGCGGAGCAGGGGTATGGAGAAGAGGTGGATGGGGGCGATGCTCAGAGGCTAGAGGTGGACGTAACCTGCCGAATGAATTACGATTTCGATGAAAACGTCTACCTCAGAGCAGGGATGAAGATCACGCTGGAGTTCGGCCTGAGGATAGATCACGCCGATGCCGAATCCGAGGAGGACGAGGACCTAACTATCACCTTGATGAAGGGGTCAGAGGTTGTTGACAGCAGGTCATTCCCGGACATCGCGACCGACCAGGACATACAGCTCAAGTGGGAATTGGACGTTATCGAGAACTCGACATGGTGGAACGCTAGTGATGGTGAACCGAGTGTCAGGTTCCAGATCTCGAAGGTTGGGTGGGATGCATCGGGAACTCCCTGCAGCGGACCCTTGCAGATGCTGAAGTGCGGGGGCTTCTTCAGGGTCTACTACTCCAACAACCAAGAAGGATTGAGGACTCAGATCCAGTTCCCAATCGGAGAAGCGCCCGAGGTAGTTATTGAGGAAGAACCGGAGGAGAATGGTTTACCAGGATTCGGTTTCCTCATCGGCCTTTCGGGGATGGCGATGGCAGTCATAGCGACTCGAGGGGGACCTCTGACTCCTCGCCAGTAGACAGGTTCTTCACCTTGACATTGCCTTTGGACCACTCCTCTGGCATCACCATCACCAGCCTCTCTGCCCCGACTCTCTCTGCATGCTTGAAGACCCACTTCATGCGCTTGTCCTCCAGAACCAAGTCCGCGCTCCTTCCACCGGATCTGATTGATGATGCGACTCTCATTGCTGCGTCTCTCAACTCTGTGCCCATTCCAAAGACGATGTCCTGGACGCCGTTTGGCAATTCAGGGACCAGTCCCTTTGCCCGTAATAGCTCCATCACAACCATGTCTCCGAAACCGAATCCAGTTGCCGGCAGGTCCTTTCCACCTAGAGTTCCAATCAGTCTATCGTAGCGTCCTCCTCCGCAAACTGCTCGAAGTTCTCCGGCCCTATCGTGTGCCTCGAATACCGGACCAGTGTAGTATGCTAGACCACGGACTACTGAGGCATCGAGCTCTATCCAGTCGCTAATTCCGTAAGACTCGGACAAGGAGAATATCGACGTTAACTCGGCTACTGCCTCACTGGACTCACCTAGGGCGCTCTCCAGATCATTCAGATTAGTTATGCTGAGGACCGACTGAATCGTGGAAATTGCCTCTTGGTCGAGTCCCAACTCGGCCAACTGCGACTCAATAACATCTCCAGGCAGTTTGTCCATCTTGTCAATCACAATGCAAGTCTTGGAAAATCCCTCGCCGGAGATGCCCAGGGAACCTAGGACCTCCTCCAGCACCTTCCTGCTGCTGATCCTGATGACCAGGTCATCAGAGGAGAGTCCCACGCTTCGGAAGAAGTGAACTAGCACGGAGATTAGCTCCGCGTCTGCCTCTACTCCCTCGGCCCCCCATATGTCGACGTTCCACTGGTAGTGCTCACGACCACGTCCCCTCTGAGTCCTCTCGTAGCGCCAGCACTGGGGGATCGAGTACCATTTGATCGGGAGGGCGAGGGCCCCGGATTTGGCCATGACCATTCGGGCCAGAGTAGGGGTCATCTCGGGCCTGAGGGCTACCTTGCGACCGCCCTTATCCTCGAAGTTGTACAGCTGCTGGGTAATCTCCTCTCCCGACTTCCTGGTGTAGAGTTCCTCGGTCTCCAACACAGGGGCATCGTACTCCTCGAATCCGTGGGAAAGTGCAGCACTGTGGAACCTCTCGAACAGCCAGTTTCGAACACGCATGTCTTCTGGATAGAAGTCGCGGGTGCCTCGAACGCCCTTCGTCACGGCACCGCCAAGAACGGGACCACTTCAAGCCCTACGCCGATTTCGGAACTCTTCCACTCTTTCTTTGCGGGTGATGCGCCCCTCGGAGAGGGGGAAAGCGAACATCCGCAGAAGAACGAATGAGATGAATCCGAAGGTTGCGGTGTTCGCTGCCCACGAGTAGTAGTGATTGAATCCGAGGGTGTCTGCGAAGTAGGCGGTGGAGATAGTGGAGATAATCAGTAGTGCGACGTAGATTGTCATCATCACAACCAGGCTCTTCTTGTAGTCGGCGAGGGATTCGAAGGTTAGCCAGCGATGGAGGTAGTGAGCCAGAATTGAGCTCAAGAAGTAGGAGATAGCCCATGCCGAGGCGGCGGGGTACTGGACGGAGATTTGTGCCTTGTAGAGGAAGTAGTACATTGCAAAGAAGACTGCAACGTTGATGCAGCCTACTGCACAATACATCGTATATTCGCGGAGGAGTTTGCCCCAGGGGTAATCCTCGCTGACTAGCATCATCGCACCCCTACCCACTCGGAGAGGGTGTGAGCGATATGAACGGGCACGTCATCGGCTAGTAGGCCGGGTCCCTTTTCTTGTGCGGCCTTGGAACCGGCCTCCCTTAGGACGGCGCAGGCCAGCCTGGCTGCTGGCCATGGGGCCATCCCTTGGGCGAGGAGCCCGCCAATGGTCCCTGCAAGGAGGTCTCCGGTTCCACTGACGGCCATCCTGGGATGTCCTCCGGTAGCGTGGCAGTATCTCCCCCCAGGGCCGAATATCTCATCCTCGTGTCCTGTGATCACAATGGCCGACTCCTCTTTGGTGCAATCCGCTAGTGCTTGTCGGGGTGCCACCCCAGATAGCCATCGTTCGGCTTCCCCCGAATGAGGGGTTGCAACGCCGATTAGCCCATCCGGCCATTTTCCTACGGGAAGCGCTGAGATCGCATCCGCATCGATCACAAGGGGTATTGACTTTCTCACCGAGAGGGAGATTATCGACCTGACTGCCTCCATACTCCCCTCTTCCCTGCCGATTCCCGGACCTATCACCATCGCATCTGGGGCCCTTCCCGAATCGATGAAGTCCGACAGTGCCCGTATTGATTCGGGTGTCAGGAATTCCCTGTCTGGGAGTTCCTCTGGAATCAGGCTGGCAGGCCACTTCGACCTGCTGGATGCTTGTGTTGGCATGGCGACATGGACCAGGTCGCAACCGCTCCTGGCTGCTGCCATCCCAGAGAGGATCGGTGCGCCATGGTAGGGGCCGCCACCCACCACTAGCAAGCGCCCCCTGTCTCCTTTCCTCGCGTCAGATTCAATTGACGGGTACCTGGATGCGTCTCCGACTCCACAGTTTCTGACCTCGATCGGCCAAGGGAGATCCGAGACCACTATCTCTCCGCAACCGGTCTCGGACATGCCCATCTTAGGAGAGTGGAACGTGACCGTGCGAATTGGCTTCAAGGCATCCGGGCCGCCGAGACCAGTTGGGATGTCGCAGGACAGGATAGGCAATCCTGTCGACTTGGCCCAAGCTGAAACATCGCGGATTGGGGGCCTGAGCTCTGTTCCCAGACCTGCCCCTCCCGATCCAAGGAGGCAATCGACGATCAGCGTCCAATCGCCTTTGGGGCAATCCGGCCAGACGTGAACCTGCAATTCCTTGGCTGCCATCTCCCTGGCATGCGATGAGGTCTCTGTCTTCGACGACTCGTGGCTTGCCAATATCGATGTTGGGATGTCAGAAAGCGAGCGTGAGCAAGAGGCTACGAAGCCGTCTCCCCCATTGTTGCCCGGACCGCAGAGGAATAGGACCCCCCTCCCATCTGAGGCCTTCTCGACCTCGTGTGCAAGGGCCTCTCCTGCGGCTGTCATGAGGGAAAAATCATCCACGCCTAGGCTGGCAGAGTTGATGTCGAAAACCGCAACCTCGTCCCAGTGCATCACCCAGCGGGATACCTCGCTGGCGCCCTTCATCTTCCAGCCTCAAGCCAGACCTAGTTCCTCTATGACGTGGTCTGGAATCTCGTCTCCCACTTGGAAGATATGTGGGTCGGACCCTCCGGGTAGTGCATCGATTGGGACGTCCGCGCCCTCTGGTACATTTCGGAACAACGGTCTTGAGATCAGTACCTTGTTGAACCCAACGAACAGAGAAGCGGTTACCCCCCAGAAGAGCAGGATTATCGAAATCCCATGGGGATTTGCCGGGTTCCACGGGTCATCGACGTTGGCTAGTAGGTCAGCGAAGTACGAGAGCATCAGCACAGAGAACATCAATGGGAATCCTAGGTAAATGACGTAATCCCACCAGCGTCCTATCCACCAGTCGTTGTCTCCAGTGTTGATGTAATCGTCACGGAAGGCGGAGACCCCATGGTCCAGGTAGTCCCTGAGGCTGAACCCATCCACATCATTTTCTATCTGCCATGCCTTGTACCTGGACCAACCGTACTTCCATATCGTGTATGCCATGAAGAGTCCGCTGAACATCAGACCGTACCCCCAGATGTGGTCCTGGACCTCGAGGAACTGGGGGAAGGCTACTCCAGTGGATGGATCGATCTTGATCCACAGCATTGCACTGGGGATTCCGAATAGGAATATAGCGAGGCCTGTTAGGGCAACTGACCTTGAGCGGTCGAAACCGTGATCGACGAAGTTCCTGACACAGAGTTCGACAGTGGAAATCATGGATGTCAGGGCGGCGAAGGAGAGCGCCAGGAAGAAGATGGCAACCATGGCCAGTTGCACGACTGGGCCACCCGGTGCCTGGGCGAAGACCTCGGGCAGAACTAGGAAGGTGATCGCCGAGCTTCCCCCGCTTACCGCTCCCAAGGGGTCAGAAGAAACCGAGAACACTGCCATCATTACCGTGAGTCCGGCGATGATGCTGATGCTGTTGTTGGCAAGGCACATCGTAGCTGCGTTCAGAGTGGTATCCTCGTCCTTCCTCATGTACACGGAGTAAGTTATCGCCATACCCATTCCTGCAGAGCAGGACCAAGCAGACTGTGAGAGGCCGTTTATCCAAGTCTCCGGCTGGACCAGGTACTCCGGCTGGATGCTGAACATGTAGATGAATCCATCAAGAGTACCATCCTTGACGTCCATTACGAATGATAGGAATAGGGCTGCGAAAAGAAGGATGAACAGGGAGACCATCAGAGTGACATTCGCCTTCTCAATTGCCTTCGCACCCCCCCAAATAGCTGCCAAGGTAATCAGAACTGTAATCATCTGGAAGAAGATGACTTGCTCAGGAGACTGGAGAAATTTGTTCCATACCTCAATCGTGTCGACCTCTTTGGAGAGGCCCCCCCTGATGGCAATCTGGAAGTAGTTCAAGCACCACCCAGTGACCACGGCGTAGTAGAATCCTATTGCACAGTTTATCCATGCGGTCCAAAGGCCCATCCATGCGAACCTTCGACCAGCGAAGATCCGGAATGTTCCAACGGTGCCAACCCTGCTTCTCTTCCCCAATGCGAACTCGGCGATAATGAGGGGGACGGACCAGAGAAATAGGAAAATCAACCATGGAACGAGGAAAGACCCCCCTCCGTTGGCACCCACCATGCGAGGGAATCTCCAGATGTTTCCAGTCCCGATCGCAGCTCCGATGGTTGCGAAGATTAAGCCCAGCCTACCACTGAACTGGTCGCTTGACTTTTCTGTCTGCGAATCCAAGATATCCCCTCACTCGCCCGTTCCGGGATTGATTTCTTCTGAGGCTGGCACTTCTTCTAGAGGCATTCCGAGAATCCTCTCGTCATCGGAGAACATCTCCCTTAGAGTGAAACCGAGCCCCCCCCACACGAATGTGGCAATGACCAGGAACATCAGGATGCTGAGGATTGCATCTCCGAAATCTGCCCTGTACGGAATTGACAATTCGTAGTAGTTCCCCCCTTCTTCCACGGTTGGGTATGTGAATGGGAAGGCACCGTTGGTGGTTCCAAGCATAGCCTTGTACTGGATCTTGCCTACTGAGGTGTCCGGAAGAGGGACGAGGCCGACCAAGCGAGTGCCGTTAGATCCGTCCAGCAGCGTGCACTGCTCCGAAGTCTCGCTAAACCCTGACATCTCCCAGGGGACCTCTACCCAGTCTGTCGGGCCGAAGTCGTTCTGTTGCCTCGTGGGCTCCACGAATCGCCACATAAGATGCGATCTCTCAACATCTGGAGTGAACGGGAACATTGGGTCTAAGCACATCCCTACCGGAATGTCTCCTTTCGAAGGGACGTCCACATCGGTCGGCTCTTGCAGCCACTGTGTGGCAGTAGTGTTCTGAATCCCTACCACGGCCCTGTACTGTGGGTCATCGGCCATCTCCACCATGTAGAAGGGGACTCCGAGGTTCCTCACGGCTATGTGAGCAATGTCTTCTGGGTACTCGTGGAAAGCATTGCCGATCTCCATTGTGTAGCAGTACGAATTATGCACGCCGTAGTGCCAGTCGCAGAAGTCACCCGTGGTTGGGTAGAGGTCGGAAGACTGCATTGGTGCGTAATCTGTCATCTGCCCCATTACTTGTCCGTGATATACCAGATACTCGTCATCGGGGGTGTAGCAATTCGTGCAGTGCCCCCATGGCCAGAGTACCAACTCCGAGAAAGAGTGCCACGTAAGTGTCGACTTGAAATCAGAAGCGTGATCCAAGTCATCATCGTTCATCTCGGTCATGTCTTGGATGAACTTAGTCTCCGGTTCGGTGTTGCCACCCCACCAGTCCTCGTCTACCTTGCCATCTGCATCGTCATCCTTGCCATCTACGTGGTCCTCATTTATTTGGCCGTCATTGTCATTATCATCGGTGTTCACTGGTCCGTTGTAGACGTCATTGTTGGGTCCATCGGCATAGCAGAATCCTGGGAAAATAGGGCCAGTTGCCCCCAATGGTGCGCCCCACTCAAACTGGTAGTTCCTGTTGAGGTCGACTCCATCACAACCCTCATCCACGGCCTCGTCGATATCGGGAATTGGTGTAACCCCGGTGTGGGTATTGTCGCGAAGGTTCTTCCTCCAACCGCTCTGATAGCAGTTCTCCCATGCCGTTTCTCCACAGTACTCCTCCCTGTCATACCTGTTCCCATCTACGTTAAGCATGGGGATGAGGTAGATTTCTCTGGTATTGACCATGTCCGTGATAAACTGCTCACTGAAGTCTTCGTCGACCCCCAAGTCACCGGGTCCGCAGGGGTTTCCATCCCCGTTGCTGTCCTGGAATGATGCGTTGAGCATCAAGCAGTCCCCATCGTTGTCAATTCCGTCCCAGCCGTCTTCGTCGATCAGTCCGTCCCCATCGTTGTCTATCCCTGCCTTGCCATAGTAGAACGCCAAGGTCTCCAGGAAGAACATCGGAACCTCGTATGACATCCATTCCCTTGCGTGGTGGTTTCCCACGAGCATTACGTCGGGACGGTCGGCGTAATTTCCATCGTCCCCGTTGAAATCGTTGTACGAGCCTCCCTGAACATTTGCTGTAATCTTCATCCACGGACTTGGGTGGTTGTAGTACCACCCCTCATAATCAGTAGATGAGGTCATTTCCCCTCTTGCGTTAAGTCCGCCCAAAAGTCCCTCATGGAACTGGAGGAAATCTGGATAGTAGGCAGCCAATGTCTGCATTCTTTGTTTCATTGAGAAGTAATCGTGATACGCGCGGAACTGAAGTTGATCGGCGTCCCCATGCGGCCCCCATGGGAAAATCTGATTCACATACTCGGTCGACCAGATTTCTTCTGGTGATGTCCCAGCGGGTTCTGGCTCCTGTGCCTCTGTAATTGGAGCTAGGGCAACAGGTGAGAGCATGCTAAGGAGAAATGGGAGGAGCATGGCTGCGACTGGTGCTCCGGGATTGGAAGTCCCCCTTCTTCCCGGATTGAAAGCGGCCTGACTAGTCATGCTGTTTTTTGCGGAGAAACCCTAGGTATTGAATCGCACGGACAACGGTCCGTAGGACCGGGATGGCTTTTTGAGGGGAACCTCTTCGGAAAAAACATGACTATAGGGTCTGAGATTGCTGAGGAATTGGCTGGGGATGAGGTGGTTTACGGTTTCTCATCACTTGGAATTGGTTTCCTTGCAGTGCTAATCGGAGCTTCCGTAATTGCAGGACTAGTTTCCAGAAGAGTGCTATTCCCGCGAATAATGGACTTGCTATCCAAGACCGAGAGAATTGACGGGAAGACGCTATTCGCGCCCAAATCCCTAGGATGGATGATTGGTTTGCTAGCGATGTGGCAGTCTGTAGACTGGGCACTAGAGAACATAATTGCTGCAGAAGGGGAGCACATCTGGGATAATGCATTGATGCAGGACGTCGAGGAGGTATGCAGGGCCGGTTTCGTCATCCTAATGCTAATCGCGGCATATAGGCTGGTAGACTTCTTGGATGCTTTCATAGTCGTCGAGGGGGACAACGTGGCAGCAAGGAGGTCCCTTGCGAGTGTTGCCGAGGCCATAGGAAGGCTAGCAGTAGTAGTCGTTGGCGTCTTCGTTCTGGCGGGCCTAGTTGGATTGAACCTCAACGGAATGATTGCAGGTCTCGGAATAACGGGTCTGGCACTAGCACTTGCGGCGAAGGACTCGGTGGCAAACATCTTCGGAGCGATTTCGATTATCATCGATCAACCTTTCAATGTTGGAGACTGGATAATAGTTGAAGGAGTTGAAGGCGAGGTGATCACCATTGGACTCAGGACTACGATGATCAGGACTGGCAACGACACCATTGTCACAATTCCTAATTCCAACATCACTAACTCACCCGTGGAGAACTTCACGATGAGGAGATTCAGGAGGATTAGGCCCTCGTTTGAATTCGAGGAGGATAGCGACCATAGCGCTCTGAAGAAGTTCTGTGATTCCCTGTGCGAGCAGGTTCTTGCCGACCCAAGGGCAACCAAGCATGGGGATTCCTGGGTTAAAATCACAAACAGCCTCCCTCCGAAGATTACTGTATCATGCAATTTCTACTGTGAGTCGAGTTCGAATATCCAAAGGGAGTTCACCGAAGATATTCTGCTAATGGGCAGGGCTAGGGGGCTGGAGTGCGAGTTGAATTTCCATGAGCCCAGGCGTAGAGCCAAACTCTAGGTGTTTGTGTTGGCAAAGCTAATCCTAATCCGCCATGGGCAATCTGTTTGGAATGCTGAGAACAGGTTCACTGGGTGGACTGATGTCGATCTATCTGACAAGGGAATGACGGAGGCTGAGGAAGCCGGTCATGAGCTCAGGAACCAAGTTATTGACGTCGTCCATACAAGCGACTTGATTCGGGCAAAGAGGACTGCGGAAATTGTCATTCAGGCTAATGTCTCCTCGAAAGACACGGTGACTAAGTCGGACTGGAGACTGAACGAGAGGAATTACGGGGCTCTTCAAGGATTGAACAAGGCAGAGACTGCTGAAAAGCATGGAGCGGAACAGGTCCGGATTTGGAGGAGGTCATTCGACGTGGCCCCCCCTGAAGGAGAGAGTCTGGAGATGACTGCGAAGAGGACGATTCCCTATTTCGAAGAAGAAATCCTTCCGGATCTCGAGTCGGGTGTGAATGTTCTAGTTTCTGCACATGGTAACTCTCTGAGGTCAATTGTAATGCATATCGAAGGAATCTCCCCCAATGACATAGTTTCATTCGAGATTAAGACAGGAGTACCTAGGTACTATGATTACTCTGATGGGGTACTCAGTCTAATCGATTGAATGGAATCTCTGGTAGTGGTGACAAGCGGCGATATGTCCACATCAGAGCTGCGCTTGCAATAATACACAGCGATGGCGTGACGAGTTCCTGTGATGACGGGGGGAAAGTCCAGTATATCGAGGTGATTCCAAAGAAACCCGCCATTGTCGACAATGCACCGATGGTCCTGTTGTTGAACATCTTCTTCTGAAAACTAGGAACGTATGCGATTAGTCCCACTGCAGGATGAGGGGCTCCCGATTGATGGGATGTGGCCTCAATTACGTCCAGAAGGCACTGCTCGTACTCCCAGATGGCTAGACCGCCTCGGTGAGAGTAAAACACATTATCAGATGCCCACTTGCTTGGAGCAGTTTCTCTCCATCCCTCAATCAGTGAGAGTCTGAGCCCGACAATGTCCAAATCTGTTCCTGAGACATGGTGAAGCCTTGATAGATCGTGAATTAATGAGGCGAGGTCCCTAATAGCTGGGAATCCACAGTCCGGTGGATGAAGGGCATCAGATAGTCGTGGTCTTCCGATTCTAACGGACTCTCCGATGAAGTCTTCTAACCTAACGTCCCCTATGCAGAGCATACATTCTGAGTCTCTTGAGTATGGGGCCCTCCAAATGGAGTGAGCATTGAGAGCCTCCTCTAACTCCGAAACTCTGGAATTCCACCTATTGGGATCTGCTGGGGTGACTCGGATTTCCTCGACATGCCCATGCACGGACCCTAGTTGCCTCCCGCATTCCCTCAGAATCTCTTCCGCCTCTACCTTCTCTCCATTTTCGAATGAATCTAAAAGGAGTTCTCGAGAGTTGGTTTTCTGTCCCTTTTCCTTCCGAATCGAGATGATATCAGAGCCTTTCCAAGAATAACCCCCACATGGCAAGTCACAAGACTCCGGGTATGAGTTGACCCTCTTCCTTAGTAAACCATCAGACCCCCATGGAAGAAACTCAGCCACCCATCCCGTATCTGATCTGAGATGTGCAACTGGGCCCCGATCAGTTTCAGAAGTTGACACTTGAACTATCGAATCGGGGGCTGGTACCTCCCCCCAGGAATCCAGTTCCGAGGCGATTTCTACCCAATCAGACGGTTTGGTCAACTCTGAAGGCTGAATCATCGAGCATGATAGCGCAGATAGCGGTCCCCTTCCTGAGAATTCCAGAATCTCGAATCCGCGAGGGGCGATTTTACTGTGCTCAATCTGAGGCAACGCCCCGGGCCTCCAAGATTCAACCCCCTCCGACATCTCTTCTCGGGACTAGGAAAGGGTCCAAGGCTTCATTGAATCGGTCTGCGAAGGCTTGAATCGTAGTGGCCCAAGCGAATACTGTGGAGCAGAGTAGCCCTGAAATCCCGATTGCGGTCGACATGGATGGTACCCTGATCCTAACCGACATGAGTTGGGTCAGCATCAAGAGGGTGATCCTAAGGCGCCCGTGGTCCATAGTGGGGATGCTGGTAAAGGAGTTCACAGGAAAAAGGGCTCAATGGAAGAGGGACTTGGCGGAGAGGTTGATTTTCGATCCTGCTGAATTGGAATATCACAACGGTTTTCTTGACTGGCTCACTGGTGAGAGGGCGAAGGGCAGGACGTTGATTCTAGCTACTGCATCTGACAGGATTATTGCCGAGCAAGTAGCTGGCCACGTAGGACTATTCTCGGATGTAATGGCATCTGACTCGACATTCAATCTAAGAGGGGAAAAGAAGGCCGAGGCTCTAGTGTCGAGATTTGGGGAAAAGGGGTTCGCATATGCAGGCAACAGCAAGCATGACTTGCCTGTTTGGGAACACGCCGGGGAAGTGATCGTTGTCAATCCAGAAAGGGGTCTTCTAGACAATGTCGGGGATACGGCTGACATTATTTTCGAATAGGGGCATTTCTGGTTAGTTGTCTTAACGTCAGTACTCCCCCGAGCAAATATGGGAAGGAGGGGGAAGCGCTTTGGACGGAGGGTCGATAATGTTGCAAAGCGTCTTCTGAAGTTCAGGGTCTTCTCCATCCCTGCGCGTTTTGTATCGAACTCATGGTTGGCTTGGAGTTTCGTCTCAAGATTGGACAGGGTTCGTGCAAGGAGGAAACGGGATAGAGTCTCTAGGGAAGATCTCCCTCAGCATGTCTCCATCATCATGGACGGAAATCGCAGATTTGCTTGGAGTCTGAGTCTGGGTACCGATATTGGGCATAGGCATGGGAAAGAGAAGCTGAAAGAAGTGATGGATTGGGTACTTGATCTAGGAATACCCTATCTCACGGTTTATGCGCTTTCGACCGAAAATCTCTCCAGCAGGGATTCGGACGAACTGGAGGCATTGTTCGACTTGTACGTAGCTGGACTGGATGAGATAGCCCAAGACGAGAAGATCCATTCCAAGGAAGTCAAGGTAAGGGTAGTAGGTAGGACGGAGGATCTCCCGGAAAGGGTCAATCGTGCAATCGAAAATGCTCAAGAGAGTACCAGTCAATACTCCAAATTCACCTTCACCGTGTGCCTTGCATATGGTGGTAGGGAGGAGATAGTCGATGCAGTGAAGGGCATTGCTGCTGATCATGCCTCGGGTAGCCTGGCTCTAGAGGGGATTGACACGGCTGAGATCTCCAATCGCCTGTACGATGCTGAGATTCCAGACCCTGATCTGGTAATCAGAACGAGTGGGGAAGAGAGGGTCTCAAACTTTCTTCTCTGGCAGATTGCGTATTCTGAGCTATACTTCACCGATGTTCACTGGCCCTCATTCTCGAAGTCGGATCTGTACGATGCGATAGAGACCTATCAAATGAGGAGGCGTCGTTATGGGGAGTGACCGATGCGATGAATGTGGCCACCACGGGTACAACAACCCTGCAGTTGCAGCAGATGCTGTGGCTCTAAGAAAGATTGGCTCGCGAGTAGAGGCTTTGCTAATCAGACGAGGGAGTGAACCAGAGATTTGGCTTGGGAAATGGGCCTTCCCGGGGGGGTTTGTAGAATACGGAGAAGACCCGGAGCGAGCAGTGCTTCGCGAGCTCGAGGAGGAAACCGGCGTCATTGGGAGCAACCCAGTAGCTCTTGCAATCCATGGGGAACCTGACAGAGACCCAAGGAAACACATCATTGGATTGTTCTACCTCGTTGATGTTGATCCAGAATCTGTTCCACATGGCGGTGATGATGCTGTGGATGCCGCTTGGGTAGACATTGGGGATATTGCTCAGGAGCAGGTGGCTGGCACTCACTTCAGAATCATCGAGCAACTTCGCAAGTAAACCTAAACACGGAACCTCTTGGCAGATGTATGAGCCGGAAACTGGAGATCGACACTGGAGAGCCGAAATTAGGACCCTATACACCTGGAATATCCGTCAAAGACCACATCTGGCTATCCGGCCAAATTGCAGTAGATTGGGGCGATGACATAGAATCCCAAACATCAGGGGTTCTTGCTAAAATCGATGACTTGCTTGCTGCGGCAAACAGCTCCAAGGCCGACCTTGTTAAGGTGACCATCCTGATGACAGACATTGATTTCTATTCGAAGATTAACGAGGTTTATTCGGATTGGCTTACTGAAACAATTCCCCCTGCCAGAGCTGCCTACGCGGTCCCGAAACTCCCGGGTGGAGCACTGGTGGAGATTGTTTGTGAGGCATTCAGGAATTCAGGAGAATACAGTACCGATTTCACCGCAGAACTTGAGGAGGCCCTGGTATAGTGAAAATTGATGATATCATTGTGAAAAGGTTCGAGTCTCCGGATGAGGTTAGGGTATTCGAGAAGGGCAAGTTCGAGGTTGTTCACTTTGAAAGTATGACAATCGGAAGGGCCACTTACTACCCAGGGTGGAAGTGGTCTGAGGATGTGTCTCCTATTTCAGGCACTGACTTCTGTGAGGTCGAGCATTTGGGGATGGTCGTATCTGGGGTTGCAACCTGTGCTTTCAAAGATGGAGAAGTACACGAATTGCGGGCTGGCGACCTGTTCTACGTTGGACCAACCCCTCATGACAGTTGGGTAGTTGGTGACGAGGATTACGTGTCTCTGCATTTCCATGGGGCAGAGAAATATGCGAAGTGAAATATTTCTATACATATGTGATTGCGAGAGTCAGATAGGTGGGTTTGAATGAGCGTTTTCAAGGCATATGACATCAGGGGGATTGCCGGAGATGAATTGGATGTTGAATTCTCCGAACGACTAGGGAAGGCTATTGCTACCCACCTAGGAGCAAGGAGCGTCTCCCTAGTAAGAGACATTCGCGAGTCCAGTCCAAGTTATCACGAGGCTTTCGTAAGCGGACTTAGGTCGGCGGGAGTGGATGTCATTGATCTGGGAATCTCTACCACAGGTGTCCTATACAGGTCGACAGTCGATCTTCCTGTGGATGTCGCAGTAGCCATTACTGCTAGCCACAACCCGCCCCAATACAACGGTTTCAAGATCTGTCAGGGAAAAATACCACTAGGTGGGGAGGCCTTGCAAGATATCAGGAGGACCTTCGAAGCTGGTGAGTTCAGAACCGGCGATGGTTCTTACCAGCAAATGGATGACTACGAGGATTCCTACGTTGAGTCAATTGTGAGTAGCGTGGGGAAGCCTTCGAGAAATGTCAGAGTAGTGCTGGATTGTGGGAATGCTGTCCCTGGACCATTAGCACTTAGGACTCTTGAGAGGCTAGGGGTAGATGTAATCCCAATCTACTGTGACTGGGATAATTCGTTTCCAAACCATCCTCCCGACCCAACGAGGCAAGAGAACATGATTGATCTCGGAAAGGCGGTAGTCGAAAACGGTGCAGAGTTCGGAATCGGGATGGATGGCGATGGGGATCGCTTGGGAGTGGTAGATGAAAATGGTAGTTTCATTCATCCTGACAGGTTGATGGGGATATTTGTCAAAGACGTACTAGAGAATATCGATGAGGGGGCTTCAGAGGAAGAGAGGACTGTCTTCTTCGATGTGAAGTGTAGTATGGCTCTGGAGGAAGCAATTCTCGGATTCGGTGGAATTCCCAAGATGGTCAGGACTGGTCATACTTTCATGAAGTTGGAGTTGAGGGAGAATCCGAGTTCGCCGATGGCAGGGGAAATGTCTGGTCACTTCTTCATGAATGACCACTGGGATGGCTTTGATGATGCCATATACAATGCCGCTAGGCTTCTGGAGATCGTGAGTAGGAGCCCTGCTCCCGAACAGGGGGGGATTGATTTCTCAGAGAGGTTCGGATTCATGCCCGAGTATCCCTCAACTGACGAGGGGAAGGTCCCACTAGACGGAGAGAGAGACGAGGTGATGGCTGCTGTGAAGCAGGCATATTCAGATATGGAATTCTCAGAAGTTGATGGGGTCAGAGTCAGGTATGAACGAGGTTGGTTCCTCTGTCGCCCCAGTAACACAGAGCCGATTCTGGTGATGAGGGCTGAGGCCAAGGATCGGCCCTCCTTGGAGGAAATCCTAGCAGATATAGAAGATAGGATTGGTCATGTCGCAGACATTGGCAAGCTAAAGTGAGACGCTAAGTGGCAGTCATCTGTTTCACCGATTCTCTTATGTCAGTATCCAAGGTGGGCGCTTCGCTGCCACTGTAGCTTAGCCCGGTAGAGCGTCTGATTCGTAATCAGAAGGCCGAGAGTTCGAATCTCCCCAGTGGCTCCATCATTGAGATAGACCCAGTTCCCCTAGGTCATCACTATGCTTCCTATAGGAGTCTTTCAGAGATGCGATGACAGGCATTGGTTCACCGGATAGGAAACTCATAGTTGAGCCTCCACCCGTACTGTTGTGAGATACCAGAGTCGCAGCCCCTCTGCTGTTCACCAACGCACTTGTGTGGCCCCCTCCAATAATCGTCATTGCATTAGTCTCGGTGCACATATTGAGAATCTCGATAGTGCCGAAAGCAAATTCTGGAAGTTCGAAGTACGAAGCTGGGCCGTTCCATAGAATGCACCCCGCATTCTCCACTAGTGGTTTGAGTGCCCTCAGAGTCTCTATCCCGACATCGTATATCGGGTCCTCGGTAGGTAGTTCATCAATGGATAGTGGGGTTCGCCTCCCATCGGACTCTACGGCTACGTCAATGGGGAGGAATGCCTTATCTGGGTGCTCTGAGAGTATCCTCTCAGCCATCTCCCATGCTACTTCGAAGTCGTCCCCAAGTGAATTGCGGATGAAATCCCGGTTCCTCTCCCCGATATCATTACCATCGATCCAGAGCATCAAATTGCCAGTAACTCCGACGAAGGCTATTCTGTCTATCTCCCCCTTCGAGATGAGGTTCAAAGCCACCCTGACCGAGTCGTCGCATTTTGCTCCTCCGAGGATTGCGAGGTACGGACTGGGAGGATTCCTCAATGCCGTTCTCAGGCTGCTGATCTCCTTCTCCATCAGAGTCCCTGCGATACACGGAAGTGAGTTGGTGAATCCGGTTAAAGTGGGCGATCTGCGGTGAGCCGCGGCAAATGCATCCGTGACGAATGCGTCTGAGACCGAGGAAAGCCTGGCTACGATGTCGGTATCCTCTGTATCCTCATTTGAACTGTACTTTACACCGTACTCTTCCTCGTTCCTCCTAACATTGTCCAGGAATATTATCTCTCCATCTGACATTTTCTCAATCTCCTCGATTGCCTCATCCCCGCAGACATCTGGTACGAATTTTATTGGCCTCTCCAGAATCTCGGAAAGTCTATCGCAATGCTTGGACATACTTGTGAAATCGGATTTACCTGGTCTCGACTGATGTCCTAGTATCACCACCTTTGATGGTTCGAGGACATCTAGAGTATCCACCACACCCCTTAGCCTTCCATCATCGAGCAACCTCCCAGTAGAGGGTTCTAGAGGGGAGTTGACGTCAACTCTGTAGAGAACGGTTCTCCCTTTTAGGTCAACGTCTTCGAGGGTGAGGACCCCTTCCACGTCTCCTCCACTAGGAGAGTGGTTTTGGCCGTTTTGGATGAATTTGTATGTCCATTTGACCCAAAAATCCTTTCTGTCATGGCAATTCAAGACCGTATGTGGAATGGGATACGTCGACTCTAGTCGGGCCTGATGGGGAAGACTGGAGGGTGCCCGTTTCGGAGCTAGAGGACAGGCAGGGAAGGCTGTCAATTGCCTTGGCAGAGGAAGGGATCGAGTCTGCTTACATCGAGGACCCGGTTGAGTTGTATTGGCTCACAGGCGGCCGTCAGAACTCTGCCGTTCTGATGGGGGCTGACGGCACTGACATACAAACGAGGCATCTAGTCCGCAGATCGGTTGCAAGGGCCTCATTCGAAGGGGGGGCGGATGACTGCCCCCACCTGACAGAGAAGCATCCCCGGATGGGGGAGTTGTCTGACATGTTGGCAAAGTTCGGATGCGTTCAGAGGCCAGCGATGACGGGGGCAAAGTTACCCCATAGCCGATGGAGTTTCATCAATGGGAAGATGGAAGGCATGGAGGGGTCTTCTCGCGATTGCACGAATACCCTATTCAGACTGAGGGAGTTGAAATCGGAATGGGAATTATCGATGATCCGAGAGAGCGGTGAGATCAACCGCTCCATGTTCGAGTCCATTCGCGATTCCGGTGGTACGGGGAAAACCGAGTTAGAGATGGCCGGTGTTGCCGAAGATGTCAGCAGGGCCTCGGGTTTCGGAGGGAGGATTAGGATGAGGAAGTGGCCAATGGACTGCGACAGGGTAGTAATCGCCGCGGGAAGATCCGGAAGGGTCCCCTCGTTCTTCGATTCGGCCGTCGGTGGAGTCGGCGGCAGTCCGATTTCCCCCCTAGGGGCCGGGTTCTCCAGGGTCAAGGAGGGCGAGCCGGTTCTGATTGACATTGTTCACGTCCATAGGGGGTATGTTTCAGATTGTACCAGGATGTTCCATTCAGGCCATCTAGGTGAGGAATGGCGTAACAGGTTGGATGACATGATCGAGATTGCGGCGATAGTCAGGAGAAGCCTAGGCAGGGGAGAAGACTGCTCGAGTGCGTGGATTGCGGGCAGGGAGGCTGCTGAGGAGATGGGGCATGGCGAGAACCTGATGGGGATTAGTCCCGAACAGGCGAGTTTCCTAGGCCATTCGGTTGGATTGGAGCTTGATGAGACCCCGGTTGTTGCAGAAGGGTTCGATCGCCCCCTCGAACTGGGGGGGACCATGGCAATAGAGCCGAAGGTGATCCACGAAGAGGGGGCGATTGGGATCGAAGACACCTGGTCTAGGACCGTTGAGGGAATGGAATGCCTCACATCAGGAGATAGTCTCCCTAGTTTGATTCAGTGGTAGACATGAGTGGGACCTCCGGAGCAGTGCATAGGACCGTAGCCAGGACTCTGAGGAAGCGGAACGACCCTCATGGGAAGTTGATTACCGATCCATCTATACTGAAGGGCGTGGAGATAGATGATGCTGGAATTGTTGAGCTTTGGATAAGGCCGAGCAATCCGCATTGTCCTTGTTGTCTCGATGATCTGATTGACCTCAGGGGGGAATTGAAGAAGCAGAGGGGCGTTCTCGCGTGTCATATCGAGATCGTTGGAGTTCCACAATCGGATAGATGGACAGCAGCAATCAATGAGTAGTCTGTGTTTGACCACTGGAAGTTCATTCTTCCCAGTTGTTCCTCTCCCCGACCTCAGCTAGCTTCTGGGAGATCCTGGTGTAAAGCCACCATGACATTACCGAGATTCCGATTACAGACACGGTGAGGGAGACAATGAAGTCGGCCATCCCGAATTCACCGGTCCTCCCACCGAGTCCATCTTCCAGTCTGCTTGTTGAATCGCAGTCCGGCCTTCTTCATCCACTTGTTGAACTTCGTAGCCCCTGCTCCGGTGGCGATGATGAACTCCTCCCTGTCCTCCTGTGCCTGGATGTATCCCTTGGCGGCGATTGTCTGGTCTATCCACTCGTCGATGCTCATCAGGACCCCTGAGAGCGTGCTCGCTTCCAATGCCGCTTCCAGTTCCTCTGCCGAGGCACCTGCTGACTCCAGGTCCCTCATCATCAGATCCGTGATTGAGGCGGCCTTGTCCTTCCTCGGGGGCTTGATGACTGGCAGGCGTGGCTTCATCTTCGGATCGATTGTAATCCTGGATCCGTTGATGAGTCTGCCTTCGACCGACTGGGCCATCGCAGCGTGGAACTCCTCCTCGCAGTCCCAGCAGATGAATGAGAAGTCGGAAGGGCTTTCCATGATGTTGCTCCCTCTTGGGTCCATCTCCTCTCCGCAGTGTGGGCAGGCATGAAGGCAGAGGACCGGTGCGATCTTCCTCCGGAAGTCTACGATATCCTGTGGGGTCCCGGCGAGCTCGAGCATCTCGTGATCCCTCGCCGCCTCTAGTCCCCGGGTCTCGAGTTGATCCCTGATCTTCGATCTCTGCTCGTCCTTGGATTCGTCATCGAGGTTGTTCTCAAGCTTGACTATCAGCTCGATCGTCTTGCCTAGCCTGTTCATAACGAGTTTCTTGTTTCTGAAGTCCTCGACCCTGGCGAGTCGCAGTTGTTCCTTCTTCTCCTGCAATTCCGCATAGATGTCTTTCTGCTCGCGCTTGAAGCGAGTCTCCTCGATCTTGTCTACCTTCTTCTTGTCATCAGAGAGGACATCGGCGAGGAACCGCTGTCTTCCCGAGGACCTTGGGCCCGCCTTTACTGCATCGAGAACCGACTTTGCTACCTCTTTCTTGATGCCGTAGTTGTTGACTAGAGTCTCGGAGTCTAGCTTCTTGAGATCCCCAATCTTGATTCCTCCGTCGGAGAGGATTTGAGCAGTGGTCTCATCGATTCCCCTCCTCAGCAGAGCGAGATAGGTGTCCTTCTTTGCCACTAAATCCCTCCCATTGGCTCAGGCAACATCTCCACCTAGGCTGACCCTCGGAAGGGGGGGCCCTCTATCAAGTCGATGTCAAATTGTCCAGAATCACTCATATGAGGCGATTGTCGCAACAATCGTGATCCAGTCTTTTGGCTCTAGGTTCTCTGGCCTTAGATCCGCCCAATCGTCTTCCAACTCAGGGTGCTTGGAAGAGAGTAGTTTTGATGCTGATTTCTTCCATCTGTCCCGGTGCCACCCAGATACCCTGGAGATCCTGGATGGTGGTTTGGAAAGTAGGGTTCTCATCTTCCTCCTTCGATTCGAGAAGCAGTGCCTGGTGATGATCCTGAACAGTTGCTTGTTCGTCCCTTCTGCCTCTGGTCTGCTTGCTGGCTTCAGCACCACGAGCCTGGATTGCACGCGTGGGGATGGGCTGAATGAGCTTGGAGAGACCTTCATATCCATGGAGACATCGAAGTCTAGCCATAGATTCAACCCCAATGGGCCGATGTCATATGGGGCGGAGAACATCGCCATCCTCTGGGCGAACTCCTCCTGGACGAGGAGAATGGAAAGTTGGATTGGTTCCGTGGAGTGGTATTTAGTGATCCTGTCAACTATTGGGCTCGAGATTTGATAGGGGAGGTTTGAGATAACGTGGGTAATTCCTTTTGGCCATCTTTCTGAGACTGCATCTGCTTCCTCGAGGGTCAGGGATTCTTTGCTTTCCCGGAATACCCGCGTCAGGTGTTCCACGGACCCCTTATCGATCTCTATTGCCGTGACGCTTGAGTCGCTTCGAAGTAGTGCTAGGGTTAGTGACCCCGGCCCTGGTCCGACCTCCAGCACGTGGGAATCATCCGAAAGAGGGGAGTCGAATTCTTCAGTAAGGCGAATGGTCCTCTCGATTACCTCATCATCGACCAAGTAATGCTGACCAAGCGATTTGCTGGGACTTATCCGATCCCTGAGCAGGTCGACTAGAAGTCGAGTATCGAGGCCCCCCAATGGCTCCATGTCACTGCTCTGTACGGACTAGCAAATCAAGTAAGCGGGGAGTCTGTGCAACATCCTCCATCTCCTTGACGTACCGTTCTGCTAGGAGTCTGATCGACTCAATGCCACAGGCCTCGTCGACATCTTCGAATGTTTGCCAACCCGCAATACCCCTCTTTTGGACCATCTGAATGGCCTTTGAGTTTCCAATGCCGGATAATAGCTGGAACGAGTGGAATTTCAAGGACATTGGTCCTGCACTGTTGTAGAATGAGATGTGCCTTTCTGGATCTGCTTGAATTGAACTGGAGAGACCAGAGATTAACTCTTGTTGCGAGGTCCCGCTGAGGTCCTTGAGTCGCACTTCTGAGAGGGATCCGATGCTTTCCGCGGAAATTTCGATTGTCTCCCCTACGGAAATTCCGTCTATGTTGCTTACTCTTGCTCTTAGCAGGTACAAAGATGGTTCGCTAATGCATTGAATCTCGTGGCCGACTGGTCTTCTTTCTTGAATGTCAAGAATCCTCAGCCTAACCTCTCCGTGGAAGGGGTCGTTGACCTCCTCGTCGGGGTCTTTGGAATCCTCGGGCTGCATAATCTCCAACCCCCCAGAATGGTTCTCCCTCATGAATGAGTTGTTTGAAAGTGGTTTGAACACTATAGGACATGTTGTCGGATCACAGTGATGACTTCTTCTATTTCCGAGGTGTCCATTGCGATTCTCTTGCTAGCGATGATTACTCTTACATCAGAAACTGTGAGAGGGGAGAGTTCGGCTATCTTTGACGAGACTTCGGGATACTGCTTCAGTTTCTCGTTTTCCATCAAGGCGACAAATAGCGAAGAGTAGACGGCTGGATCGGTCTTGATGTTCCCCGATGGGTGCCCACTGGCACTGGCCTTCCATTCCGCATGTTGTAGTGCCATCGTCTGCTCGTAGGAAATTTCTCCCCTCCTCTCGATTGCCTCCAGGAGCCTGTCTCTCACAGTAGCAAAGTCAACGAATTCTGTCTCAGTCATTTTTTCACCTACTCAATCGGTCTGAGGTGTTCAGGTCGGGCCACTACGGTCTTCATCATATTGCCATCGGCGACCCTGACCACATACGCTCTTCCCTGAGTTCCTGAGATTACTCCGGTCCTTCCTTGGAAACGTCTGTGTGGCATACCCTTCTGCTGAGCGCCATCGAGTACGATTGCCACCTTGTCACCTTCCTGATATGTGTGCATCGACCTGCTGATAAACAGTCTCCTACGCTCCCTCTTGTCCTTCCTGAGGATGCTTCTGGTACCCTGTCTAGTTCCCTTTGTCCTAGTGACCATGCTCTCACTGCTCCATTATCGCGAATTCGGGCGACCTGTGGGGCGTTCTTAAGGACTCGGATGTCATTTTCCCACTCATTCGGAGTGAATCTCGAGTACATCTAGCCAAATGACTTCGCAATCGGTTCCTAGAACGCTTTGAACGGATGGGGTGGTTCTGCCCTCGTCAGAGTGCACCAGTTCCTTGACGTAGGTTCCAGCTTCACATCTCAGGGTGATTTCTATCTCATCATCCCCTTCGAAGCTTACTTTGTCGATGGAGGTGATTTTTCTTCTTCTTATCTTTGCAGCTCTCCTATGAGATACCCTCTGTGGTGTTTCTTGATCGATTACTTGGCCATCTAGCGAGAGGATTGATTTTTCCGCGGTTTCATTGTCAACTGGGCCCTCTGCTCTGAATCTAATCGTGTAGGTCTTGTCTGACCTAGACTGTTTTACCTCGTTGACTTTCTTCCTTGTGCACCAGGTAAAGCTGTCGACCTCAACCTTTCCCAGGGCGTGTCCTTTTACCAACTCGACCAAGTCTTCGACTGGTAGTGTCCTCTTTGACGGCTTCTTGACTTCCAAGACGAATGGCCGACCTGAACCGAGGCACCTGACATCGATGTCTTCCCTTCCCATGCCATGGAATGATGTGTCTTCTGCGTCGAGGGCATCCCTAATCGGCTCGCCAATCAAATCTTGTACCGAGTCAATGTACTGAAGACCGGTCTCATCACAGGATTCGCAGCCCTGAGCTCTCCCCCTACAAGCCCGGCAAGGCCAACGTGTTTGCGGAATTCCACGTGAGATTTTCCTATACCTCCCATAGAGGAAAATTGGCCTCACATCTACGTCGACCCTTAGCGTCAAACCGTCGACTAGAACCATTACATCTGGTTTCTCCTTGACGAAATCTACTTCCTTACCGAGACCCCTGATTCTCTCGTGAATCGATTCTACGATAGCCCCTTTGAGATGATACGATCCGGGTGCTCCATACTTGCTTCTGATTCGATCCTCCTCTTGTACGAGGTCCTTGGGCAGGTGAATTCCAAATTGCATCGTCGAGAATTCTGTGTTGGAAAGGGTTTCGAACACTCTGTCCACGATATTTTCTACATCGTCGAAAAGATTCTCACATAGAGGGCAATAGTCCTGGATAATTTTTGACTCCAATTCTGCATCCCTCAGAAAGGCCTCTTCCCTGATTAATGAGCCGGAATCCGGTCCAGATCCTTTGGAATGTAATCCTGAAACTCGAGCTAAACAATGGTCACAAACTCCAATCTTAATCACATGGGCTATGCCCAAAGGAGCGGGGCAAGGGGGGGAGTCCCAATTCACTGTGCTGCCCTCGAATTCCAGGTCATCGCCATCAAACCATATCTCCTCCGAGATGTCTTCTTCCGACTCTATCTCTTCGGATTCTAGTTCGGATGAGGCGTATCCTGCTGAGGCATAGAGCTGCCACTCATCCACCTCTTCCAGTTTGTCTCCATCACCTTCCGGTTCTCTATCTCGCATGTAAATCGCCACCGAAACGCCGGGGAGGACCCGTTGCTTCGACAAGGGCCGGTATGGAAGTGAGGATTTGATTCCTTCGTATTGGGGGCTAATCAGCAGGGGTGCCGTATAATTCGCAAACCTCTCTCAGGTGTTTGAAGGAGTGGATGCCGCTTGAGCACCCCGTGGGCCATTCCAATTGTATCCCATATCGCCCGACTGGGGTTGCCTTGGGCTTCTCGACCCTCAAACGCAATATCTCCTCTTCCAACTCAAGCTTTCTCTGCTCGTTTTCCTGGCGTGGTTTGCAGTTTGCGCACTGGCAATTAGAGCGAATTTTCAGATAGCTGACCCTGAATGCGTTTCCATCTGCAAATCTCATAATGCAATGCTCATCGCTTCTCTCCAATTCGATGAGCAAATCTCTTGACACGCCGGTACCTCGTTAATCGCCTATCAAAGACGCTGGCGTGATTGTATTTCAATTTGGAGTGGCAAAGAAATTTAGCCAAGCCAATCGTGAATGGGTTATGCGAGAAATAGGTGAGGTCGTTTCCTTCTCAGACTGGCCTGATTTCCAACCCAACATGACGCCGAGGGAGATTTTCCTCGAGGGGAGTTTTGGTGGGTCTTACTGGAGGCCTATTTTCTCGTCGGTCGTTTCTAAGAGCCTGAGTGACCAGCATCTGGAATTCGAAGAATGGTGGGAAGGCATAGATGACCAGATGCTGACTAGTCCCGAATACGGTAGGAAGATGAATAGATTCGGGGTGAATTGCGGAACACCGCTGGAGATGTGGGAGTCCAAGGGTTGGATGCGGGAGCAGGACCCGTATGGATGGGTTCAGTGGTATTGTAGGTTCTTCAAGGGTAGGAGGAGCCCTGATGATGAGAGGCAGATTGGCAGATGGAAGTCTTTCGCAGGGCCTAAGGGGAGGTTCAGGATCCAGTTGATGAATAGAATCATCTCCAAGGAAGGGACCCATGACGACGAGGGGATTAGTCCGGTAATTAGGCAGTCACTCCAGCACTGGGCATACAGGTTGACAATTTCGGATTTTGAAGAGTATGCATTTGAGAAGTGGAAAGGAAGTATTTCTTGAGGCTGAAATTCTCATATCTGAAAAATGAAATAGGGTGATTTCCGGCAACGCCTGTCTGACACTGGAGAGTTAGAATGTACAACTACAATCACGAGACCATCGTTGAGGCTGATGCTGAGTCCACCTTCGCCTGGTTCGAGCATGAGGGCTCATTTCGGAGGCTCATGCCTCCTTGGGAGGTAGCCGAGGAGGTTCGTGCCGATGAGTCTCTCGAGGTCGGTTCCCAGAGGGTCTTCAGATTCCCCATGGGGCCGATAAAGATGACATGGGTAGCGGAGCATACTGGCTACGAGCCCCCGCATTTCTTCGCGGACAAGATGGTGAAGGGACCCTTCTGGTCGTGGAGTCATGATCACCACCTCATCGAAGAGGGAGGGGTGACGAAGGTTGTTGACGAGGTGACATACCAAGTCCCATTCGGGCCATTGGGCAATCTGGCCGACAGAATTCTGGGAGGTAGGCTCGTCAGGCGGAGGCTAGCACAGATGTTCACTGCTAGGGAGTTGAGGTTGCAGAGGGACATGGCCCAGCATGCTAAGTTCTCAGAGGTGGGGAGGAAGCGGATTCTCGTTGCCGGTTCCTCTGGGATGATCGGCACCCAACTGGTCGCCTTCCTGGATACCGGGGATCATGATGTCTGGAGATTGGTTAGAAGGCCGGTGAAGGACAATGCGAAGGAGCTGCAGTGGGACCCTTCGACGGGGGACCTGGACGGGAGCATACTGGAGGGATTCGATGCTATCATCCACCTTGGAGGGGCGGGGATCGGTGACAAGAGGTGGAGCAAGAAGCGGAAGAAGGTGGTCAGGGACTCCCGTGTAGACAGCACCAGCCTTCTGAGCTCGGAAATTAGCAAATTGAGCAAGAAGCCGGAGGTCTTCATCCTGGCCAGTGCCATAGGTTGGTACGGAGACAGGGGGGATGAGGAACTGGACGAGGAGAGCGGTCATGGGGAGGGTTTCCTTCCCAGCATTTGCGAGGAGTGGGAGGCTGCTGCGGCACCTGCTGGAGACTCGGGGATAAGGACGGTGTTCCTCCGGAGTGGAATCGTACTCTCTGGCACAGGAGGCGCCCTGGGGAAGATGCTGCTCCCGTTCAAGATGGGAGCAGGCGGGCCTATGGCAGGTGGCAAGCAGTGGATGTCTTGGATATCCCTGGATGATGAGATATACGCGATCCACCACCTCCTGATGAATGGCGGTTCCAAGGGCGTGTACAACCTAACTGCGCCCAATCCCTCCCGGCAGAAGGGCTTCGCGAAGACTCTGGGCAGGGTATTGGGGCGACCGGCGTTCGCCCCGCTCCCGGGTTTCGTCGTCAGGATCCTTTTCGGGGAAATGGGAGTGACGCTCACCTTGGAGAGTCAGAAGATTCTGCCGAACAGGCTGCTGGAAGAGGGCTTCGAATTCCTACATCCGGATCTAGAGGGTGCTCTTACGGATACTCTCGGTGCCTGGAGAGATCTGAAGATATAATCAGAGGCTA
>CAZMVZ010000023.1:0-25013 GCA_964570065.1 uncultured Candidatus Poseidoniales archaeon
AAGTGCCACTTCTCGCAGCGGTGCCGGTAGCAATGCCTTCCAGACAACGCTCCCCAATGGGAATTCTGTTCTTAGTCGTCCTAGTGGACATGCTTGGGCTAACACTAGTCATTCCTTTCCTGACGTACTTCGTACAAGACCTGGCCACAGCAGAGGGGATTGTGGACACGGGGTCCCGTGACTTCTGGGTTGGAATTGTGATTGCTACCTACTCACTCGCTCAGTTCATCTCCACTCCGATACTAGGGGCGATTTCGGATCGTCTGGGAAGGCGGCCGGTCCTGATGTTCGGCCTCGCGGCTAATTCGGTATTCTTCATCGTCTTCGGTTTGTCAGGGAGCCTTGCAATGGCCGTCATCGCCCGCTTCCTAGCTGGTGCTGGGAATGGCAATATCGCCGTGGCCAAGGCATACATCGGGGATATCAGCGAGGACGAAGAGGTTGCAGGAAGGATGGGCATGCTGGGTGCAGCATTCGGGCTCGGCTTCATGATCGGGCCATTCATCGGAGGGGTCCTCTCCGACCCAGCGACCGGCTTCGGTGGGCCGTTCGACAGACAGTTCTGGATGGATTACCCCTATCTCCTCCCCTGCATCTTCTCCAGTGCCATGTCCTCGGTAGCACTTCTCCTTGCCTTCTTCAAGCTCCCCGAGAGCCTCCCTCCAGAGTCTAGGTCCGAGTCCGAGAAGTCGCCAATTTCTCACCTCGGGGAGACGTTCTCAAGAATCAAATCTGTGATGCGAATCCCAACAATCTCCTCGCTGGTTAACGTGAACTTTCTGTTCCTGATCGGATTCACCATGATGCATGGGACTTTCATTCTCTTCACATCGATGGATCCGGATAGCGGCGGGCTAGGATGGAGCGAGAGGGACAACGGATGGGCATTCGCATTCGTGGGTCTGCTAGGCGTCATCGTGCAAGGGGGATTGATTAGGCCGCTCACGCGGAGGTTCAGCCTCAGGGGGATGATGATCGTCGGGACCGCTCTCACTGGCCTTGGGATCTCAAGTATTCCCTACGCCTCGTCCGAGGCCATCTGGCTGATATTCGGTTCCTGCGCCGGTTTCGCGATTGGCAACGGGGTCTTCATGCCCACACAGAGCTCGCTTCTTACGTTCGCCACGAAGGATGGGGGCTACGAGTTGGGGGCCATTATGGGGGCTCAGGAGGGGCTTGGCGCTCTGGCCCGGATCATCGGCCCATTCCTCTCAGCAGTGATATGGGCCTCCACCGTTGAGGGGACGGGGCTTTGGTCTTACCACACTTGCTTCAGGGTCTCCGGGCTCTTCTTCCTAGCAGCACTTTTACTCCAACTCTTGTTACGGGCGCCCGGGGAGGGGAACCTCCAACCAAGGGGTGTCTGAGTTTGTCCATACCAGCAGTTGTCGCCCATGGTGGTGCAGGAGCGGGTCCAGAGAGGCTGGCAAATGTGGAGAGGGCAGTGGCGATTGCTGCAGGAATACTCGAGTCCGGCGGTTCTGCAGTGGAAGCCGCAGTGGAGGCTTGCGTGGTTCTGGAGGACGACCCAGTTTTCAACGCCGGAACGGGCTCGGTCTTCAGGACCGATGGGTCCGTTCTCCTCGATGCCTCGATTCACGTCTCGGACGGGAGGATGGGCTTCGTCATTGCAATGGAAGACACCCCTAACCCGATTAGGGTTGCAGTCGACCTACTTGACGAGGAAATAAACGGCCTAACTGGGGAAGGGGCAAGGACTTGGGCGGATGCCAAGGGCATCGAAAAGTCCCCAGTTGAGGGCAGACCCCCATTCAAGGAGGCTACCGACACGGTCGGAGTGATTGCTAGGGACCGTTCGGGCTCCATCGCCTGCGCAACAAGCACTGGAGGATGCAGCGACAGGCCACCCGGTAGGGTCGGGGACGTGCCACTGCCGGGATGCGGATTCTGGGTCCAAGATGGAGTCGGGGTCGGCGCGACCGGAATCGGCGAGGCGATTACAAGGGGGATGCTCAGCTTCAGAGTTGCAGAGAGGATTCTTGTCGGCGGGGATCTCGAGGAGTCGATGATATGGGCACTGGAAGAATGCTTGGAGGATGGTGCTGAGGTGGGAATAATAGCGCTTGGCTCTGAGGGCACCGGGCATGGCCTGGCCAATAGCAAGAACATGCCATGGTCATCATGGATTGCAAGGAAGTGACCCTGCTCACTTGGGATGTGCTTAAGGAGGGGCCTACGTTGGAAGAACCGGAGATGGGACCTTGTCAGATATCGATACTCGCATCAAGCAGATTGCGCAGGTCCTCGGGCAACTAGACGACAATCAGGTCCCCCGTAACATCAGGTCGGCCTCGAAGGACGCGGTGGATAAGTGGCTCCTAAATGCAGGTAAGGACATGGACGTAAGGCTCGGAATGACTGCCTCGATACTGGATGAGATATTCAACGACCCCAATCTTCCAGGGCACTACGGGCCGCTATGCCTTCAGATTCAGGCTGCACTGGAGGAGATGCTGAACGAAGTCAGCCGCTCCTGAGATTTGAAGAGCCAGACCCCCTCAGTAAATCTGTTAGACATGTCCCAATGGACCAACCTCTCGTACGCAAACGTCGCCACGACATCCCCAAGGGCCCATCGAGTATCCTCTGAGTGGTCCGATTTGCTCGCTAGGGGCGGAGCTGCAGAGTTCGACGGGGAGGCCGAGAAGGAGGGTATGATGCCTCTAAGGAGGGCAGCTTCGAAACTCCTCTCTTGCGAGGTCGGCGACGTATGCGTAGGCTCCAGCGCGACCGAGCTCCTTTGCTCGCTAGCTTGGGCTGTATCGCCACCCGAGGGATCCAACGTGGTCTCAAGCAGAGTGGCGTTCCCCTCCACCGTCTATCCTTGGGCTCGGGTCTGCGAGTCCAATGGCGCAGAGATCCGACTCGCCGAACACGATGACTCTCTGTACACTGACCCTGATGGCATCTTGTCATTGATCGATGAGAAGACCTCGGTAGTCACGGTCTCACACGTGGAGTACTCCAATGGCCAGAGGTACGATCTCGAGAAACTCTCCGAAGCCGCCCACTCAGTAGGGGCACTAATCGTTGTGGATGCCACCCAATCTATGGGGATGGTGCCTATCGACGCGTACTCCACCAAGGCAGACGCCATCGTCTCCTCCGGATACAAGTGGTTGAGGGGGACTTACGGTGCGGCTGTCGGGTACATCTCCCCCTCTGTGGTGAGCGTCCTCAATCCGGGACTGATAGGCTTCAGGAGCAACGTCGACCTTTGGGATCTCAGAGCAGACAGGCTCGTTTTGCCCGATGACGCGAGCAGGTTCGAGTACACCACCATTCACTTCGGAGCGGTCCTCGGACTAGCTGCTGCTATCGACGAACTGATTGGGATAGGGATGGAAGAGGTCTGGAGGCATGACTTGGAACTCGTCGACTCACTGATCCAAGGGGTGCGGGATATGGGGGTCGAGATCGTCTCCCCACTGGCAGAGATGGAGAGGAGTGCAATAGTCAGCCTGAGGCTTCCCGGCGGTACCAGCAGCGAGGACGTCGCAAAACGCCTGCAATCGGAATATTCTATCCTCGTAACCAGCAGATCGGGTCTACTACGAGTGTCCCCGCACATCGACAACAACCTCCAAGAGATCGAGTCACTGTTATCGGCACTGGATGAAATCCTATCATAGATGTGGCTGTATTATGGCTCCCGCGATTACGAACATAACAATGGCAATGCCCCTGTCGATTACCCTCCATGCTCCCGGGCTGTTTAGGACGCCAGACAGCCTCTTAGCCCCGTAACCAAGTGAGAAGAAGAAAACGAATGAGGCCGTTGCAGCACCAACTCCGAAGGCCAACCTCTCGTCTCCGATGAAACCAGTCGAGGCTCCACCGATTAGAAGAAGGGTGTCGAAGTAAACATGAGGGTTCAGGAACGTGATCCCCAATAGAGTCGCCATGGTGGCCGACAAACTCCCTTCTGCCTCTCCTTCGATGTCTATCGCCTCTGGGTCCATCGACGACTTTACCCTCAGGAACCCATATCCAGTCAGGAAGGCGGCTGCTCCGAAGGCAATCAACGACTCGGCACCCCCTATGCTGGAGACCAATGCCCCCACTCCCAGTATTCCAGCGGCAATCAGGCCCACATCAGCCAAGGAGCAAGCCAGGCATGTCGCGAAAACATGGGATCTCTTCAGCCCCTGTCTCATTACGAATGCATTTTGAGGCCCTATTGCGAGTATTAATCCCAAACTTAGAGCGAAACCTTCGAGTCCAGCAGACCCGACACTCATGCTCATGTCTTCCTGCGCTCTGCAGCCTTCTTCCTTAGTCCGGTGTACCCGCACTTCCTGCAGGATCGAGGTGGCTTGATTCCACCGTGAGCGCGGTGAGTAGCGGAGCAGTTCATGCAGACCCACTTGATCAGGAGCCTCGCTTCCGCCTCAGGATGCCTCTGTGCCATGTTGTCGCGCGACCTGCCCGGCCTTCATAACCGCTTCCCACGCTTCCTTAGTCTCACGTCTCCCTTCCAAAGCATTCAAACACCTCTGGCCGTGTTACTAGTCACGTGCCAGCCAGCGTCGTGCTCGGTGCCCAATGGGGGGACGAGGGCAAGGGCAAGGCCATAGACCAGCTTGCACCCAATTCGCAGTGGGCTGTTCGATTCCAAGGAGGCAATAACGCAGGTCACACAATAGTGGCAGGGGGGACCACTCTCAAGATGCACCTCCTTCCTTCGGGAATCACATCCAGGGATTGCAAACTGGTGCTCGGTTGCGGCATGGTGGTAGCCCCCTGGGTCTTGGACAGGGAGCTCAGGGAGTGGGCAGAACTCACTGGGGAACAACCTGAGGGGGAGAGGCTCTTCATCAGCGAGAGGGCCGCGGTTATTCTCCCATTCCATAGGCTATACGACTCGGCCGACAAGGTCGTCGGAACGACCGGCAGGGGGATCGGGCCAGCTTACAGAGACCGGACCGAGAGGGTCGGAATCAGGTTCGTTGACATCGGTCTCCTGTTGGGGCGTGACTCCGAGATAGGGGATATGGCAAGGAGGATGAACGATCAGCTGGCCACAGTAGGAGTGGTGGGTAGTATAGAACCCGAGCAACTGAGCTCCGAACTTACCTGGATCCATGAGAGGTTCTCAAACGCAATCCGCGCTACTGGCCCGATGCTCGACACTGCTCTGGCCAGGGGGGAGCAAGTTCTCCTCGAGGGAGCCCAAGGGGCAATGCTCGACATCGACCAAGGAACATACCCATTCGTGACATCCTCGATCACTTGCAGGGCCAATGCGACGCATGGTGCGGGGATACATCCTGGGCACATCGAACAGTGCTACGGAATCACCAAGGCTTACACTACTCGTGTGGGGAACGGGCCGTTCCCGACCGAGCTCTCTCTCGAAGAGGGACCAGGAAAGCAGATGTCAGTGGTCGGCCACGAGTTCGGGACGACCACTGGCCGCCCTCGTAGAACTGGGTGGCTCGACGCAGTGGCACTGAACGAGAGCCAGAGGCTCAACGGCTACACCGGACTGGTGGTGACCAAGCTGGACGTCCTAGGGGGTCTGGAGGAGCTGAAGATATGCACCTCGTACGAGCTCGATGGCCAGGAGGTAACCCATCTCCCATCATCCTCCGAGGAACTAAGCAGGTGCAAGCCAGTCTACGAGACCCATCCCGGCTTCCCGGCCATGGAAGAGGCAGAGTGGATCCAGATCGCCGAGGAATCCAGGAAGGGCGGGGGGATGGATTCGCTGCCGAGTTCTATCAGGGCATACCTAGCCAGGATAGAGGAGATATCAGGCGTCCCTGTGGTCAGCGTCGGTGTTGGCCCGGATCGACTGGCTTCCATAGCCAGTTCCGGAGGCCCCTTCGACATCGAGTTGTCCGAAGCAACCTTCTAATCGGTCCCCATTACCGCAGACTCAATGGGATTCAAGTCCAGAGCGAAGAAGAGGAGGCTCGCCTCCACCGGCGGCAAAGACGGATCCGCGAAGGAGGAGAAGGCCGAGTTCGTCGGAGATGTGCCCTGCGACATCAAAGGATGCGGCAACTGGGCGGACAAGAAGGCAGGAGGCAGGAAGATGGCGTATGACAGGGCCGTCGATGTATGGGGGTCCTCCGGGATAT
Organism: uncultured Candidatus Poseidoniales archaeon; assembly: GCA_964570065.1. Taxonomy (GTDB): domain Archaea; phylum Thermoplasmatota; class Poseidoniia; order Poseidoniales; family Thalassarchaeaceae; genus UBA36. Next base: position 6,108 of record CAZMVZ010000023.1, read on the forward strand.
CCCGGAAGGTCCGCAAGATTTCCCTCTGCAAGTCCTGCTACAGGGCATGGAAGAAGGAGAACAAGGGCCAGCCAAAGGAGTGGGAGTAGCCCAGATCCCCCCTGCGAAACTATGTTAGACGATTCGTCTTCCACCCGACACATGAGCCAACCAGTAAATGAGCCCATCATGGGATATGCCCCGAGAAGCCCCGAGAGGACAGCGCTGAAGAACGAGATTGACAGGCAGCTATCCGAGGTCATCGAGATCCCATGCGTGATCAACGGGGAGCTTGTCTTCACTGGAAACACGGTCACGCAAGTCGTACCCCACGACCACGGTCACGTGCTCGCAAACGTACACCTGGCAGGAAAGGCAGAGATGGAGGCCGCCTGCGAGGCTGCGGTGAACGCCCAGGGTGACTGGATAAAGCTCGGCCTCGAGGGGAGGTGCCGGGTGTTCGAGAGGTGCGCGGACCTGCTAGCAGGGGACTGGAGGATGCGAGTCAACGCATCGACCATGCTAAACCAGTCGAAGACGGCATTCCAGGCCGAGATAGACTCGGCCTGCGAGCTGATTGACTTCTGGAGATTCAACTGCCATTACGCCCGAGGCTTCCATGATGGATTCCAGCCGCTGGTCTCGCCCACTGGCGTGGAGAACTCCACGGAGATCCGACCCTTGGAGGGATTCGTCCTATCCATCACCCCGTTCAACTTCACCAGCATAGCAGCCAACCTGCCCAGTGCCCCTGCCATCGTCGGATGCACCTCGGTCTGGAAGCCGAGCAGAAACTCGTACCACTCGAACTACGTCCTGATGCAACTGATGATGGAGGCAGGGCTCCCACCGGGAGTGATCAACTTCCTGCCTGGCTCGGGAGCGGGCATCACAGAGGCTGCCCTCTCGAACCCCGACTTCGCAGGCCTCCACTTCACTGGCTCCACTGCTACATTCCAAGGGCTGTGGCAGGAGATATCCAAGGCACTGCCATCGCTTCGGTCCTATCCGCGGATTGTCGGGGAGACGGGCGGCAAGGACTTCGTCGTAGCACATCCGGACTGCGACAGCCAGGGCCTGCTGGTCGCCCTGCTGAGGGGCGCGTTCGAATACCAGGGCCAGAAGTGCAGCGCTGCCAGCAGGGCCTACGTCCCAGCCTCCGTCTGGGAGTCGATAGGTGACGATTTGTGCTCCGAGGTTGGTAAGATCCAGATGGGGGACGCGCGAGATTTCTCCAACTTCATGACCGCGGTCATAGACCAGAGGGCATTCGACAAGATTTCTGGCTACATCGAGCGAGCCAAGGCCGACGACTCCTGCGAGGTCGTCGCTGGAGGGGGGTCCGACGACTCAACTGGTTGGTTCATTGAGCCTACCATCATCGTATCCAGCAACCCCGTCTCGGAGACGATGTGCGAGGAGATATTCGGACCCGTTCTCACTGTCTACGTCTACGACGACGATGACTTCGAGGGGGCCCTGGAAATGTGCGACACTGGGTCTCCCTACGCCCTAACCGGCTCCATCTTCGCGAACAAGGAGGAGGACGTTCAGAGGGCGTTCGAGGCTCTGCGCTTCGCAGCCGGGAACTTCTACATCAACGACAAGCCCACCGGAGCCGTCGTCGCCCAGCAGCCATTCGGAGGTGCAAGGGCCAGTGGCACAAATGACAAGGCAGGCGGTCCGCTCAACCTGCTGAGGTGGGTCAGCCCACGCTCCGTGAAGCGCACCCTGGACATCCCGCAGGACTGGGGATATCCGTTCATGCAGCCGGAGTGACTCGGCAAGGTTGAACTATTTCCTGCCGCCCCGACTCGACACTGGGGAGCAATTTGCTGAGAGGTCGCCACGGCGACGACCCAAGAACCTGATCTGGGTAATTCCAGCGGAGGAAGAGAAATGGAAACTAATACCGCATACCTACTGACTGCAAGCGTACTGGCCACCTTCGGCTACATCGGATACCAATCCGCCACTAGGGAGATCGACGATGACGCATACCTATCATCGCGAGGAACCCAGGGCTGGCGCGGAATTGGATTGAGCCTATTCGCCTCAGGCATGGGTGCTTGGGTGCTTCTGACCCCGTCGGAGGTGGCTTACTACGGCGGTTTCTGGGACGTGACCGGATATGCCGCCTCATCCATGACCCCTTTCCTCCTTCTAGCCTACATCGGACCAATGATTCGAGACCGCCTCCCAGAGGGCATCACCCTGGCCGATTACGCGAGGCACAGATTGGGCAGGATAATGCAGGTGTACGTGGGAGTCATCTCGATACTCTACATGTTCACGTTCCTCTTCGCTGAGTTCACTGCGATAGGGAAGGTGATGGAGCACCTCTCGGGAATGGATCCTCTACACCCCATGATAATGGTGGGGGCGGTCACCGCCGCATATACGGCATACGGCGGACTGCCCGCATCCCTGGCGACCGACAAAACCCAGGCATCGGTGATCGCTGTCCTGGTGACGATGATCGTCCTCGTCCTCGTGGGCGGGGACATCGGTCAGATGTTCGAAGATGCCAGGGCCTACAACACAGATGACGATTGGTCGTTGCTGGGTAGCATGAGCTACATGGGCTCATGGGAGTCGGGGCTGGCTCTGGTCGTAGCAGTAACAGCGGCCGAGATGTTCTCGCAGGGAAACTGGCAGAGGGTCTACGCCTCCGATAACGACGAGTCGCTCAGGAGGGGGGCCCTACTTGCCGCAGCCATGGTTTTCCCCCTAGTCTTCGCCATGGGGTTCCTTGGAACCGTAGCAGCAGGCCAAGGCGGGGTCGCGGACGCGTCTATCGCCTTCTTCTACGTAATCGACGAATCCAGCCTACTGGTGGCATCCGTCCTCATTGTGCTCGTGGTCTCCCTTGTGTGCTCCAGCGCCGATACGCTCCAGAACGCCATCGTGGCCTCGTTCTCCAGGGATATCTCCGACGGGAGAATGGGCGTCGGGCCATCCAGGGTGGCGACCATCGTGATGATCCCTCTCGCGATATACATAGCATCGGGTCCCACTATTATGGGATTCGACTTTAGTGACTCATGGAGCGTCTTCGGGATATGGCTGTTCGCCGACATGCTAGCGGCTGCCACCGTGTCCCCAGTCCTGATGACCCTCTGGGGCGGGATCTCCTCCCGCGGCGCGCTACTCGGCTGCTTGGCCGGCTTCGCCTCAGTGGCACTTTACGGGTTGATCGAGCCACCTACTGACTCTGAATTCTACATGTACATTTTACACCCGACAGGAGGTGCCGTTCCAACCAAAGAGGGCGGACTGACCAACCTCTGGGCCTTCGCATCGGCCATCGTCGGATCCACAGTGGTAACGGTAGTAGGTTCATACGCTCTACCCGACGAGTAGCACCATGGTCACGACGCTTAGGCCTTGGAAGCGCTTCTGGGTAGGGCCATGGTCACGGAGGGAGCGCCTCGGGGGTGCATGGTTCCCTCTCGAGGTCTTCGTTCTAGGCCTTCTGCTGGTCGCCGTCCCCTACTTCTCCACCAACAACATCGCAAGCATGTACCTCGACACCGTGTGGGATCCCGAGATCGGAATCGACAGGGAGTTCCCGGTGGTGAACTGGATGATACTTCCCTACACGCTACTGTACATGTTCTACCCGGCGACACTGATCCTCTGCCCCAGAGACGACAGGGGCCGTGCCGAGCTAGCCGTTGGGATGCAGACGCTGATAATGGTCACCGCCTTCTGCTGCACGATCTTCCTCGTCCTCCCCGCCGAGATTGACCTCAGGGACCAACTCGATACTCACTGGGCCGACCACCCAACCAGTTCATTCGAGGATGCGCTATTCGGTTTCATCCACTTCTCGGACAATCCGTGGAACGCATGGCCCAGCCTCCACATCGTCCACTCATACCTTCTCGCCCGCTTGATGACCGTGTGGACGGCTAGGAGGGCCCAGGAGTCCAAGGCTTGGCAGGCCTTCCTGGTAATACTGTGGTTGGAGTGGGCGCTTCTCTGCATCAGCATCCTGACTACTAAGCAGCATTACTTGTTCGACCTGTTCTCCGGCATTGCGGTAGCACAATTCGCTTGGCTCGCGACCAAGCCGACACTCGATGAGGTCGGGGTTTTGGGGCCCTCGGAGTTCGCCGAGGAATGCGGCTGGGCCGACTAGTTGTAGACGATCGACAGCAGGGCGTTGGCAGCCTTCTCGCATGCATTCGCAACGTCATCCATCCTCTGTAGGACCCGATACATGTGCACTGCAGCCAACGGGGCATCCTCGCCGTGGCTGAACACGTATGCAGCCGCCCTGCTTTCAACTAGGTCAGCCTCGTGCTCCGCTAGGTTCACCTCGTCAATCAACTCACCTAGCCTATCCCTTCCAGCCTTGGTGTATCCAGACAGGGCGACGTCCTTGAGCTGGGAGACTGCATCCTCGTACAGCGATGTGGTCTTGGAAACGGCCTCTGCCATCTCCTTGAGCATCTTCCTCGCTTCTCCATCAGTGAACAATTCCCTGAAAGACAACTGCTCCGCGACGTTTTGCGCGTAGTCGGCGATCCTGTCCTGCCTCGATAACATGCGTAGTAACTCATCACGACCCTGAAGGACTGAGATTTGCCCGGACCCGAGCCTTCTTCGAATCTCGTTCTTCACTTCATCAGCCCGAAGCTCTGCTTCGACGGTAGCCGTGATATGCCCTGCTGAGTCCTTTCCATCCGCAGCCGCATTAACAGCGTTAAGCATGTGGCCAACTGTCTCCTCGACAGCCAGAGCATGAGTGTGGAAGAGTTCGAAGTGCGTGGGGGCATTCCCATCCACGCTCCCAGCATCGGACAATGCATCTTCCACGAAGATCTCCCCATCACGGGTATTCCAAATCACATACCCGACTGCCCCAAGTGCAATTGGAATCACTACGAGTAATTTGATGGGGTCGGATCCGACAGCTACGTAGAACACTATTGAGCCAAATCCTGCGGCCGGGAGGCTCGCTAACCAAGATGCAATAATTTTCCCGAAAACTCTGAAGTCTACAGCTTTGGCACCACCTGCCAGACCAACTCCAACCACAGCCCCGACTAGTGTGTGAGTGGTGGAAACTGGTACAGCTAGGAAGGGCATTGAGAAGATTAGGACGGTCGTAGCCCCGCCGAATGTCGCGGCGAAACCACGAGTAGGTGTGATGTCGGTAATCTTGCTACCAATTGTCTCCATCACCCTCCAGCCCCACGTTACCACACCAATGACTATCCCAGCGCTTCCTAGAAGAACGAGCCATGATGGCACATCAGCCACCGCATCGAGTTGCCCGTCGTTACTAGACAGGACCTGGTAAACAGCCGCCATCGGGCCTATTGCATTTGACCTGTCATTGGCCCCATGCGCGAAGGCGACGTAGGCCGCTGCGATGACTTGTAGCCAGACGAAAATCCTCTCAACCCCGTGGAATCCATCCTTCTCGCCCTTGAAGTCGTAGTTCCGCAGGACGTAGGCCAGTGCCACTGAGGAGATGATGGAAACTACTACTGCAAGGATGAGGCTGTTGATCGGGAACCACGCATTGGCATCCATCGGGTTCCAGACGCCGTTCTCCTTGGCAGGCAACCAGTCCCCCTTTTCGAGTAATCCTGATCTGTCGAGTCTGCTGAATAGGCCCTTTAGGGCCTTGAACTGAAGTGCCAGCCCGAGGACAAAGAAAGTTGGAATGGCGAGAATGGGGGCCATCCAGCGCGCCCTTGCCTCTGGCTCCGGCGCTTCTAGGATTGTTTCCCGAATGATCCAGAAAGTGAAGAATGCGAATAGCCCTCCCATAACCGGGCTGGCCACCCAAGAAAGAGCCACCTTCTCGACCACGTCCCAGTCAATTAGCGATGCATCATGTTGAACCTCGAGGACCAGGCCAACTCCAACAATTCCGCCAATGATGCTGTGAGTGGTGGACACAGGAAGCCCATATCTTGTCGCAGTTGTGAGCCACAGAGCCGCTGCCATCATGGCTGCAATGAATCCATACATCAGATCATCAGAAATAGTTTCGACCATTTCGCGATTCTCGAAATCAACAACAAGGATGCCCTTTCGAACAGTGTCCGTGACTGCATCACCGGCAATCATCGCCCCAGCAAACTCGAAGATTGCTGCGATAATTACTGCTTGTTTCAGAGTCAGAGCACGGGATCCGACTGAAGTCCCCATAGCATTCGCAACATCGTTTGCACCAATGTTCCAAGCCATGTATGCACAAACGGCCAGAGAAACAAACAGTACCAGCCACATCAATCCGGTTAGTTCCACAAGAGGTCCCGATTCCACAGTGGTATTTGATAGAGAACTCCGGTAATCTATATATTAATAATTAGATTCGCAACATCATGCCCATTGGACCCGGGGAAAACGATGTACGTAGACTGCAGCTAACAGGAGGGGCAACATTCACCCTGAGCCTACCTAAGCCGTGGGTGAATGCAAACAACCTCTCTGCCCGCGATAGCATCCGCGTTGATTGGAGGACAAGTGGCGAATTGATGCTCTCTCCTTTGGATGATGTAGGAGAGGGGAATAATGAGATCATTATCCAAATTGACCTCCTTCCAGAGGGAGCACTATATGATCACCTAATGGGTGCATATATCTCGGGAGTCCAGGAGATCCTTGTCACTAGCGATAGCCCATTGGGTAGGCATACTCGCAGTGTTATCAGGCGCTTCCTGCGTTCAACACGCGGTTTCGAGATCGGCGATCAGGATGATTCCAGCGCCCGTCTCATCAGCCTCCTGAATGCAGGGGAACTTCCGTTGCACTCCAGCCTAAACAGGATGTATCTCCTTCTCTCTTCTCTTGTCAGGGACATATTGGAAGTTTTGAGGGGTGGAGATGAGGGGATGATATCCGATCACGAAGAGCGTGAGAGAGAAGTCGACGGCCTACAGTATCTCATCGAGAGGCAAGTGGGATCAATGCTCTCTTCATCTCAGATTGTCAAGTCTCTTGGACTTAGTCGAAAGCAGGGGGTTGAGCATGCAAACCTGGCCCGATCATTGGAGAGGATGATGGATCATGCCAATCAGATGGCCAAATTGACATTAGATGCAGATTCGATTCCAAAACTATCATCACAAGAAATGCCACTATCGATTCTCCCTATTTGGCTCGATTCAATCAAATCTCTAATGATTAACCTCAGGGAGAGGGATGCCCACCAGATCGAGGCTGCACGAAACTCACTCAAAGCCGCTCAACTAGAACTAGAGAAGCACGAGGAGGGTCTCTGGTCAGGAAAGCGCAAGGCAGCACCCCTTCTCTTCGAGGACAGGTTATCCGAATCAACTCGAAGACTATGCGCCTATGCAAGAGATTTCGGAGAGATTCTACTAAATATGTTAGCATACGACTCCATCAGGAGATTCTGAGAATCCATATTGACAAACCTTACAGCCCTATTTTTCCCGGTTATTTGTAGGATGGCAGCAATCAATGCCGAGACAAGAGAACGACTCTTCGTGCTATGGCTTGTCCTATCCGCCTTTGGCATAATGTTCGCCGTACTGTCATGGGCACAAGAGTCAGGGTTACTCCCATCTAGCTCAGAGATGGGCGCAACGAAGGGGGCCCTTGCTCTGCTATCTGGACTAGCGCTTTACGGTCTAGTTGCGCATAACATGGTCGGTGGCCCTGGGGATAATTAGCCAATTCACGCCCAACCACACTCTAATACGTCCCTTCCTATCCCCGAAACTGCGCCAAGGCGTAATTTTGGGGATGGTGATTGATTGGCAAAAAGGGGAATCCTGATTGCAGTTGAGGGGATGGACGGTTCGGGAAAGAGCACCCAAGCCAAGTTACTCTACCACTGGCTCCGGGCCAAGGGGTTACCCGTTTTCCATACCGAGTGGAACTCCAGCAAGATCGTGAAGGAGGCCACTAAGGTGGGAAAGAACACCCGTCGCCTCCTGCCCATCACATTCCACATGATACACGCAGCCGACTTCGCTGACAGATGGTCCCAGCAGATTGAACCGGTCCTGGAGATCGGGGGCATCGTCATTTGTGACCGTTACAAGTACACAGCGATGGCTAGGGACGGTTCCCGAGACGTGCCCAGGGAGATTATCGAGGACACTTACTCATTCGCCAGGGAGCCAGATCTAACTCTGTACTTCGACGTCCCCGTCGATGTCAGTTTCGATCGAATAGCCAAGGGAAGGCCCAAGTTGAAGTTCTACGAAGCCGGGATGGACATGGGGTGGACCACAGACCCCTTCGAGTCATACAGGATTTTCCAAGGAAAGGTCTCCGAGATCTACTCAGCACTAGTCGAGGAGGGTAGGATCGTACGCCTGGATGCCCAGGGGACGGTCGCAGAGGTGCAGTCCAGGGTCAGAGAGTCCTTCGACAATCACATCGACCTCTCATCTACGCAGGTAATTGATCAGTCTGACAGGCTTGCTCAGAACCTGAGCGAGTCGGATATCGACTGGCTCACATACTCGGGAGGGGATGGGAAGTGAGTCATGCAGGCAAGCTGATTGTTATCGAGGGCCCTGACCACGTAGGTCGGACCCTCCATGCCCGTCTCCTCTCTGCTAGGCTGAAGGCTAATGGGATCGCCACCCACACAATCGGGTTGGCCCGCTCCGACTTGATGGGCTCCCTAGTCAAGTCGCGCACCGCGGACATCCACCAGCTAAACTGGCGCACTAGGTCACTTCTCTACGCCACCGATTTGCATGACCAGATAAAGCACGAAGCCGAACCACTGCTAGGTGCCGGATTCGTGGTCATCGCCGACCGCTACACGCTCACACCCAGGATCAGGGAGGAGGTTAGAGGGGGTGATGGGGATTGGATAGAATCGCTCTACGCGAACACCCCCGACCCAGATGCCCTGATCGTCCTACATGCCGGTCCCCGGCGTCTCCTGAACCGAATCATGTTCGGAGAGAGGCTGGAGGCTCTGAATCACTTCGAGTCCGGAATGGACCTAGCGCTTTCAACCTCCATAACCTCCTCGTTCCTACAGTACCAGAAGATCCTGAGACATGAATTCCAGAAGGCCGGAAAGAAGGCCAGCGCGACACTCATTCCAACTAGGCATACGGTCGAAGAGGTCCATGACAAGATATGGGATTCAGTCAGGCCGGTGGTGAGGCATATGCTACAGCCCATAGATGGGAACTAGCCAAGTATTCCAGTCACAACATCCGGTTGGGTAAGGTAGGCGAAGAGGCCTATGCCGGCGAACATCATCATCCAAGAGCCAGTAGCCTTCACTATCGAAGAGTGCCTTCTCAGGGAGTCGATCAGAGCCCCTCTCCCCATCCCAACCATGGCAGTCACCCCAATCATCAGTAGTGAGACGGATAACATCAGCCCCCCCATGCCCATAACAAGGGCACCCTCACCGACCACTGCCAGCCATGCCACGAAGGGGAAAACCGCAGCGGCCGTGCAGTCTACCGATGCAGCGCTGTAGCCGATCCCCCACAGGTACATGTTCCTCCGGGGTGTGAAACGCTCGTCATCCTCCGTGGTCATGTGCCTGTCAAGCAGCCCTTGGACCCTTGACAGCACGTGTGATGTCCATCCCATCAGCATCAATGCCCCGAGTAGAATCAGGAGGAGAGCGATTCCCAGTGCTATGTCATGGAGGATTCCCGACAGGTTCAGAACCCCGTCAAGACCGAAGATCACAATCCCCACCGAACCGAAGAATGTCAGTTGACCCAGAGCCGCGAATGTCCCCACCTCCAGGGCACCAGGTGCAGCCCCTCCCAGTTTCCCCGCCTCTCGGAGTTCTTCCTCCCTCACTCCGAGGCTCAGGCAGTAGCTGATGTAGGATGGTAGGACCGGGAATGCGCAGGGTGAGAAGTAGACAAGGACGCCAAGGAAAAGTCCAATGACGAAGACACCCGAGAATGATCTGTCTGCCTTCTCTATGCCGAATCGAAGGCTCTCCGCATCCCCCTCAATCGCCCTGTCAACGGCCCTGTCGAATGAAGACCACCCATCCAGAGGCGTCCCAGTGCCCTCCTTTGCCACCACGTACCCCTCGTGGTCGATCACGTACACAATCGGGAGGTTCTGGGCCGCATAGTGCTCCACCAGGTCTCCCCTTGTCCCGTTATCCAGGAGTATCGAGTCAGTGGCACCGTTTGCCACTGGCCAACGCATGTGCTTGTCCGAATCAGGGTCCCCGAACGTCTCGTTGATCCAGTCGAAAGACTCGTATCCGTACCAAGACCCGATTGATAACGCCACGACTGGGTACTCGGAGCCAGATTCCTGCCACGAGTCGAGACTATCCTCGATGTGCCCCTGAACGTAGTGGCAGTTGGCGCAGTCAACTGCGGTGAAGTCGAGGATGACCACACTCCCTCTCAGATCGGAGAGCTTCACCATCCCCCCATCGTCCGAAATGGAGTCGTCGATCCCGGTCCTGTTCATGGTCATCACCTCGAAGTCAGGAACAAGCTCTGCATCATCGGATACTCCGTAAAGCGAAGACGAGATTCCGAAAATCGATAGCGATGCATAGGCAATAATGCAGAAAAGGACGACCCCGATTCCGAATGCCTTCCAGGTGTCCTGCTCGCGCAAAACCCCCATATCGATGCCCTCTGCCACGGGTTTCCGAGCCCTCTGCCTCTTTTGACACCGGCGGGGACATGATGTCCGCCTGTCACCAATCTTATCCGCAGGGGATTGCTGGCAAATAGGCCGGGCTCGTGGTCTAGGGGTTATGACGTCGCCTTCACATGGCGAAGATCGCAGGTTCAATTCCTGCCGAGCCCACCATCGACCAATTCTCGCATAAGGGAGGATGCTCCTATACGCATGCGTCCCTTGCCGACGATGGAGCTGTCTTTGCCCTCTACTATGGAAATCAGCCTCTCCGCATCCCCCCTATTCGAGATCCCGCCCGATACCTTGACCCCCGGACTCCCTTCGAAGGAAAGACAGTGCCTGCTCACCTCCTCCGCCATTATGGCAGCAGCCTCGTCGCTGCAACCGCCCCTTTTGCCTGTACACGACTTGACGAAGTCTGCCCCGGCTGCCAGTGCCATCCTGGTCACCGCCCTAAGCCGTCGCTCATCTAGCAACGGTGCTTCTAGGATTACCTTCAGGATCAGCCCTTGGGACGCCTCCCTCATGGCAATTAGTTTGGCTATCTCGGATTCCCCCGGGAAGGAGGGGGCGTCATCGGGCTCCAAAACGCAGTCTATCTCATCGGCCCCCATTGATACCGCCTCACAAACCGCATCGAATATCTCGCCAGGGGATTCGCTACCCCTTGGGAAACCTCCTGCAACCAAGGCTAGTGAAACCGCAGGCTTGATTCGCCCCTTCACGAACTCAGCATGCTCGGGGAAAACGCACACTGCTGCCGTCCGATGCCTTCTGGCAAGCTCGCATATCTCCGTCAGTTCCTCTTCATTGGCACCCAAGTCAAGCAGGGTTAGGTCCAGCAGATCGAGGATCTTCCTCGTCCCCATCGAGTCACTCATCCGTGACGACTCTCGAATTCGGCCATGAAAGAAGCGAGTGCCTTCACGCTCTCAACCGGGCATCCGTTGTACAGGCTCGCCCTGATCCCGCCAACGCTCCTATGTCCCTTCAGGCCACCCATGCCACTATCTGTCGCTTCAGCGAGGAAAACATCCTCGAGGCTCTCCTCAGCGAGCCTCCATGTTACGTTCATCATCGATCTGGAGTCTTCCCTTGCATGTGGCTTCCAGAAGTCACTACCGTCGAGAACCTCGTAGAGAAGCCCGGACTTCTCCTCGTTCCTCTGGATTGCCCCTTCCAAGCCGCCATTCCTCTCGACCCAGGAGAGCACCTTGTCCAGGACGAAGATCCCGTATGTGTTGGGGGTGTTGAACATCGATCCCTTGGAGAGGTGGGTCTGATAGTCCAGCATGGTCGGCAGTCCCTCCTTGCCTCTGCTGGCAGCCCATGGCGAGAGGATGACGACAGTCACGCCACTCGGACCCAGGTTCTTCTGAGCACCCGCGTAGATCAGGTCATGCTTGGAAACGTCAAGGGGGGCTCCGCAGATGTCGGAGCTGGCATCGACGACCCGCGGCTTCCCGTTGCTATCGGGAAGGTGGTGGAACTGGGTGCCGAAGAGGGTGTTGTTGGAGGTGTAGTGGAGGTACTCGGCACCATCTCGAACCGAGTATTCGCCGTCATTGGGGACCGACTTGAAACCATTGTCGGAGTCATCCCAGGCAGCCAACCCATCCCCGACTCTGCTTGCCTCTGCCAGGGCTTTCTTCGCCCAAATGCCAGTTACCAGGAAGTCCGCCGCGCCGCCTTGGCTCAGTAGGTTCAGTGCGGTCATGTAGAACTGGGTCGATGCGCCTCCTTGGAGGAACAGTATCTCGTAGTCATCGGGGATAGAGAGTATCCTCCTCATCCTGCCCATGGCCGAGTCAATCACTTCCTGGAATGCAGGGCTGCGATGTGAGACCTCCATCACCCCAAAACCGCTGCCATTCATATTGGGCAGGTATTCGGCAACCTCGGCCACTACTTCGAGAGGTAGAACAGCGGGGCCTGCCCCGAAGTTGTGAATGCGACCCGCAGCCCCCACATACACACGGGGCCGCAGACGGTCTTTCAGCCCATCGGAGCAGCAATAGGGTTCATTTCTCGTTGTCAAGCCGGAGGTTTGTGCTACGCATCGGCCTCGTTATGCTCCAAGGAGCTCGACACTCGCACATTTCGGCTCTGGAGAGGGCTTCCAGTGAGACGGGTATCGACATAGAAGTCCTCGAACTCAGGAAGGCCTCCGACCTAGAGTCATCCGAACCTCACGCAATCGTGATGCCAGGAGGGGAGTCTACCACCATGAGGCTAACTGGGAACGATGCAATCTCCTCTCTCCTGCCCGCTGTTTTTGAGTGGATTAGGGAGGATCAGATGAGGCCGGTTCTAGGCACCTGTGCGGGGGCGATACTACTCGCAGAACCCGGAGATGGGGGTGCCCCCCTCGTTAACGCTTCAGTAGAGAGGAACGGCTTCGGCTCCCAAGCCGACTCATTCCAAGCAGAGATCGATGCCATAGCGCTCGACAGGGAATTCCCCGGCGTCTTCATTCGAGCCCCACGCTTTGTCGAGATAGGCGATGATGCCCAGGTAATGGCGAGACTCGGTGATGAGGCCGTGGGAGTCATGACTCAGAACCGCATGGCACTAACATTCCATCCGGAATTGTCACATGACTCAGGATTCCATGAATGGCTACTGGAGACGGCAGCCAAGCAAGGGGTGGAGTCGTAGATGCTCTCCCTTCCCCAGGTCCCCAATCTCGCCGAGGCACCAGACCTCTCTGACACTGAGGGCTGCATCCAGTGCCAGATGGGTAGCAAGCTAGTGCTGTTCATCACTGGGAACTGCCATTGGCAATGCGACTACTGTCCTCTTTCTGAGACTCGTCGAGACGTCGACTGGATGTATGCAAACGAGAGGAGGTGCGAGACTTTCGACGAGGTGATTGAGGAGGCCCGCGCAATGAGGGCCACCGGTGCCGGCATTACTGGAGGGGACCCTTTGATGGCGAAGGAACGCACTCTAGAGGGAATATCCCGCCTCAAGGAAGAGTTCGGTCCGGGCTTCCACCTGCACATGTACACCAGCATCCCCTTCAAGCCGGAAGTCGCCCGCGACTTCGCCGAAGCGGGTCTGGACGAGATAAGATTCCATTTGCTCGGCTTGGATGCAGAGCGATACCGCTCGTCTATTTCTGCATGCGCAGATGCAGGCATCCTAACTGGCGTGGAAATTCCCTGCGAACCGGACAAGAGAGACGAACTCTTTTCACTTCTAGATTATCTGAGGGACTTCGACATCTCATTCCTGAATCTCAATGAGCTCGAGATCACGGTAGGCAATCACGACAACATGGAGCTAAGGGGCTTCAACCTCTCAACCGAGATTACAGCAGGGGCTTCCGGCTCGAACGAGCTTGCACATGAAATGAAGTCCAGAGTGATGGCAGCAGAGCAGGGCGCCGCCGACCCAATGGACGGAACTTTCCGCGAGCCATTCGGCTTCCACCTGAAGTTCTGCACTGCGGTATTCAAGGACGCAGGCCAACTTAGGAGGCGCTTCCTTAGGAGGGGCGAGTCCACCATCGCCCCCCACGAGGTTCTGACTGAGGACGGGACGCTAATCTTCGGGGCCATCGATGCGGATGCTGAATCCAAGGAAGACTGGATGGGCGAGCTCGTAGATGAGACCGGCCTGCCACGAAGATTCCTTCTCTGGGACGAGCAGAATGGGCGCATAGAGATGCCCCTTGTTGTAGCAGAGGACATAGCAGAGGAGATAGGCGAACCCGTCTTCATGGTCGAGGTCCTGCCCACTCACGAGAGGCTAGAGGTCACAATGGTCCGCCTAAATGGGCCCGAGGACAATGAGGCGGATTCCTGATGAAGAACTCCGGTCATAGATTGGGCACATCAGGAACTCCAACCGAGAACACCATCGAGGGACTCAATAGCTCATTGGGAAATGCTTCGAGAGGTGACTTCAGTTATTGGGAGTTCGATATCAGGGAGTCTTCCGATGGCAAGGTTTTCGTTTTCCATGATGATGAAATATCGGTCGAAGGCGCATCCTCAGAGACATCTGAGATGACGTTCCAACAGATCCGGGATACAGGACTCAAGCAAGGAATCTCAATCCCGCTATTCTCAGAGGTCTGCGAGCATCTGCGAGTCAGAGAAGAACCAGTAATGGTGGAGATAAAGCACTTGGAGACCGATCAGGCACGCTCAGAAGTCCTGGAAACGATTTCGAAGATGAGCAAATGGAAGGCGATGGCCACTCCGATCAGGTTCGCCAGGAGCTTCCCCGAAGAAACCCGTGACGAGTGGCGCACCCGGTTCGAATCGGAAGGGGTCGAACTAGTCAGGGTAGGTCGCCACAGGTTGAACCTCTTCCGCTCCTGCAAGACGAGGATGGGTTGGTTTTTCGCCCAACCAAGGTGGCTGTTCGGCCTCTGAACCCTCCTCAAGTTGATATGTCCCCGACTTCCAATTGGAATCGTGCCGGTTAGGAAGCCAGACGTAGAGAACTCCAAGGTCAATCCATACCGGAGGCTGTCAGCCTCGCAGGTCAACGCATGGAGGAAGTGCCCGAGATTGTGGTACTATGGTTGGATGGCGCGTCTCAAGTCACCTCTCCCGCCTCAGATACTGAGGGGCAATGCCGTGGAAGAGTGTGTGTGCAGGGTCCTCCGTGAATCCCCTGCCCTGCTGGCACACGACTCCCGATCTTCGATGACAACACCCCTTGCCGAAGACGGCTCCCCAGACTTGGACAGCCAGGACCACTGGGTAGGACCGGGGCTAAGCCCTCTTCCAAGGGAATCAATCCCCGATGACAGAGAATCAATGCTAGAATGGGCCTCTGCCAGAGCGGAAGCGCACTTCGAACGATGCTGGGATTCGGCGATTAGCGATTGGGAGTCTAGCCCAAATCGAGTAGGATTAGCAGAAGACGTGGATAAAGAGGAAGGGCGGCAGATGGTCGAATCGGCGATATCACTCCACTTGGACCAGGTTCAGGCGTGCATCGACTCCAGCGGAGGGCCAGACCTCGAAGAATGGAGGTCAGGCGCTAGGCCTTACTGGCCAGCCCCCGATGGATTCCCCCGGGTGTGGGAGGGGCCTCACCCAGCAGCAGGAAGCGGACAGATCACATGGGCCGAGGCGTGGGAGGTCGCCAGACCATGGTTCGTCGACCCCGATGCCAAGTCTTTCACCCAGACAAGCGCACATCCCGAAGACTGGTTCCAAGGCGAGTACGACCTCGTTTACCGATGGTCGGGAAAGACCACGATAGTCGATCTCAAGGCATCGGTGGGAAAGGGAGACAGGTCCGGAGACTATCTGGACCAACTTCGGATGTACGGTTGGCTCTGGTGGGAGACGCACGGCAGAGAAGAGGTGGTCGATGGGCTCGAGATTTGGTACCTGGGCACGGGCACAGTGAAGCAAGTCCATCTTCCATCGACGGAGGAGATGGAATCCATGAACGACGAGCTAGAGGGGCTCTACAAACAGATCCATGCCCAAGATCCGGACATCTCGATGTGCCCTCCCGAGCCATCTCCACTCAGGTTCTTTGACAAGGGGGGAACTCCATCCGAGACCCCAATCCATCCTGATGAGAGGGCAAGATGCATCAGATGTGACTACCGGGGGATTTGCGAGGGCTCGGATTACGAGTTGGACCTTCCATTGGAGGAACGGATAGAGAGGTTCGGACACGCATGGCCAGTGACGCCCATAGGGGAGATAATCACGCGTGCCAGCATAGTGGGGGATGTCGTAGGACTGCAAGGGCCAGAACTCATGGATGACGGGACAATAAGCCTCCAGTTCACTCTGCAAGATGGCTATGACAGGGCCCGCGTGAGGCCATCAAGGCAGGGAAACCCACGCAATGTCACCAGGGGGATCTCCGAGGGCTCACGAGTCCGAGTGGACGAGGGGATGCCATCGGTGTGGAGGGGTCAGCTGCAGTTCGACCTCGATGACAAATCCTCGATATCTATCGCAACCGATGATGACGTCGCCCCTGTAGTGGAGGTGGAGACCAGGGTAAGCGTGGTGGGGAGGGTATGGTCAATCGACGCCTTCCCGAATGGTGTGGGCGTAAATCGTTGGTCAATCACCCTGATGGACAAGACCGGTTCGGCCGCATCCGTGGCATTCAAGCAGTTCATACCGGTATCTGCCCCAGCCATTTCCAGGGGCGATGAGATCGCGATACTGAACGGAGAGGTCGGTGAGTGGGCCGGTAGACCTCAGGTCCGTATCGGACCCGGTGCGCGCGTCGTCATCCTCAAGCACTCAGAGGAAACCATTGACTTCTGACACTACTAGGATTACAACCACAAAGAACGAAAAGTCGGCGTTTGTCAGAACTGATATCGCGACCTTCTCTCTGACTTTCAAACCCGGCGACCCCAGAGGCATGGTGGTTGCCGTAGTCTGTCTGACAATCGTGCTTGCCGTCGATATTATTGCAGTCCCATTGCACTACGAGCAGTGGCAAACGAAAAACTGGGACAGGACTCCGGGTACAGTCGATGACATCTACATCTGGGAGGACTGTGGGGGGGATGACGGTTGCACCTATGGGCTGAACGTCGATTATAGCTACGAGGTGGATGGGATAGTATACGACAGCGACCAGATTTCATTGGTAGATTGGGAAGACTCAACCGACAGCGGCCTCTGGTGGAAGGAGGACTTCGAGCGAGACCATCCACGCTTCTCCACCATCGATGTATATGTTGACCCAAATAACCCCGGAAGAAGCGTACTAATTACTGGGTTCTCCATCGGATCCGGGGCTATCACAAACATAGCCATACTATCTTGCTGCAACTTCTTCCTCCTATTCCTCGGCCTAGGTTCAGCGGGAAATGCAAACGCCAGAATCAGGACCAAGCTGGAGAAGATAGGCTTCGGATTTCCCCAGGCAGATTGGCTGGAGCACTCTGAGGAACCAGAAGAGCAACCCGAGGGATACTCAGGGGGGCATGCTGACGAGAGTTCAGAAACCACCGAGGAGCCATCCGAGGAAGTAGGCTGGTGGGAAGATGATGATGGCGCCGAGAGAGGGATTTGAACCCCCGCGTCCAATGGACAGTGGATTTCGAATCCACCGCAATACCGGGCTATGCGATCTCGGCAGCGAATCGGCCACCTGCGAATCAGACATAAGGCTGACCCGGCCCCATCCATTCATGATCATCCGGGTTGAGCACCTTGGAGGGGGCACCGAGGTCGAATCAAGCGAGCCCATTTCTGTCAGCGATGTGCTCGAGAGGATGGGCGTCCCTCCATCCACCGTCCTAGCCGTACACGGAGAGACAATCATCCCCCATACTTCAATCATCAAGAGTGACACGAAGCTGGAACTAGTCGTGGTCTCGTCAGGCGGTTGAGAGGTCGCCCCTAACGAACTTGATGTAACGCTGACCCCACGTCATCGCTGCTTGGCTCTCTTCCTTGCTGCCTTTCGCCTTCGGAGTTTCTTCTTTCGCCACTTCCAGCGTTGCTTCCCCTGCTTTTTCCAAGCACGGGAACCTCTCTTCACTGTGAATCATCCTCCAGTTTGCGAGTCCATCCGACCTGCCTCGCGTATATGAGAGATTCGTGATACATACCTAGAATAGGTGGTGGGCAATACAGGATTCGAACCCGTGTCACCGGCTTAGAAGGCCAGCATGATATCCAGACTACACCAATCGCCCGTGACCCCCTGCGGGAGCCTCACTTAGATGAACCCTCACTTCGCCTCGAACCTGCTTGCACACTTAGGGCACCTTGTCGGTCTAGTCACCCTTCGCCTTTCCCAAGCGTGTCCGCACTTGCCGCAGATCCACTGCCCTTCGGGAAGCCCTTCCAGAACCTGCTCACGCAGCCTCATCAGTACTGGCGAGTCCCTAAGTTTGGGAGCAGGAGCGACCTTACCAACTATCCGTGCATGCAAATCATCGTGATCCAGTAAACCGGCAGCGTGTAGAAGTTCATGCGCAAGGGTGTGCCGGAAAAGTGCCGGGTCATCTGACAGTATTGGGTTCAGAGCAATTGTGACTGGACCAGGGGGAACGCCAAGCCTGCGCCTACGGTATATTTCGTTGTGGTCGCACTCGAATCTTGTGAATCCCAACCTCGACTCACCATCATCTAGCCACTTAAGTTCCAATTCTCTTTCGAGACTTTTGACGAACGGAGCGTCCTCTCCCTCTAGCTCCTTGGCCATCTCTTCCATCAGTCCATCTGGAATCATGGGGGCGCTCCCGTCACTTCTCCCGGTTACCACATCAACCCCTCCTCACGTCCTCCTTAAATGGGCGTCGCAGTTCGTCAGGCCACTGGGCGTGTGGCGCAGCTTGGAAGCGCGCTTCCTTGGCATGGAAGAGGCCCC
>CAZMVZ010000024.1:0-17960 GCA_964570065.1 uncultured Candidatus Poseidoniales archaeon
CGGTAACTGCCATGTTCCTGACATGCAGCTTCATGTGGCCTGCTTGGATTCCCACGGTGGCTAGGGCACGCAGTGCACCGAGGTTCTGAGCCAGTCCCGATGCCGCCATAACCTTCGCTAGCTCGTCCGCGCTCTCAACGCCCAGAAGGGCCACATTAGCCTGTGCGGCGGGATGGACCCTTACTGCACCGCCAACCAGACCCACTGCCATAGGGAGCTCGATGGATCCCACCAGATTGCCGTCATCGTCCTTTGACCACCTGGTCAGCGAACCGTACGTCCTCTCGTGAGAGGCATAACTGTGAGCTCCAGACTCGATGGCCCTCCAGTCCTGGCCACAGGCAAGAGCTACAGCGGATATCGCGTTCATTATCCCCTTGTTGTGGGTCGTGGCCCTGAATGGGTCCGCCTCAGCGAAGTGGTATGCCTGAATGACTCCGTCAATCACCTCAGAGCCTTGTTTAGCATCCTGTCCCCTGTCTGACATCTCTTCTGGGGTGAAAACCGCACTTACCCTGGCGAGACGTAGAACGGCCAAGTTGCTGATTATCCTCAGGATTACCGTCCCACCAGAGATCTCCTCCACCCTTGGAGCGATGGTTTCAGCCATCGTGTTCACCGCATTTGCGCCCATCGCATCCCTGCAATCCACGTGGATGTGCACGATCACCATCATCCCCGAGCCAGTCTCAATTACTCTCGCAGAGAGGTCCCTGCAACCGCCTCCGAACTTCACCAGTATGGGGTCTACTTCGTTGCAGTTCGCAATCAACTCGTCCTTGGCCGCCAGAATAGACTCCCTGGCACCATCTGGGTCCTCACAACCGACGACTTGGATCTGGCCGATCATGACAGGGTCGTCATTGTTTGAACTGAAGCCACCATTGGCTAGGCACCTCTTCGCCATGTTGCTCGCTGCCGCAACCACGCTGGGCTCTTCGAGAACGAATGGGATTGCATAGTGGGAACCATCAATCACGAAGTTGGTCGCCACCCCTATGGGGAGCGAGTATGTCCCCACGACATTCTCTATCATCCTGTCTGCCGACTCTTCATCCAACTCTCCCGAGTTGGCCCATGCTTCTACCTGTTCATCGCTCAATTCCGCGATCTCTGCGAGGAGATCCCTTCTCTCTGAAACTGATAGTTTGTAGAACCCTCCGATGCGACTATTCTCTATTGGCATTGTACTCAAACCGAAGACATGACAACGGGCTTCTAACCTTTTTCGAGCAAACCAACTCTCGAATAATGCGTTAATTTGCCCATTAACGCTTTGTTAACGCTTTACTAACCCGTTAATAATGCGTTAATGAAGTAAAGAGGAAAAATAGATGCTGAACCAATTTTTCACAATCCTAACTTCTCGCATTTGCGAATTACCCGTTAATTGGCACTCTGCAATGCGTGAGTATGCGTGAACATTAAGAATCCCAGAGGGTGCTGAGGGCCTATGGTGTTGAGCGACCTTTCTCCGTCAGACCTTCCTACTCTGCGAGGAAACCCATTCGACTCTAGGCCAATAGAGAGGAACCGGGCCAGTGAGATAGTCGGAAGAGATGACACCATGATTAGGTGGAAGGAACATATGCACTCCCAGTCTCCTAGGATGATACTTCTTACCGGCGAGAGGGGTTCGGGTAGGACATCTCTAATCAACGCAATCTCATCGCTCACTGACGATCGTTTCGTTGGAACATATTGGCATAGCGATGATCCTCTAAACTGCGCTCTGGACGAGCTTGCCATAACATTCTGTGGCCATGAAATACCGCCGAGCATGCATCAGAAAGTAGAGAGGATTGTGGAGACCCTGGACACGCTCTCGGGACCATTGCCCCTCGTCGCTCTGGACTATCCGGCACACGTCGACTTAGCCTCATTCTTGCCTCTGATATTGCCAATAATGCAGCGACTTAGAGCACTCGTAGTAGTTTCTGTTTCTAACTCCCAATTGGCATCTCTGGATGAGAATGCCAGAGAGGTTTTCGATGAGATAGTCACAGTTGAGCCCCTTTCCCGAGAGCAAATTCAATCGCTCAGCGACCTTAGGGTTCGCAGGATGTCCCCCGAGAGGTGGCACATCAATAGCGATTTACTGGGGGCAATCATGTCCAGGACAGGTGGAAACCCTAGATCTGTCATCGGTATCCTCAGAGATCTTGTAGATGAGGGAAGAGGCCTCGGCTCCAAAGGCACTCTAGAATCTCTGACTAGTTGGAGCTCCCAAAAGAAGGAAACTACGCCCGATTATGACATAGGAAAACACCAGTTAGGAAACGTAACGGCACCAATCCATGAGCCTCAGGATGCTATCCTCGAAGAAACTGTGGAAGATTGGCCTGAGGAAGAGGATCCAGATATCATTGAGAACGAGGCAGAAGATGAGGACTGGGACGTAGAACCAGATGACATGTGGCCAACTGATGAGGGCCCACAGGAAGAATCTGTTATCGATGAAATAGATGAGGAAGAATACAGCGAAATCTTACCAGATAGCGAAATAACCTCGGAGAATCCAGAGAAAATCACCGGATGGGCAGCCGACGAAGGGGCAATTCTGTCAATGGACGAGGGTACAGAACCACCCAGCAGTGGCCGCAAAAGGGGTTTCTCAGGCCTAGTAGACAGGTCGAAAATAACGAATGACTCCATGCCAAAGGGACCCGATTACACAGTCCCCATCCAGGAGCCGGATATTGGTGAATTCAAGGACACTCCGAAGGAAGCACCAATCGTAGAAAGGCAGCAACCCATTCCATCCGAGGAAAATAGGAAGTCAATTAGTACGGAAACCCCCTCTTTCGAGGAGAAGCAGGTATTGTTCTCCGAGGGAGAATTATGGACAGTTGACTCGGATTTGGAGGAGACTCTGCCTGAGCTATCCAGCGAGCCCGAATTCGAGCCCGAGGAGCCACCCGTAGAATCCGAGATTGTGGATACTATCGAGGAACCGCCCCAGATAACCAACTCTGAAACCCCAATCATCGTCAGAGGGCCTTCATGGGAATCTAAGGATATCGTCGATCAGAACCACCTTGGAAGTATGAGCGACGCCGAGAGGCTGGTTGTCTCTGTGGCCTCATCGCGGGAGATATCCCCTTCCGATGCCGAGATCCAAGCACGGCTCGAGGTGGGGAGGCCTCGCCTTTCTCAGATCTACAACTCACTCCACAAATCAGGCATACTGGCCGTGAGGAAGGAAGGGAGAAGTAGGTTGTTCAAGCTAAGCGAAGGTGCTGGATCCTTGCTAAGTGAGGGGTGATGATGTCCGCTACAATCACCCTTGAGAGAATCGAGAGATACCTCGAACTCACTGCCGAGGCTAGGTCAAAGGCGACACCTTCTACCTCGAGCAAGCTGGATGAAGATAGGCTGAACGAGATGCTTCGGATGTGCGATGATTATACTGCCGATGCACGGCATTTCGCCTCTGAGGGGGACTTAGTAAGCTCCTTCGGAGCAATCAACTATGCCCATGCGTGGCTGGACGCTGCAGTAAGGATCGGTCTGATGGACGGTCACGGGGACGATCGTCTGTTCACTCTTCCCTAGGCCTCAACCATCCTCAGGGAAGGTCCAGATGTCACTTCTATGTACGAACAGCCACCTTCTACAAGCCTCTTCTTCAGCACTCTGTCCACAGTTAGAACCGGCCATCGGTTCTGGGTCGCTAGGGCCAACAGGGCGTCATCCGTGTGACCATCCTCCGAATCGATCACTTCCGACCTGCTGTACAGTAGGTCAAGAAGGAGGCCACTGCGAGTCTTTGAGAGAGCGTCAAGCTCGTCCCTTACCCCAGCAGTGATCTTCAACTCAGCCTTCCCTACCACCTCATTGAGGGAAATGTCCAGGTTCAGGCCTGCATCGATAAGGGAAACCCATCCACATGCATCAACTAGGACTGAAACCATGGAATCAGCCCGAGATTGTCCCGTGCCCAATTAGGCGCCACCTGGAACCGACTCTCCTGGAGAGTGTGATCCTGCTTCCCTTCTTGGCGCAAATGGGTAGCCTGAGGCTTAGCGTAGCCTTCTTCCCCTTGATGTTAGCGACGGTCCCCACGCTGGTCGCAGTAGCAGAATTCACCATCAGCATCTCATTTGGCTGCAGGGGCCTGATGCCACCCTCGTCATCGCTACTTGAGATCATCTTGTCCAATAGTTGCAGGTCCAGGGCCAATTCCTCCCATATCGGGGGCAACTCACCTTCTCTTGCCATGACTTGCCCCGATAGGTCGTCAGCCTTCGTAGCAAGAGGGTCCAGGGGTGTCGAAATCCCACAGAGTCCACCTGAGAAGGCGGTCTTCAGGTCCTTTCCACCTCCCTTGATGCCATTTATTGTGGTCCTGAGTGGCTCCCATCGAGTCCTGTTGCCTTCCTGAATCCTCCTCCCTGGTGCAATTAGGATGCTATCGCCGAGGCTGAAGGAACCTTCCACTATGCTCCCTCCAATCACGCCACCTTTGATCTCAGAAGGCCTGGAACCCGGACGGTTCACGTCAAAAGACCTCGCGACGTACATCAAACCCCCATCATCCTCGGATCTATCGGGAGTGGGGATGGTCTCCTCGATGGTCTCAATCAGGATGTCCAGATTCACGTCATGATGCGCCGAGACTGGAATAATTGGCGCATCCTCTGCAATTGTCCCACTGATGAACTCCTGAATCTCGTTGTAGGACTCAATCGCCCTCTCTTTGCTGACAATGTCGATCTTGTTCTGGACTACCACGATATTCTTTATTCCCGCTATCTCAAGGGCTGCTAGATGTTCCCTCGTCTGAGGTTGGGGGCACTTCTCTGTCGCAGCAACAAGTAACAATGCCCCATCCATTATTGATGCACCCGATATCATCACAGCCATCAGGGTCTCGTGCCCAGGCGCATCAACGAAGGACACAACCCTGAGCAGGTCCCCTTTCCCCTTCTCTCCCTCTGGATGCTTGCCCTTGGAGTAGTGTTCACCGTCGGAAGTAACGTGGAACGAAGTATCCGCATAGCCCAACTTGATGCTAATCCCTCTCTTCCGCTCTTCCGAATGGGTATCAGTCCAAGTTCCAGATAAGGCCTGCGTCAACGTGGTCTTCCCGTGGTCGACGTGACCAACCATCCCGATATTGACTTCAGGCTGCTTGCTTTTTGCTCTGGTCAGCTTCAATCACCTCAGTCGTCACTCCTCTTCACCAGAGGGCTGATCGACTGCGGCTTCCTCTCCGTCGATAATCGCAGCAAGCGAGCGCTTGCCGGAATCAACTACCTTGAGGTTAATCTGACGTGTATCCTGGCTGATAACATTCCCACGGAGGTTCCTTCTCCTCCTTAGACCATCGTACTTGTATCGGTACTCCTTGCTGTTCTTGTTGACGAATTTCTTCCCCTTGTACCCTACTCCGGCAGTAATCAGAACCGATTTCACTCCCGATCCGTCAAGATCCGGCCTCATCGGTCTCCCAGTTGCATCGGATCCGCCTGTAATCTTCAGCTTGTATCCAGTGAGGGTTGAATCTCCGTCTCCGACGAACATCCCGTCCACCGAATCACCGATTTTCTTTCCCAGAAAGTGGTTGTAGTTTGCTCCCGTTATGTCCATCGCGAATGACCTACCTCCGGACTTCGGATTGGTGTCGTTCACCACTGCCTTGAAGGACTGCTCGCCTGCCATTTGGTCACCTTGGACGGCATCCCGACATAAGGCCCCTATAAGAGCGGTTCGGAGTTGACTTACTGACTATCTCCTCAGAAGCTCGTTTTCTATCCTGCTTCCGATAACCGAGGGAACCGAGTTCGGCATCGTAATGTAGCTTGTCCTCCCCCTCCCCCGATTCGAACTCGAGGCCCTGCTGACAATCAATCCCTCCGATTCAAGATGCTTCAGATATTTCCAGAATGTGGTGTACCCCTTTGGTGTCTCGTTGTTCTCCTCACAGACCAGCTCATACAACTTGCTAGCATCTCCGCTGGATATCTCTTCCTCCCTCTTCAATCTCCTGCAGATCCCGAGAAGAACCAATTTCTGGTGCAGTTTCAGGCCATCAACCTGATTCGGCTCCACGGAGGCGGAGTGGGACTTGCTTGGAAGGACATCGCCCTCTGTCACCTTATCTCTACCGTCCTTTTCCGCCTTCCCAATTGCGCGATCAAGGAGCTCAATTGCCATCCTAGCATCTCCGCCCGACTCCTCTGCAAAAATGCCAATCTTGTGGAGAACCTCGTCACTAACTGAATTCGGCCTGCAAGATGCCTCGTACCGTTGCCTCGCTATTTCCACTAGTTCACTCGCCACATAGGGCCTCATTCGGAGGATGTTGCTTTCCCCCAGTCGAGACTTGATTGCAGCCTCGAAAAGGGTGAATAGCGAATCTTCCTGGCTCACCATGATTAGCGACAGTGTCCCCTCTCCATCCTTGTCCTCGTCTATCCTCAGGAGCTTGTAGATCAAGTCTGAGTTATCTCTCCTGACTAGCACATCCACCTCGTCCAGAATCAGAAGTAGATGGCTTTCGCGTGAGCGGATATTGCGCCTAATGCTCTGTATTACCTCTCCAGAGCTGAAACCACGCTCAGGATGACCTGAGTCAAGAGACAATGCTATTTGTTGAAGAACCTGGGATGCCGAGGGATGGCTCCTGCAATTCACATGGGCGATCGAGACTTTCCTCCGCCCCTCTAGTTTTGCTGCGACGTCCATGCAGAAACGACGAGTTAGGACAGTCTTACCAGATCCAACGTTCCCCGTGATTACGGCCCTACAACTGACATTGTGATTCTCTATTCCAAAGAACATCGATGCTAATTCGCCAAGCTCGTCCTTTCTTCCCACCAACTTGGAAGGGGTCCAGTCATAGGACAAAGGCTCCCTGGAAATCAGAACCTTGCCCGCCCCAATCCTGTCTAGGTAGTCCGCCATTGATTCATTGCGCATTTCGACGTTCTTAGACATATTTGGTTCAGACCCATCAGTAACCCTATGATTGCCACATGACTCTATTTGCTTCGGTGTTTTGATAGGCCTGAGCGTACCAGCGCTACTTGAGGCCGTGCCGTGGTGCTGAAGAGGGTGTTCAAGAAGCCAACAAGATTGAGCTTATTCGGCGCCACGCTTCTAGCTTTTTTCGAGTCAGTAAACAGCTCTGGATTCTCCGACAACATAGCAGTTAGCACCGGACTGTTAAGTCAAGAAAGCATCCCCCAAGGAAAGGAGAAGATTATGTTGCCAGAGGGCGCTGACTTCGAGATCTGGGGCAATCTGGAAATTGGAGCCTTAGATTACGCAATAGTGGCATCTCTTGTTTACACACTAGTGGCATTGTGGATCCATAGGCCGATTGAGAACCAATTCGGAGTAAAGAAGACCAAGAAGCTGATCGCAATCAAGTCCATCCGTTCTATCAGGATAGGGATTCTTGTCTTATTCGTTGCACTGCTTTCCACGGCAAACAAGATGGGGAAATTCGCCGACATATCAAACAACGTTCTAGGAAAGACGACAAATGTAGGGCCCTTTGGCAGGTATGATGGGTCATGGGGGTTCCAGGGACAGGAACTAGAGTGGGGCCTGCTAGATTTCGCAGAACTGTCATTCCTCTTCTGCCTCTCTCTTTACATTGTCTGGAAGGGACTGGAGGTAGACAAGGCAATACTCAACCCGATTCCGGATAATAGGAACTTCATTGAGAGGATATGGGGCGGAATTAGAGATGCCGAGAGGGATCAGAGATCGGACATAGAAGAGGGAGCGATCAAAGCAAACGAGTCATTTACAAGCCTCGTCAAATTGCTAGGTGCCGCCACTTCAATGAATGTTGCCGCAGCTTCTCTGGACGAGGGCAATGTCAAGGTCGCATTCAACAAGTGGAAGAATCTCACTCATCGAAAGGGCAAGCAGAACAAAGACTGGCTTGGGCTATCAGAATCTCTTGATCAGGCCGGAAGCTTCGCTGATGAAGAGGAGTGAGGGAGATATCGGCGGGTTAAAGCCAACATATGGGTTGCGAAAATTACGGTGAGTGAATGGCAGGCGAACAAACAAGAGAGGAAGTAACAGCAAGGCTAGAGGCTATTTTCTCATCGGCTATGGAAGGAGAGGAACTGGAGAAAGCACTCATTAGCATCGAAAAGAGACTTGACAAGTTTGAGGGGAAGTGGGGAGGACTGATCAAATGGGCAGAGCAGAAGTACGGAAAACCCGAAGACTCCCAGCCAACCCAGGAAGAAAACGAGCAAGTTCAGCAGGAATCAGAACCCCCTGCCCAGGTCGAACTGTCGCGTGAAGAAGCCTTCAGCGCATTGGAGTCCATTTTCCGATCCAATATTGACGGAAAGGAGTTGGAAAAGATGATCGGCAGCATCGAAAAGAGACTTGACAAGTTCGAGGGAAAGTGGCCGAAACTAATTCTCTGGGCGGAGGAGAAGTACGGTAAGGCAGATGCCAAGGTGGAAGTGGCTACTGGGGCAACTGAGGCCCCACAGGAAACCCATGGCATCGAACAAACATTGGAATTGATAGTCGGAGGCGAATACGAATCGGCATTGAAAAACCTCAAGCATATGGTTTCCGAAGATCCTTCTGATTCCGATACATGGAATGCATTCTCTTCCTATTTTTCTTCAATCGGACTTCCTGGAAGGGCTAGGGCTTGTGAGGAAAAGGCCGAATCCTTGTCATAGTGACTTTAGTCCAAAAGGGGCCATTCCCCAGTTTTCTCCATTATAATGGTCTGGGCCACAATTAAATGCACTCCGTCTTTCCCAAGTCTCGGTAGTTTTCATGGCAAAGAAGATCCCTGAGCATGTTGCGTTCCGTCTAGCACAGAAGGCCAAGGACGCTGAGAAGAAAAATAAGGCGGCCGAGAAGAAGGTGAAGGAGGCCGAGAAGAAGGTGAAGGAGGCCGAGAAGAAGGCCAAGGAGGCCGAGAAGAAGGCCAAGGAGGTCGAGAAGAAAATTAAGGCGACTGAGAAGGAAGAAGATGACCACGTTGACTTCGATGACCTCGATGACTTCGATGACTTCGATGCCGTGGAAGAGTCACCAGACGAACCCGAAGAAGAAACCACTAGTGAAGACTCTTCAGAAGAATCTGATGATCAACTTGAGGCTTTGCTAAAACAGGCCTCAAGCTCGGAGAGCAGTGATCAGAGAATTCAGAGGGCGAATCGCCTAGTTGCAGAGGGGGACTTTGACGGGGCCCTCGAGATTTGGAAGGATCTAACAGCCAGCGAAGCTGAGAACCCAGAAAATTGGAGGGGGCTATCCTCTGTTTTGGACCAGAGGAACCACCCAGGGGATGCGGCAAAGGCACAAACTGCAAGGGATCACGCAGATAGAATTCAGACTCAGGCTATTGCGGAAAAAACTGGAAGGAAGATGGAGGACATTATCGCCGATCTTATGGATGACGGCGTCTTAAATTTTAGTGCCGGCTCAGATTCGAAGGACTCCGAATAGCTGTTCCAACAGTCGTTTCCGCCAGTTTATACGTCAACAGCCCACCATTCACATTAATAACTCGTCACCCTTGGGGGTGTACAGGTATTACTATGGTAGAACTAAACGACACACAAAGAATGGGACTTCTAATTGGAGCAGCCGCGATTCTAATCTTCGTTGTTGTGAACATGGCAGGATTGTTGGGGGGTGGCGAAAAGCTGTTCCTCATCGATCTGATTGGAATCGGCAGCATGGATGCAATGAGGCCAGACACCGGTTTCAGCACACAAGATGTGGTTGGTATGCTAGCAGCAGCAGCTATGGGGGCACTTTACTTCATGTCCGCAGAAGATGAACTCGACTGGGAAGCCCTATTGGGCGACGATGACGAAGAAGAGTAATCTTCCAGACAGCGTTACCTTGATTCATAATTTTCTGGTGTAGATGCCGAAAGGCTACGTGCAGAGTTATGGGATTTCGTCGAACTTGTATCCTTTTTCCCATTTCTTGTCACCCAGGACAACCTCAAGTTCGAATGGCGTTAGTAGTGGCTTTGCATACCGAACTGAATCGTCAATTGCTATCCTGGGACATGCAGTATTGACAAATGCGTCCACTGGGTAGAAGTCGATTAATTCGGGTCCAACATGTTCCAATGCTAGCAGATAGCCCTTCCTACCATGCTTTTCCAGTTTCCTCTTCATCCTAAGTGCCAGATTCCTCCTCATCTGACCGGGTTTTTCACCTATTAGAATCCCAAAGGCCTTTGCCTGATCACAAGACATAATCAGTCCGAATCTCTGCCTCAGGATCCCCTCAATCCTTTGGAATGACATTTCCTCGGCCCCGCCAGTGTATGGGTCCAGCATTGCCAATGGTTTTCCTGTGTGAAGAACCAAACCAATAGGGTGGAAATCACCGCTTCCGAGGAAAAGATAGTGACCGATATCATCGCTATCTCCTGAATAATTGCATCCCAGAACCTGACCAGGGAATGATAGCCGGGTCCCGCCTACTGGAACCTCGACTTCGAATCCTGCAGATTCCAACCGCTCCTTGTAGTCGAAGATGAGATGGAGATGCTGTATGCTCCCAACCAGGCCCAACTTTGCTCCTTTCAGAGGCGATACTCTCCCCACGGCATCCATGAATCTCTCTTTGGCCTCTTCCTCACTCATCTCACTCTCATTCAAAGACTCGGAGAGGCGCTTCTGCGCGATTTCCCGATGAGCCGAGAGAAGTGGCAGGACAGGATCAATTGCAGGATCACCATCGTAAGTAACGTTGATGAATTCAGTAGGCATTCCGGAATCGATATTCATTTGTGAATGCCCCATATGGGCAACAAGCTCCACGCCCATTCGCTGCATTTTGTCATGAACAAGGTCACAAGCGCCATAACAGGGATCGGCTGCCAGGATAATTCTAGCCGAGGTATCTTCCTCGATTGCATCCATCATTTCCAGTGCCTGCATCTTGAGGCCTTCTGGAACCTGAAGTGCAACAAGGCGATTGTCATTATCCTTTATTCTCTCTATCAGGTCATCCAGTTCGAACTCATGCCTATTCAGATCCATGTTATCACCTGCTATTGGACAATCACTACTTTCCCATCAACTATGTCTATTCTTGCGAGGGTTCTAATTGGCCACTCAGGTCTCTCTTTCGATAACCTCTCTCTCCCATCTCCCTTCTCTATTGCCACAATAACATCTTGGAGAACTACTCCCATGCCTTCGAGTGTTTCTAGAAGGGGCTCTAGTGTTCCTCCGGTTGAAATCACATCATCAACTACCAGAATCCTCTCTCCAGATGAAATATCGTTGATGTAGGCCGTCGAACTGGAGTAGCCCGTTGAAACATCAACTCTGACCTCCCCTTCCATTCCATAGGATCTTTTCCGGATTACCACCGTCGGCTTTCCGGTTGCCTCTCCTACGGCTGCTAACAGCGGAAGTCCCATGGCCTCAACACTGACAATCAGGTCTATTTGGGACCAATCAACCATACTGACAATCAAATCCCTGGTCGCTCTAAGGACCTCTGCTTCCATTCTTGGTATGCCATCTGATATTGGATGGATGAAGTAGGGGTACTCGCCCTTCCAGATTATGGGCGCACCCCTTAGCGAATCTTGCAATACCGTGAGCGGATCAGTTTGGGACATGTCCCCTTGGCCTCACACTAGGCCCTTCAAATGCTCGGAGCCTTGTACGACCTTGATTGTGCAAGGCGTGGGAAATTTGCAACTCGCCTTCCTCAATGCGTCCTTTGCCGCAATGTAACTCTCTGCCTCGGTCTTAATCGAAATAACAGTCTGACCCCTCTGGACTCTTGCTGCGGTTCCGACGTTCTTTCCGAATGATAGGCGCATCCCTTGTGAAACCCTATCGGCACCTGCACCGGTAGCTTGCTTGTTCTCTCTCAAGATTTGGTGAGGGTAAGTGTGCATCCTGAGTGCATACCCCATTGGACCTGCATCTTCTCTAATCGTAGAGTTTGCAACCTGTCTAGCAGACTCTAGGGCCGAGTCCCTGATTTGGCATGCATTATCGGCTCGTAACTCAATTGCTACTGGAAAACCACCTGTCTCTGCCTTTTTCCTGTTGCCCATGTGGTAACGAAGAATCCTGTTGTTTGGAACACCGCCGGTGTACTCCCTCCTGGTAAATGACTGACCCTTGATCTGCCTGTACATCTTTGCTGGTTTGCGTGCCAATCAATCACCTCGTTGGCCGCCCACTGACCCTCCGTATTTAACGGTGAGGCAGTAGTATACATCAGGAAACGTTTGACAATCGATCGCTTTCCCTCTGCACTTCTGTTACTCCGAATACAATTAGGATGAATCCAAGCACCATGGAAGCGCCAATCTCCTCACCAAGAAGTAACCACCCCCCTAGAACTCCGAAGACAGGGACAAGGAAGACGTATGAAGAGGCAGCAGTGGGACCAATCAACTCAATCCCCTTTGCGAACAGTACGTAGGATAAGACGGTAGAGATTACCCCCAGATATGCAATTGTCAACCATTCAGCTGTGCTGGGTTCTGGAATCGCCGAACCCCAGTTCTCAGCAATCATCCACGGAGAAAGCAAAGCCCAACCAGTCACAGAATACCAGACCACAATCTCTAGAGATGAGTAGCCACTTTCCCATGAAAGCATAATCTTAGTCAGATTGCTAGTAGCAGCCCATGAGAGTGCGGCGAATAGAATCATCAAATCTCCAATTATCCTATGCTCTATTGGGATACCCGAGTTTGGACTCCAACCCACAACAACCACCACCCCGGAGATTCCAATTAGTAGCCCAATAGACATCCTTTTCGAAATCCTCTGGCCCAGCATTGGCACAGCTAGAAGGACGGTAAATACGGGATTCATGGGGATGATGAGGGATGCATCCCCAGCTGCAGTCCAACTCATCCCATGCATGAACAACAATTGATAGGCCATTGTTCCCAGAAGGCCCAGCCAAATCGAGAAAATCCATGATTTCCTATCAGGGGGAAGAAATCGAAAAGTTCGATCGCCTCTGCTTGAAACCGACCAGACAAAGAAAACCGAAACCGCGAATGCGTATCTCAACCAAGCAGAAGTTGCCGGACTGAGTGTGGCAGGGCTTTCTTCGTTCAACCCATAACTAAGAAATCTGCCCGCTGCCCAAGTAGAACCCCAAATTACCGCCACTAGAACTAGAAGCAAATGGGTGCCAAGGTTCTTTTTCCAATAACTACTCAACACAATATCACATACCTGTGTATTTTGGGGTTATCATCCCGAAGAAACCCGGATGGGTGACATCACAGATCTCATGCCCAGACAAGTCAGCTCCAACTTTCGTGGCCAGAACGGCAGCCGTCATTGCCAACCTATGGTCATTTTCACAGTCAACGATCTCCGATGGGGCACTCGGTTGTTGACTCCCGGACATGGACAAACCCCCTGCTCTTTCTTCGACTTCAATTCCAAATGAGGATAGCATTCTGATTGTTGAAACAATTCTATCCGACTCTTTTCCTCGTGCATGGGGGGCTTCTACAATTTCTCCACCGTTGCCCATTGCCATCAATGCAGCCAACGGCGAAATCACATCACTAGAGTCTCGTAGGCTAATCTTTCTGGAATTCCTCGAGATTGCCATTTCGATTGCATCTGAGGCGGGGGTTCCTTCGAATTTGCTATAATTCAAGCTTTTTGTTCCATGGAGTTTGTCGAAAAGAAGTGAGATGGGGAATAGGCTAGTTTCCTCCGGGATTTCGATAATTTCCGGTGTTCCAACTGTCCATGGAACTAGGGACACGACCTTGTCATAGTCTCCAGTCCAACCACTCAAACAACTAGATTCGATTGTCAGGTCTCTGTACCAACGACTAACTGCTTCACCCTGAAGTGATATTTTCACTTCTCTAGGAAATCCGGGAGATGCTAAAATCATCCCCGAAAGAGTTTGACTTGAACAAGACTCATCTATGCTGGAATTACCTTTAGAAATCGGTCCAGAAACAGTATATGGGAGATGGTCAGAAGAGACTTCGCACCCTAGCTCTCTTAATGCCGAGGCCATTGGCGATAGATCTCTATTTCTCAGAGATTGATCACCATCAATTTCTACTGAACCGTCCATGCAAGCTGCAATCGCGGAGACGAAATTTGCTGTTGTGGCGGAGTTGCCGCAATCCAGATTCGATTCGGGCAAAACTAGGCCATCCTTCTTTCCCCGAATGGCCCACTCTTGATCTCCCTTTTCTATGGAGGCACCCATTTTCTCCATGCACTCTGCCATCGACTCGATGTCTCTACCAGGGGTTCCTTGGAAAATTAGGTTCGTCCAAGACTCGGATTGGGATGCAAGTGCAATCCAGCGAATCATGTGACTCTTCGAGGGTGGCAGAAACCATCGAACCCTATCGGGTTCTTCGAGTGGTTGGATGTTTAGCACAAAACCGCATCAGAGTCATTCAGTTGAATGCTCCCCTCTGCCTTGCTCCCTGATCCAATCTCCGAAATCGACCACGCCATCCCAAGACTTTGCTCTCTCATCGATAATGCTGTTCCTCAGCGTTTCCTCAATTGTTCCCTCAATCTTCACCAAATTGTTCTTCTGAAGTAGGTTGGGACTAAGTCCAGGGAGAAGTACTGCCACTGCGCGCGGGACCCTTCCAGGGTAGACTTCATTGACATGCCTAACTATGTTTGTTGTGCAGGTGTTGGTGATTGTGTTGTACCACTCGGGACTTTGGTTGAGTTTGTTGGTCCTGTTGAGGTATGACTCTAACATCCTCCTTTCATTGCCGGGGCCAAGTACTACAGCTTCGAAAAGATGAGTCACGGATTTCTTCCTGCAACGTGTCCTCACCCCAATCACGTCTCTCTCGGTGGCCCAGACGTAAATCAACTCGTATTGCCTGAAGAGGCCCTTTATCGGATGGTACCTCTCTCCCTTTTCCCTTCTGACCTCTATTGAACAGGCCAGTCTCGTCCCATCTCTCATCTCGAAACTCATTATCGTATGCGCCATTTGTCTCCTGGATGGGTCGAAGTACTCCAAAACAAACCAGATCTTCGATACCTCATCCAGTTTTATCTTCATATCCACCCATCTTTCGTCGAAATCCCTGCCGCTACGCCATTCGAAATCCCTCACATTGCGAACGGTCACCACACCATCAACGAATTCAGCAGTTGCTAGTCTTTCGTTATCATTCACCCATGATCTTTCGTTAGAAGGCCTGAGTCTTAGATGCCTAAGTATGGCCCAGAATAGTACTATTGCGCCGATTAGGAGAATCATTATTGCTCCCGCTTCAAGGATGCTCCATGCGTTGACCACGCACCCCTGAGAGCATTAAGATGGATGAATCCTCCCTCCCTTTGGTGGCGCGGCAGGGGAGATTCGAACTCCCGAGGTGAAACACCACTGGATTAGCAATCCAGCGCAATGGCCAGGCTATGCGACTGCCGCAGTAATTGGACGACTAGAGATTCGTGCTTAAGCAGAACGGTCTCCCTACTCTTCTTCTTCCAGACTTTCGCCGGTGCTGATTAGTTCGGAAGGGAGCCTAGCAACGAAAACGATCTCGTCCACATAACCAGTCCGATCCCGATTCCGCAATTCCATTATCCTCGTGCCCTTGGTCACCTTGCCCAGAGTCTCCTTGGTTTGTCCTGAAACCATTCTGATCATCATTCCAGACCCCGTCAGCATGAACAGCTGATCCTCCAAGTCAGGAATTTGCCTAACACTGACAATATGATCGCCATCTCTCAGTGACATAGTCCGTACTCCCTTGGTCCCTCTGTTTGTCTTCCTGTACCCATCCCTCTCGAGAACCGGATTACCCAATTCGTCAAAGATCTGCGTTCCTTCTTCCGATAGTGGCATCATCTCCCCAGAACCGAGTCTGCTACGCTTTGCCATCCCGAACTTGGAGATGGTGAGGACGCTCGTATCAAAATCATCAGTGACAATCATCCCAATGACCTTGTCGTTGCCGGCAAGCTTCATTCCAGATACTCCTTGGCTAATCCTTCCCTGGACCCTTACGACGTAAGTCGTAACTGCCTCACCGGTTTCAGGAGACACTCTTGTCTTCTTCTCCGAAGGCATGAATCGGCAGGCATTCCCCAATGCAGATACTAGAACAACGTGATCGGTGTCCGTTGCAGGCCTAACCGCGACAAGGTTGTCGTTGTCCCCATCTGCGAATCTCAAAGCGTACTTGCCATTGCGATTAATTCTCGAGTATTCCGAGAGTTTGCTCTTCTTAATTCTGCCATTCGCGGTTGCGAACATCAGGAAATGACCTTCTGGGTTTTCAATTAGTGACCTGTCCATTGGGAGAATTGAGATTACTTTCTCTTCTTCCCTTATCCCCCTCAAGAGGTTTCGGACGTGACTCCCCCTTCCATATCTGCTAGCCGAAGGGGTCTCCCATGCCCGTAATCCGTATACTCTTCCTTTGTCTGTGAAAATAAGTAACCTGTCCTTTGAGAAGCATGTTACAATCTTCGAGGGCGCGTCTTCATCTTTCGTCGCAACTCCCTTGAGGCCCTTTCCTCCCCTGTTCTGAAGCCGGAATGACTCTACAGGTAAGTGTCTGATGTAGTTGTCCTGTGTTAGTGAGATGACAATCGCCTCTTCTGCAACAAGGTCCTCTCGGTCCATTGAAAGAGGGGTTGGGTCGATATTCGTCCTCCTCTCGTCACCGTGCCTCTCGACTAAATCTTCCAACTCCCCGGAGATGATCTCTAGTCTCCTTTTTCTGCTACCTAGGATGTCTTCGTAGTCCACGATGTCCCCTCCCAGCTTTTCCAGCTCGTCGGAAACCTCCTTGACATTCAATTTCGTGAGTTGATACAACCTTCTCTCTGCGATTGCCTTGGATTGCTTCTCGGAGAAGCCGAACTTCCTGATCTTCGGGTATTTCTCCTCGCCTCTTAGGAACTTCTCGAATTGGTCTCTGGATTCTGCGTTTCTACCTACTTCGATAATTTCGCCCATTCTATCCTGGGCCTTCATCAGACCCTCGAGAATGTGTGCGCGGGCCTCTGCCCTGTCTAGATCGTGTTTTGTCCTCCTTTCGACTACTGACTCGCGATGCCTCACGTATGTGTGCAGAATCGTCCTCAGGTCAAGCAGAACCGGTTCTCCTCTGAGGATCCCCATCATATTTGCAGAGTAGGACTCCTGAAGTCTGCTGGACTGGTATAGCTGATTT
This sequence comes from uncultured Candidatus Poseidoniales archaeon, assembly GCA_964570065.1. Taxonomy (GTDB): domain Archaea; phylum Thermoplasmatota; class Poseidoniia; order Poseidoniales; family Thalassarchaeaceae; genus UBA36. The sequence continues at coordinate 17,153 of CAZMVZ010000024.1, forward strand.
AGAACAGCATGCGGGTCGGCATTCTGTTTGATTTCGATAACGACCCTGATTCCATCCTTGCTCGACTCATCTCGAATGTCTCGAATCCCCTTAATCGACTCCTTCTGGACCAGTTCAGCAATTCCTTGCAGCATCTTTGCCTTCTTCACCTGATAGGGTATCGAATGAATGACCAACTTCTTCCCCTTAGAGTCGTCAAAGACCTCTACTTCTGATCTAATGTGGAATCTGCCCTTTCCTGTTCTGTACATATCTACAATCCCGTCAATTCCGTATATCGTAGCCCCCGTCGGGAAATCCGGACCTTTCAGGAATTCCAGGTATTCCAGTGCATCTATTTTTGGGGGGTTGTCTAGGCCAATTTTCCTATCCTGATCAATTACCTTGCCGATATGGAATTTTATCGCCCCCACAACTTCGTTTATGTTATGGGGGGGAATTTTTGTTGCCATCCCAACTGCGATTCCATCACTTCCGTTTAGCAGCAGGTTTGGTAGCCGGGATGGCAGGACTGTCGGTTCCATTTCAGAGTCATCGAAGTTTGGCTCCATATCGATGGTGTTCTTGTTTATGCCATCGAGCATGTGGCGAGACAACTTGTCAAGGCGGCTCTCAGTGTACCTCATTGCCGCAGGAGGATCGCCATCTATTGAACCGAAGTTTCCCTGGCCATCGACTAGAGGGTAACGGAGCGAGAAGTCTTGTGCCATCCTGACCATTGTGTCATATAGTGCTTGATCGCCATGGGGGTGATATTTCCCCATGACTTCGCCAACTGACCTAGCCGATTTGCTATATCCCTTCTCAT
>CAZMVZ010000025.1:0-17307 GCA_964570065.1 uncultured Candidatus Poseidoniales archaeon
AACCCAGGGAGACACTAGGAAGTACGTCCCAGAGGGGATAGAGGGAAGGGACCCCTCCAGAGGACCGGTTGACCAAGTCCTGTACCAGTTGATGGGTGGGCTCAGGAGTTCTATGGGTTACACCGGAAATCCAACGATTCAGGCCATGAAGTCCGACTGCAAATTCGTTCGAATTACGAATGCTGGGCTCTCTGAGAGCCATGTCCACGATGTGGAGATAACGCGAGAGGCCCCCAACTACAGGAGGTGACCCGATGGAGGAGTTGCATCTCGGAGGAGGGTGCTTCTGGTGCATAGAAGGAGGTTTGCTGGGACTCAGGGGAGTTCACGAGGTAGTTCCCGGATACAGCGGCGGACATGTAGAGAACCCGACGTACGAGCAGGTATGCGGGAAGAAGACCGGTCATGCAGAGGTCGTGAGGGCGACCTTCGATCCAGAAGTAATCCCGAGGATGACCCTGCTCAGGGTTTTCCACACCCTTTTCGACCCCACGCAGTTGAACAGGCAGGGTAACGACGTTGGCCCCCAGTACCGAAGCATAGTCCTGTACACGAACGAAGCCCAGAGGGAGGATGCGGAAGCGGCCATCGAGGAGGTTTCCCAGTACTACGACAAACCAGTGGTCACAGAAGTTGTGAAGCTGGAGAAGTTCTGGGAGGCGGAGGATTACCACCACGACTACTTCGCTAGGAACGGGGCGTCGAATCCATACTGCGTCGCCGTGGTTGAACCGAAAATCGCTAAGGTCAGGTCCCTACACGCCGAACTGTATGAGTGAGACTGAACTGGCACCTGAGCCTTGGGCTTTCCATCTCCTTGGTCTGATTACTCCGCTTCTCGCAATTTCGGGGAATATTCTCGGTGTGTTGGAGGACCAGGTCTTCGTGGCCATGGGAGTGGTATTCGTTTGGGGCGTCAGTCCGATACTTGACATTGTGATGGGCGAGTCGAAGGTGGCAAGGCCCCCTAGGGAATCGGGCACGCCATTCGAGGTCCTTCTCTGGGTTCACGGTCTCCTTCAGCTTGTCGTGGTCGGGTCCTTCTTCTGGTTCGCGGCGATTGAGGGGCTCACGATGTGGCTCGTAGTAGGTGGCCTCTCGTCCGGGCTGAGCGCTGCTGCCTCGGCCATAGTGACTGCCCACGAGCTAGGTCATAAGAAGAGGGGGAGTCCCGGTTGGAGACTGGCCAGAGTCATCCTGTTCACGGTCAACTACACGCACTTCACCTACGAGCACAATCACGTCCACCACAAGTGGGTCAGCACTGACAGGGACTCGGCCAGCGCAACGGCGGATCAGGGGCTGTGGTCCTTCTGGCTCAGCACCATTCCGGGGCAATTCGCCTCTTCCGCCAGAGTCCACAACAAGAGGGGGAGGAGGGGACTGAGGAATCCGTCATACCGTGGGCTGCTTCTGCAGATTTCCGCATTGTTGGCAATTGCATTTCTACCTGGGGAGATGGGGTGGTTCGACGGCATTCCCGTAGCAGCAGGATGGCTCGTCCTGTCTGCCATCAGTATCCTGACCCTGGAGTACGTGAACTACATCCGCCACTGGGGCCTCAGGAGATCAGAGGACGAGAGGTTCTCAGCCGAACACTCCTGGAACACGGAGGCAAGGTGGTCGAGGTGGAGCCTGCTGGAGCTGACCCGTCATTCTGACCACCATCTACGTACCAGCGTCCCATTCTGGGAGCTCAGGCCATATGATGGCACGCCTGAGCTCAGATGGGGTTACTACGCATCATGGTGGCCCTGCCTGATTCCGCCTATCTGGAAGAGGGCGATGCGAAGCAGGCTGCCGGATAACCGGCAGTAATGCATCCGATATCAGCGCAATTCTCAATAGTGCCTCAACGAGCAACTCGCACGTGGTGCCAGAATCGTCCGAGGTCGGATCGCCTAGTACAACCTCTGCGCTCATCCACACTGGTCTGCTTTCGGTAGGCCTGAGCAACCTCTTCTGGAAGGGTAGCGAGATCAGTGCGAACCCGGACGACAGAGTGCTGATCCTAGCAATGGGGCTCTTCTGCCTGGCCATACCATTCCAGGGACTTTACATCCTACTGTCGAGGATGATCAGGGAGTACGACTCCTCTGCTGAGCTGGTGATGCCCGAGTCGATTCTGCGATTGGCATCAATCTGCGAGATGGTCAGCTACGGTTGCGGGATCACCGGATTCTGCCTCATGCTGATGAGGACCTCAACAATCCTCGGTGGCACCCTGCTCTTCTCGGCGGTCCTGGTCATACTCCTGGCTAGGGCTGCGATGGTGAAGGCGTACGAGGCTAACCAGACTGCGTACTAGACAAGGACCCTATTCATCTCGCATGGAATAGCATATGCATTGGTGCCGAAAGGGCGATGTGAAACTGAATGAACTAAAGGGTAAATTCCCAGCGGAACCCATGGGATGGACTTTCGATGCGGGCAAGATCGTGCTAACGGCCCTGATAATCTTCTCAATAGCCCAGATTTCTGAGAGGAGCACTCTGATGGCTGCCGTGCTGGCGTCTATTCCCATTGTCAGCGTACTATCGATGATGATGATGTTCCACGAGGGTCAGACGGCTTTGGAGATCTCCGCATTCGCGAGGGACATCGTCTGGCTACTCATCCCATCGCTCCTGATTTTCATCGTAATGCCCTGGTTAATCGAGTCTAGGGGTTGGGACTTCTACCCTGCTCTAGCCGCTGGTCTGGCGTGTACCGTTACCGGGTACTTCCTGATGGTACAGGCCATGGAGAAGTTCGGCCTGTCCGCATAGGTGATTCGATGCCTGTGCTAAACGTCGCACTGGTCGGTTCGGAAGATTTGGCGAGGAAATTGGGGAAGAAGGGCGATACTCGGGACATAGAGTCGTATGTCCACAAAGAGAGCAGGGATGGAGAGGTCAGGGTCCTTTCCCTGCTGAGGCCCCTGAAGTTTCCAGAGAGCATCAGGCCCCTGCTAAGCGTCCTCGATGTTGCTAAGGCGGGACTGCTCGAGATCAGGGAGTTGAGCGCATCGGTAGGCGAGGCGATGGTTGCACTGGGCTGCTCGGGGATTTCCAGAGGTAGCGCCATCATCTCACCTGACGAAGGGGTTTGGATCGACTCTGATCAAGTCAGGGTGATGCTGGATCAAGCCGGCCTGGGAGACTGGGAAGTCGTGGAAGGGGGAATCGACGAGCATGGGATCAGAGATAGGCTCTTTGAGATCCAAGACCAGATGGCTGCTTCGATGGAAAAATCGAACTCGTCTCCGTTGATTCTACCTGTTGACCAGCATTTCAACGTCAAAGGAGTGGGTTTGGTGGCAATAGGATACGTCCAGTCGGGGAGGGTCTCGAAGCATGACGAGGTGGAGGTGATGCCAGCATCCGATGTTGGCGTCGTCAGGTCCCTTCAGGTGATGGATGACGATGTTGATGCGGCAATCACCGGGGACAGGGTTGGGGTGGCCTTGCGAAACCTCAGGGAGCAGTCCCTCCACAGGGGTTGCATGATCTGCATTCCCGGAGAAGGTGGTTTGGCTAGCCACGAGAAGTCCAGTTTCGAGTTGGGTGTCGCGCCCTTCCAGAGGAAGGTGCTGTCCGTCGGAGAGGTGATCCATGCGGCTTCCGATCTGCAGTTCTCCGTGGGCAGGGTCTCGGCATTGGATGGCGACTCGGTAACCGTCGACTGGGAGTCACCCCTCTGGATCCGGACCGATGGGAGTTCGAGAGTGCTGATCGTCCAACTGGATGCGACCCCGATGAGGATAATGGGGACCGCGAGTGGCATCGAGGCGATTGGCTAGACTGCCGAGGCCTCGTTAGGGGCGGCCAATTCCGCTAGGTAACTCGAGACCATCTTTCCGAGCTTCCTCTGATCGCCCTCCCTATGCAACTCAACCCTCATCGAGGATGCTCCTGGGAGTCCCTTGGTGAAGGAAACGGCGTGCCTCTTCAGATTCTTGTTGGGTATATCCGAGTAAATCTCCTCGGCTAGTTCCAGGTACCTGTCCCAGCACCAGTGCCTGGCTATCGCGTCGCCGCCCTGGCCCCAGGGGGGCGTGGATGTGGTCCAGCCGAGGTCCCTCTTGATCTCGTGGAATATGGATGGCCTGCCTATGGCCCCTCTGCCGATCATTAGCCCGGTTGCTCCAGTCGCCTCCAGGCATTCCAGTGCCGATGATGAGTCGGTGACGTCCCCGTTGGCGATCACCTCGATCCCCACTGACTCGGATATCTCCCGTATCTGGGACCAGTCGGCCTCACCGGAATACCTCTGCCTCAGGGTCCTGCCGTGGACGCATACCCTCTCCACGCCCTCCTTTTCCAGTCTCTCGCATATCTCCAGGGCGGTATTGGGGCCGCTTCCCGTCCCTAGCCTCATCTTCACCGTGATTGGGACTTTGGCGACCTCTAAGCAAGCACGGACCATGTTGACGACCCGATCCGGGTCCCTGAGCAGTGCTGCCCCTGCGTCGTTCCGGCAGACCTTGGGGGCTGGGCAACCGAAGTTGATGTCTATCACATCGGCTCTGTCCTGAAGCATCTCGACGGTTTGGACCATCTCCTCCGTGATGCCCCCGAAGATCTGGGGGATGAACGGGGACTCTCGTGGGTCGCTCTCGACCTTCAGCCATGAGTAGGTGTTCTTGCGAGTCAGCCCCGATGCTGCCGTGAACTCCGTCACGGTCATGTCCGCACCGCACTCCTTGGCTAGGATCCGGTATGCGAGGTCGGTGACCCCTGCCATCGGGGCTAGGAATAGGGGCGGGGCTGATGCTTCCATCGTATGGGGGGTCCTGTGCTTGGCTTTGAGGCCGTCGAGCTCAGAAGGTCGATTCCCAGTCATCCACGTTCTCCGCCAGCTCGAACTCGAGGTCCGACTTGAGGGTCCCGCGCAGCTTCAGTGTCTCGCGGGCCAGGAGCCAGTAGACGAGTGCTAGCGATCTGCGGCCCTTGTTGTTGGCAGGGAGCGCCAGGTCCACGTTGCGGAGCCTGTTGTTGGCATCGCAGATCGCCACGACGGGTAATCCCGACTTGACGGCCTCTGAAAGGGCCTGCGAATCGGCTGCCGGGTCCGTCACCATGATCACCTCTGGCTCGATGTAGGTCCTGAGTCTCGGGTTGGTGAGTGTCCCGGGGATGAACCTCCCGACGATGTGCTTGGCGCCAATTGCCTGGGCGAACTTCCTCGCTGGCCTCTGGCCGTACTGCCTTGCGCTGACGACCAGGACCCTGCTTGGGTCGTAGTTGGCGAGGAAGTTTGTGACTACCCTGATCCTGGAGTCGGTCTGGTTAACGTCGATAATGTGGAGTCCGTTGCTGTCATTCTGCATGGTGTCTAGGAACTGCTTCATGTCCGCCGATTTCTGGTTGGTACCTATGTGCACAGCGTGAAGTTGGTACATATCCAGCGACACAAGGGGCGACGTACTTTCCGACATTCGGTTTCCTCAGCAGCGCGGCCACCTGCCCTTGGTTGATAAGCGCTACGCAGAGGGAAAGGGCGGCCAGAGGCTCAGTCCTCTAGTTCTGAGAGGAAGGTGCACTCCATCTCCCCATTGGCAGCGACCTCGTGGGAGCTCGGGAAGTGCACGCATGGCTTGGTCATGGTCGCATACAGGTCGAATGAGTCGTGGAACGACAGTTGCTCGACCGGCGTGGTCACTCCCCAGCCCCTCGCCTCTACCTCCAGGACCCATGTGCCCTCGATGAAGTCGATCTGCCAGTCCCACCTCTCGCCTGGGTAGTCCTGAGTGGCGCGGACCTCCCAGAACGGGACCCCCCCAGACTGCTGTGAGCCTGGCTCCCAGAGCCTCGCCTCGACGTAGCGAACCTGGTTGGTGTCGTTCCCGATCAGTTCCTCGACCGTGCTCGAGTAGGGGAACTGCGCCCTGAAGTTGATGACCAGGCTGGAAACAGTCTCGTCGAATACTATGTTCGTCTCGTTCTCGTAGAGTACAGAGTTGAGCTCCGTCCCTGTCTCGAAGGTCTCCGACCAGCCAACGGTTACGTCCTCGTCTATGTGCACCGGGGGTTCCCTCCAGCTCTCCATGATCTCGCGCTGTATGGACAGTGCCAGACACCCGCTGCTCATCGTGGATGCCATCAGCAGGGAGGCGATGAGCAGGGCCTTCCGGGACGCTCCCATGTAGGTCCGGGAGACCTCAACGTCTTCAACTCCTTCGCTCAAAGGTGCCTCTCGGTACTCATAGGGCACGTCAGCGCCTAAGCTCGGTCACCCTTTGTCGTCATTGAGGCGAGCCAGCGTGGGGGGGTCCGGAGATGAATGTTCCAGTCGGGTTCGTTCTGGCCTAGAATCCCATGCCGCCCATGCCGCCCATGCCGCCGCCCATGTCGGGCATTGCCGGTGCTGCTTCCTTCTGGTCTGGGTCATCGGCGATCAGGGTCTCCGTGGTAAGTACTAGTCCTGCTATCGATCCAGCCGACTCAAGTGCGTTCCTGGTGACCTTGGCGGGATCCAGGATCCCGGCTTCCACCATGTTGACGTACTCGCCGGCGCGCGCGTTGTACCCGAAGTTCTCATCGTCGTTGGACAGGATCTTGCTAATCACGTCGTCACCGTCGGCGCCTGCGTTTGCAGAGATCTGCCTGGTTGGCGCTGCGAGTGCTTCGTAGACCAGGTTGATCCCGATGGCTCGGTCTCCGTCTGCTGATTCGGCTAGTCCCTTGAGTACCTCGCGGGCCCTGAGCAGGGTGACCCCCCCACCAGCTACGACTCCTTCGGCCATTGCTGCTCTGGTCGCGTTGAGGGCGTCGTCCACCCTGGCCTTGGTCTCCTTGACCTCGGTCTCGGTGGCTGCCCCGATCTTGAGTACCGCGACTCCTCCGGTTAGCTTGCCGACCCTCTTCTCGATCTTCTCCCTGTCCCACTTGCTGGTGGATAGCTTGGCTTGTCCACGGAGTAGCTCTGCTCTCTCCTTGGTTGCCTTCTTGTCGCCACCGCCACCGACTACCGTGGTCTTGTTCTTGGCCACGATAATGCGGTCCGCGCTTCCGAGGCTCGATGGCCCCTGTGCCTTGAGATCGGCTCCTTGGTCCTTGAAGAGGGGCTTCGCCCCAGTTAGTACGGCGATGTCCTCGAGCTGCTCGGAGATCTCGTCCCCGAACCCGGGTGCCTTGACGGCGACTGCCTTCACGACCTTGCTCACCACGTTCAGCACCAGTGTTGCCAGTGCCTCTCCTTCGATGTCCTTGGCCACTATCAGTAGGGGCCTCTTCTGCTGGACGCTGGCCTCCAGGGTTGGTAGAAGGTCCTGTGCTGAGTTGATTGTGTGGTCAGTTAGGAGGATCAGGGGGCTCTCGTGAACTGCCTCCCTCTTCTCCCTGTCAGTGATCATGTACGGGCTCATGTATCCCTTGTTGAATTCCATTCCCTCGACCACGTTCAGTGAGGTCTCGATCGACTTGGCCTCCTCGACGGTGATGACGCCTTCCCTTCCGACGGCATCTACTGCCTCAGCGATCAGTGATCCTATCTCCTCGTCGTTGTTTGAGGCTATTGTGGCGACCTGCTTGATCGTCTCGCTGGTCTCGACTGGAACGGCTCTATCCTTCAGGGAGTTAACGACTGTCTCTATTGCCTGGTCGAATCCGGCCTTCAACTCCACCGGGCTCGAACCTGATTCCATGTTCTTCAGGCCGTGATGGCATAGGCTCTGGGCCAGAATCGAGGCGGTAGATGTCCCGTCTCCAGCATTGTCCTGGGTCTTGCTCGCGACCTCCTGGATTAGCTTGGCGCCCATGTTGGCGAATGGGTCGCCCAGCTCGATGTCCTTGGCTATCGTGACCCCATCGTTGATGATCGAGGGGCTTCCCCACGACTTCTCCAGCACAACTGTCCTCGCTGCAGGTCCTAGGGTAACCTTGACCGCGTTTGCGACGGTGTCGATTCCCTCCAGTAGCTTCTCTCTTGCTTCTTCTCCGTAAACTATCTTCTTTGCTCCCATTTTATCACTCCATTACCTTGGCTTGAATGTCCTCTTCCTGGATCAGCAGGTAGTCCATGCCCATCCACTCCATCTTCGTCCCGCTGAACTGCCTGAAGATCACGCGATCTCCTACCGAGACGCTCTTCGCGTCCGGACCGACGGCCTCGACCCTTCCGACGGTCATCTTGTCTCGGGCCTCCTCGGGCAGGAGAAGACCTGATTCGGTCTTCTCGGGGGCGTTCTCCATTGCTAAAAGCACCATTTCTCCGATTGGTTCTATTCCTACTCCCATGATGTTCATCTCCAGTTTGTGTCAATCGGAATTTTTGGTCTATTTTAAACTAAACGAATGGAGCATTGAGGATTAATTCGACGTTTTTGGGCTACTCTTCCTCGTCATTCCCGGAATTCCACTCCGAGAATCTCTCCACGGCAATCGGCGAGAGTAGGATTACGAGTATCGTGAATGTCAGCGAGTACCATGACTTTGCGGTTACTGAGCCGGAGGTCCCGGAGGTCGCGAGCTTGATGGCTCCAATCCAGGGAACCTCGGACGAGGCGACTCCCACGATCCAGTCATCCTCAACTGGTTCCACCGGGTTTCCGCTCGCATCAACTAGGCCTCCGCCCTGGCCCTGGGAGTTTGCACCCGGTTGGTCAATCATGCAGCCTCCGAAGTTATTGTCCCCCGAGGTCAGGAACCCGGAGTGCTCGGGTTCCCACCCCTCGACCCTCAGGTTGTAGGTCCCCCCATGGTAGGAGCATTCGTAATCCAGCGTCCATGACACGGTCTCGACGTTTCGAAGGGAGGTACCGGGCACGTCCCAGCCGGTGCCGTTCGAGACCACCTCGAGAAGGGCCCTGTGGATCACAGGAGTGTCCTGACCGCCGTTCTTCCTGTAGATGATCACGTCCCCCGGCATCCCGTGAGACTCGTACCCGTAGTGCTCGTTGCCAGCTTGTGTTGCCTCGACGAAGGATACGATGTCTACCCTGTTCTTGTTCATCACCAGAATAAGGTCCCCGGGGTCAATGGCTCCGATCGAGCCATCTTCCTCGTGCATCATGGACTGCGATTCGACGACTACCATGGGGGGGAATGATCCCGTGGATACCCACATCGATCCCAGAAGGAGGACGACAAGCCCGACTGCCAGTGACGCTTCGCGGACCCACGGATCAACTGATGAAATCGCCAAATTGCCCTCGGAGTCTGAACTGGCGGCTCCCTCGTCCGACACCTCATTCCTCCTCGGAGCTGCCCATCGGTGCGTCATCGGAGGGCACAGAGAGCTTGGAGTACCTCTTCGGGACCTTGATTCCCAACCTCTCGTACAGGCCCTTCAGCCTGGACTGGAATGGCTTGCCGAGGAGGTCGGCGGCGCGCTCTGCGTCCTTGCTCCTCCTCATCACCTCGGCACGCGAGTCTAGTTCCAGTATCTCCGATAGGGTCTGCTTCTTGTCGTAGAAGTAGAAGAACTCCGGTGCGACGAAGAACATTGCAAGGCTGCCCCCTATCAGTCCGATCCAAGTCAGTGTGATCATCCTGTCACTGGCCTCCTGGGCGTAGCCGAGGAAGAAGAGCTGGATGAAGGAGAACAGGGCAATGCCGAGGGAGAGTATCGTCATCCACGTGTAGGCCTGGAAGTGGAACTCGTGCTTCGACCTCCACCACTTCTTGATCGGGTTGGGGGACTTCGTGCTGCGTCGCGCCATGCTATCAGACCCCGCGCCGCACTCACATTGTTAGTCCCTTTCGTCGTTTAGCATCCGATTTCAGGGGGCAATCAATATGCGATAGAGCCTGCTGGGAGTGCTGTGCTGGTTGGTCTGACAGGCAGGAACGCCTCGGGGAAGTCAACACTGGTTAGTTGGTTCTCCGAGAGGGGGCTCAGGAGCGTTTCATGCTCCGATTCCATCCGAACATGGTTGAGTGACCAAGGGATAGAGACGACCAGAGAGGCCCTGATAGAAGGAGGGAGGGAGCTTCGGAGGAATGGGGGTGCTGGAGTCCTGGCAGAGATGCTGCTTGAGATTCTGGATGGAGAGGATGCTGTAGTCGACTCAATCAGGACCCCTGCCGAGGTTGAGGCACTTAGGGGCAGAGGGGATTTCTTCCTGATCGATGTGAGGGCTGACGAGGAGGCTCGATGGCAGAGGATGACCCAGCGTGGCAGGGCAGGAGACCCTGTCGAAAAGGAGGCTTTCCTCTCCCAAGAGGCTGCTGAGGCAACCTCCAAGGACGAGGCGGGGCAAGCGCTCGATGCCACCGCAGCAATGGCAGACATAACCGTGCTAAACGATGGGACGCTGGAGGACCTGGAAGAGAAGCTCGAGGGCATCTGGTCCGCAATGAGCTAACAACGCCTGAGGACTAGAACTAGTCAAAGTAGGTGAAGATCTGAACTGATATCATCATCGCAGACACCGCTAGGAACATGGGTCTAAGCATAGTGAAACCATATTTCAGGACGTAACCTGGGGCTAGGTATCCTCCGACCATGTTCGCCAGCGCGAAGGGGATGGCTACGCTGTAGTTCACGGATGCTGCGAGTGCGAAGATCGCGTAGGATCCGACATTCCCACCGAAATTAAGGATCCTAGCGGTCGCAGCGGCCCTGTCCATCCCGAAACCCGCGCCTTTGATGTAGCCGACCATCAGCATGCTTCCAGTCCCGGGCCCTAGGAACCCCTCGTAGAACCCCAACCCTGCACCCATCCCCACTGTGACGGGAATAACCCTCTCCTCCCTTACCTGCTCCTCCTTGCCGAACTTCGGATTCAGGAGGACGTAGAAGAACAAGGCAGTAAGCACGAAGGTGACTATCCCTAGGAGCAGGTCTGCGCTGATCGAGAGCACTATCTTCGCACCCACAACGGAGAAAGCAGCCATCGTCACGAAGCCGACTAGAGCTGCATTCCTAGGGACTATCTCGCTACTGAGGTATCTTGCGCTGGCTATTGCAGCGGCGGCTGTTGACGCGAACTTGTTCGTACCCAGAGCGATGTGAGGAGGGAGTCCCGCGGCAAGCATCGCGGGGAGGCGGAGCAACCCCCCTCCTCCGACGGCGCTGTCGACGAATCCGGCGAAAACACCGACTAGCATCAGGAGTATGAATACCTCATTGTCCACGGGGCCTCCCAAGGCATTCGGACTATGATAATTGTGGGGCAGGAGGTTAGTTTGCCTCAATTAGTCGATCTGACCTTGATTCCCGCTTCTTCCATCATGGAAACGGACATCGCGAAGTCCTTCTCCCACCGCTCGGGTATCTCTATGTCGCCGGGGTATACGACCTCGACTATCCCGGCTTGGATGAGGGAGCGAGAGCATCCGGTGCAAGGTGGCCACGTCACATACGCGATGCATCCCTTCAGGGAAACCCCGATCCTGGCTGCGTGCATTATCGCATTCTCCTCCGCATGGCAGATCAGCGGGTACTTCTGCTCCCTCTCGGCAAGCCTCGAGTCGTCTGCGATCCCCCGGGGGAACCCGTTGAAACCGGTTGACCTGATCTCGCGGTCCTCCCCGATCACCACGCACCCGACCTTGGTGGAGGGGTCCTTGCTCCATCCCGAGATGTGCCTCGCTAGTTCGATGAAACGCGCATCCCACTTATCGCTCACATGCGCTGTGCTAGGCGGTTGGGTAATCATCCTTCGGTTTCGTCCCGAGGGGGGTGTGACACGAGCGAGTCCCAGAGATCGAGTCCCTCCCTCGATGCGTGCTCCTCGATTACCATCCCGACTAGGTATACGCTTCCGGACACGAAAACCGAACATCCCCGCTCACGGGCGATCTCGGAGGCTACTTCCATTGCATCGGAGGGTTCTGGGATCAGCAGCGGATCCTCCCCCGAGGCCTCGGAAACGGCGTCGGCCAGGTCGACTATCGGCACGGTTGGCCTCCTCCCGCCATTGACCTCCGTCACTATCGTCCGGATGCGCCCATCGGCATTGGAGAACAGCGAGGTCGATTCCGCGAGGTCCTCCTTCTGCGTCATCCCCAGCAAGAGCACGTGCTCGGCGCCTGCTATTCGACTGAGGTCGTGGGAGATGCTCTCCGGGTTGTGGGCCGCGCTGAGGTGGAAGGTGGTCCCGGACCACGACATGGGGGAGAATGTCCTGCCATGCCATGTGACATCGACATCCATCCCGTCCCAGCCTATCCTCCCACCGATCTCGAGGGCCATCTGATTCGCAACTTCCTGCGCGTCCTGGCTCTCGGGAGAGAACCAGATTGCGTCTGCACCCGCTATTCCCTCGATGGCCCCCCTCACCTCCTCGTCTTCGTGATGGAGGCATATCATGGGGACGCCGGGCCTGTGTATCCCGGCCTTCTCAGTGGCTATCTTCGAGAGGGAATCGCCTAGGATCTCCGCGTGGTCCATTGATATTGTCGTGATTGCACAGATGTCCGCATCGACCAGCCTGGTGGAGTCCAGCCTGCCGCCCAGGCCGGTCTCGATGACCGCCCTGTCGACCCCTGATCTGGAGAACGCCAGCATGGATGCGAGGAAGGTGACCTCGAAGTAGGTCGGTTGGATCGCCGGTTCGATGGAGCAGGCCTCCCTCACCTCCTCCAGGAGCCTATCGAACGCCTCCTCCGGGATCGGTCGGCCGTCTACCCTCGCCCTCTCCTCTACCCTGACCAGGTGCGGTGACGTGAACAGGCCGATCAGCTCACCGTTACTGGAGCCAAGCGCAGAGAGGTGCGCGCAGAGGGACCCCTTCCCGTTAGTCCCAGCCACGTGCACGCTGGGGAAGTCCGAATGGGGGTTGCCGAGCCTGTCCAGCATCTCAGAGCAGGTATCCAGTCCCAGCCTGACTCCAGCCCCGATTCTCCCGGTCAGCCACTCCCTGATGTCATCGCCGTCACCCGGGTGCATGGCTGGGTCAAGGTGAAATGTGCCTTGAAGGTCGTGGAGGCATGGCGGATTCGGAGTTCGGTGATGTGATGGCCGCCATTCGTGAGCAATGGGCCTCTATGGCAGGCATGGCTGGGATGTTCACGTTCTCCATACTGCTTGGGGTTTTCATCCAGCCATTCTACAACTTCGAGATTTTCAGGGCATTCGGGGAGGAGGGGACCACCGAGGCTGGTAACATCCTTCTCGAATTGGTGTTGATCTTCCTGTTCACGATTGCCGTGATCTGGCTTGCCAGGAAGGGGCTCGAGGTGCTGATCAAGGGGTTAGTGTTCTTCGCGCTTGGCTACAGCCTCTTGATGGCACTCCAGCCCATCCTATCGATTGTCTTCTGGTTGGTGGGATTGCAGAACGGGAATGTTGCGCTGGCAATCCTACTTGGCGTAACAGTGGGGATGATGTACACGCTGCATCGGTTCCCAGAGTGGTATGTGGTGAACACGGTCGGATTGCTGGTCGGCTCTGGGGTGATCGTGATGCTTGGAATCGCCTTCGTACCTGTTCTGATCATCCTGTTCATGGTACTAGCGGCGATTTACGATCATTGGGCGGTAAATGGGAGCAAGCACATGTTGGAACTGGCTGACACTATGATCGATCTGAAGCTCCCGGTGCTTCTCGTCGCACCGAAGAGCACCGACTACACATTCCTGGAGCAGAAGGGGGACGTGATGGAGAAGTCGCATGGCGAACCTGCAGTTCCCGTCGAGGGCCCCATGCCCCCGAGGAAGGCCAAGAGCAGGGATGCGCTCTTCATGGGCCTGGGCGATGTCATCTTCCCGGGTATGCTGGTCATCTCCTCGATCACCTTCCTCCCGGAGACCGGCCCGGTCGTCTTCGACTTCTGGGGAGGTGATTCCATTCCGATCTCCCTTGGCCCCATGATCGTTGGAATGGGCACCCTCGTTGGAGGATTGGTCGGATATGCCGCCCTAATGACCCAAGTCGCGAGAGGGAAGGCCCAGGCCGGACTGCCCCTCCTGAATGGCGGCAGCATACTCGGGTACCTGATCTCGGGAACCATGGCCCTAGGATTCGACCAACTCTGGCAGGACATCACGTTCTTCTGATTCGCTAACAATGATTTGAAGGGCGGAGGCCGGGCCAAAAGGCCGATTACGATGCTCGACATGACGATGTTCAGGGAGAACTCGGACGTCATCAGGGCGGATCACGACAGGAGGGGGATACCCCACGACCCCATTGACGAGGTCATCAGGCTCGACGAGGAATGGAGGAAGTCACAGTACGATGTGGACCAGCTCCGCAGGAAGAGGAACGAGGCAGCGAGGGGCATTGCCGAGGCCAAGAAGGCGGGTGATGAAGCGGCGGCCAAGGCCATCATGGACGAGGTGGCGGACATCGGCGCCCAGATCGATGCCCTCACCTCTCACTCAGAGGAGTGCCTGGAGCAGAGGGACGCACTCAGGATGAGCGTCCCGAACATCCTGCACGAGGAGGTCCCCGTCGGAGAGGACGACCAGAAGAACACCCTCCACAGCCTTCACGGCGAGAAGCGGGAGCTCGGATTCGAGCCCCGGACCCACAACGACATCATCGAGATGAACGGTTGGGTCGACCAAGCTAGGGGGGCGAAGGTGACTGGGAGTCGCTTCTCCTTCATGCAGGGGGATCTGGCTCGTCTGGACATGGCCCTGCAGCAGTACGGGGCCGACTTCCTGATGGAGCGCGGCTACATGCTCGTCCAGCCCCCTCTGATGATGAACAGGGAGGCCTACGAGGGAGTGACCGACCTGAGTGACTTCGAGACGGTGATGTACGGGATCGAGCCTGACAAGTACTACCTGATCGCGACCAGCGAGCACCCGCTGACGGCAATGAGGATGGACGAGGTCATCGAGCCATCCGAGCTGCCGATCAAGATGGTAGGCGTCTCACCCTGCTTCAGGAGGGAGGTGGGCGCGCACGGCCTCTCCGACAGGGGCATCTGGAGGGTGCACCAGTTCACCAAGGTCGAGCAGATAGTCATCTGCGACCCCGATGAGTCGTGGGACCATCACGAGGACCTGCTCCAGAACGCGGTTGACCTCTGGGGCAGCCTGGAACTGCACTACAGGGTCGTCAACATCTGCACTGGGGACATGGGGACGGTGGCAGCGAGGAAGTACGACTTGGAGGCCTGGCTCCCCGGAGCGGACGCGTACAAGGAGGTCGTGTCCTGCTCGAACTGCACGGACTACCAGGCGAACCGCCTCAGGATGCGCTACCGGACCTCCGAGGGGAACTCAGCGGTCCATACCCTGAATTCCACTGCCATAGCTACCAGCAGGGCCCTGGTAGCCATAATGGAGCAGTGCCAACTGGAGGACGGGCGAGTGACTATTCCAGAGGTACTGAGGCCTTACATGGGCGGTAGCGTCACTTTGGAGTCAAACCCTTCATGAGCCCTTGTTCCATTGCCTGTCCGGGTCCAATCCGAATGAGGCGACGAAGGCCAAGAACATCCAATGGATGGTTGGGCGCATTTCGAAGAACCATGTAGGATATTCTACAAACGAAAGGGGGTCGGAAGCTACGAAGGCAGTGAAATCCACCAGTATCAAGGCGGACACGAAATATTTCAGGTTCCTGTTAGCTTTCTTCCCTATCCGCCTAATCTCCGAGGAGTCCTCCTTCAGATCATCCAGATTCGCTGCGTAGATGATGTTGCTTCCGAAGAGGAACGAGAAAAGGAAGGCTGCGGGCGTTATGTCCCATAACATCCATGAAACTGTCAGAATTATTGGAGTGGGGTGCCATTCTGACACCCATGAGTAATAACTGGGCCAATTCGAGATTGTCTCTGGCAACAGGATGATCGCCACTATCCCATTCGACTCATCCCACCGCCAATCCCCCAATACGAATGCTCCGAGGAAGAGTAAGGTTGCTATTGCCTTCTGCCGGGGGTAGCCGGACCACTCGGTGAGGCCTACCTCGGATGGCCCATCGTCTTCCTCATACCCCTTCCGCACCCATTCGTCGCCCTCCCTCTGATAGCCCCTTATCGCGATGGGCTCGGGAGAGTCGGTGTCGTCCTGCCCCGGCGGCGGAGGCGGTAGTGGCGGAGGGCCACCATTGTGTGGACCGGGGGAGTCGTCATCATCCTGCTTGTCCTCATCGGGAGTCGCCTCCCACCAGTTCTCGGGCTCTTCGGGCATTTCTAAGCAAACTCATTACGATAGATTCGGACATTAACTTGTCCCCGGCATCCGGAAGTGACCCTGCGGCGGGATACATTCATGCGAGCGAGGTTGGGAATAGAGGTTGTGCGGCAGCAGCTATCCCTGGTCCTCCTGCTGCTTTCATCGATAGCAGTAGGCCCTCATTTTATCGATGCGCGGCCTGCTCTCCTAGGTTCAGAGGACGTAGGGATGAGAACCGACTCGTCGGATGAATCAGAGGAATTCGGCCCGATTGAGTATAACGACAGTTTCCAGTACGCCGGGATAGAGGTGGGCAATCGAACAGCCACCCTGATGATGCCGGGAGGGCACGATTACTCGCGCCCACTCCCACTGGTCGTCTCCCTGCACGGATACAGCAGCAGTGGGTACTGGGGTGCTTGGTACGTTGACCTGTTCGACAGCGTGCTCGACAACGAGCACCTGCTTCTGTACCCCGATGGGACGATGAACCCGATAGGGAACAGATTCTGGAACGCCACTGCGGCATGCTGCAACTACTGGGAGCAGGATGTGGATGATGTCAGCTGGTTGATGGGTCTGGTTGACCTTGCAATCAACAACTACGGGGCCGATCCAGATGGGATCGTGTTCGTCGGGCACTCGAACGGGGGTTTCATGTCCCACAGGCTAGTCTGCGAGCAGGGAGACAGAATCAGGGGGATAGTGTCACTCGCAGGCTCTACGTATGACGATTTCGATGATGCTTGTGACGACACGGGGAGGCCCAACATCCTGCAGGTCCATGGCACCTTCGATTGGGTCATCTACTACGAAGGGGGGTATGACTACGACTGGGACGATGGTGCAGAGCACTACTACCCAGGAGCAGAGAGCACTGTGGGGTCATGGGCAAACAGGTCGGGGTGCGATAGCGATTACACGCAAACCGGGCACCTTGACTTGGTAACCCCTGCCGGAACGAACGACACAGACACGCTCGAGCACCTCAATTGCTCAGATGGCAACAGGGTCGCACTATGGAGAATTAACGGGGGAAGCCATTCCCCAGTCTTCAGAGACGGGCAGTTCCCGAACACGACCGTTCCCTGGGCCCTGAGCGGATTCGTAAGAGACTCGGACGGGGATGGGGTCAGGGATGACCTGGACCAGTTCGTGTACAACCCCTATGAGTGGAATGATACCGATAGTGACGGTATTGGCGACAACTCCGATGCCTTCCCCGAGGACCCGAGCGAGTGGGAGGACACGGACGGTGACGGGGTCGGGGACAACGCGGACGACCTCCCTGAGGATCCCACCGAGA
>CAZMVZ010000026.1:0-17254 GCA_964570065.1 uncultured Candidatus Poseidoniales archaeon
CGAGGCTTTCCGTCTGGGTCGGGGTGAGGCGATCGGTCGTGGTGTTGTCACCGAGATGCCCGTAGTCGTTGGACCCCCAGCAGCTCACCGAGCCGTCATCGAGCACCGCGCAGGTGTGCCGCTCCCCAGCAGACACCGATACGGCAGTCCGGTTGTCGCCGAGGCTTTCCGTCTGGGTCGGGGTGGGGCGATTAGTCGTGGTGTTGTCACCGAGCTGCCCGTACTCGTTGTACCCCCAGCAGCTCACCGAGCCGTCATCTAGGACCGCGCAGGTGTGATAACTCCCAGCAGACAAGGAAACCACCGTACTATTTTCTACTGTCCACCTACCAATTTCGACGTAGTGACCAGGGCTCGCTTGGTTGCAACTGGACTGCCCTGTCATGTTGTTCCAGGTGCCAAGTCCGCAGGGAGTCTGATAACTCGATCCGTTGGTGTCCACGTAGTGCCCAGCGCTCGCGTCCATGCAGCTGGACTGCCCCGCCTGGTCCTGCCAGGTCCCAGCAGTGCACTCGGTCGCCGAGCCGGAGCCCCAGAGGGGGACGTGCTGGCCAGCAGGGGCCGCCTCGCAGGAGCCCCCCGCAGCGGACCGGAACTGGCCCGATGGGCATGGCAGGTCGAAGCTGGTCTGCTCATAGGGGCTCGCGGAGTTCCTCTTGATACCGGGCAGCCAGTAGTAGGTCGATGGGTCGAAGGCGGACGGGTCGGCGGGGGCGGTTGCGTTCTGGGTGCTGGAGTACGCACCCGCTCCCATCAGGTCCATCTCCGAACCGAACACGGGCCTGAAGTCTCTCGTCCCAGGTGAGACAAGCATCCCGGCGACGCTCTCGTTGGCGTTCTGGGCGTCGTAGCCGTTCCAGTTGTTCCCGATGGTGGTGTTGTTGACGGGAATCGGGTTGCTCTCGTTCGAGTTGGTCCTGTGCCCGCTGATGGAGTCAGCCACGTTGGACATGATCGTCGAGTTCTCGTTGCCCCCCGTCGAGTCGTAGAGGACGATGATGTGGTTCCTGTCGCCCTCCGACCCAAGGAGGACCGTGTTGTTGGTGACGCTGTGGTAGTCCCCCTTGGCCACTATGGCCCCGTTGGCGTTCCAGAGGACGTTGTGGTGCACGCTGGCGTTCCTCCCTGAGTTCGTGCCTCCGAACGGGCCGTCCATCCTGATCCCGTACTTCGGCACGTCGTGTATCCAGTTGTAGGCGACTGTGGCGCCCTGCTGCTCCGCCTGCATCATCTGGACGACGGTCCCGTCCGACTGGATGTATGCGGTGTCGTAGATCTCGTTGAACATTATCTGGGGCGCGTTGCCTATCCTGATCGTCGCGGAGGTCCCCGTCTTGTGCATCGTGTTGTTGGTGAACCGGTTGGTAGTGCCGTCCATCATGATGGTCGTCATCAGGCTCTTCTGGTCGGAGCCCGACCAGTCGATGTGGTAGAAGTAGGAGTTGTTGATGGTGTTGTTCTGGGAGCTGGACGCTCCCCCGTGGGCCTCGAAGGCCGCCCCGTCGGTGTAGAGGAAGTCGCAGCTGTCTATGAGGCAGCCAATGCAGTCGTCCACTCTGGAGACGTATCGGTTGTCCATGTCCTCCCCGGCATGGCCGAGGGACCTCTTCGAGGTGCTGGGGTATAGGAGCGTGGAGTTCCTGATCTCCGAGCCGTCGCAGTCGTCGAGGCTGAATGTGGTGGCGAAGTAGTCGAAGCCCTCGACCACCACCCCATCGTCGTCCGAGCACAGTATGGCGTACGGCTGGGTCTTCATCCTGATGTTCAGGTCGTTGGGGTCGCTGCCGTCCCTCGGCATGTAGTAGACGGTGTTGGCCGCCGACTCGTGGTCGAAGAACCACTCCCCTGGTACGTCCAGCAGCTCGAGCTTCTGGGTGAGGAAGTACATGTGGTGCTTGTACTTCCACTCGTCGCTGGGAACCTCCTGGAAGGTGAAGGAGCCGTTGCTCGTGTTGTGGGACGTCACGTTCCTGCTCCAGGTCCTGAACGAGCCGATGTTCAGGACCGCCATCGCACCGGTGGCGTTCACGCCGCTGTCCATTAGGCCGCTGTGACCCGTGTATGATGCGTTGTCGTCCTCGAGCTCCCCATTGAGGTAGTTCAGGCAGTAGTACTTGCTGCCGCTCTGGTACTTGACCATGCCATCGTTGCAGGTGGCGGATGAGTTAGTCTCGTAGTCATCCACGTCCACGCTGCCGTGCGCCCAGTACTCGTCGTCGTTCAGGGCGGTCCCGTCGGAGAAGTTAGCGTTGGGCCACCTGGCCGGCATCTCCTCCTCGTAGTTGACGAAGAGCTGCCACGCGTCCTGGGGCAGGTCGGCCTTCCAGACGACCCCCTCGGTCGACGAGGAGTCATGTACGGACCACGAGCCCCCCAGGTCTCCCGTGACGCTCCGGCTTCCATCGAGGATCACCCTCTCTCCATCGGCTGCCCTCAGCCTCATGCCCTGCTCGTCCAGCGTGACGACCTCGTGGTAGACCCCCTCCCTGACGATCACCGTGCCGTTCTCCGAAGCCAGGTCTACAGCGGCCTGGATGGAGGATGTGGGGCAGTCTTGGGTCCCGTTCCAAGAGTCGTTGCCGGCCGAGAAGTCAGCGTAGAAGGCACCGCCGGTATGCGGCTGGTTGATGCAGTCAGCCGCAGACCCAGTGCCCATTTGGGACGGGTTTTCATCTAGGCGGAATTCAAGGTTCATCGAAGCTGGAACCGCAGTCAGCATCAGTATTACTAGTAATACTGCTGTGCGCCTCATCGTTCGTTGCCCTAGCGGGACGGATAAAAGCCTACCCGGTTATTGCGGGTTTCCCGGGTTGCTATCCTCGTCAGAATAACGACTCTTCCAGGAATTCCGCAGCTAGGTCAAGGGAGTGCTTCCTGGCCTCCCAGTCGACGCCCTTGTGAACCCCGAGGTTGCCAATGGCATGGAAGGCCGCCAACCTATCGGCGGGCTCGTTTAGTGGCATGATCACGCCGGGCTCGATCTCCCCCCACATGCTGCCATCCGAGTCGATTGTCACCGTCCGGTGGTCGTCCAGCTTGATGGCACGCGGGTCGAAGTCCAGGGGCTCGATAGAGTCGAACGAGTGCGGCGCCCCGTCGTAGACGTGCACCCTTAGGTCCACCCCATGCGGAGCCAGGTCATCGACCAGCCCCTCGAGTAGCTTGAGGGGCACCCAGTCGTCATCGCTCCCGTGTAGTGCGAGGATCGGCTTGTCGGACCACCTCTGGACCTCGGTCCTCATGTGAGCTGCGGGGTAGAAAGGAAGGTGGGCTGCGAACCTCTCCCCCGCGGGAGCCAGCGACTCGGCTATCGGCTCCCATGCCGAGTAGAGCGCCACGGTGCCACCGAGGCTCCACCCCGCTATTCCGATCCTGCTCTCGTCGATCGACGGGTGGGTGGAGAGCATCCTCAGGGCCTGGTAGCAGTCGGCAAGCATCATCGCGTGAGTGACCTGCATCTGGTCCTCCACGACGGAGTAAACAGACCTTGAGTCGAAGGAGTGGACCCTGAAAACGCAGATCCCGGCATCGAGCCAGCGGACTATGTGCTCGTGATGGTGGCCCCGCCAGTTGAGGCTGCCATGGACCGCGACCACGCACGGCATCTGCCCATCGCTAGGCTCCTCGGGGACCAGCAGGGAGCCGAAGACAGGGTGTTCCACTGCCTCGTCCATCTTGCAGAGGATGTGGTGGATCTCGAACGGGCTCGCGGATGGGTACGTAATCTGCCCGAAACCGCCTTCGGACAGGTCCTGGGGGTCCTGCATGACTCCCCAGAGACGCCCATCTGGTTTCGTTCTTTTCGAGGGCTCACCATACGAATGCGTTCGCACCCCATGCCAGACCGCCGCCGAAGGCTGCGGTGACCACGAGGTCGCCCTTGCTCAGGAACCCTCCTTCGACCGCCTCTCGGAGTGCGATAGGGACGCTGGCCCCGGCAGTGTTGCCGTACCTCTCAAGGTTGGTGAACGTCTTCTCCATGGGGAGGCCGAGGTTCTCCATGCCGGCCTCGACTATCCTCAGGTTCGCCTGGTGGGGGATGATCAGGTCCACCTCCGACAGGTCCCTGCCGATCCTGCCGAGGACGCCCCTGACCGCTTGGGGGAAGGCCTCGATTGCGAACCGCCACACTGCCCTCCCGTCCATCTGGAAGTACTGGTCGCCCTCGGCGAACCCGGACGACGGAATCGGCGTTCGCACGCCGCCCGCTGGGATCTCTATTACCCCCGAGCCGCTGCCGTCTGACATCATCCAGCTGCCCAGGATCCCCCTGCCCTCGTCGACCTCGGAGAGGACGGCAGCGCCGGCCCCGTCCCCGAACAGGACGCATGTCCCCCTGTCCTCCCAGTTCAGTATCCTGCTGTATACCTCGGCTCCCACTACCAGGACGTTGTCGTATCCGGGAGTGCCGGCGTACCTGGAGCCGATGTCCAGGGCATGGACCCATCCTGCGCAGACCGCGTTTATGTCGAATGCCGCTGACTTGGTGCAACCGAGCTTGTGCTGGGCTATCCCTGCCGTTGACGAGAGTGGGACGTCCGGACTGCTCGTCGCCAGGATCAGCATGTCTATGTCGTCGGGAGAGAGGCCAGCCTCCTCTATCGCCTGCTGGCAGGCGAGCACCGCCAGGTCGCTAGTGCAGGTCTCCGGGTCGGCGATCCTCCTCTCCTTGATTCCCGTCTTCGTGGTGATCCACTCGTCGCTGGTCTCGACGAGCCCCGCCCAGTCCTCGTTGGTCATCACTCTGGGGGGCACGTACGACCCGAGACCCACTATACCTGCAGGCGGCATACCAACGGTTCCGCGAATAGCGGACTTTCACTCTTGCTGCCCTAGTCGTGCTTCAAGCAGACGTTCATCGCCTCGGAGAAGAATCCCAGGCTCCACCTTCCGCCCTCTCGCCCGACGCCGCTGTCCTTGACTCCTCCGAACGGTACGCGGAGGTCCCTGTGGAGCCATGTGTTGACCCATACCATCCCGGTCTCCATGGCCTCCGAGACGCGCTTCCCCTTCTCCATGTCGCTCGTCCAAACGCTCCCTGCAAGCCCGTATCGCGTGCCGTTCGCAATCTCGACTGCCTCCTCCTCGCTCTTGAAACTGTGAAGGGTTACCACTGGTCCGAATATCTCCTCGGTCGAGCATCTTGACTCGGGAGCCAGTCCCGCTATGACGGTCGGCGCCATCCAGTTGCCACCCTCGAAACCAGATGGTAGGCAGGGCGTGCCTCCTGTTAGAATCGTGCCACCCTCCTCGATTGCGAGGTCGATGTAACTCTGGACCTTCTGCATGTGCTCCTTCGAGATCAGCGCCCCCAGGTCGGTCGAGTCGTCTGAGGGGTCGCCGATGCGCATCTGCTCCACAGCCTCCACGAAAGCCCCCTCGAACTCGTCGTACACGGATTCCTCCACAAGGACCCTCGAGCCGCAGAGGCACACTTGGCCCTGGTTCAGGAAGCCCGACCTCACCACCCCGGCGACCGTCGCGCTCATGTCGCAGTCTGAGAAAACGATGCTGGAGTTCTTCCCGCCCAGCTCCAGGCTGAGCTTCTTGAACGCGGGTGCGGCCGAGGCCGCGACCTTCTCCCCGGTTGCCGTGCCACCCGTGAACGAAACGAGGTCTACTCCGGGGTGCGCGACCAGCGGCGAGCCCGCGCCCGATCCATCGCCGTGAACTAGGTTGACCACTCCCGCGGGCAGCCCCACCCCATCGATCACCCTCATGAGGAGGTCGGCCGTCATCGGGGTGAGCTCGCTTGGCTTGCACACCACTGTGTTCCCCATGCCGATGGCAGGAGCCACCTTCCAGGAGAGGAGGTATAGGGGCAGGTTCCAGGGGGTAATCAGGGCACCGACTCCGACGGGCCTGTTGACCACGTAGTTCGTGGCATCGTCCATCTCGAAGGTCTCTTGTTCCTGCTCCCTGATCAGTCCTGCGAAGAAGCGGAAGTTCGCAACAGATCTGTTTGCGTCGACTGCCCTCGCGAGCGAGATAGGCTTCCCGGTGTCCCTGCTCTCGAGTTCCGCTATCTCGTCGAACGAGGACTCGAGAGAGTCGGCTATCTTGTCCAACCACCCCGCCCTGTCTTCCATGCTCAGGGACCCCCATCCCGGCTGTGCCGCGCGAGCGGCCTCTACGGCCGTATCCACGTCATCCGATCCGGATAGCGGGAGCCTGGCGAACCGGACTCCCGTGGCAGGCTCGAACACGTCCATCCATTCGGTGCCACAGTGCTCGACGAAACTCCCGCCAACGTAGTTTCTGAGAGGCTGAGTGACTTCCTCATCCATCTAGGGCACCCTCGTTGGAAAACGGGTCATGCCTGGTCATGCCCTCGGAGTAGTCCTTCCAGTCAATCGAGAAGCTGTCTCTGTTCGGGTCCCACTCGTCCCAGGTCACCACCTGTTCCAGATCCTCGAGGTACATCTCCGGGACCACCCTCGGGACGATGAAGGCCTTCTGCCTGTGTAGCGGGTAAGGGTTCCTCAGCGTGATGCCAAGTACGCCTAGGACCGCCCTGGCGACGTACCACGTCGCCTGCGAGTTCCAGCCGTGTGCTATCTTGATCACGATACCCAGCCCTTCCGGCCAGTCCTCGTGCTCGATGGCCAGGCCGAGGAGGCCATCGGCCCCCTCCTTTGCGATCAGGGTGCCCTCCCCTGCCTTCAGGCACGTAGAGTCCAGCCTGTTGAATCCCCCAATGAGGTCCGGGTGCCTGTTCATCGACTCCCAGATCCAGTCCTTGTCCTTCTCCCTCACGAGTCCGGCGAACATGACTGCCAGCTCGTCCACGGTGTTGGACACCGTCGGCAGGCCACAGCCATCCTTGGCCACCCTCTGGGGCTCCCAGTCCGGCTTGCCCATGATGTCCCTGAGTACGTCTAGGTACATCGGGAACCACGGCGAGTTGGGAAGCGTGTAACCTGCTCTGTTGATGCCCATCCTCCTGAGAGCCTTCAGCATGGCCGCATGCTCCCCCGAGCAGGTGTGGAACCATCTTCGGGGGCGCCTCACCTGCCTGCCGAATTGGATTAGCGGAACGTCTAGCGGGCACTGCATCAGCCCCCACTCCGATTCGGAGAGGAGCGACTGGGCGGCAGCCACGTGCTCCGTGTCACCGTTGTGCGAGGAGCAAGATATCGCCTTCTGCTCCCAAGTCAGACCATCAGCCTCTAGCACGTCTGCGAAAGTCTTCATCATCAGGGGCTTCATCATCGAACGCCCGTAGACAAGGACGTTCCCTCCGAATGAGTGCACTATCTCGGTCCCATGTGACCACGAGATCGCACCGTGGATCGTGTTCTCCGAGACATCCAGTCTGCGGAAGTCAACCAGGGGCTCCCACTCCACGTCGCGTCCCGTTGCTATCCCCTCGAACTTCTCCCCCAGGGGATTGGTGGGGTAGATCGAGGACCCGGGTCTCCCCGGGGAAACGCTCGATGGCCTTGAACTACCTTCGCCGACCATTCACGAACCCCCATTGACCCCGGGTGCCACCTTGGTCATGAATGCCGTCATGTCCCTCATCACCCTCTCGCTGTCGTGATTGAAGAAGTCGAACCAGCACATCAGCCTGTCCTCTGGGTCGAATCTCTGGGCGATCTGCTCGCTTACGCTTTGGACGCTCCCGATCACGGCATTGTCAGTGGCCCGGTCTATTTTGTCCGGATCGATTGTGCCCTCCAAGGCGCTCCAGTACGTCGAAAGCGCAGAACGCGCCTCATTCATTGCAGCCTCGTCCCGCTGCTCCCTGGTCAAACCCTCCTCGTCGTTTACGAACACCATCACGGTCCGAGGCATCATCCTCCTGCTCCAAGGCCCCCCGTCCTCGTGGTAGCTCCTCTTCATTCGCTCGTGAGTGCCTTCGATGACATGCGGCGGGGTGATGCTGAGGTTGAATACCTGAACGGGCCTGAACCTGTTGACCTTCTCCTGGAGTTTCGGGTCGTGGCTTCCGATCACTAGGTTTAGCAGGTCCCTGCGCCAGTCTTGGGGGATGGTCTTGATTTCCTCGAAGACGTACCTGTTCCCGATCTCGACCGATTCCGGGGATGATTCGAGGCCATGCTGCAGAACTGCTGCGCTCTGTACTGCCTCCCAATCGCTATCAGTTCTGAAGTTGGCTCGTGTGAGGATTGTCGCGGGGATTGATTCGCTCGACACGACCTCCCCATTCAGTAGTCTGAGGAAAATCTCCGACGCCTCGGAGAAAACCTGTCCCCTTAGGGCGGGCCATGCCGCCTCCTCGACCGAATCACGGGGGATGATCCCGTAGGGCCTGGCCATGAACTCGAAACGTCCTGCCGAGAAGCCGATGTGGAGCTTCCTCTCTTCTTCCGGATCCATTCCATGGAGCGCAAGGAACGCCCCCACCCTCTCCGCTTGGGCAATCGGTCCCCCTGAGGTCAGGATGGACATCACAGCGCTGCCGACATCCATCCTCTTCGTTCTGGAGAACATCTCGCGTGCGACTTGGAAGAAGTCGGTGCACAGCCCGACCTCGCCAGGGTAGTGGGGGACTACTGGGGACTTGTTCCCCTTCTGAACCTCTGTTGAGAGGTGAGCCTGAGCCACCCAACCAACTCCGAAGCCCAACTCGTCGGCAAGGACAACTTGGTCGAAGAAGCTCGCGAACATCTCGCGCTCAGATGGCTTGAACCCAGAGGTGTCCGGGGTCTGGGAAATCGAGAAGAAAATGTCGAACTCCATCGGACCCCTCAAATCGAGCGCATTCGACCGCCATCCACTGCCAGGCTGATGCCCCGAACGCCACTGCTGCTGGGCAGGCAGAGCCAGGTTACTGCGGCTGCGGTTTCCATAGGGTCGATTAGGCGTTGGATGGGGACGCTGCTCATCCACCCGTCCTGGACGTCATCCGCCGACCTGCCGGTCCTCTGGGAAATAGACTCGGCCAGCGACCCAAGTCTGTCTGTGTCAGTGAACCCGGGGAGGATGTTGTTGATGGTGATGCAGGGTGGCAATTCCCTTGAGAGGGACTTGGCCCATGATGCCATCGCGCCCCTGAGGGTGTTCGAGAGTCCGATGTTGTCTATTGGCTCCCTGACTGAGGTTGAGATGATGTTCACGATCCGACCTGTCCCCTCGGATTCCATTTTCGGGACCAGCGCCTTGGTTATTGTGTGCGATGCATGTAGGTGCCTCCTGAAAGGCCCCTCGAAGTCTTCCAACTCGTTCTCAAGGAGCGGCCCCCCGGGCGGCCCCCCGGAGTTATTCACTAGGATGTGCACTGCGCCCAAACCAGAAACCACTTCTTCGACCGCTTCTATGTCCTCCAGGTCCAACTCGATAGCCCTGTGGCCGTCCCCGTGCATCTCCTCGATCAGAGAGTCTAGGTCATCTACGGTCCTAGCGCATGCTATGACTCTGGCACCAGCCCTTGCCAGCATCAGGGCGCAAGAACGACCGATTCCCTTCGAGGAGCCACAGACCAGGGCCGTCTTCCCTTCCAGAACTCCCTCCGCGAAAGGAAAATCTGCACCTGCAAGCCCCACTCCCATCTAATCACCTAGTCCGAGTAGTGCGCATAAGTCTGGTCCCTAAGTTTCTGCCGGACGACTTCGAGAACCTCTTCCGGCGCATTTCGGAAGGTCGGGTGCTCTCCTTGGCCCTGTGGCCTCCTTATTTCGGGCCACCTGCCGTCCTCGTAGGCCATCAAAGCCTCCTTCATTAGCACCCCAGCGAGGACGAGGGTCTGGTAGCACAGGTCCTCGTACGTCATCCCCCTATCGACTCGTGCCTCCCTCCTCATCAGGAGGTCCCCCGTGTCAATGCCATTGTCGCAGAAGTGGGTAGAGGAACCGATTGGTATGTCGTGGTAGACAGACCACGCCGGGGAAGCAGAACCACGGCATTCAGGGAGAAGTCCAGGATGTGAGTTGATCACCCCGTCCGAGGGGAAATCGAGAATCTCACCTCTGATGATACGAGTCCCCCCGAAGACGATCAGGTCGAGGTCCGTCCCTTCCAAGTGCGGCATTACCTCTGGGGACTTGTGTACAGGGACTGAGATGACCCGTATCCCATTCTCCATTGCTTGCTCCTCGATGGAGGGTGCAATAGGATTGCCCGCTATCCTCTTCAGGAACTTCTCCCTCTCTTCGTCAGCAATCCCCGAGTCCTCCTCGATAATCACCTCCGGGACGAAACCCTCCGAGAGGATCTGCATCAGCATCTCCCTTCCGTATGGGTGCTCCTTTAGGAGAAGATAAGCGAACTTCGGTTTGCCCATGGTACTGAACTTCGCAGGGGTCATTGATACCCCTAATTTTCGGTCAAAAGGGCTCAAATCCCCCATCAGATGCAATTAATCGCCTCCCCAACCTTCAAAATGGGGCTTTGGCTCGCCCGGCTCGCTATGTCAATGGTATACAACAGCAAGATGAAGGAAGCAATAAAGGCTGGCGGGTGCAACACCGCTGGAGACGCCTCGGGCGCTCTAAACGCAGCAGTGGAAGCTGCAGTTGCATCAGCAGTGGCCCGATGCGGCTCTAATGGCCGCAAAACGATCCGCGCACACGACATCGGAAGCGGAAGCTCAGGCTCCGCTCTGGTCGTAGCTAGCAGGGTCAAGGAGGCCTTCAAGGCACACGGCTGCAACACCGGTGGAGACGCAATGGGCGCAATGAACGCTCTAGCAGAGTCCGCTGTGTCCGATGCAGTGGCAAGGGCCCAAGCAAACGGCCGAAAGACCGTTCGCGCAAGCGACTTCTGAAGTCTTAGTACTTCGAGTCGGATCGGCAATGGCCGAACATAACCCCTTACGGGTGCTTCGCGATATTCTCGGAGCGCCCGTAAGGGGCCCAGAAAAGAACTCACATCCAGAGCATCCACGCAACCTAGTTCGGAATGATAACTACGCTTCGATGGATTCACAAGGAATCGTAACTGCGAACCGCCATGGCAAGAGAAACCGAGGAGAAGAAGGCATCCTCCGGGGCACAGGATAATCTGGTTCCGGAGAGGGTTGTCAATGGCCTCCCCACGATGTACTGCTTCGAGACCTGCCCTTTCTGCTTCAAAGTCAAGGCCCTACTCGGGTCTCGCGGGATAGAGTATTCGAAGGTCGAGGTCGACCCTACCTTCAAGACGCAGCTAAAGTGGTCTGAATGGGGCAAGGTCCCAGTTTTCGTCGACGTGGATGGGACGCAGGTGAATGACTCCAACCACATCCTCCACTACATCGACTCCAACGGGACTGGTGCGTTCCCCAGAATGGGGGAGGATTCCGAGCAGGACAGGTGGATGGATTTCTCAAACAGCGTCCTGGGGAAGTCGATAGTGGCCGTAATTTACACTTCGTACAGGACCTCCGTCCAAGCACTTGACTATGTCACCAGGGTGGACAGATTCTCATTCGGAAGCCGCTTGATCAACAAGTGGCTAGGTGGGCTAATTATGCGGATGGTAGGAAAGAGCAGAGCCAAGATGTTCGATCTCCCCCCTCGCGAGAACCTCCAACACCAACTGGACGTCATGTCCGAGGGGATTAGGGGGGACTTCTTCGGTGACGAAGAGCCCAACGGGGCCGATTTCGCAAACTTCGGAATCCTCAGGTCGATGCAGGGCCTGAATGGGTTCGACATCGTCGAGGGCCATCATGTAGTGTCCGGGTGGTACGCCAGGATGCAACAGAACTCTGGAGTGTTCTGAACTCAGAAATATGGAGTTGAAGGGTTAATAGGGTTCTTTTCCGACAATCGACCATGACAATACTGCCTGACGGAGACCTGCCCTTCGATGCCAGCATGCTCGATCGCCTCGCAGAGGTTTCCATCCGAGTCGGCCTCAATCTCCAACCAGAACAGGATCTGATCATCTCCGCCCCTGTCGAGGCACTTCCACTTGTCAGAAGGCTGGCAGCCGAGGCATACAGGAAAGGGGCAGGCGTGGTCACCACATTCCTCTCCGACGATCAACTGGCACTGGCCCGATTCGAGAACGCAACGGACGAGAGCCTAGACAGGGCCCCAGGTTGGATGTTCGAGGCAATGGGGGCGGCCTTCAAGGACAACACGGCCAGACTCGCGGTTTCGGCAGCAAACCCCCTCCTCCTGGCCGATCAGGATCCATCCAGGGTGGCTAGGGCGGCCAAGGCGACTTCGCTGGCAGCGAAGCCAGCGATGGAGCCGATTACCAACTTCGCCACAAACTGGAACATCGTCTCATATCCCGGTAGGGCATGGGCCAAGCAGGTGTTCCCGGACAAGGACGAGGATGACGCCATCGCAGCTCTGGCTTCGGCGATCTTCTCGATCTCTAGGGTCGATTGCGACGACCCGGTCTCTGCATGGGAGGCCCATCAGGAGACACTTACCGAGAGGCAGGACTGGCTCAACCAGAAGAACTTCCACTCTCTCCACTACAAGGCCCCCGGGACCGATTTCATTCTCGGACTAGCCGACGACCATGAGTGGAAGGGAGGTGCTAGCACATCCCTGAATGGGATTTCATGCACCCCGAACATCCCGACCGAGGAGGTCTTCACAACCCCTCACGCTGAGAGGGCAGAGGGCACCGTCAGGGCATCCAAGCCACTGGTCCACATGGGGACCATCATCGATGGGATCGAGGTTCGGTTCGAAGGGGGGAAGATCGTCGAGGCGAGGGCAGAATTAGGGGAGGAGGTGTTTCTGGAGCTGATAGACACGGACGAGGGCGCCAGCAGGCTCGGGGAAGTCGCCCTGGTGCCACACTCATCCCCGATTAGCCAATCGGGACTGCTATTCTACAACACCCTCTATGACGAGAACGCGTCTTGTCACATCGCACTAGGGCAATGCTACTCCAAGTGCTTCAAGGGCGACATCGGGAATGACAAGGACGCTGTGGCTGCTGCTGGGGGGAACTCATCTAACATCCACGTGGATTGGATGATAGGCTCCGCCGAGCTCGACATAGACGGAATCTCCGAGGACGGGGAGAGAACGCCGGTAATGCGCAGAGGGGAATGGGCCTTCGACTGAATGAAGAAAAACCTACACTACTTATGCAGCATCGATCAGGCCGCAAAGAAGGAAATGTGGAGGATACGCGAGAGGATTGAGGATGTGGGTTGGACCTACAGAGTCATGCTTCATGAATTCCTAAGATTCAACATTGTTGGGGTTTTCAACTCCGCCTTCGCTTTGGTGCTATACGAGGTCCTCTATTGGGTCGATCTTTGGCCTTCCCACACAGCGGTAGCAGCTTGGGCGGTTTCAAGCGCGATAGGGAACGTAGAAGCCCACTTAATGCACTACAGATTCACATTCAACTCTACATTTTCATATCTCAGAAGCCTGAACCGAGCCTTCTGGACATTTTCGGGTCAACTAGTGGTTACGACAGCATTTCATTATCTGATGGTCGAGGTATTTCTTCTCCATCACACATTGGCATGGTTCGTAAATACCTGCATATTCGGATACATCAACTTCCTACTGATCAGGTGGATCGCTTTCCCTCCGGAGTATGACGAAGAAAAAAATCCCTGAAACAGGGCAGGGAAGATGACCCCACTTTCCGAGGATTTGCCCAGACGGGTCACTACCTCGCAGTCTCTCGATAGGAATTCCGGACGTGTAATAGAGCACCCCCTACTTCCGATTGCATGGAAGACGCCGATAGACTAACAGAAGCCGCTGAGAAAGAATGGCTAGAGACATGGGTGGCCGGGCCCGGAGAAAAGAGGTCTAAACTACTAGATCCGGGCACAAGTGCCCCGGAACACGAGTTGCTGGACCACGCCGGAACATCGCGTCGACTGTCATCATTCTGGTCGGACGGCCCAGCGCTGCTGATGTTCTGGCGCCACTTCGGCTGTGGATGCGGATTGGATCGTTCTTCAAGGCTCAACGAGGAGTACGCCGACTACCTGGCTGCCGGGATCAGTCCCGTCATTATCGGCCAGGGCGAGCCGGAGAGAGCCGCTGCGTATCGGGAGAAGTACGGCATCCCCTGTCCCATACTATGCGATCCCGAGTTCTCAGCGTACAGCGCCTACGGCCTCGCAGATTTCGGAGTTGAACAAGTACTCTACGATGCTCCCGAGGAGACTTGGTGCCACTCGATGGAGATAGGAGTCGACTTCCAGGAGGCCCGCCGAGCCATGAGCCGCCCTCTAGTCGACAATCCGTGGATGTCAACCGGCGAGTTCCTCGTTCTTCCCTCGGGCATGATTCGCACATCATATGCATACCAATACTGCTCAGACTACCCCGATCCCAGGGTTTTCCTTACTGCAGCCAAGATGAACTCGTAGGTATGCCTTACACTCTATCAGGGCACTAGATGTCATGTCCGACATGTTCGGTGCTCTCGCCCCAGCATTCTGCAGTCATGTCGATCTCCGAACCATCCTCATGGAGGCAGGGGTGATGATTGGTGAAAACATCATCGTATGTCAGCCATGGTTTGATTACCCAAGCGTGGGCCATCCAGTAATCCTCTAGATTGACATTCACTCCTCCTCTTTCGTCACAGGTCTCCTCATCGAGATCCTCCCCCACGACTAGGAACTCACTAGTCCTGAAGCACAGTGAGTTATGACGGTGCCACCAGTCGTTACTCCCTGTGAAGCCCTCGGGTGGCGAATCAGCGGCGGAGTGGACGAACCATGCGAAACCCACTAACTCCGAACTCCTCTCCTCCCCCGCATACATCAGGAACTCTGGCCTATCGTGTTCAAACAGATCGTCAATCCGTGTACCCGGGAACTCCGGTTCTTGGGGGTCGAATCCAGGATTATCCATAGAGAATCCATTGAGCATGACGTGATGAGTCCCCATCCCCTCGGTATAGCCGACTGACATCGAATAGCCCGAATCCTCAGCATCACCTAGGGTCGGCCACTGCGCAGCCCACTCAATCGCATCCTTCAACTCGTATGTGAGAGTCTCACACGATTCTGGATCAAGCTCTCCCTTGGTCATCCCTGCGTATGCGCTATCCACATGATGCCCCCCAGTCCCAGTAGAGTTGCACCACCATGGATTCGTGTCTGGAACGTATCCGCTTAGGGGGCAATCAGGCTCGCCATCGCCATCGAAATCGCCGCAGTAATCAGGACCCTCGGGGTCGACAAGTTCACTTTCATCATCTATGAATCTCTTATCTTCCTTGGTGCCCTCTTCTGCCAAGCACCCAGAGAGGGATACTGAGATGAGAAGAAGGATAACCAAAATTGCCGGCGATCTCACATTCATGCGAGATTGGGGTTTGGAATAAAACCATCATGTTCAAGACCCATAGAAAACCGTACTCATGGGCATCATTCACCCCATCATAGAGAGGACTCAAGACCCCATAATGCAGCGACGACTCATGGGCCCAACACAGGTGTTCGTTCTACTACTCCACCCCTTCGCGGCACTGCTCGTCATTCGAGAGTTTTTTCGGCAGCGCGATTGGCGTAAACAGAGCATCTCACTGAAGGGCGCTGAGAGGGCTGCTGCGCTTGAGCGTCACGAGACCGAGGGGGAGCGGCTTTTTCGTCTAGTTATTGCCGTAATCAGCCTCGCCTTTTTGGCTCGTATAGCATCTACTTTTCTGGCCGGTGAAGACCTTGGGATCAGAGACTTGCTCCCTGGTCATTTCCATGGTTGGAGTGGTTTACTTGGGCTTGGTTTGATGGCATATTTGTGGAGTCTTGGCCGCAAGACCAGAGCGAAGAAGGCTGCTGGTGAATCATTCGCACGGATGAAGGATTTGCACGGCAGGTTATCGGATGTGATGATAGGGCTAATCCTCATTCACGCTTTCCTAGGTTTCCTATACCTGATACAACTCATCGGATGAGCGGTGGGATGGAAGAAATTCTAAACACTTCGATAGGGAAGATGTCGGATACGTCATAGAGGGACACCCTTGCTGACAGACATGGTGGAGGAAGACACCGCGAAGGTTTGGTGGAAGCCAGATTGGAAAATTGTTAGATTGAGGTTTATTTTCGATTTGTTGTTGGTTTCTATAGTGGCTGTCATTGGAATAACAATCGGTCTTTAGGTAGGGCCCAGGATTATGCGTTCAACTGGAAATTACTTTATGCCAATCGTTGTAGAGTCATTGTGAGACGTGACTTTGGCTCTATCGGTATCGGTGCGATGATTGTCTTCATCGCCCTGATTCTGGTGGCTGCTGTCGCTTCCACTATAATCATCAAGACAGTAGAAGACCTCCAGCAATTTGGGGAGGGTGCCTCCATTGACATCAGGCAGGAGCTGTCGAACAAGGTATTGCTCGAATCCGCATTCATTACAGCAAATTTTCCTTTTACATGTGAGGCCACTTTGTATGAGCATAACGCAGCAGGTTGGGCCGCGACCTACACGATAGGGGATTACGCGGGAGATGATTTCCTCGATCCCGACAACGACGGGGTCGACGAGGCCACCCACTTGGGGACGTCTATCCAAGTGGACGAGGGTTGTAGGGCGATATTGTACGGTGACTCCGACTTCGGTGGGGGATCTGTCATAGTGGAGGGGGGATACTCTACTCAAGGCGATTGGGGGCCGAATGCCGACCCAGTCAACTGTGGGGGTACTTGCGATAATTGGGTTTCGTCCATCAAGGTTCTGAGTTTTGACCTCGAGCTCCACATGAAGCTTTCCGCCGGTTCGAAACCGATCTATGCTAGTGACATCTCATGGTCCGCCAGCTGCGAGACAGGGGGCTTCGCAGGATATGACTCCGAGGGAATCGTTTACGGGGGGTCATCGCTGCTTGATGGCACTAATACCGCAGGAGTGGAGGCCGACTTTGATGAGACTGATATTATCGAAGTGGGGATGTTTTTCAAGGCCCAAGCCACGTTCAAGAACTGCTCACCCTCATCCGGAACGAACATCCCATTCTTCATCCACGTGGATGGTGGCGCTTCGACTTATTACCTGCTATCATTGCGCCAAACAGAAGTGGGGACGAACATCCTCTTCGACCCATAAGGGAAGAGGGGTCTATGCAAGCCAAGATAGAGAAATGGATGGAGACGACCCCTCCAATGAAGCGGTCCGTCATCATCCTCCCTGCGGTAATACTACTGTCGTTGCTCTTGGTATGGTTTTGGGACTGGACGAATCCTAGTTCGGAAGAATTGCTGGGATCTTTCATAATGAATGTCATCGTTTTCTTTTTCATAATCGTTCCATTGACTTCTGTCTGGAAAAAAAGAAATCATGCTAAGTGAGGCATTGATGTAATCTTGGGTAGGGAAGATGATGTCCCTGAGTACCACGGTTGCTTTGTGACGTATCCATAA
>CAZMVZ010000027.1:0-14602 GCA_964570065.1 uncultured Candidatus Poseidoniales archaeon
GCACCCGGCTGATAACCGGGAGGTCACAGGTTCAAATCCTGTCGTGCCCACCAAAATTCATCATTTTCTAGGTTTCTGGATGATAAGAAGCATCATGAAGGGACCTCCTTTCCCTGTCATCAAATGCCTGTTCTTAGCGGCGCCTCAGGTGCTGGGATTGCTGAGAAACTAGCCCCAATCCTTGACATGGAGCACTTAGCTCTAGAAAGCAGGAGATTCCCTGACGGGGAAGCCTATGTCAGGATTCCTACC
The DNA here is from genome assembly GCA_964570065.1 of uncultured Candidatus Poseidoniales archaeon. Taxonomy (GTDB): domain Archaea; phylum Thermoplasmatota; class Poseidoniia; order Poseidoniales; family Thalassarchaeaceae; genus UBA36. The sequence goes on from CAZMVZ010000027.1 coordinate 253, forward strand.
GAATCAATAGAGTCTGTCAGATCGGAATCAGTTGTTCTGGTATCCAATACGTTCCCCGATTCAGGGATAATGCAGACTCTGTTACTTCTGGGGGCAATCCGAGACGTCAGGAAAGGGGATCTTTCTAGCTTGAAGGGGGAGTGGTCGGGAGATACCGAAGACGTTGGTCCGGGTGTTTTCTTGGCAATTCCCTACTATGGTTATGCTAGGCAGGACAAGAGGTTCTCCGCGGGTGAGTCTATTTCGGCGAAAATAGTGACGGAAGTTGTTTCAAGATATTGCGATGGGATTGCAATACTGGACCTGCATGCTCCAGAGATCCTGGAGGGGATGGACGTGCCAATTGAGTTCGTTAGTTCAATGCCCGAGATAGCGGAGAGACTGCAGAACGGAGTCTCTCCGGACTTCATCCTGAGCCCTGACAAGGGTGCTATCTCCAGAGCGACGGAGGTAGCTGGCCTAATCGGATGCGATTTTTCCTATCTCGAAAAGACCAGAATTGATGCTCATACAATTGAGCACACCCCCAAGGACCTAGACGTCTCTGGCAAGGTTGTAGCGATAGTGGATGACATGATAAGCACCGGAGGCACGATTTGCAGGGCTAGTGACGCACTTAGGAGACAGGGTGCTACAGAGGTCCACGCAGCATGCACGCATGGCCTATTCACAGGCGGGGCATTGTCCCGACTAGCAAATCATGTGGATGGTGTATACACAACTGATTCTCTACCAAATCCTAGGGCTAGCGTGTCTGCAGCACCCGCATTGGCAAGGGGTTTGAGTAGACTCATGGAGAAAGTCGCGCATAACGACTGACTGGAGGCAATACGCTGCGTTTATATCGGTCATGCCGTGCGGCGGCTTACTAACACGAGGAGATGTTCCAATGAGTGTACATATTGTTTTCGAAACACCCCAAGACGTACAAGAGCAAGTTTACGAGATGGTCAAGAGCCTAGGCAAGGATGGCAAGGGCCGACTAAAGAAGGGAGCCAATGAAGTCACCAAGTCTGCAGAGAGAGGAACTGCGCAGATGGTCGTAATGGCTGAGAATGTAAATCCGGGAGAGTTGCTTGCACATATTCCGATGATTTGCAAGGAGAAGGAAATCCCATTCATCTATGTTGAGGATCAGGCATACCTAGCAGAAGCTGCTGGGATGAGCACTGGGACCAGGACGGCCGCAATTGCAGTGATGCAGGTCGAGAAAGAGGGCATGGATCGATTCAACGAGGTAAAGTCGCACTTCGAGACCCTCTCGTCATGATTTGGAGGTTTGAAGGATGGCAACCGAAGCATGGCCCGCTGAAGTCGTCGAGATAGTAGGCAGGACAGGCCTAACTGGAGAGGCGATGCAGGTCAAGGTAAGGGTGCTAGACTCTGACAATCCAAGAGACGTTGGAAGAATCATCACAAGGAACGTACTAGGTCCTGTTCGAGGCCCTGATCCTGTGACTGGGGAGGGTGGAGACATCCTAATGCTCAGAGATACGGGTCGGGAAGCGAGAAGGATAGGCTCCAGGTGATTATGATGCCAGAGCAGCGGATTTGCAGTTTCACAAACGAGGAGATTGAGCCTGGTACTGGCATGATGTTCGTCAAGAGGGATGGGTCTGTCTACTGGTTCAAGGACAGCAAGTCCCGCAAGAACATGCTCAAGCTGAAGAGGAACGCCAGGCGACTGAAGTGGACTCGTCGCTACGAGAAGGGCGGAATCAATTAATCAGGAGATAACGCTGCCTACGTCACTGAGCAGTTATTCTGTAGTCGACCCTTGCCCTGTCGTTCTCATCACTGGAAAATAGTCCTCCTTGGTCTGGTGGCTGAGCATCTCCGCAGTCTGTATTGTCGATTACAGTGACGTACGTCCCAGCATCGATGGTAGCCTCTAGGTTTGCCGCATCGGTGTTGGGATCACTGAGGTCAGCAAGATAGACGAAGCTGTCGCAATCCTCGTACTTCTGGTAATTCACCTCGGTCATGGTGTAGATATCGATGTTCGCCCACTCATTATTGTCCAGAGCAATCCTGATTGTAGATGCTGATTCGATGGTCCAAGTTAGCTTGATGTGCTCGTCCTCGTTGACGAATGTGTTGTCATCGAAAAGTTCTCTCTCCGGGTTTACTGTGTCATTAACGCCGTCCAAGCATCCAGGGAGCAACAGACAAACAGACAATAGCAATGGGATTGGTATTTTCATATCATTCCGTCTTGATACTAGGCCCATCAAGCATTTGCTCTGGTGACTTCGTTGAAATAGGGGGGGTGGTTCGGCCGGGACATGGGAGAAATGCAGACGACCTTCGTGATGATCAAACCCGACGGCGTACAGAGAGGCTTGGTGGCTGATATTATCGGCAGATTCGAGACCAAGGGGCTACGACTAGTCGGACTGAGGCAGTTGACCCCGCCTCTAGAGCTAGCAGAGGCGCACTATGAGGTTCACAACGAGCGACCCTTCTACACAGGACTCATCGAGTTCATCACATCTGGCCCTGTGGTGGCTATGGCATGGACTGGAGTCGATGCAATCAGCGTTTCTCGCAACATAATCGGGCCAACAGACGGTCGCACTGCCGCTCCAGGAACAATCAGAGGGGACTTCGCGATGGACATCGGTCACAATGTGATTCATGGTTCTGACGGGGAGGACACAGCCTCCTTCGAGTTGGGGCTGTGGTTCCCTGATGGACTGGTCGACTGGACCCGGGACGCAGAGGAGCACATCTACGAGTGAGCAATCAATTCTGAAGGGGAAGGAGCATGAGGTGGGTAGAATGTCAGAACGTAGACAACCCATCGTCGCTGTCCTAGGTCATGTTGATCATGGTAAGACCTCCTTGCTAGATCACGTAAGATCCCTTGGGGAGCAGGGGCGTTCTTCGGTGATGGACAGGGAGGCCGGAGGGATTACACAGCATATCGGGGCCACTGAAGTACCATCGGAAATCCTGAATGATTTGTGTGCGCCACTATTAGGAGGAAAGACATTCGACTCCCCGGGACTACTTTTCATTGATACGCCAGGGCACCATTCGTTCTCCTCACTGCGTGCTAGAGGAGGATCTCTCGCAGATATTGCGATTCTAATTGTTGATGTGATGGAAGGTTGCAGGCCTCAAACTAGAGAGTCACTGAGAATCCTGAAGCAATCGAAGACCCCCTTCGTTGTCGCTGGGAACAAGGTCGATAGGATCCATGGATGGCAGTGCCAAGAAGGCAGGTCGATGGCCATCTCGATGAGGGATCAGACAAAGGAGGTACAGGGCCTATTCGATCAGAAATACTGGGAACTTGTAGGACAGTTTGCCGAAGAGGGCTTCAACCTAGAGAGATATGAGAGAATCAAGGATTTCACCAAGGAGATTGCAATGGTTCCAGTTTCTGCTAGGGAAGGGGAGGGCATCCAGGATCTGCTAGCGGTTGTAATTGGCCTAGCAGAACGATACCTATCTGACCAGTTGACAGATGTGGATGGTTCTGGGGAAGCGACAGTCTTGGAGATGAAGGAGGAGAGGGGCCTCGGGAAGACCCTGGATCTGATCCTCCATAGAGGTTCCATCCGTAAGGGGGATGAGATAGTACTAGTCAGCGACAAGGGAGGAGTTAGCACCCATGTGAAGGGGCTCTTCTCCCCAAGAGGGATGAGCGAAATGAGAGATGCTGGTGATAGATGGGATAACGCCGAGACTGCTTACGCGGCTGCTGGAATCAAGATTAGCGCGCCCTCGTTGGAGGGCGTTCTGGTGGGAACTGCGCTTCGAGTAGTTTCCTCCGACGAAGAGAAAGCCATTGCAATGGCGGCAGCGAACGAGGAAGCTAATCTCTCGATAGAGCTCGACGAAGAGGGCGTCTGCATCAAGTCGGACACGGTTGGTGGCCTCGAGGCTCTGGCAAAGGAACTCAGAGAGATAGGCGTTCCAATAAGGGAGGCATCGATTGGAAAGGTCAGCCGCAGAGATGTTCGTAGCGCTGAGGCATCTTCAGATCCACTAAACCGATTGATTATGGCATTCAGCACAGAAATTCTCGAGGAGGCAGAGGAAGAAGTAGCATCCTCCGAAGCGGGAGTCAAGCACATTGGATCCGACATTATCTACAGAATTCTGGAAGAACGAGAAGAATGGGTAGAATCCAGGAAATCGGAACTTGAAGAAGAGAGAAGAGAATTGGTCGTATATCCTGGTAGGATTATGCTTCTCCCTGATCATACTTTCAGAATCTCGAAACCGGCTGTTGTTGGAGTAAGGGTTCTCGCTGGTAGAATCCACATAGGACAGGGACTTCTCAAAGATGGAGAGAAGGTAGGGCGAATAAAATCCATCAGATCCGGGCAAGAGAGCCTAAAGGAAGCAAAGCAGGGGGCTGAGGTCGCAATATCGGTTGATGGTGTTACAGTGGGAAGGCAAATTGACGAGGGAGATGTACTCCTGGTTGACATTCCAGAATCGCATGCAAGGAAACTTAGGAAGATGGAAATGACCTCTATGGAGGAGGACGTCTACGAGGAGTTGCTGGCCATACACAGGAAGGAAGACCACTTCTGGGGCAGATAAGACAAGAGCATGGGATGTTCAAAGTCACCTAACACTCAAGTAGTCATGGAATCGGCCTAGGAAACAAGAGGGTTCAGTGTGACGATTGCTCAGGGTGGTGGTTCTAACTCAAAGGACCTCATTAGATCGGTCTCTGGGCATGCTAACAATCTCATGAGCGAGGTTGCGAAGGTCATTATTGGCAAGCCAGAAAACATTCGCAAGGTGGCAATTGGGATACTGGCCAACGGAAACATCCTGATTGAAGACAACCCAGGCCTGGCAAAGACTCTGATGTCGAATACGTTCGCTGAAGCCCTTGGTTGCAAGTTCAAGAGAGTCCAGTTCACTCCTGATCTACTCCCAGCGGATATCATCGGGACTTACATGTATGACCAGAAGACGGGGGAATTCAGGCCTAGGTTCGGCCCTCTCTTCACCAACATACTTCTAGCAGACGAGATTAACAGAGCCCCTCCGAAGACTCAGGCCGCTCTCCTCGAGGCTATGGAGGAGAAGCAAGTGACAATCGAGGGGATAACGCACAAACTCCCTGCACCATTCGTAACAATGGCAACACAGAACCCAATTGAGCAGGAGGGGACCTATCCTCTCCCCGAGGCTCAGATGGACCGATTCCTCATGAAGATGAGTATGGGATACCCGTCGATGGATGAAGAGAAGGCGATATTGCAGCGAAGGAAGCTACGAGGTAAGGACTCCTACGATATTGAGCAGATTGTCGAGCCTCGAAAGGTTGTGGCTATGCAGAAGGCCCTGGAGACTGTTCACATCGATCCGGCTATCCTGGGATACATCGTTCAAGTCGTTCAGAGGACCCGGGCGGATCCAAGGATAGAGGCTGGAGCTTCACCTAGAGCTAGCCAGGGTCTTTTCAAAGCATCAAGAGCATCTGCCGCAATTGATGGAAGGGACTACGTTATCCCTGATGACGTGAAGGGAGTAGCTCTGGATGTGGTCAGTCACAGGATTGTGCTCAAACCTGAGTCGAAGATTAGAGGAGTAACAGGAAGGAGGATCGTGAATAAGATCCTCAGTGAAGTTAAAGTCCCAGTCATACAGTAATCGGGAATCCCAATTAACCGAATGCCATAGTCACCCACATGGCGGTGGTGATAGCCTGTGTGAATCACAAAGGCGGTTGTTCTCGAACAACCACTGCAGTTAATCTGGCCTCTTCTCTGTCATTGGGGAGTGAAGATTACGGGATTCGAAGCAGAAAGGTCTTGCTAGTAGACATGGATCCAAAGGGAAACGTAGCAACGACCTTCGGTGTTGACAAGAGGAGCGTTGGCCCTACGATGAACGAATTGTTCTCTCGGGGGGTAGACGATCACTCTCTAAAACTGGAGGATTGCATACTTGGTCCGGATCTACTCTCGAGATCGATGAAAGCTGCATGGAAGAAGAACAATCCGGAGAAGTCTAGGGGGCCCCCCAAGCACATTGGAATCCGAAACCTGTGGATCCTCCCCGCGGATCTGGATCTGTCTGGAATAGAAGTGGACCTAGCGACAAGGGTTGGCAGGGAAAATAGGCTCAAACTAGCCCTTCTCGAGGCAGAAGAGAATTTCGATGTGATAATTATCGACACCCCCCCCTCTCTTGGTCTGCTTACCGTAAATTCCCTATGTGCGGCAGACTGTATCCTGATCCCCATCCAAGCCGAGTTCTATGCATTGGAAGGTATGGGTCAGCTGATATCCTCAATTAGAGAGGTTCAGAAATCGGTGAATCCCGGTCTAGGCCTGTTGGGAATTCTGATGACTATGGTCCAATCGAGGAGCAAGTTATGCGAAACGGTGACCGAGCATGCCCGAAAGCACTTCGGAGACAGGGTCTTTGACTCGCAGATTCCCAGATCAGTGGCCATAGCAGAGTCCCCTCTAGAGGGTGCACCCATAGTAATCGCACAGAAGCCAAACAAGTCAAATCCAGCTAGTCAATCATACTGGGAGTTTGCTAGAGAAGCGGATGGGAGAATTAGGGCAATAACTGAACCATAGGGCTACTATGAGCCGGATTGTTCCATCACTCTATGCCGTGCGTCAAGAAGGGCTGTCTCCATCTTTAGCCGGATTTCCGATTCTAGGGTCTTGAGCATCTCCTTAATGTCCTTCTTTGACATGTCTCCTCTCTTCGACATCTGCTTCTCCAGGTTTGACATCATCTCCGACTCCCTTTCCTTGACAAAATCGGCAACTCTCTGCTCCATCTCGACCTCGCTCTCTAGAGCAAGTTCTTGTCTTCTGAGGCCTAGTGCTGCCTCCATACTCTCCTTCTCAGCCCTAAACCTCCGGTCAAGCTCTCCGATTGAGGCTCTTTCGGATTCTTCCTGGAGCGCCTTTGTCCTGACATTGATGTCGGATTTCAATTCCTTCTCGAGGGACTCTCTTTCGCTCTCAAGCTGCTTCTCCATCTTTGCCTCATGCTTCCGCCTCTTCTTGGCAATGCTGTCTCGCATCTTTATTTCCTGCTCTAGCCTAAATGCCTCGGCCTTTCGATGGACCTCAGACTCCATTGCTTCTCTGAGATCCATCTCAACCCTGCGTTCCATTCTCTCCATTCCCTGGTTGGACTCCAGCTCTAGCCTCTCCTCGAGGAACGCTTTCCTTCGACTGAACTCGACTTCCATTTCCCCTCTGAGCCTGTCTCTGATCCTTGATGAGTGGGCCTCAGTCCTTCTATCCCTCTCTAGATCTAGTTGATCGCGAAGTCTGTTCTCCTCTCTGCGAAGGCGATGTAGCATTTCTTCCCTGAGGAGTCTCTCCTCTCTCTCCAATGCCTCCTTCTCTAGTCTCTCGAGTTCATCCTCCAACTCGTCCCTGAGGTCAGCCTCAATCTGCTGTAATTGCTCTTCGAATAGAATCTCGTTGGCCTTCCTCATTGCACCTTGCATCCCCGAGACTCTGTCCGTCATCTCAGAAATTCTCATTCTCCTCTCCCTCCTGATTCCGGAGCGGAGTGTTGACTCTTCATCCAGTCTTTCTCGGGCCCTTGCTGCAGCCCCCATTGCCGTGGAGGATAGTGCATGCTCTGCTCTCAGAGCATCTAGTTCGTCCAAACTCTCTGACTCGCTCGAGTCTGCCGGCTTGCTCTCACTCACGTGCCCATCCCCGATTCGACGCCCTTTTCGGGGTATTTGAGACAAGAGGGTTGAAAATAGCAAGAAATGCCAGTTTCTAACGGCTATTGGCTTCTCGGAACTAGAATGTCACGAAGAAAGCGTTCTGGCACCCTGGGCACGACAATTCCCTCTTCCCTGGTCTAGGTCTGATTCTCAGATTTGCTTCGCAGGATGGGCATTGAACCTCTACCTTGACTATCTTTCTAGTTAGTGTGAAAATTCCCGAGCAGGCTCCACAAGACAATTCTACTGGCCTCTTTTCGGTACCTGCTTCGACTGCTGTCATGCAATGAGGGCACTGAACCTTCTCCTCTTTGAGGGCAATCACGGTTGGTTGGTGGGAGACTCGGCACAGGGCTCCGCAGAGTGCGCATTCGATTTCCCCCAGTCCTTGGGGGAGCATCCCCTCACACTGGGCGCAGTTGACCAAAGGGGGTGCGACCCTTGACTCGACGTCGGGAGGTGTCATGTAATCGGGAAATAATACCACTTAATCAAGCGGTCGCTGAGCTGTCTTCGCCATTCTTACCAGACAAAATAGCCCAAATCTCTGTGAGATCGGAGAAAATGTCTCTAGTTAGGTCGACTAGTGAAGATAGTCTCTGAGTCCCAGTTCCAGATACCCACATTCCGTTCAGGATGATGATAATCGCACTTGCTTCGTGAAGGGCTATGCCAGCAGCCAAGTTCATATCGAAGCCCGCCAAAACTGCAGTGACCAGAATCATTGTGACTATCACAGAGATGGCTATGTTAGCATACACGATCCGCCTTGTTCTCTTTGCGAGTCCCACCATCCTAGACAATACCCTAGGGTCCTGCCCGGGGATAAGGACATCCGCAGCGTCTAGGTTGACCTGATCGCCACTTCCCACTGCCACTCCTATGTCGGCTGCCGCAAGTGCGCCGGCGTCATTGAAACCATCTCCAGCCATCATTGTCCGGTTCTCTGAGGAGATCTTGGTAACATATTCTGCCTTGCCCTCTGGATCGACCCCCCCTTTGCAGAGTGATGGGTCGATCCCTATCTCCATAGCGAAGGCCTCGACACTTGCCTGCTCGTCACCACTGAGAATCTCGACCTTGACGCCATAGGAACCCAGTTCGTTTACTGTCTCCAGTACTCCTTCTCTTGCATCGTCGTGGGCGAATGAAATCGCCGCAATGGCAGAGCCGCCTACCGAAAGGATGCTTGCTCCCTTTCCTGCTTTCCTGGAGTTTTCTAGTGCCTCCTCGATTTCATTTGGGATGGACACTTCCTGTGAGCGAAGCCAGTCAGCTCTGCCCAGCATCACAGAATCGCCCCTGTGAATCCCAACAACTCCGGCATCTCCGTCCTTGATCTGAGTAACGCTCATTGGATTCAGTGAGCGAACTTCGGCCTCCTGGATAATCGTCCTTGCATAGGGGTGGTTGGAGCGAGCCTCCAATCCTGCTGCAATCCTCAGAACTCTGGATTCGTCCACCCCCTCGGCGACTGAGATTCCCGAGATTGTGGGTCTACCACTGGTAAGAGTCCCGGTCTTGTCCAATAAGGCGATTTTCACCTCCGCTGCTGATTCTAGAACATCGCCACCCCTGGCTATCAATCCGAAACCTGAGGCAGCAGTAAGTGCGGCTGCGTGGGGAACAGGGGAAGCTAGTAGGAGGGAGCAAGGACATGAGACTACCCAGAGGAGCAAGGTTGTCAGAATTGCCTGTTCGGTAGAGTTGGTGAACAAGAAACCGATAATGGGGGCTGCAATTACGACAAGAGGGGTCCAAACCAGAGTGAATCTCTCAATTACACTCTGTGTCCTTGTTGGTTGGTCCTTGTAATGTCTAACTAGGTCTATCAAACTGGAAAGCCTGGTACCATCACCAGTAGCCTCTGATCTGATGACGAGAGGTCCGCGAGCCAAAACCAGGCCGGCCTCCACCCTATCTCCTACCTTTACTGGTATAGGGATTGGTTCTCCAGTCAGAGGGGCCCTGTCTATTGCGCCGGTTCCTTCTATGATTACTCCGTCTACGGGAACTGTCTCTCCGGATCTGACCTCGATCATCTCCCCTACTTCGAGTGCCTCGACGGGAACTAGGTCGTTGTCACAGTCTCTGGCAGAGGATGGATCCAAAGAAGCGGTATTGATCACATTGAGAGATCTGGTCCCCCTCATCTCCATTGGTTTGTTATCGGTGACTACTCTTGCTCTCCTAGGGAGCCTGTCAAGACCACCTTGCATAGATTGCCTCGCTCTAATTAATGCCCTGTTCTCGAGATGGGAAGCGAATGCGACTAGTGAGACGACCATCAGAGCCTCTATCAGCTCACCAAGTGCAATTGCACCTAATACTGCCAGAGATGTTAGAACCTGGAATCCGACAACACGATTTTTCAGTCCGGCTATGGCTTCCTGGAACAGTTGATTTCCCGCAAAGGCGACGCCCCCTAGGGCTAGGGCCCAAGCCACTGCTGAGGGAATCTGTTCGGATGACTCTATGATGGCTACGAGAAATATTAGGGGGATTGTCAGAACTGCTGCGAGGAGTTGTATCTGGTCCTTCCTGAACCCGGATTCCCTGACTGGTGACAGTCGATGCCCTTCTCCCAGTAGCTCGGACGTCTTCTGCTCGGATGCTGCTCTTAGTTCCGGATCGGAAATCCAAACCCGCTGAACGTCGACGTGTCCTTTGTCGGTTCTTGCATCCAAGGTCCCAGGGATGCTGAGTATAGAGTTCCTCAGACCCTTGATGTCTACTCCCAGGCGTAGCGCTATTCTTTCTGGATTAGCTCCAACCGCCCTCAACCACCCAATATCTGGTTCATGGCCCAGGCTAGTGAGGACCGAGGAGGCCCGGGAAACCGTTCCATCTGAAATGTCCTGGGAAATCACAACCGTACCCTCAGCGACTGAAATCCTACAAGACTGGATTCCTGGTAGTCGATTGACTGCTCGGGATGCCTTCATTGCACAGTCAGGACAGTCCATCCCCCTAATCCCCCAGTCGAACTGGAAAATTCCATCCAATGAAATCTCAATTCCATCGGAGTCTGGGGGATCTACTCCCCGTGGGTTGGAGTGATGGTCATTTATTGCCGGATTCCTCTTTGGGATTGCTATCTTAGGGAGTGAAATCTTCCTAGATGCAGACTTCTTCGAAGAGTTGCCTCCTTCCTCGTCATCGAGGTAAAGGAAATCCTCGGAGTCCTCGGCCATGGAACTCCCAATATCGGGTATCGCTTCAACATGATGCAACCCTGTCGGTGGTATCTTGAATGTACGCCAATCCGAGGCATCATGGTAGATGTCCCCAATCTTGGAGAATGGGACATGATTGTATTCGATGTCGATGGGACACTTCTGGATAGAGATGGTTTTCATGACGAATTGGTGAGTCTTGCAAGAAGGGTTGACAGGGAAGTGATGCCCGTGTCGCTTGCTTCCGGAAGGACTCTACCGAACGTTACTCCGATAATGCAGGCAATAGGAACTTCCGGTTTTATTGTCGCCGAGAATGGCGGAATGGTTTGGGACAGCATTCAGGGACACGAAATTAGATCACTCTCAGATGGTTCGAGGGCGAAAGATGCTGCTGAATGGTTAGCGACCAAAATCGAAGGACTGGACCCTAGTGGGATAGAGTCTAACAGATGGAGGGAGACTGAGTGGTGTCTGAGTGAGACCGACTCATTTGAGTTGATGAAGGCGCTTATTGCAGATAGTGAGTGGTCGGATCTCGAAGTGGTCTCAACCGGGTTTGCAGTTCACATCGCCAGTCCAGGATTAAACAAGTCTCTAGGCCTGAGGATTGCCTTGGAGCAGAGAGGTATCGATCCGAAGCGAGTAATTGCATGTGGCGATGCTCCCAACGACCTACCAATGTTCGACCTAGTTGGCTTCTCAGTTGCAGTGAGTGATTTCTACCCAGAAGTTGTGTCCTCAGCCGACACCATCACCGAGCAAAAGGGAAAGAGTGGTTCGATAGAGCTTCTCAAGGCGCTACTTGGTTAGCCACTATTTGGTGCAGGCGGCAGGATTCGAACCTGCGAAGCGCTATGCAGAGGATCTTGAGCCCTCCCCCTTTGACCACTCGGGTACACCTGCACCTTACCGAAGGAAGACTTGGATTTTATTCTCGCGGATGGAGCGTCTTGCTACTTTGGCAAGGAATTGTTGATGTATCTCCTCTGCGGGATGCTGGATAGGTCGCGTTCATGGCAGTCGGTTCTGATCCTCGTAGGCTTTCCAAGAACGAATTGGAGGGGGTGCATAAGACACTGATAGAAGTGACTCGGAAGCAGAAGAGCAGCGATACTCCAGTTGACGTCGCTATGGCTGAGGGAGTGATCTTCTGGGACGCAGTGGGGCAGTTATTGCAGAGCATGGAAACCGAGCTATCGGAGACAGTCAGGGACGAAGGGATGACGGCCAAGGCCCAATTGCTATCCAGGAGGCTTGGGGTTGCACGGACTTGCGTCAGAGATCTGACTAGAATTCGGCTTACCTCTTTCACTAGGCACGCGGTTTCATCAAATCTGCTCAGCTCGGCGAACGGCGGTCCGATTGGATTCCAAACCCTTGACTGGAGCAGGCACGACCCATCTGAGAGAGTATTCTACAATGGGATCAGGGATCTTGCTGAGAAGTACAAGGTTTCCACATCATGGTCTTCCATGCTCGGGTCTACTGAAGCTGAGTCAGTTACAGTGGTGAACGAGGTAATTGAGACGCTCGAGGATTTCTCTGGTGAGGATGACAAGGATGTCCCTGCGACCACACCGCTCCCTCCGAGGCAGGAGTCGGAGTGGGAAGAGCCAGACTTCGACGAGGAGGACAGGATCAGGGAGATGGACGAATTCCCAGAACACGCAGCGTCCCCCTCGGAGTCAAGGACGCTGGATGAGGAGGTGAGCGAGGAGCCATCGGAACTTCTCAGAATAAGAGTCCTCAAGAATGTAGAGGACCCGATTCTCATGGCTGACGGGACTGAAGTGGCGCTAACTGAGGGGGACATCGAGAACTGCCCTTCCCTGGTAGCTGAGATTCTCATCGCAGCCGGTCTCGCCGAAGCTGCTCCGATATAGCAGGGCAATTACTAACTCTCTCCGGCGCCGCACGTGGATGGAGGGTTGAACGATGGCAAAGGGAGTAACTGACGGACAGATAAAGAAATTCAGGAAGGCTTTCGAGTCCGATTCATCGGCAAGGGTAGCGCAGAATGCTGTCAGCAATGCGGATCTGTCAACGCTCACCCTTCGTAGAGACCTGGTCCAGAACATGGATTTCTCGTTCAGCACGAAATTGGATGAGTGGAGCGTCACCAACCAAAGGAGGAGCGGTCGGTGTTGGCTGTTCGCTACGTTGAATCTCTTCAGGGTAGGGGCAATGAAGAAGATGAATGTGAAGGACTTCGAGTTCAGTCAGGCGCATATTCACTTCTGGGACAAGTTGGAGAGGTCCAATCACTTTCTGGAGGCCATCCTGGAGACGTCGGACCGACCGGTGGACGACCGGACCATTCACTTCCTACTCAGTGACCCGATCGGAGATGGTGGCCAATGGAACATGGCGATGAATCTGATCAGGAAGCACGGGCTTGTCCCCATGTCTGCATATCCAGAGTCGCATAGCAGCAGCAGTACCAGATCGATGAACGGAATTCTGAAAGACGTCTTGAGGTCGACTGCCAGTGAGATAAGGGCGATATTGGACAATGGTGGCTCGGAGAAGGAGGCCAGGAGCCACAAGGACTCGAGGATGGGGGAGATATGGAGGATCCTGTGCATACACCTAGGGACCCCTCCGGAGAAGTTCGACTGGCAGTGGCGAGACAAGGATAAGGAGTTCCACCGAAAGGGGGAGATGACCCCCTTGGAATTCGTGGAGGAGTATGTTGATGTCGACTGGGAGAACTACGTTTGCATCGTGAATGACCCCAGGAACGAGTACTACAAGACGTATACAGTGGATTTCCTGCAGAATGTTGCTGGAGGCCCTCCGGTCGTGTACCTCAACGTCCCCTCGGACGAGATGAAGGGAGTGACCCAGAGGCTCCTCGAGGACGGGACCCCCGTCTGGATGGGTTGCGACGTTGGCAAGCACATGGCTCGGAAGAAGGGGCTCTGGGATGCTGAGCTTTTCGATTTCAAGGGCCTGTATGGGGTTGAGTTCGGGATGGAGAAGGCGGATCGCCTGAGATTCGGGCAGACTATGATGACGCATGCGATGCTGTTCACTGGGGTTGATGTCGTGGATGGCAGCCCCAGAAGGTGGAGAGTGGAGAACTCATGGGGCTCCGACGAGAGCGGGGTCAAGGGATTCTACACGATGAACGACAACTGGTACGACGAGCACATGTTCGAGATCGCAGCACCAAGGGACTACCTGACGGAAGAGATGACAGCGGGCCTGGATGGTGATCCGGTGGTCCTTCCAGCATGGGACCCCATGGGGTCCCTCGCCAGGGATGAGGCGCTCTTCTAGAGTTCTGTTATCTACAGTCTACCATCGGTGACGAATCCCTTCCATCTTCTCATGTAGTCCACGAAGGTCTGGCTAAGGCCCTGTTCGATCAGGTGCGCCGGCGTGAAAGGGGGCCTTTCGGGGGAATATCCCTCTGCTCCCATCTCGGATGCCCAGCTGGAGTGCGCGATGGCGACCCTTGCTACGCCCACTAGGCCTG
>CAZMVZ010000028.1:0-12096 GCA_964570065.1 uncultured Candidatus Poseidoniales archaeon
AGATCTAAGGAAGTGGGCTTGGAGGTGGTTTCCCCCAGACAAGCAGGATCGGGTTGGCCCAATGGTCCGATGAGTCACTTGTCCTGGCGTTTGCGGACGCGGTCGCCTCCTCGCTGCAGGCCCTGGGACACATCGGGTTCGACGTCAAGGTTGGAGGTGGCAGCAGAGGCGGGGGCTGGATGAGGACCTACCTGGAGGAGGCATCGGAAGAAGAGTCGGCCATCTTCGCAGAGGCCATGGTGGAGGTGCTCGGACCTCTGGAGAATCCGAGGTACGTCATACAGCGGGAGGTCAAGGTGGTGAGCGAGACTTGGCTAAGCGACTTGCTCCCAGAGGTTGTTGGCAAATACTTCAGGAGGAAGAAGAACGTCCTTTCGATGTTCCATGCAGTCCCCAGGAAGCTCTGTCGCAACATGGAGGATGCAAAGGTCTTCGAGCGGCAGTGGAACTGGAAGGTGAGCCCCGGCGAGGTCCAGTACGGGCACAGCAGGAGCGGGAAGGAGATGGGCAGCGAGATCAAGCGAGCGGGTCTTTCCCCCAGATCCTCGACCCACAAGAAGAGCGTTTTCCTCTGATCACTTCGAGCACTCGCTGCACTCGATGTTTGCTCCAGCATGCTCGCTGCAGAACCTCCTGCGGCAAGTGAAGCACCGGAAGTCGAAGGCGGATACTGGGTTGGAGCACCGTGGGTTTCCACATGACTCACCGGAAGAGTCCGTTTTCCTGGTTGGTTTTTCTGTCCCTTCTTCGTAACCCTCCTCCCACCAGTCATCGCCAATCTCCTTCGAGTAGTCCGAAATTCCCCTCTGATAACTGCCCTCCTCTTCTGAATCAGTAGCCTCCTCCCCCAAACCAAGAACATCGATGACATAGGGGCTGGAGAAGAAATTCTTCGCATCCGAGGCTATTCCTCGATCAGACTGCTTTATCCTCTCGAACCTAGATATGCCTTCCTCGATTGACGCGACGGGGGGTTCGTCCGTGGAGCCCTGGAACCCCATGTAGCCGATCAAAGTGTCATATCCACCGATTCGGCCGGGCGAAATTCCGTAAATTTTCGATGCCTTCATGGTTTCACTACTGCGAGTCACGGAATAGGAAGCAGGTCCCGTGGCATCGCCGGAACCAGAGACCATGAACCAGAAGAAGATGAATAGAGCAATTGCTGTTAGAGCCTGCACTTCCTCCCCCCCTTCGCCACTGAGTCCCCATAGTATGGCTCCGAAGCAATAGAAAATCGCCTCGAGTTCTGACATGTTCACCACTAGTGGATTGACCTCGGCGCTGTCCCGGCGCCGAGGCCGGTGAAGTACTGGTCAGAGTTGGCGTAGCCAAACAGTCATCGCCCTTGCGGGCTCCTTCACTGGGACATGTCGCTAGTATGGCAGGAAGGAGATAAACTCAGCGCCGGATTGCTGCTCTGATGGAGGGTTCTTTGGCCCCTGATACTTCCCCTTCCATTGGCCTGATTGGCAGACCTACTCGCTTGCAGAGCTCTAGGTGTGGGGCCGACCAAGGGTGGGAGCAGCGTTTGCTGGCCTCGTACCCGAGGACCGTGATTGGCTCAAGTTCGCTCTGCCAATCCCCGTTCTGCATCCTGCCGGAGATTCTGACCCAGGAATGGTCGAACCTCCTGGTCTCGTGTTCGAACTTCCTCAATCCTGCCTTACCCAACCTACTCAGCAGGAAGTCCCTGGGGATGGCTCGGGGGACTATGGCTAGGACCTCGCTGCCATCGAACATGTAGGCGACAGGCCCCAGATCCATCGAGTCGAACAACTCCTGCGCCCTATCGACCGCCTCTCTGGGCTCGCCCCATCTCCCCGGGAGCCATACAATCACAGCTGACCTGTCTCTGGTCCCCTTCACATGGCTGCTGACCTCCAGGCTGAGGTGCTCTTCCCTATCTCCCTTCCTCGTCTCGAGAACGACCCTTGGACGCATCCTAAACCTGAAACTGGGGAGTTTTATCGGTGGCCTCTTGGGGATGCTTACAGCCGAATAATGCCTGGGGATTTCACCTATCCAGTCCTTCACCGGGTTCTCTATCAGACCGTCTTCCAAGATGGTGCAAGCAAATCCGGTGGAGCCGTGTAGTGTTCCGGGTAGCCTGATTATTCTGCGGGTGTCCTGAGTCACGACCGAATCGACCGGGTGGTCAGCATCGAGTACCTGATCCAGTAGCGTCCTCCTCTGCTCCCTTACCATCTCCTCCCTCCTGATAGGATCTGGTTCCGAGAAGGCGGACCTGTCGGGGTCTCGGTAGATTAGGTGGAATCCCTTACCTCCGGAGAATGAGATATGCTGAAGATCGAGATCAGTAGCCTCAGAAATCCATTCTCTCAGCCTCATCGCTGCCACTCTTGCCCCCTCTAGCCTTCTGATGCAGAAAGGTCGCATGTCTATGTCGAATACGACCATGTGATCCAGGAGAATCGGTGGTGGTTTTTTGCCATCCTTGAGTCGAGGCAGGTTGACGGGGTCGAGCCATGATGAGGTCGAAACGAAGACGTCTCTCGGCATTGATCCCTTGAAGTCCTTGACAAGCGACTGGCCGGACGAAATCCTCCTCCTAGATGTGACCCAAGGTCCCTTTATCGTCCGCCATCTGAATTGGTGCCTGGTTGGCTTATCCAACCACGAAAGATCGATCCCCGATCCATCTGAGTAGTGCTCAGAAAGGCTACTCTCCGTCCATTCTGGAGACTCTGCCATAGACCCCAGAACTAGTCCTAGGTATTGGACTAACCCCCAACACGGTCAAAGAGGCCGGACGACTCGGGATGCTGTGAGCGCCCCTCTTGTAGTTGTGAACTTCAAGACGTACCAGGCTGCTCATGGCGCCTCGGCTGAGAGTCTGGCTCTGGCTATGGCCAACATAGAGACGGATGCAAGGATGATTGCCGCGGTCTCTGCTTTTGACCTGTCCGCTGTCGTGGCTGCAGCTCCCGGTCTTGAGGTCTGGTGCCAGCACCTGGATCCAGTCGGATTCGGTTCGAATACTGGATGGTTGCATCCCTCTACCGCGATTGAGAGGGGGGCCTCTGGGACACTGATCAACCATGCAGAGCACAAGGTCAGTCTTGAGCACGTGGCAATGCTGCTTGAACAGGTCCCCGAAGGGTTCGAGGTCTGCGCATGTGCTGCTGATGTAGAGGAGGCTAGGTCTCTCGCGGCTTTGGAACCTGACTTCGTCGCTGTGGAGCCACCGGAGTTGATTGGAGGTGAAGTGTCCGTGACTAGTGCAGATCCAGAGATTGTCAGTGGGACTGCCCAGGCGGTGAAGGATGTGTCAGGGGCTGTGGGTATTCTTTGTGGGGCTGGCGTGAAGACCGGTTCTGACGTTTCGAAGGCAATTGACCTTGGTACTTCTGGGGTTCTTCTGGCTAGTGGGGTGACAAAATCGGATGACCCTTCCGTGGCATTGAATGGTCTTGTCAGCCTGCTATAGGCGTGTGATTTCTGGAAAATGATGACCAGAGGGCTTTTGTCACTGACGGCCATGGAAGCCTGATTGCAATGGGCGACAACAGGGGCGACAAAATCGAAAGGATTGGAAAGAAGAAGTACAATGCGGAGTTATTCAGACTCCAGCTTGAGTTGATCAAGCTGCAGGAGTGGGTGAAGGCAAAGGGGCTGAAGGTCGTTGTTGTCTTCGAAGGCAGGGATGCTGCTGGCAAGGGCGGCGTAATCAAGAGGATCTCCCAGTACCTCAACCCAAGGGTTGTGAGGGTCGCTGCTCTACCAGCCCCAACCGAGCGGCAGAAGACCGAGTGGTACTTCCAAAGGTACGTCAACCACCTTCCCGCGGCCGGAGAGATAGTGATGTTCGACAGAAGTTGGTACAACAGGGCAGGGGTCGAGAGAGTGATGGGGTTCTGTGATGAGGACGAATATGACGAGTTCATGAGATCCTGCCCTATGTTCGAGAGGATGCTGATGAGATCAGGAACGATTCTGATCAAGTACTGGTTCTCGGTCTCCGATGACGAGCAATTGAAGCGCTTCAAGGCAAGACTAGACGAACCACACAAGAGGTGGAAGCTAAGTCCAATGGACCTAGAGTCGCTTACCCGTTGGGAAGACTACTCCGAGGCGAAGGATGTGATGTTCGCTCATACGGACACCAAGCAGTCGCCATGGTTCGTGGTTAACTCCGATATCAAGAGGCATGCGCACTTGAATTGCATCAGTCACTTTCTTTCAATGATTGAATACGAGGACCTTACTCCTGAGCCAATTGATCTCCCAGATCGAAAGAATGCTAGAGGGTATGTCAGGCCACCGATGACGGAGCAGACCTTCGTTCCAAACCATCACGAGACGGTAATGGATTGAAATCTCTAGGTGCACCAATACACAGAGTTGGGACGATGCATGAAAAACTTGGTTCGCTATTATTGTGCGCTCTACTCATTACCTCGGGTTGCATGGAGAAATCTCCTCCCGACATGGATGGGGATGGGATTCAAGACTCCGAGGATGTTGACGTGGATGGTGACGGATGGGAGAATACTGTTGAGTTGAACTGCACTTCTGACCCCAATAATGGAGATGACCTTCCAAAGGACACCGATGGGGATTCTGTGTGCGACGTCTTGGATGATGATGACGATGATGATTCCTGGACCGATGATGCCGAGGTGGAATGTGGCACCGATTCGCTTGACAGTTATTCTATCCCCGAGGATCTGGATGGAGACATGATATGCGACGAGTGGGACGATGATGCCGACGGAGATGGTCTGCCCAACGAATGGGAGTTGGAGAGGGGTTTCGATCCGATGGATTCAGAGGATTTCATGACTTGCCATGGAATAACTGTTTTCTGCCTCAGAACCTATGATGACTTCACCTTCGCAGAGACTCACAACGCATACTCTACGATAGAGGACCAAATTCTAGTCGGGGTTAATCACTACACTGGACTACAACGGCAGTGGGATGACGGGATCAGAGCATTCATGGTCGATTCCCATCACAGAAGCTACGACAATACTTCTGCGGGGGACGTGAGGTTCTGCCACAGCACTGGCCAGTTCTTCCATCCCTGCCTTTTCGGAGAGGTGGATTCATTCGTGTGGCTGAATCTCCTTAATTCCCTGATGAACAACTCGAGCGGGGATGTGGTCACCCTCCTGATAGAAAACTACGTCCCGGCGTCTCATCTGCAGTTCCTGTTCAATGAGACTGGCATGTCTGACCGAATTTACACACACACCCTAGGGGAAGAATGGCCCAGCTTGGGCGACATGGTTCTTGATGGAAAGGACCTGGTAGTTTTCTGGGAGCAATCACAGAACGATGACTACCCCTGGTTGCACGACTTTGGAATGTTCGGTTGGACGACGAACTATGCCGAGAGTAGCCAGGAAGAGATGTCCTGCACCGTTCATCGTGGAGATGGCTCGCAACCAGTTTGGCATCTGAATAACTGGCTTTCAAGCATCTTTGGGCTCCCAGACCCCGTTTTGGCAAACGAGGTTAATGAATACGAGACCCTGCTCAACAGAACTCTGGAGTGCTGGGAGGAGATGGACAACAGGCCCACCTTCGTAGCAGTTGACTACTGGGAAGAAGGTGAGGTGACTAACGTGACTATCACACTGAACAAGATGTCTCACTGGTCGGAAGTGGTTCCGGAACATCCCTGACTACTGAATCTCCTTGGGGCGGATAACTTCCTGGACCTCCCACTGCCCTGTAGACTCGACCAAAAGCACGGCAGCCGCAGTTGGCATCACGTGCCATTCTCCCGACAGGTGGTTGACTAGTATCTCTGAACCGGGATTATGGCCCAGAACCATTGTCGTTCCTTCTTGGGCCATGTCCTCCAATACTAGCAGCAAGTCATTCAAGGTGGCGTGGTATATCTCAGTTCGGATTTCTGATTGCACCCCCTCGAACCTATTGGACATCCCTGAGAGAGTCTGGAGTGTCCTCTTAGAACTGCTAACCAGAATCAGGTCTGGTGTCCATCCCCTGTCATGGATGGCATCTGCTATCCGTGGAGCGTCTCTAAGCCCCCTCTTGTTCAGGGGGCGGTCGTGATCAGTTAACCCAGTCTCTTTCCAACTACTCTTCGCATGACGCATTACAATGAGTCTTCGGGACAATCTACTCCTCCTCTTCGGCTCCGAAAGACGGTTCTCTCTTTTCCTTGAAGGATCTCACGCCTTCAGCGAAGTCGGTGGTCTTTGAGGATGCGACCATCAGCGACTGTTCGAACTGAAGTTGTGTTTCAAAGAATGTCGAAGTGGATGCATCGAGCAACTGCTTCGTGCCCCTCCTGCTGTTGACTGACCATTTGCCCCACTCTCTGGCGACTTCCAGGGACCTCTCGACGAGCATGCTTTCTTCCACTAATTCATCCACCGCACCCACCTCCATTGCCTTCTCACCGGACCAAACCTCAGAATTGAAGAGGAATCTCTTCGCCACCTGATTTCCAACCAAACGTGGTAGTAACCAAGTCATCCCCCCATCCGGAGAAAGGCCGAGGCGGAAGAAGGCCGAGGCTAGCTTTGCCTGAGGTACGCAGACGCGATAGTCAGAGGCCAATGCCAAACCGAAGCCGCCGCCAGCAACCGATCCGTTAATTGCGCAAACGAATACTTTCTCAGATGTCCTCATTCTCAGCAACAAAGGATGTAGTTTGTCTGTCATCTCCTGGACCCTGTCTCCAATCTCTCCGGACTCAATACCACTGGCGAAATCGTCAATGTTTCCTCCTGCGGAGAAAAAACGCCCTGAGCCGGTAATCACCACTGATCTGCACAATGGATCGGCCATTAGTTCACCCAATGTGGAAAGGAGAGTTTCGAAGTTGGCTGGGGCGAATGTGTCTGCGGAAGCATCAGGAGATAGGGTGACTAACGCGACCCCTCCGTCCAGCATGTCGGAAGAAACTGGCATGGCACTCGGGCAGGGCACGCTCTATTGAATTTGCATGAATATCATAAGACGGTGCAGTCTGGGTCAAACATGCACGAACGCCAGCACCTCTACATCGATGGATCTTGGGTCGAGCCCAATGGCGAGGGCACCATAGAAGTGGTCAATCCATCTACTGAGAAAATCATCGGCTCGGTGCCAGTAGGCAACGAGTCAGATGCAAATGCTGCCGTAGAGGCCGCGAGGGCTGCATTCACCGGTTGGTCGGAATCAACGGTCGAAGAGAGGTCGAACTACCTCAATCTGCTTTCGTCGGCGTTAAAGGACAGAGGGGAAGAAATGGCGGAACTAATCACATCTGAGGTGGGGACTCCGATAGAATACTCCCGAATGGCAATGGTCGGGACTCCCAGAGTTGTCTCTAGGTCGTATGCCAAGATTCTGGATGGTTTTGTCTGGGAAGAGGAGGTCAGAAACTCAATCGTAGTGAAGGAGGCGATAGGAGTGGTGGCAATGATCACCCCCTGGAACTTCCCCCTGCACCAGATAATTGGCAAGGTCGCCCCTGCGATAGCGGCCGGGTGCACGATGGTGCTGAAGCCATCCAAGGAAGCCCCTCTGAATGCATTTGTCCTCGCAGACATTCTGGATGAAATCGGCCTTCCGAATGGAGTGTTCAATCTGATTTCGGGGCATGGCAGGGAAATCGGGGAGACACTGGCAAGTCACCCCGAGGTGGACATGGTCAGCTTCACCGGATCCACGAATGCAGGCATTAGGGTGTCAGAGTTGGCGGCTCCTAGTGTCAAGAGGGTGACGTTGGAGCTTGGTGGGAAGAGTGCGAACATCGTCCTTGACGACGCAGACATACCAAGGGCTGCTTCCTCGGCGATTTACTCATGCTTCGGGAACTCAGGGCAAGAGTGCTCGGCATTGACCCGATTGTTGATTCCAGAAGATTCCAGAGAAGAGGTAGTGGAAATTATCGCGAGCAAGATCGGTCGCTACACCGTCGGAGACCCGATGGAAGGGACTAGCAAGTGCGGACCGCTTGTCTCGAAAAGGCAGCAGGATAGTGTTTCTAGATACATCTCAACTGGAATCGACGAGGGTGCTACATTGGTCGCTGGTGGAGAGGGCATGCCAGATGGTTTGGATTCGGGATTCTACGTCAGGCCCACCGTCTTCGCCGATGTGACTCCAGAGATGACTGTATTCAGAGAGGAGATCTTTGGCCCTGTTCTCTGCATCACTACATACTCCAGCGAGGAGGAGGCGATCGAACTAGCCAACGACTCAGAATACGGACTCTCCGGAGGGGTTTGGTCTGGCGACGAGGCCAGGGCAATGAAGATCGCTAGAAAATTGAGAACCGGGCAAGTCAGCATCAACGGTGGCGCATTCAATATCACAGCCCCTTTCGGCGGTTACAAGAAGTCGGGACTGGGGAGAGAGTTGGGCGTCCATGGGATGGAAGAGTTCCTCGAGACAAAGTCAATCCAGCGTTAGGTGGTTCGATGGTAGTCCCGAGACTCCTGATCATCGTCGGAACTAGCGGTGTCGGGAAGTCTACAATGTCTGCAAAACTGGCCTCAACACTCAATTTCAGCAAGGTTGCCTCAACTGATACAGTGAGAGAGGTACTCAGAACACAACTCACATCATCGGAAAAACCGTCACTGCACAGATCGTCATTTGAGCCGTCTGGTGGTTCAGCAGTTGAAGACTGGGGGGAGACAGTAGAAGCTGTTTCCGAAGGGGTACAGGCAGTCATCAAGAGAGCACTAGAAAAGAGGGGTGATCTGCTTTTGGAAGGGGTTCATTATTTCCCAAACAAGGAGATAATTGACGAATGGCGCGATGCTGGCGGGATTGCCACCGGCGTGGTACTATACGTCACCAGCGAGAACATGCACAGGGGAATGATCGCTAACCGAGAGAAGCACAACGGGAAGCAAGTCGATCACTACTTGGGCAACTTGGATAGAATCAGGGAGATACAGGAAAATCTGGTTGTTTCTGGCTCCCAGTCAGAATGGCTGCTCGTAGACCCTACGAAGGAAAGCGACGCTGCTGGAATCATCTCCAATAGCCTTGGTTAGATCTCTATCGTCCGACCCAATCTGCTTCTGACCGCTCTAAGAATGCTCTAACGCCAACTTCCTTGTCCTCGGTATCGAATAAGGCCACGAACTCCGAGCGTTCCATTAGAACGCCCTCGGAGAATGGCAATTCCAAAGCACCCCTTACTACGCGCTTTGCAACCTTGGTTGTGTATGGTGACTTTCGAGAGATCTCCTCTGCAAGATTCATGGTCTCAGATTCAAGTTCCTCAGGAGATACCATTCTGTTGACGATTCCCATTTTGAGTGCTTCCTCGGCCTTCACCATGCCTCCGGAGAGTACGATCTCCATGGTCCGGCCATATCCAATTAGCCTGCATAGTCTCTGAGTACCACCCCCTCCTGGGATCAGTCCAAGATTGATCTCTGGCTGTCCAAATGTGGACCTATCCGAAGCAATGCGGATATCGCAGGAGAGTGCTAACTCAGTACCCCCTCCTAATGCGAATCCGTCTACCATCGCTATAGTTGGCTTGGAAATGTTCCAAACCGCTTCCCAAGCATTGTCCTCGAAGAATGGGCGGACGTCATCCGAGTCCTTTCCGGCGAACTCAGAGATATCCGCACCTGCTGCAAATGCATGTGGCTTAGGCCTCTTCCCATCCCCTACCTCTGGTGGAGGGGCCCCCCTGATGACGACGCAGCGGACGGAGTCATCTGAGTTCGCTCTGGCCGAAGCCTCCTTGATTGCCCTGTGTGACTCTGCATTAAGCGCATTGAGTTTGTCGGGCCTATTGAGGGTCCAAACTGAGATTACCCCTCCTTCAGGACTCGAGCCGTCAACGACGATGTCCTCGACCGTCATTACATCCTCTGCCATGCTACGCCGAACAAGGCATATCGCTTCAACGTATCACAGGGCTAGTCTTCTGGCCCAATGGGGGGAGGCAGGTCTGGCAAAGGAGGCGGTGGCATCGGCATCCCCGGAGTAGGTGGGGGAGGGAGTGAGTCAATGTCTCGAGATTCGATCATTTCTCCTTCAGAGGTGATGGATTCCAATCTAGGCACATCCAACGAAATCCTGACCTTCAGTACTCTCTCATCATCTATCCGGACATAAGAAACCCCCTGGGGAATAGAGGGGTCGGGTTCTTCTGGTTCGTAAAAGACCGCTAAGCCATGCCCAGGGATACTTGTCAGGGTAGAGAGGTCTTCCCCGTCCTCAACCTGTGCCCACTTTCTGGCTTCATCGGCTACTCGCTTGGACATTTCTTGTCGCCTCTCACGATGAAGTCGATCTCTGAAAATTTCTCTTCTCTCCCTCTGTTGGGCGAGGTAAAGATCGACTTCGGCTTCGGCTTGAAGCTCGGGATCAGAGCTGGCGATATGGACTCTAGCTGTTCCTTCGACATCTACATCTGATTCGGCAGGGATTAGTGGGGTGTCCAGAGGGGTGCTAGTAGATGGAATTGGGGCTGGCTCTGGAATCGCTGGAGCAGGAATCTCTGAGGCGTTCTTCCTCCCTCTACTCCTTCGGATTTTTGAAGCGCGGACTTCTTCCAATGACTCCTCCGAGTGAACTGGAGGGGGCAATTCTATGTCGCCGAAGTCGGAATCTTGATCGATGAAAACTGGATCTTTCTTCTTTGTTGAGGGAATCGGCCTCCTACCGGTGAAAAGTATCATTGAGATCATTAGTAGGATCAACACTGCCCCTGCAGCCTGCATAATCAGACCCTCTGGAACAATAAATACGAGGTAAATGGGTACTGAAACAATGCTCATTGCAATCAGAAGAAGTCTAGTTGCCGTAACCATTCTAGTACGGCACGGAGGACTGCTTCTATTCACTTTGACGGGAGATTGAGGAGTTCTGAGACCGCCTTCAGGGCTCTACCTCTGTGCGAAATTGATGATTTTTCCGTAGAAGACATCTCCCCGCAAGTTCTCCCATCGCCATCATCTGGAATGAAAATTGGGTCATACCCAAAGCCCATCTCTCCGGATATCTCTCCGGATATCTCGCCTTTGCAGATTCCGGTTCCGATGACGATGCTCCCGTCTATGTATGCTGCTGCGATGGCCCTGAACTCGGCCCTTCTACCTGTCTCTGAGGACATTAATTGTAGAATCCCAGGTAATCCGATAGTATTCTCGACATACGATGAGTAGGGGCCTGGAAACCCCTCGAGTGAATCGATGAACAGGCCTGAGTCCTCTGCTAGAATAATCGAGCCCTCTAGCTCCGTACCCATCACCAACTCTCTCGCTTGCTTGATCTTGGAAATTGCAACTTCCTCTATTCCTTCTGCCTGTGGCTCAATAAGTTCCGGAGCCTTTCCCCGAATTAGCAATTGCTCCACCCCATATCCGAGATGAGCTAGAATTTCCGAAGCCTCTGAAACTTTGTGTTTGTTTCCAGTAGCGAAAAGAATGTGCATATTATCAACCCTAGCCGTGATACCTGACTCTCCCTGCGATTTTGCGAAAGCGTTCTATCACATTTTCCGCACTCTCTGCATCGTCGTTGAGAGACTGAGCTTCCATGTACCCTTCACAGACCATGTCGATGGCCCCATCAATTTCCGAATGACTGGCGCCGAGGCATTCCCGGAGCACCTGTAGGTCGAGACCCATGTGTTCCAATTCTGGGGATTGCCTAGACAAACCGAAGTCAATGAGATGAAGATCGCCCTCGTTGGTTGACATTACGTTATGCGTAGTCAAATCACCATGCGATATTCCCGTCTCATGGAGTCTGCGAATCAAACTGCCGAGGGAGAAGAGTTCGTCACCGGAATAATCGACAGACTTGAGCAAGTCATAGAGAGTCATCCCTTCTATTCTGGATAGAAGCATGGATGAATTGCGCTGATCCAAGAACATCAGTTTCGGAGATGGGAACCCAACTGAAGATAGCCTGGATAGTACTCTTGCCTCAACTGCCAATCTTTGCCTTGTTAGTCTGCGATCGAGATCTGGGTGCCTGTAAGAACGAGCCCTTCGAGACTTGAGGACTGCTTTCCTCCCCAGCCAAGAGCCCGCGGTAACAGTCGCCTCAGCCCCCTCGTGGAGCACGTTATCGGGTTTCCTCATTGGAATCCCCTTGAGATCCCCTTTGGAATCCCCTTGGGATATT
>CAZMVZ010000029.1:0-11547 GCA_964570065.1 uncultured Candidatus Poseidoniales archaeon
TATAGTGCTTGATCGCCATGAGGGTGGAATTTCCCCATGACTTCGCCAACTGACCTAGCCGATTTGCTATATCCCTTCTCATGTGTGTGCCCTGCTTGGTGCATCCCCCATAGAATTCTCCTGTGGACAGGCTTCAATCCGTCTCTGGCATCGGGAAGAGCTCTTCCGATGATCACGCTCATCGCATAGTTGATGTAGCTCTCCTTCATCTCCTCCGAGATGTCTCTTCTAAGTAGATCTTCAGCCATATTTAGTCCTCACACATCCAGAGACGTTACCTTTGTTGCATTTTCTTCGATGAAAGATCTCCGGTCCGGTACATCGTCACCCATCAGAATGGTGAATAGTGAATCAGCTTCCTCGGCATCCTTGATCTCCACCTTCATCATCGTCCGGGATTCTGGATCCATAGTAGTAGACCAGAGCTGTTCGGGATTCATCTCCCCAAGTCCCTTGTATCTCTGAACATCAATCTTGGAAGAAGGAGCCTCTTTCTGGAATCTCTTCACCACTTCGTCCCGGTCCTTTTCACTGTGGACCCACTCAGAGTGCTTCCCCCTAGAAACTGAAAATAGTGGTGGTGCCGCGATGAAGACGTTCCCGTTCACTATCGCTCTCCTCATGAATCTCCACATGAAAGTCAGAATCAATGTCCGAATGTGAGCTCCATCTATGTCCGCATCAGTCATAATGATTATTTTCGCATACCTGAGTTTGCTGGGATCGAAGGCACCCTCACTTTCTTCTTCATTACCTACGCCAGCACCTAGTGCACGAATCATTCTCTGAATCTGCTCGTTTCCATATACCTTGGTCAGATTCCTCATCTCTCTCTCAACATTCAGGATCTTCCCTCGCAATGGGAGGACGGCTTGAGTCCTACGATCCCTAGCGGTCTTAGCCGATCCTCCAGCACTTTCTCCCTCTACGATGTATATCTCACATTCTCCTGGATCCTTCGATTGGCAGTCTGCAAGTTGGCCAGGGAGGCCTCCTCCCTCTAGAACGCCCTTTCTCCTAGTCAGATCCCTTGCTTTCCTGGCCGCTTCTCTAGCTTTGCTAGCTAGTACTGCCTTCTCAACAATCGACTTGGCTATGCTTGGATTTTCCTCGAAATATTCTCCTAGTTTGTCATTGACAATCTGCTCGACGATGCCGGCAACTTCGCTGGTAACCAGCTTTGACTTAGTTTGGGCGTTGAAGGACGGGTCAGGGTGTTTTATCGAAACCACGGCAGACAAACCTTCTCTGATGTCATCGCCCGATAGGCCACTAATTTTCTTCAGTAGATTCCTAGATTGCGCATATGCGTTTATTGTCCTAGTTAGGGAGCTCTTTAGCCCTGACAGGTGAGTTCCGCCATCAGTATTGTGAATGATATTTGTGAAGCAATGTATCGATTCTGAATATGCATCAGTCCACTGAAGTGCCACTTCAACGTGAACCTCTCCATTGTCCCCATTCTTGGACCCAAGTACGTGAAGTACTTCCGCATGGATGACTTCCTTGTTCTTGTTCATTGCTTGGACGTATTCCTTCAGTCCACCCTCGTACTGGTGCTCGATTTCAACCGGATCGTCTCCTCGTAGATCACGCAGAATTATCTGCAATCCTGCATTCAGAAAAGCAGTCCTCCTCAGACGGGTATTTATTTGTTCGAAATCAAACTCGATAACATCGCTGAAGATTGTCAAATCAGGCTTGAAGTTGATTGAAGTTCCAGTAATCTCAGATTTCCCAACTGACTTCAGTGCACTCTTCTTTTCTCCCTTTGAGTACTCTTGGAACCATTCTTTACCATCTCTGTATATGGTCATCGAGAGATTCTCAGAAACTGCATTTACTGCGCTCACCCCTACTCCATGTAGGCCACCTGCTACTTTGTAGGCATCATTATCGAATTTCCCACCAGCATGGAGTTTGGTCATGATCACCTCAGCCGCGCTCACCCCTTCCTCAGCATGTTTGTCTACAGGGATTCCTCTTCCATGGTCAATCACAGTCACCGAGCCATTGCTCTCTAGATTCAATTCCACTGTCGTATTGTGACCAGCTAGGTGCTCATCGACCGCATTGTCGACTACCTCCCAGATGCAATGGTGGAGGGCCGATCCGTCGTGAGGATCTCCTAGGTACATCCCGGGTCTTTTTCTAACAGCCTCTAGTCCTTCTAGGACTTGTATGCTATCTGCACTATATTCATCAGGCATTTTTTCTTCCTTTTATTGAGGGTTCCCGTAGGGAACCCTCAAACTTCTTCATCAATCCTAGGAAGACGCGGCCTATAACACTCTCCATTTTCCGAGCCAATAACCCGTAAATTGAGGATAATTTCGACTAAGTGGCCCTTTCACTTCACCTCCCTCCCTCGGCATGATTAAACAGGCCACTTAATTCGGCCTTTCACATGCAAAAGCCCTTGGTATGTGTCACACTGAGGGGAAGGACCGTAGAAGAAATGTGCAACGATGCCCCAAAGGCAGTGAAATTGGGAGCAGATTTGGTGGAAGCTCGACTGGATCTTCTGTGGACCACTGAAGAAAAGACAACCTCTACCAAGAAATTCGAAGAGGGTGAAAAAGAGAGCATCGAGATAATTGTGAATCAACTAGAATTAGATGCTATTGATGTGGGGGATTCAATCAAGTACATTTCTTCCACAATAGAAACTCCACTATTGATTACTTGCAGGCCACAGAGGCAGGGGGGACACTATCCCGGAAGTGAGGATGATAGGCTTGCAGTCCTCAAAGAAGCAATAGCAAGTAAGCCGAATTGGATTGACCTTGAAGTTGACATCGACCCTCCTAAGAGGGAAGAACTGGTAAAATTAGCAGGTAATGGAACCAGGGTCATCGCATCTCTACATACAATGGAGAAGGTTCCTCCAGCGTCTGAGATCGCTCAGGATGTGATGGATGCCCAGGAGATGGGAGATTTGGTAAAGGCTTGTTTTTACACTAAGGATCGAAAAGATGCACTACGGATTTTTGAGTCTGCTTTGCAACTGAAGTCTTCCGGTGCGAATTACTCACTGATGGGACTAGGTCCCGGTGGCGATTGGTCAAGAATACACGCGCCGGCGCTGGACCAGGAACTAGTCTTTGCAACTACTGAGTCCGGTTGGCATTTGGCTCAGCAAGGGAAGATCAACGCCTCGGACCTGAGAATTGCATGGGAAGTGTTGGAGTACTCCTAGGCGCCTTCCCTCAGGAAGGGGACCTCTACCAACTCTCCCTCATCCCTCGCTCCCAATGCAGATGAGTGATATTTCCAGTGGATAATTAGTGGGATTATTATGCACGAAAGAGGAAGTGCACCGATTAGGACGTATGCTGCGGTCTTTGGAAGCGTGAACCTCTCTTCTACATCGATTAGAACCTCCACGCTCATATTTCCAGAAGCCGGATGATCACCCTCTCGGCTATTGTCCCAACCATCCAGGACCAAGTGCAGGACTTGTCCTTCTTCAGAGCCTCCAAAACCAGCAAAAGACCAAGTAGAACCAGAAGAGTCTATTGCTACTGAGAACTCCTGATAGGAAACCGATTCGTAAGCATGAGCATCCCTGAATGGCACCCATGTGAACAGGTCTCTGTACTCAACCGGGACGGAATTTAGGCCTTCCGCATCGCAAATCAAATCCCAACCTTCTTCATCGCAGTAGAAGTCTACTGTGTACATATCCAGGTTCGAGCCAGTCAGGAGGTAGACATCCCCCTTGGCGCTGAAGTCGATACAGAATGTGTATCTATAGCCCGGTTCCAGTACTAGTGAGATAGTCGTTGCAGACTCATTCTCAACGTGTATTCCTGGAAAACTGTCCCATGCTCCATCAGACCATTCGGTACTGATGTCTTTGTCTAGGGGTTTCAGCTCAGAGTCCTCGCCAAAACCAAATGCTTCGATTGATCCAGGAACCTCGACCGATAGATATTCTCGGGGGTCCTCTGTTGCATTCCAATCACTACTAGGAGCAACATCGCAGGCAACTGATTGGGAACTGGCTGGCGTAGGAATCAGCATAATTGAGCAGAAAAATCCTGCCAATAGGAGATTTACGCCAAAACCTCCGGCCGTTTTAACCCTCACTTCTTTCGCCTCGTTCTAATCGGTCGCACGTACCCTGACTCTTTGTTGGTGCGCTCGTCAGCAGTAAGGTATTTTGGTTGTGGAGGGGGGCTGTGTTGATCCATCCCAGGTAGACCCCCCTCTGCCTCGACCTCATCGACATCGTATTTCTTGACATTGTCCAAGGCATCCATCTCATCATCATCCCTTTCTCTGAGTACCATCCATCCTAGTACTGCAACTAGCGCAACAAGAGCAAGTAAGCCTGCGCTTTCTCTACCCGGAACAAGATCTTCCATGGTCAAGTCAGACAGGGTCTTCGGTGGTGCAGTATCCTGAACGGAGAGCACTGTAATCACGAAGTCTTTAGATTCACAGACACTCAAGCCATCGCAGACCGTCATTGAAATTCGTACTTCACCGGGAATGGCCCAGGTTTGATTTGGCATTATCCAGTCGTTCCTCGAATCGCCATCACACCCCGATAGAGTCATGCAGTCTTCATCCACAAATACATTGATGTCCCAGTCAAACTCTAGAGCCTCAGTAAGATTCAGGTCTCTATCGTTGCTAGGGTCGCCATCACCATCGCTATCGAAAAACGCATCATTGTCCATCCATGCAACTATTCCAGCCTCCAAGTCGGAGTCGGTGGCGGCTCCGGACAGATTGACCAATTCTCCGACGACAACGTACTCGTTGCTGATGGGTTTTGAAGTCTCGATTCGAGGAGCTGAAGAGACTATCACTTTCATCTCTGTGGTGTTGGAGTCCCCACCTCCAAAACCGTCAACTACAGTAAGCCTGACTGTATATTCCCCCGATCTCTCGTAGCTATGCCAAACTTGAGGTCCAGAGGAAGAGGGACTAGCATCTCCGAAGTCCCATATCCAATCCACAATCCCATTCCAATCCGGGTTGTTGACGTCCGAGGATGTCATTCCTTCGAATTCCGGGTCAGCGTCAAAACTCCCGCTGCCATCGAATCTGATGAGATTCCCAGGGGCAACAAAGGCACCTCCTTCCGCTGTCCTTGGAACCCTCCAGGTAACCCCCTCTCCCAAATCATCAGGAATTTCAAACAATAATCCACCTTCATCACTAGGGCACATGAATGACATTATTGGGACCGGTAATGGGTTTCCGATGTACAGTAGGAAAGTCTTCGGAGCAGACTCTAGGCCTCTCTCGTCGACGACTACTAGTGAAACACTGTGAAGTCCCGGGTTTGAAAAAGTCCTACTCACGGAAGTGGTATTCTCAATAGGTGAGTCCCGGTCTGAGAAATTCCAGTAGTGGGATAATGCAGACGAATCTCCGTCAGGGTCGAATGATGAGCTACTGAAAATGTAAGCATCACCGATTTCTCCGTCAGAAGGACGCTCGAAAAGCGCAACTGGCCGTTGATTCAGGATTTCTATTTCCAAGTAAGCGATGGAGGTATTTCCATCATCATCGGCCACCTCTAATGTTACGTTTTTCACCCCCGGTTCCTTCCAACTGACGATAGGATTAGCTTCGAATGAACTTGTTTCGGTGAAATCAGATGCAAGTGAGACGCCCACCCCTCCCAAGTTGACGCCTCCTTCGAAAGTCCATCTGAATTCGGCAATTATTCCATCTTCGTCCTCGAAAACATCCGGCATCTCCAGTGGAGTAACCGCAAACCCCTCCAGATCTTCCGAGAAAATCTGGTAAGGTGCCCGGTTTAGAACCGTGACTAGAATGGACTTCTGTGCCGATTGGTGGCCATCACTGACTAACAACTCCAATGAGTATACGGTGCCATTGCTACTGCCATCTATCCACGAATGGCCAATTTCGAAGATTCCTGTACCAGAGTCACCAGAGCCATCACCCCAGTTCCATGAGAAAAATAATTTGTCCACGGGAACGTTGTCAGACGTCCCGAAGGCCGAGAATTGTATTCTCTGATTCGTCTGAACCGTCAATTCCTCTTGGATAGCCAAACCATCTACAGCAATCTCAGGAATCGGCTCAGAGGTATCATTTACCGAGATTTCCCATGAAATTGTTTCAGAAAAGAAACCCCCATGATCCCTGACTAGAAGTGTGATCACGTATTCCCCTTCCTCCGTGAACGAATGAACAGGATTCTTCAAACTTGAAGAATTCCCATCACCCAGGTCCCAGATGTACGATTGCGGAGTCTCATTGTGCCCGAAAGAACCGTTTTGGAACCCGAATCCCCAAGAGTCGTAACCGCCTCCAAAGATGTACGTTTGAGTCCATGTCTGCGTTTCATTGGATGAGATTGTCCCTGACCCAACTGGTTTCATGTTGAAAATCTGTTGAGGGAGTGACTGAGCTAAGTCCTGTAGTTCCCCAGTAATGTCTCTGACCTTAGCTGTAAAAGTCCAATCACTGGTAAATGGAGGGGTAAACCAAACTGAGAATATTTCCGGTTCAGAGTTTCCTACTGAGACCATGAAATCCGCAGAATCATGTAGTGAATTATTGGTGAAGGCCGAGAATTCTACAGACAGAGCCTCTGAAAATGCACTAGAACTGACGCCAATGCCAATTTCCACACTATCATCAAGGAAGTCCCCGTCCCGATCAAAACCTTCTATCGACCCTATCGACACCTCAGCAGGGCTCGTGACCTGACTGGCACTTACGGTAAATGACCCGACGGGGTAATTTCCTCCAGAAAGTACGCCACAATTTGCAAAGTCGAAATCACAGTCATCAACAAGGGAGTTGTACCAGACAAGGAGTAGAACCTCGGAGGTGGCATTTCCAAAACCGTGAACTAGTCCAGTCCCCCTACCATCGCTCGAATCAATCCTCAGTTTGTCCATAGTCCAAGTCCCAGAAGCCTCCTCTTTCGAAAGAACGACTCCTTCGAAACCGAATCTGTCCGGTTGAACCATGATGCTCAATGGGTAACCATCACCTTGTGTGAACCTGAATGATTTGAGCCCCCATCCCTCCACCGAGTGTCCAGACGATTGCCACGCCTCTGACCACTGATCGTTCTCTGCACTGATGGATCCCTTGCAGAAGCCACCGCCTGAGCAATCATCGACTAAGTCAAGATCGGAGAAACCAAACGCGCCCTGCGCGCTATCCAGAGTAACTGCTGCGCTGAAGTTTGCAAAGATTTCACTCATTGAAGTCCCTATTGGTGTAGATCCCGGACCAGGGTTTCTGGATAGGCTCTCAACCCCATTCCCACCTAGAGAAGGATTTGACACCAAATCTCTGATGGCAGCAGGCCCTCCTAATTTGTCTGCCAAATACGCCAAGAATAGGAAACTTGCACCGATATCCGAATTTCTTCCGTCCCACCATCTCAAACTTGTACTCGAGTTCAGTGTCCATGAGTTCGCCTCCTCTTCTAGATCCACTGATTCTCCGAAGCTAATAAACTCAGAAAGTCCCGCTGCGCCCTCATCGATCCAGATATATTCGAAAGGATCATTCTCGTGATGAATCAATTGCCCAAACTCGTGCGCCATCACCCGATTTCTTTCCGATAGATCATCGATATCTAGGAATAATGCCTCACGTAACGATGAAACTCCAGATTCAAAATAACCCTCGTCCCCACCAGGCCCATCTATTGACAGAATGGCAATTTCTATCTGACAATTGTCATCAATGTCTGGAGGAGTCCCGAAGTAGTTGGTAGTGGAAGGGAAAATTATCGACTCCCAGTTTGACACAATGTCATTCAGAACAGTAGACGAAACGATTTGACCGTCTTCTACGAAAATCGCTGCGTTGGTGGAGATTTTCTCCACAGTTACTGCAAATGTCCCGTCATTGGTCGTCATGTTGTCCGTATCGTCCACCGACCACGTATTCAGGCAGTTTCTTGGCTGTCCTCCAGTGCTTGCTAACCCTTCAGAGGAAAAAATAGGGGCAATGAAAACTACTAGTAGCGAAACTACTGCCAGCACAGCTTTCCTAGTAGAGTAGATTTCCGAACGACCACCCATCATTAGCACCTCGTTTACCAATCTGCTCCAAACTGCTCGAGGACGTATTTTAACATCGATGGAGCATCGTTCGTACATGGGCAGGGGGACGGGGCCATCAATCGTTCCCATCGCAATGCTACTCATCCTCCTTTCACAGATGTCAATAGCCGAGGGAGACAATCATACGGCCGAAGAGAGGGATGTTGAGATATTACGAACACTGCCTCACAACTCATCTTCGTTCACACAAGGGCTGGAAGTACTGGAAAACTCAATTTTCGAGAGTTCGGGCCTTTATGGCCATTCGAGAATTAGCGAGATTGACTCACAAAATGGAGAGATTATCAGACAGACTAAGATTGACGACTCTTACTTCGGAGAAGGGATTACCGTAATGGACCAGTCAATCATTATGCTGACTTGGAGGGCAGGAGTGGCATTGGAATTTCACATCTCAAATTTTAGTATAATTGGAAACTTCAGTTTCGAAGGCGAGGGTTGGGGGATATGTTACAATGGGGAGCACATTGTTACCTCCAATGGGACATCTGAGCTTTCTTTCAGAGATCCAGATAGCTTTGAAATAGATTTCACCACAGTGGTAACTTGGGATGGAGTTCCGGTTTCAAACCTAAATGAATTGGAATGTGTAGATGACAAAATATATGCAAATATTTGGATGGAGGAGACAATCCTGAGCATCTCATCTACTTCGGGTAAGGTGGACTTTTTCTCATCCCCATTGGCTGTCACTTCCATCCAGGGAAATAGCAATGAAGAGGTATTGAATGGCATTGCTTTTGATCGGAATTCTGGGAGTTTCTGGATTACTGGGAAGAACTGGACTCAGATGTACTTGGTCAATTTCACAGTCCCAGAAGAGAAATTAGGTGCTGATGAGGACTCACATTTGTTCACATTGATGGCGATATTTGTAGCAACTATTGCTTCGACACTTTTCATATTCCGAATAATCCCCAAGGAAAAAGATCTGGAAACGCCCAACTTCAAGGACTCCCATCGTTAGGGCGTGTCATGGCCGACGAAGATGTCGTGGGAGGCATCGATCTCGAGTATTTCATGGAAGACATTTCCGAAGAGCCATCAACGAGGGTTGCAGGGGCCATTTTAATCATCATCGGTAGCCTTCTCGGCGTGCAGTTGGGGATTCTACTCGTCTCAGGAAATCCGGATGAGATTCTCTCAGCTACTCTAGACTCATCCGAGGAATATTCTGACGTATCCGGCATCGTAATCTCTGAAAGGACTGGGAATGCCTCAGGCGGAGAACCCGTTGAAGGGGTGAGGGTGAGGCTTCTCTCTGTAGAGGGTGCAACTACCGGAAAGGAGACATTTACAGATTCAGACGGTAGATTCACTATGCCTGAAGTCCGTAGAGAGCCTGCGCTACTATCGTTTACGCATAGCGGAAATAATACGACTAAGTTGTTTTTCGTTCCTGGCGACGAAGCCCAGATAGTAATCACCATGTCTGAGGGAAATGGCGAGAACGTTATTGACCGACGTGGCGAGAGTTACCAGTCCAATTCGGTTTCCATTGCCACTGCTATTGCCTTGATGACCGTGCTTCTAGGGCTAATGGGAGTATATGGCGGAGTCGAGGCTTATCGTGGCAATAGCTACAGAAGATCGTGGTGGCTTTCCTTCCTAGGTCTCTGGAGCAGAGGGATGATTTTCATCGGTCCTTTACTAATTTTGATTGGCATGGGGCTGGTGACATTGTCTAAGGAACAGTTTTCTGGTAGCCGCCATTAGGCATCAGGAGAGACTCATGTATCTGTTCTCAATTGAAGGCGGGGATGGCAGTGGTAAGGGCCTAGCCACACAGATTGTTCACGAGGTTCTACAATCCGAGTTCTGCTTCAGATCTGTAGAGGTAACAGCCGAACCAAGGAGGGATCATGCATTAGGGAGACTGGCAATAGATTCAGTTAGGAGACAGACACTATCGCCTGAGCAGGAGGCAGGACTTTTCGCAGCAGATAGGTTAGATCACTCCCATGGGTGGATTCTCCCACGCCTTCAAGAAGGCAGGGCAGTAGTAAGTGGGAGAAATGTCCACTCTTCTCTTGTGTATCAGGGAATTGTTGGCGGAATCGGACTAGAGAGGACCGCTCAGATTAATTCTGCCGCATTAATACCGGATCTTTGTATATGGGTAGATTGCGATCCAGAAATCGCCTTGGAGAGAATCTCAAAGGGAACGCTCCGCGACCTCTCCAGTAAGGAAGAGTACTTTGAGACATCAGAATTACAGATTCGGATCAGAGATGGATACAGGCAGCTACTCTCGGGAGAAATGGAAATGCCAACCCCATTCGACATGGGTGCAATACTGGGCCCGATTTCAAACGAAGGGACTCAGAATCAACTTCGTAACTCCCTGAGGGAGGCAATTCGCTCTTTCATGAACAGCAGACCAACTCCAATCAATGTCGAAATTGAACAAGTTGACCAATTACAGATTAGGGCTATTGTGAGGGAATCACAAAACCAAAGCACACTTCCAGATATCGGAATTGCACCACCGAAGACAAAGTTGGGATGGTTGGACGGGGACGCACCATGGAAAGTTCTCAAATCAGCCCAGGAGAGCCATAAAAAGTCCGTTTCCTCAATGGAAAAAGAACACCATAATTATCCAAAAAACATCCTAAACCACTCAATGTCCTCTGTATGTGGTACCCTTTCTCTAATCAATTCGGCTGAGATTTCCGAACTCAGATCTTCAATGGGGCCGGTTCGATGTGTTTCTAAAAGGCACACGCAGAGGATAATCAGGTTCCTCAAAGAACTGGGTTGGGTCTACAGAAGGAAGAATCTAGTCGGGCGAGAGGCACCAAAATCGCAGTTAAGAGAGGAACTCTTGCCATTTGGACGTCTTGTTCTCGCAATTTGGCCCCTTCGTAAGGAAATCAGTAAATGGCAGTCTCTCAATCCGGGTACGCACATCCGCTTCTCCTTGGGACAGATGGTCAAATCGGGAAGGCATGAGCGTGCATTGATGGAAACAATCAGCCGATTGTCGATATTAGGCAGTGGGATGGAGGGGAGGCCAGCCCCCGAGAATTTCGAATCCTTGGTCGATTGGTGGCTAGGAAAGTGAAATCACTTTACTACTAGTCTGGAACCAGCGGGAAGCGTGACGTTGGCAGCTTCTTGGAAGAATTTGGGTCTAGCTGAGAATGCCGAACAAAACCACCAACCACCAACGAACCCTGCACCTGATCCTGTGATGATCCTGAGCAAATTGTTTGACTCGTATGAACCGAGAAGCAATTGAGTGAAACCATCAATCCCCATTGGAACCAACCCCATGCCCATTATCGATAGCATCACAATCATCCGCCTATCTCTCTCGTAAATCTCGAATAGCCATTTGTCAGGGAAAACTGAAATGAACGTATCCCTAACAGTCCATCTGTTGACACCCCTCAACAAGAAGAAAAGGCAACCCAGGGAGAATCCTAGGAATATTCCGATGTCCCTTGCACATACTGGCATC
>CAZMVZ010000030.1:0-9964 GCA_964570065.1 uncultured Candidatus Poseidoniales archaeon
GGGGAGCGTTGTCTGGAAGGCATTGCTACCGGCACCGCTGCGAGAAGTGGCACTTCAAGAATTGGATGGCTTTCACGCGGATGGCTGCTTGTCAGTTCCAGTGGAGATTGTGTCGATTACCTTGGCTAGCCTCTCAACTAGGCTCACCTTCTCCTCCTTACCGACCAATGCGTGCTCGAGTACCTCGTCAAGGGAGTCTACCGCCAGAATCTCGACCTGTGCCTCGTACTTCTCGTCGATCAGGACATCGTTCATGTTCGACCTCGGTATGACGACTCGCTTGATCCCCGACTTCGCCGCGGCCTCTATCTTGGCTGAGACGCCACC
Source organism: uncultured Candidatus Poseidoniales archaeon (assembly GCA_964570065.1). Taxonomy (GTDB): domain Archaea; phylum Thermoplasmatota; class Poseidoniia; order Poseidoniales; family Thalassarchaeaceae; genus UBA36. The sequence continues at coordinate 328 of CAZMVZ010000030.1, forward strand.
TATCGGGAGGACCTCGCCGCGAACGGTCAAGGATCCCGTCATCGCTAGGTTCTGATCTATCGGCACGCCCTCGAAGGCACTGATGATTGCCGTGGCCATAGTAATCGAGGCGCTATCGCCGTCGACGTTGTGGGTGCCTGGGAACTGTACGTGCAGATCGAAATCCCTGATGTCCTTGCCCGTGAGCTTCTTCACTACTGCGCTGATGTTTGTAACGCTCTCCTTGGCCAAGTCCGAGAGCCCTCCTGTTGCGATGACCTGCCCCGACCTGCCCTGGGTGGGGGTGACCATGGCCTCAACTGGGAGGACAACCCCCGAGTAGTCTGACAGACCTGTGTCCGCCCCTAGGACTGCAAGGCCATTCACCCTCCCGACTCTGGTGCCCTCGTTCACCAGCATGGCGTACTCTGATTGCCTCTCCAGATACCTATCCGCCACTTGCTGCTCCAGTGGCTTTGCAATTGCCCTTGCCCTCACAACGTGCTTGGACTGTGTGAGTGGGGAGGACTCCTCAGCAGCCAAGTCGCCTGCGATTCTAACAAGGCCCCCCAGTTCACGAAGCCTGAGGGAAAGTTTGCCCCTCCTCCCGCTTCTCCTCTGGGCCTCCTTTAGTACTAGTGAGATTGCCTTCTTGTCGAAGTGGGGAATTGACTTGCCGGTGTCCTTGGACATCTCGTTCCGGACTTCCTGTGCGATGAAGCGAATCAGCCTGCGTCTGTTCCGCTCGGTATCCTTCATGTCGGTATTGACGTATACCTCGTATCCGTACCCCCTGATCCTACTCCTAAGTGCTGGATGCATGTTCTGGATGCTATCGAGGTTACCCGCTGCGACCAAAATGAAGTCTGTCGGAACTGGCTCTGACTTCGTCAGGGCTCCCGAGGACCTCTCGGAGCGCCCGCTGATGGAAAGTTCCCTCTCCTGCATGGCAACTAGAAGGGCCTGCTGCTCCTCCATCCTGAGCATCCTGATCTCATCGATGTAGAGTACACCCTTGTTGGCTCTGTGAACCGCTCCGGGTTCAACTCGCTCGTGTGCCGGGGTTGCGAGGTCGGCACCGGATTGGAACGGGTCGTGCCTAACGTCTCCCAGAAGCGCGCCTGCGAGGGTCCCGGTTGCGTCTATGAATGGTGGCTCGTCGCTCTTCTCATGCTTGATCAGGAGTTTTGGGATATTGGATTCGTCGCCTGCGGTGAGCCTGGTCCTGAGGAAGAAATAACCGAACACCAGGATGAATGACCCGAAAATGAACGTGAGTATCTCCCCCGAGGAGATGGTCGCGAGCAGGAGGGCTGCGCCGACGACCAGGGCGATGAACAGGAGGGTTCTGTTGGTGCGCTCCCTCTGCTGACGCACATGGGCCCTTCGCTCGGCGATGAGCCTGGAACCCCTGCCCGCTGGGACAGTGCGAACCTTTGGTTCGTTCTCGTCCTCTTGGTTTCGGTAGACCAATATGTCCTCTAGCTGTTCAGGGGGTAGGAACTCGGTCATCGAGCGAGCGAGCATGGACTTCCCGGTGCCTGGTTCCCCGACCATTATCATGTGGCGCCTTTGCTCGGAGGCCTTTCTGACGACTATCGATGCTGCTTCCTGGCCAATCACCTGATCGACTAGTTTTGGAGGGATCGGTACCTGCTTCGTGGACTCGATGTCCAATCCCTCAATCCATTCCTCGACGGGAGTTTCGCAAACTGGGTCAGAGTCATTGGAGACGCCGAATGCAGATCCCTCTTCCCATGAATCGAGTGGGTCCTGTGGAGGGATTTGGCCTTCTTCGTCCGGCTGGTCCTGTTCCGTCATGGCTATCCCTCGGGGACTTTCCTGCTAGTAGCACCTTCTTGAAGGTGCGTCTGCGTAGTCAGGGGCCATTCTCCCTAGTTCTGCCTCTCGAGATACTGCTCGCCGTAGTACTTCCATTGCTCCATGGTCCAGCCAGAGGGAAGACCGCCTTCGGGCAGAGGGGGGTGGATTTCTTCAGGATGCTCGAAGTCCACTGTCTCTTCTTTTTCTGGCTGGCTGAGTTTTTGAGGAGGGTAATACGGGGGCTTGGATTCCTCTTCCCTGCTCCCACCTATTGCCCCTGAGAAGTACAGGCCGGCCATCGTCCCGCCCCCGATGAAGACCATCAAGACCAGTATGCCCACAAAGATTTCCATTGTAGAAAGGCTCGATTCGTCGCCTCCGGACTGCTGGTCCGCCTCCGTGTCATCTTCCTCTTCGATTTCCGGAATCGTGGTTTCGGGCTCAAACGTGGTTGGGACAAGGATATCCATCTGCTCGGGGGTCGATCTGTCCCATCCATCGGCATCTACTGCCTTCACGGACAGGGTCAGGTAGTCCCCTATGGCGAGTCCGGAGTTAACGGAAGAAGTCACCAGGAATGGACCAAGCCCCTCGGATAACCCCGCTGAATGGCAGATTCCGATTATTCCGTTGCAAATAGACCACCGGACCTCGGAATCGACCAGTTCTATCTCCCCATCATAAGCGATTGTCACCGTAGGATTGGATCCGATGACGAAGTCCTCGAGTTGGACCTCGAGGTCGCCTTGGTCGGAGTCTGTTTGCCATGATAGCGGCTTTGCGTCGAGGATGGTGACGATGAATTGCGATGAGCTCCAGTCCCCGTGACTGTCAATCAGGGTTAGTTTGACGTTGTGCTCTCCTGGCTCTTCCCACATCATGTTTAGGACGCCGTTGATATGATCGAATTGGACTGAGCCCGGGACCGAGGTGTCGACGTCGACCCAAATCTCCTCGTCCGGGTCATCGACGTCGGACATCAGTGGGAGGATTCCGACTGATGCTGACTCTCCTGACTTCATGGTTATTCCTTCGAGGCCGGAGATGTCTATCACGGGAGCATCGTTGACGTTGATCACGAAGAAGATGACTGATGTCTGGGACGACTTTGCCCCATCGTCCGCCATTACCACGACCTCTGCAACTCCGTTGTAATCCTCGTTTGCAGTTATCGCAGTTATGGTTTGGTCCGCTATCGAGACGTGTATCAGGTCTTCGTTGCTGTTCGATACTATGGAGAGCGTCAGACCTGATGTAGGGAGCGAGTTGCCGTGGTCATCCGAATCCGACACGAATCCGGTGAGTATTGTGCTGGCGGAACCGCCTTCGAAGACGGCCTGCGTGGGTATGGGATCCCATCGAGGAGCCCCGTTCTCGATAACGTTGAACAGGAGAAGGCCGCTGTTTACGTCCTCGCCATCGTCGATTGAGATTGAGATGCTCTGTGGGATTGGGTTGCCCATTGAATCTTCCAGTATTGAGTCGAAAAGAACGGTGATCTCCGAGGTGGCCGAGTTCCATCCCTTGAACTCGGGTTCAGAGCTAGTGATTGAGAGCATGGACAGGGGAGTCTCGGCGTCCCTGACCAAGCCCACGAGGGAAATCGTCTCTGTGGTGTCAATCTTCACCGTGGGGGTGCCGACGAATCCAGCATCGTTGCTGTTCAGGACCCTAGGGAGTGCATTGCTGAGCTCGAAGGCTTCGATAGTTAGGAGCCATTCGCTCTGTTGGCCCGCAGCGTCCTCCCACATCACTCGGGTGTCATACTTGCCGGATTCTGCATTCGGAGGGGTTTGAATCGTGTGGACGTATACCGAATTTGCACCCGAACCCTCCATCACCGGTTCGGAGATCCAAGAGGACTCCCAAACGTTTTCTCCCGACTTTGAGTACTGCATCTGCGGGAACATTGAGGACATATCGTCCACCAGGTCATTGGGTAAGGCGGACGTCTCGAATTGGACTCTGTCACCTCGTTCGAAGGTTGTTGAGCCAGTAGCCGCTGGTTGCGAGGGGATTGGTGGCATGTCGTGTAGTGCGACGTCATCGACATAGTCGTTCGAAGAGTTGCGATCGCTGCCCATGTCGAACAGTTTTGCCCTGAATGTGGACACTCCCGATGGGATTCCCTCTAGTTCCGAGGTGTCGAAATCGATCTGGTGAAGGAAGGAGCCTGCCACTCCTATAGTTCCAATTGACCGCCCCCCGAGGTAGACCTCATCAGAGCCGCTGATGATGTAGATTCCGAGTTCCCCTCCCTCCGAGTATTGTTCGACCCCGTTGTTGGAGACTCTGGCTGAGATTTGCAGAATGTCTCCAGGAATGAATCCGGGCATCTGGTTTGTGTTCTCCACCTCGAACTCCAAGATTCCCACGTCGATTAATGGGCTCATGTCAGGATCAATCGCGACCAGGAACTCATTGTAGGATGTGTGGGGGCCGTCCATCAGAGCGAATACTGGCCAGAAATTCTCCCACTGTGTGTTTCCACCCCCTGCCCTCACCAGGCTTAGAGGGACGACCCATGTGTGTGATTCCCACGCCCCTTGAGTCAAGGTCAATTCCTGGAATCCGGAGTCATCGCCGTTGAGGAGCCATCCCCTCCAGTTGTGGTGGGGTCTGACGCCGTTGTCATAGGCGTCGGCGCCGGTCTTCTCGGTCACAGCCCCGTAGACGAAGACGTCGACTGAAGGTTCGGAGCCGACGTATTTGGCTTCCAGTGTTATTGAGACCTCTTCGGTGCTAGTGTTGAGGGACATTGAGAGTTCTAGCTGGAAGTCGGCGGTGGATGCATTCATGCAACCGCCATTTGAGAAGTCGCTGTCGTAGTAGTTTGTTCCCGCTGCACCGACCTTGTAGCATGATCCTGACTGCTGATCAGCGAATGAGAATGTGGGGTAACCGGACGAAGACTGCATTATGTGTGTCTGCCGATTAATCGGACCGTCACTAGGCCACCCGCCGCTACTCGACTCGAAGAATGAGACGAAGGTAAACTCCTCTGGGTTAGAAGTCTTCAGATTATCGAGCGATGGGGAGGCACTGCTCATGCAAGGGGGGCACCAATGCGCTCCAACGTACTCTCCAAAGACGGAGTGTCCGGGACTAGAGGCATACCATGGTAGGGCCTCCTGCTCAAGCTCAATCCTCTGGAAATCCTCCCCATCGGGAACATCAATCATGGAAGATAACGGAGTGGCTGCGAGAAGGATACAAACCCAGAGCGAGGGTTGGAAGAGTAGTCTTACGACTGACGCCATCGATTTTTCAGAAGGTATGGCCAGTATAATCATTCGCCTCGCCCTATAGGGCGAAATTATTGGTTGGCTATTGAATGACTTGAAACGTCCGCCTCAACTCGTCGGAATGGGGCGAGAGCATCGGCGAATGGGTTGCACTGAGGGAGGACGACGGGAGGGCTTACCTTGTCCACAGAGTTCCTGGGGAGGTCAAGGTGAAGGGCCTAGGAAGGTTTGATGCCGAAAAGATGCTTGAAGGATTTTCAGTGGGGGATCGAATCACGGTGGGACAGAAGTCGCTATCGGTGGTTGACCCGAGGCTCCCCGAGGCTAGGAGGAACATGTCCCGAAGGGCCCAGGTTATCGGTGCGAAGGACGCTGGCTTTCTGGTTTCGTGGATGGGGATTGGTGTAGGTTCCAAGGTGCTCGAGGGCGGGCATGGTTCCGGGGGCCTGGCTATGCACCTAGCTAGTGTTCTAGGGAGCTCAGGGACACTGATTTCGGTTGAGAATCGAATTGAGCATGCAGAAGTCGGCTCTTCGAATATGAGGAGGCTAGAACAGGTCCTCCCGGAGTTTCCAGACTGGCACCTTATCGAAGGTGACCTAGCGGTCGCAAGCAGAGAGGCAACTGGGATATGCGACGCCCTGGATGCGGTGATTATCGACATTGCAGAGCCTTGGTCTGTTCTCTCGGGGACTGTCCCACTCCTTCGGATTGGGGGCAGACTGGCCTGCTACTGCCCGACCACTTCCCAGTTGGAGAAAACATGGGATGAGGTTGAGAGGCTGGGGCTCATCGTCGAATGGAGCGGAGAGGTGATCGAGAGGAGATGGGTCAAGGCGAGCAAGGGAGGAGTTAGGCCTGGGAACCAGCCGATGGGGCACACTGCTTTCCTCCTGATTTCCGCCAAGGTAGCAAGCGAAGAAGAATGAGTTCCACTCAAAACCTTTCAAAGGCACTGACCGTCACGTGACACCATGAGAGACAGTTCAAACTGGAAGCCGACATCGTATCGGACGCATACCATCGGCCAGGTTGTTGATGGGGGGGAGTCCTTGGTTGGTTCAGAGGTCACCATCGCGGGTTATGCCGAGACAGTCAGGGGAAGGGGTGCGATATGTTTCCTAATGCTAAGGGATGGGACGGGGCGGATCCAAGCATTCCTCAAGAGAGACAACATGGAAGAGTCGTTATTCGAGGCCATCCAGTCAGCGACCAGGGAGTCTACAATCCAAGTTACTGGAGTGGTCGCCAAGAAGCGCCCTCCGAAGGTTGCAGAAGGTGAACCGGTGCCCCCTGCTGAGTTCGAGGTGAGTGTTGGATCTGGAGCCATCCTGGCCGAGTCTGCTACGCCCCTCCCCGTGGGAGTAACTGACGAGGTCAATGTGGGCCTGGACGTGAGATTGGACAATAGGCACTTGGACCTAAGGAGGGCACATGTCAATGCGATGTTCCAACTCAGGAGCAAGGTCCTACAGTATGGCAGGGAGCACTTGATCGCAGAGGGATTCCAAGAAATCAATTCACCGAAGATTATCGCCGCGGCCGCGGAAGGAGGGACCAACCTGTTTCCCATGAAGTACTTCGAGACGGATGCATACCTCTCACAGAGCCCCCAGTTGTACAAGCAGCTCGCGGTGCTCGGCGGATTGGAGAGGGTCTTCGAGATCGGCCCGGCATTCCGGGCCGAGAAGCACGATACCTACAGGCATCTGAACGAGTTCGTCTCATTCGACATAGAGGGTGCATGGATGGACGACGAGGACGTCATGGGGGTGCAGGAAAGAATGATCCACTACATCTGGGAAGAGATATCCCATAACGACATGTCGCTAATTGGCGTCGTGAACGAGTACAGGGAATCCCAAGGCAAGGGCCCGGTAACTGTTGAGGCTCCTGAGCTCCCATTCCCTCGCATACCGTACTGCGAGGCTATCGAGATAGTGAAGTCGGGAGGTGGAGAAATCCAGTGGGGGGACGACATAGAGAGCCACCATTGCGACATCATCGCATCTCAGCATCCAGGCTTCCACTTCATCCCCCGATGGCCCATGTCAATGAAGCCATTCTACATCCACCACAAGCAAGGAGAGGAGGGTTCCGAGGGGGGCCAGCTAAGCCGCGGATTCGACCTGAACTTCGGTCGAGACGAAATGACCAGCGGGGGCGCGAGGGAGCACAGGGTGGAGGTGTTGGAGCAGAATCTCAGGGATGTGGGCCTGGACCCGGATGATTTCACATTCTACACCGACGGTTTCCGCTATGGGGCTCCCCCTCATGCTGGATGGGGACTCGGGGTGGCTAGGCTGTTGATGGTTCTAACAGGTGCAGGAAACGTGAGAGAAGTTGTGCTCTTCCCGAGGGACAGGAGCAGAGTCACCCCCTGAAGCTGCGATTTAGAAAAATATCAGGGATAGGGAAGTGGCGATTCCCATGACAAGAAATGGAAGAGAGGAGGGGGAAGAATTCCTCTGCTAGTGATTAGCAGCATTTATCCATGCATACCCCCATGACCAATTGATGAAGGGAGAGCAAGGGCAGACGGTCGTCGAAACCTTGGGTGGGCAGGACCTGAATCTCGATGGGACCGTGATCAACCTCGCAATCGTAGGAAGCAGCAGGTTCTACGACTTCGAAATCTTCGAGGCGGTTTTGGATGAATGGATAGAAGAGAACACGTACCCTGACCTGATCATTGTCGGTGGTGCTAGTGGTGTTGACTACATGGCGGAGAGATGGGCGGACAACAACCTGATCCCGATAGCTATCTTCTCTGAGGAGTGGGATGATCCCCTGAGGAGCCTGATAGACAGGAACAGGGGGGAGGCCCCGAACTCACTAACTGAGAAGATTCTGTCTGCTGCCACAAACATCCTAGCAATGCCATCTCCGACGAGCAAGTGGACGAGGATAGTCATCGATCGTGCAGAGTCGATTGGAGTTCCAACTCATGTCGTAGAAGTTGAGTAGTTGGGTTCAGATTCAATAGCGAGCCCGGGAACATTTTTTTCGGGCGCCCCCTCGCAATCCTACGTGGATCTATCCGTTTGCTACGTGTCCCTCGTACTCTTGGCCGTAGTCATCGCAATTAGGAAGGGTTGGGTGAAGGAAGCACTGGCGTTGCTCTTCTTCGGATGATCTGATTACGCATACATCATAGAGCGGACCCCAATTCGAAATCATGGATTTCAGCCCCCCATCTAGTCCTCCTGGCGAACCCTCGAAACTAGGAAATCTGCATATTGCCCTATTCGTTGGTCTCGTCGCATCCATTCTTTACTGGTTCTTCTAATCCACTACGATGTATGCGTAATTCTGGCAAGGGTAGCGTGTGACCGACTGACTGCGTTACCGCTCAAACGCTACCCATGCTTACGATAAATCATAGAGTGAAGGCACAACCGGGAACCATGAAGAAAGCCTGTCTGATTTCCCTATTGATGGTGCTCTGCTCGCTTTCCGGTTGCACCGACACGGACCTTGGCTCGGAGGGGGTGACAATTGTCGGACCGGAAGAAATCGAACCGGAGCCGGTGGATGACGAGCCGGAGCCGGTGGATGACGAGCCGGAGCCGGTGGATGACGAGCCGGAGCCGGTGGATGACGAGCCGGAGCCTGGGCCGATCAACATTCCACCTTGCAGCACAATCGCCTCAGAGGGGCTCAATCATACTAGCAATCCGTCGGACTGGCCCGTGATAAGAAATGGCCAATGGATTGCTATAGATGGGCTAACCAATATATCCTACGCTTCGATAGAACTCGACAACGACTCTGACGTAGTCGTCGATCAACGACTAGATTGGATGTGTGGATATACCTACTCAGTTAAGGTCCCAGGCGGATATAACGCCAGCAACCAATATCCAGTGTTCCTTTATCTTCATGGCCAACTTGAGGACTCGGTCTTCTTCAACAACATGCTTACAAACAACTTCCATATTCCTGAAGATGACAAGTACATCATAGTCAGACCATCAAAACTCGAGTGGGATTGGGACCCGAAGAAAGCATTGGATGTGCTCGAGGATGTAAAATCGCACCTCAGTGTTGATGATGACCGAGTCTATCTTACGGGATTGAGCATGGGTGGCAGGGGCACCTTCATCGTGGCAGCTGCGTTACCGGACTACTTCGCAGCAATCATGCCCCTGAGCCCACACCATGAGCCGTATTCCTATCTCTCCCTTGCTAATGAAGTAGCCCACCTTCCTATTTGGATGAGCCACGGGACAGCAGACAACACCTCCTCGTACGAAATGGCAGAACAGATGGCTGAGAATCTGACGAAGTTGGGCGCCGAGATTGAGTTTCATCCAGTGGTCGACGGGGGCCATTACATTTGGTTCGCCATCTACACCGACCACTCTGCGATGCAATGGATGTTATCCCACGTCAGAGGGCAATAGGTAGCGAACTGTACGATTACATCAGAGCTGAGTATAGGCAGATAGCGATCATAGTCGGAAGAACAATCATCGGGAGGGTTGGGATACTGTCCGTATAACCTCTGAACTTGGGGGCTGCTACTGTAACGAAGAAGGCTGCCAAACCCATGGCAGTACCTGTCAGAATGGCCTCGCCGGCCACCG
>CAZMVZ010000031.1:0-9256 GCA_964570065.1 uncultured Candidatus Poseidoniales archaeon
AAAAATGATTTCAAATCACAGTTACCGACTGACTGCTATACCGCTCACACGCTAGGGACTGGGCTGTGCCGGGACAAGGTTGAAAACCAATAGTTTGGAAATACTAATTGGAACATAGTGGTAGACTTGAGTCAAAAAGATAGTTCCTTGGTAAAGGCAAGAGTCAGTAGCACCTGCGTCCTCCTGATCCTTCTTGGCTCCCTATTGGCCTGGATGCCGGCAGCTTCCGGCCAGGAGAACCCATACGCGCCAGAGGTCGACTTTCTCTGCGACGACAACACTGATCTAATTGTCGATCCGAGATACGATTACGATTACAACTACTACTACGGCTACTACAATGTTGTCCAGTGTTCAATCTATAACAACAACGTTCATGATGTCACAGTGACGATTTCCGAGGACTGGGCGCATTCAGTGGAAGGACCACTGGAGATGGACCCCTCCTACGGTTACTGTGAGGACAGTACAATGAGCGAAGAGCAGACTATAGCGTCTAACTCGGAAATATATTTCTGCTACATTCTATCCGCCGACCCCTACACCAAAGAGGGAGAAATCACGTTCACAACCACCACGGAGGTAATCAGATACTCGTTGGTGATTCCCTGCGACAACTGCGAGCCCGTCGATGAGTCGGTCGCAATATCGGTCTTGCCTTGGATCTCTGTCGACGTACAAAGTCGAGCCACCCCCGAGTCAGCGTATGACTACGACTCAACTCGGGAAGATTGCGAGAAAAAGGGATCATCTGAATTGACATTGGAGATCACGCCAGATGGGAACTTTGTGAGCACTCCGGAGACCGAGGTCAGATTTGAATACAGGATGGAAATACGAGATCTGGCTAGTGACGAGAGGGTCGATTACAGGGAGTCGACGTTCGGCTCGATAGACATGGATTATGACTCGGATCTGGTTTTGGTTGCTGGTGAGACTGTAGAGAGTACCTTCTCTGCATCGTGGGACATCGCAGAGGACACTGATGCCTATGACATATGGCTGAGGACAGATGTCGGGATCTTCACCTACCTCGAGTACAGTTGGGGGTATGATTGGTTTGATTACTACGTTGACGAGTGTCCGGCATGGGAGGGGATCCTACCCATTCCGGAAAGCCCATCGGAGGAGAAGGCGTCGGGGATTACGGTCAATCTTTCCAGCCCTTTCTCAGGCTCGCTATCGCTGGTCTCCATTCTGGCTGCTTCGATCGTCATCTCGATGAGAAGGGCATCCCTCTGACCCCAGTCGCATTCAGAGGGACAAGGCAAGCACCCCTCTGAGAATAATGATCTCTCAAAGGGTAGTTAGGGCGGACCCACTGACCACAATACGATTCACGGATACCGACTGACTGCGATACCGCTCACACGCTAGGCTCTGATTCGAACATACAACTTCCCTATCGAGCTGGCGATTAGCGGAATTGCAATAATTAGCCCACATACTACTGCAGAGAGAGATTTATCACCCAGTGTCGGATCCATTGCAGAAGCGAACTCTGGAGCAAGAATTACTCCAATAATGGAGAGTGAGACCAGTGAAAACCTATCAACAAAAGGAGAGAAAACCTTGGTACCCACTTCCGTCCTACCAGGTAGTGGACCGGTGTCTGCCATGACATTCCGGTCAGGATTGCACGAATCAATTCACCGGAGGATGGGTTCAAGCCTATGCAACGGGACGGCACATCATGAGCGGTGAAATCGAGGTTCAGTCATGCAGTAGATGCCGCTCAGATGCAATTGTATTCCAAGCATACAGCGGCCAACATCTCTGCGGGCGACATCTGTACTCATCCATTCGCAAGCGAACATCACGTGAACTTCGGCATCAACTCGATTTACCAAAAAACGCAACCAAGGAAGACGGCTCCCCCTTCATAGTCCTAGTAGCCGTTTCAGGTGGAAAGGATTCCGCGGTACTGCTTTCGATGATCAATGAAATCATCGGGCGAAGGAGAGACGTAGAACTGGTCGCAGGTTGCGTGGATGAGGGAATTGACGGATACCGCGCCCCATCAATGGAGTTCGCGAAGGAACTAGCGGAATCACTTGACGTCAGATTCGAGACGCTTAGCTACGAGGAGATGGGGTACGGCAGGATGGACGAGGTAGTTCAGCTGATGCCCTCGATGGGGAGAAATCACGATGAGGCGAAGGGTCTCATGCCCTGCTCTTTCTGCGGTGTTTTCCGTCGCCAGGGCCTAAATGCCCTAGCTGAAAAGGTCGGAGCTGACGTCATGGCACTAGGACACAATCTGGATGACATGGCCCAATCGATTCTCATGAATCTCCAGAAGGGAGAAATCGACAGATCGGTCAGGCTAGCTCCTCACACAAACTCCCAGATAGAGGGCCTAGTACCCAGGATAGTGCCCCTCAGGTGGGTACCTGAGCAGGAGATCCATGCGCATGCTCTGTATGCGGGCTTGCCAATTCACCATGGGGACTGTCCCCACGCACCGGGTGCCATGCGCCAGCAGAGCAGGTCTGTTGTTGCTAGGTTGGAGGAACTGACTCCTGGTGCTAGGCACGGTCTACTGCATTCTCTAGATCAGATTAGGGATCTCCACTCACTAGCAAATCCAGATCTCAAGCACGACGTCAACAACTGCACTGAGTGCGGTGAGATAACCAGCCGAGAGGTCTGCCAGTCCTGCACAATGAGGGATTGGCTGGCCAATGCTTCTTAGTGATCATTTTCACTGTGATAATAGTCATCGAATTCGAGAACGAATTAGATGATGTTCCCAATCAGCTCATCGATTTCCTGCCCTCGTCCGCAGTAGTAGCACCTGACTTCCAATGGCTCTCTTGAGACAACCTTCATTCTCTGAGGGAGAGGCTCGCGTTGATTCTTCGTGATACAGTTTGAGAAGGAGCATTTGGCTATGTTCAATAGGTCATCTCCCAGTTCCACGTTCATCTTCTCTGCAACTGTATGGTTCCTGATTATGGCAATGCTGGCGGCCGGTGCGATTAGCGCTAGTCTGTCTAGGTCTTCTTGGTCCAGCTCCCTGTCCTCAATTTTGAGAACGTCCTTCCTCCCAAGCTTGTCACTTGGTACGTTCATCACCAAGGAAACTGGCGTAGCCCTATCAGTATTGATTCCGAGAATCCTGATTACTTGCATTGCGTTACCAAAGGGAATGTGGTCGATCACTGTTCCATTTCGAATCGCGGTAACCCTCCTCATCTCAGACATTACTTCACCTTCTTCGGAACTTCTACTCCAAGACTACGACACAGTAGTGCCATTCTAGTTGGGACGCCATTGAAAGCCTGCTGGAAGTACTTTGCAAACTCAGTCGAATCTACGCTGGGTGCTATCTCGTCAACTCTGGGTAGTGGATGCATGATTATCATCCCCTTCTTCGCACCCACAAGACTGGATGCCTCGATTCTGTAAATCCCGGCGACCTTGGCGTACTCTTCCTCATCTGGGAACCTTTCCTTCTGGATTCTTGTCATGTAAATGACGTCGGCCTCGGAAATTTGCTCATCCAGTGCCTCAGTCTCTTTGATATCTGCTCCATGTGCCTTCAAGTCGGAGACAATCTCTTCGGGCATCTTCAACGAGGCCGGAGAGACAAGTGTAAGGCTAGCACCGAATCTAACAAGTGCGTGAGAAAGGCTGTGCACTGTTCTTCCATACCTCAGATCACCCACCAGAACAACGTTCAAACCATCCAGCGCTCCATGAGCCTGTCGAATGGTGAATAGGTCAAGCATCGTCTGAGTGGGATGGTTCCCAGCGCCGTCTCCAGCATTTAGAATCGGAATTCCCACTGCATCCGCACTGTACTGCGCTGCCCCCTGCCTTGGGTGTCTGATCGCTGCAATGTCTGCATATCCATCGATCATCTGCATTGTATCATACAGAGTTTCTCCCTTGGAGACCGAGGTTCCTACAGAGCTGAAGTTTAGGACTGAGCCACCAAGCCTCTTCATGGCGGTCTCGAAAGACATCCTAGTCCTAGTTGAGTTCTCGAAGAACATGTTTGCTAGGACCTTGCCTTGTAGGAGAGGAAGGAGAATATCCCCCTTGGCCACTGGAACTAGCTTCTCCGCGTCATCGAGTACAGCAACGATATCGTCATTGGTCAGGTCATCCATAGTGACTAGGTTGCCCATGCTCTCTGACTCTCGCGGATGCGCCTCTCTCATAGGCCTTGTCATTGGCAGAATTCCTTGATTTCACCAAACCGGCGTCTTGATGAGTGATACTCTGCCCCCCAAGTTGCGATGATAATCAGCCGAACCCCGCTCAGAGTGTCCTTCTGCGGTGGCGGGACGGATATTGACGAGTTCTCGATGACCGAGCCATCTGGCGGCCGTGTCGTCTCTACTGCAATTAACAAATATGTGTACGTCACTATGAATCAGAGATTTGATGACAGGATTAGAATCTCATATTCGTCCATGGAGGATGTAGATTCAGTATCCCAGATTCAGCATGGCCTCGTCAGGGAAGCTTTGCGACTAACTGGAATAGAATCTGGCGTTGAGATCACCACAATTGCCGATATTCCTGGACGAGGAACGGGACTCGGCTCTTCTTCATCAGTCACGGTGGGCCTTCTGAATGCGATGCATTCATTCCAGGGGAGAAATCCATCAAAGGAACAACTGGCAGAGGAGGCATGCGAAATCGAGATAGAAATAATGGGTGCCCCAATTGGTCGACAGGATCAGTATGCCGCCTCCTTCGGGGGAATCAACTCAATTAGATTTGGAGACGGAGGAGTCATAGTGGAACCAATAGAAATCGAGAATGATTTGGTATCAAATATCTCCAGTAATTTCACACTAGTTTTCACTGGGATGACTAGAAGTGCCAGCGAAGTACTTTCCGAGGAATCTGAAGATGAACAAGACAAGAGTAGTCGAATGAGGATGATTCGGGAACATGCAGACAAGGCAGCAATAATGTTCCAGAATGGAGATTTAGATTCAATAGGGGGTCTTCTAAACGAAACCTGGAATGCTAAGAGAGGGATATCTTCGATCATTACGAATCCATCTATAGATGAACTACACGGGAAAGTCATGGCTTCGGGAGCAAAGGGTGCGAAGTTGTTAGGGGCCGGAAATGGCGGATTTCTTCTGGTATACGGAGATGATGGACTCAGAGAGACTCTTCAGGGAAAACTTGGGTCTGAGTTTCGGATGTTCCCTCTGGACATAGATTTCTCAGGTTCCGTGATTATTCATGGAAATTCATAGGGTGAACCGATGTCCTTCCGAATAAGAAATCACAGGCTCGCCCAAATTCTTCTTGCCTCGATCCTCGTTGTCCTAGTGCCACTTCAAGAATCGACCAATAACCTGGAGGAAAACGTCTCAGCCACTCATAATTCAGATTCCCAGGAAAACCTCCCGATATGGGGGCAGTCATTCCTAAACTTCACTGGTTCCATATCTCCAAGCTCACAAGTGAATGCTACATGGTTCGCGGAGGTCACAGTCTCTGAGAGTTATGGCACTGACTTACTGGATAACAGATCGATGGGGTTGCTGGAGCAAATTGACACGCAACTTGGCAACTCAGACGGGTGGATAAACTCAACCGAGTCACAGGAATTCTCAGAATTAGTAGCCTCCTCAAGGAATTGGACCGACTCTTCTTCCGGTGGATGTTGCAGCTTCGACTACAACTCCATGGTTGTTATCGGACAGACGGAAATCATTGTCACCCCCCCTGAAACGGGTCCCGTGAATAGGACCAATGGGAATTGGAGCTGGACTGAGTCGGCCACCATGATAGGAGCATCCGATGGAAGGACTCTGAGGCTAATCGATATCCCAAGAGCGGGTGCCATGGTAGAGGAAGTACCCCTTGAGATCCAACTTCCCGATAATTGGGAATATAGGTACAGCCCGATGTCAGAGGTTATCTCGGGTAGTCCCGGATTATTCACAGTATTTCGTTCACAGGCCCCAGTGGCTTATGACATCAGGATAACGATAACCGAGAACATTCCCCCCATAATTTCCGCTTCTAGATCCCCTCTGACCTCTTCCACTATACCCCTAGACAAGGCCACCGCATTCTCCGCTTCTTGCAGCGACAGCCCACTAGAATCGCCTGAGATTCAGTGGACAGTTAGCAGCCAAGGAGAGGTAATTAGCACGCATAATAACTCATGGTTCCAAGTTGTCCCAGATGAGATTGGATTCTCCCACGGAGAGGTAATGAGCGTAAATGCCACATGCCTCGACTTCCACGGAGTATCATCAAATTGGAATGATAATCCTACTGTTGACGGAATGCCTCCTACATGGATTGGGACTATGGTGGTCGGTGGCTCCTCAGCCTCGCCACTCGATCCTACAAGACTCAGCCCAATCATGGCTCCAGCTGGAAGCACAATTCGCTTCGACGTAAATGCCTCAGATGACTCCTCCCTCCCAGTCCTCCTAGAACTATACTCCAACATCTCTGAAGGATGGAGGCAATCGGGAATGTCAGAACAAACATTCGAGTTCACCGTGAATCAGGGCATGGGGGTCAATGGAGCCGACATGGGGATCTATCAAAGGCACTTGGCCAGGAATCCAACCATAATCAGCGTGGCTCTCCTGGTTTCTGATGATGCTGGAAACACCGCTATCGGACAATGGACTATCCAGGTTCTCGACTCAAATCCACCTACGGTAATCCCCAGACTATTTTCCAATGGAATTGAGATTGAGATGGGAGACGATTCCCACGAGGATGACGAGCTGTCGCTCAATCTATCCCATTCTTTCGATGATCTTGACTCCATAGACAATTTGTCATGGTCGATCTGGATAGACGGGGATGAAGCATCATGGGATGATCAGAACTGGTCAGTTTCCGATCCCATCCCGCTTCCACCATTGTTGCAGGGAAATCACGAAATCGTGGTCAATGCGACCGATTCGAAGGGCAACATCAGGGAGGAGACGATTCTGCTTACTGTTCAGCCAAGAACTGGGGCTCACATCAGGGTGGTCGAGGCAACCCTTTCCGACGACTCCAAGGTTGGGGGGACAGCCATTCTGACAGTGGTCGTCGAGAATGAAGGGTCAGACTCAGCATTCGCGAGAGTTTGCCTTTCGGATATTTGTGGAAGGTGGACAGAGCAACCCTTCGCGTCTTCGTTGGAAAACGGACCGGGCCAGGGAGTGGTGGAATTCCAATTCGAGATGGTAAACGATAGTCTGGACGGACTGTATTTGAATTGGGACAGTGCATCAGCAGGGACGCATGGAATGATCCCTCTGGAAGTGGAGTACAACACCGATGCAGGCAATCACGGTTTCCTCGCCCTGATATCTCTGGCCATTGTAATTATTACCATTTTACTGATCAACAAGGCACGAGGGGAAGGTTGAGATTTACTCACCCCAAACCTGCTCATGGAACCGCATACATATTGACCCCCTCTGCCTGTTCGTAATCCATGGTGATGCTTCCAGACTACCCGATGCGAGTTGTTGCAAAACATCGTAACAGGGTGGATAGGGCAGCTCTAATATCCCAGTTATTGCTTATTTCATTGGGTGCATGGTGGATATTTTCTTCATTTGGTTCCGAAATCTCTTATCTGGAGAGATTTGCTCCCGGAGCACTCCTATTTTCAGCGGCTCTGATGATGCCAGATCTAGTAGAATTTGGACCAATTCAGAGAACTAGAGTCTCAACCGCATGCTGCATTTCATGGCCACCGTTACTTGCATTTGCCGAGGTCAATCGGAGTGACGATGGTAATCTTGGAGCAGTAATCCTCCTTGTTCTGGCTTCTGCAGCACTCTTCTCATCTTCGAGGCACATTCTCCGGTCAGATGTAAATTCAAGGAGATGGAGGGGCCTCATGACAACTTTCGGCTTTGGACTGGCAATCCCGGTCGTACTAACCAACCCCAACCCCGAGTCATTCCTTATCGTGGGAGTGCCAGCAATCCTAACCACAATCCCACCACTTCTCACTAAGGATGGCCTCGAGGAGCAAAGGAAGATATTCACCGAGCGACTGAAAATCGCCGAGAGCAGGATCTTGGAATTGCAGTCTGGAAACAGTCTATTACAACAACCAAACTCTCTCTTGAAGACTGCAAGGGAAGAGGGCTGGAAGAATCCTGAGAAGGGAATCAACCTAATTTCCGATGCGGAGAGGGAAGCTGACAGGATCCTCTCTTTCCTATCCGATATTGATGAGGTCAAGGCACAGTCGATTGCCTCCATAGAACGTGCGGAAGCGATAACAGGGACTCCAGGAAGGGCTAGGGCGGCTCTCGACAACGCTCTTGCTGAGCTCGATAACGGATCTCTGAGGGTGGCAGAGAACAAGTTCAGAGAAGCCAAATCAATGGCCGAGAAAATAGAGACTCATTGGCAAGAAGCCAAAGACGCAGTCGAAGAGGCGGAGAGGTCGATTTCATCAGGAGACGGCCATTTGGTTAGAGGGCTAATTTCCACCCTTGAGGAAGCGAAGAAGGCCATGACGGAAGAGAATCCTGAGTATGCATTGGCGATTGTATCGGAGATCCCCTCCCAGATGGGGGATGTCGAAGGACTAATGGAACGTGCTAAAAAATCTCTAGAGGATGCTGAGAATGAGATTTCTTCGTCTGACTCCCACTCAATTGACGATCTACAACAGAGGCTGTCTGAGGCAAATGAAGCCCTTGAAGGGGGCAACCCATCTTTGGCAATAGGATTGTCCGACGGCGTAACCAGGTCACTTAGGGAGGAGGCAGCGGCGAAGACATCGGTTCAGAGAGCATTGAGGCAGAGGAAGAGCATCGAGGACGAAATCCCCCTGGGAGACGTGGGCTCCGAATGGAGAGATAGGTTGGAGATGGTTTCTTCTCTGGCTGAATCAGGGAATTGGGTCGAAGCTAACGATTCTATGCAGGCTCTGACCATAGAACTCGAGTCCCTATCTTCCAGAAAGAGGGAGGCGAGAGAGATGCTGGACTTCCTTGTTGACGACTGGAGCAAACTCAGGAATAGGCTAGATTCATCCGGTGTTTCAGCAAATAATGAGGCTAGGATTGAAACCGAGAGGGCCTTATCTGACTCGGAGAGTTCTTTATCCAAAGGCAAGATCGACTCATGCTTGGAATTACTAGGAAAGGCCGATTCGTCAATGGAAGCACTCAGACGCCTAGTATGATTGTTGACGTCCACCGAGTCTCTCAATTACCCAGACCGTCTCGCTGGAATCACGCGGACATGGTCTAGTGGTTATGACAGTAGGTTCCCAACCTGCTAACCCGGGTTC
>CAZMVZ010000032.1:0-5497 GCA_964570065.1 uncultured Candidatus Poseidoniales archaeon
CCTCGGACGAGAATCGCTCGGAAATCCACTACCGCTCAGACGATGAGTTCTCCCGAGTCTCTTGGAACGGGTCCTTCGGGATCGGCGACGCCCTTTCCATCTACGTCCCAGTCCCTGAGATAGACGTCACTGACGGCGGGGCAGGGGTGACCGGAGGCGCCGAGGTCCACCTAGGGCTATGGCTCCCTGTGATCGAGGGATGCGATTGGGAGTCAGGTGAGCTGGCCGACGGGTGCAAGGTCCCGGTGCTAGCCGAGATAGGCCCCTACTACGACGACGGCGATGTTGATGCCGTGACTCCCGCGGACAGACTAGGCCGCTTCCTCATCGAGAACTTCGTACCCCACGGATATGGTGTCGCGCAGGTCTCGGTATTCGGAACGGGGGAATCCAACCACTGCATGGACCTGATGGGTCACGACGAGCAGGCCGGCATCAAGGCGGCCGTCGACTGGCTCGGTTCCCAAACATGGTCGAACGGTCGAGTCGGCGCGATAGGGAAGTCGTACGACGGAAGCACCCCATGGAATGCAGCCGCAGCAGCGTCCGAGCATCTGGCTACCATCGTACCGATGTCCGGACTCATAGGCGTCCACGATCTGATGTGGCGAAACGGAAGCATGGAGTTCCGAGGAGCAGTCATGCACAACGGGGTCTACGGTTCCTTCGGTCTAGA
This sequence comes from uncultured Candidatus Poseidoniales archaeon, assembly GCA_964570065.1. Taxonomy (GTDB): domain Archaea; phylum Thermoplasmatota; class Poseidoniia; order Poseidoniales; family Thalassarchaeaceae; genus UBA36. The sequence goes on from CAZMVZ010000032.1 coordinate 677, forward strand.
TGGGGACGGCGGCGACATAGAGAACGCCTGCGAGGGGTACCTGGAGGGATACTACGCAGGACCGGCTGCGTACATGACTGGAGACAACCTAGCTTGGACGGGCTCCGACTACTGGGAGGAGAGGCACTTCCTGACAAGGGCCCTTGACGTTTACGGGGGCTCGATATACATCATCCATGGGATGCAGGATTGGAACGTTGACCCGCACATGGCGTTCCCCGTGCATCAGATGTCTATCGATGCCGGCTTCGACGTGAAGGGCCTATACGGCCAGTGGGGGCACGACTACCCGGACCGTGAGGGGGGTCACTCCGGGCTCTCCAGCGGGAGGGGGGCGGAGGCCTACCCATACACCCTGCGCTGGGACTGGGCAGACGACCTTCTCGAGTGGTTCGACTTCTACCTGCGCGACATAGGCCCGCAGCCACGGCTGATTGCCGAGATTCAGGACAACATGGGGGGCTGGAGAGTTGAGTCCACATACCCTCCAGAGGATGTAGAATGGTTGATGGTGGGAATGGACGAATGCCAAGTCCTGCTGGGTGGATCCACGATTACCTCTAGCAGCCAGACCACGATCGAGTGCCCGTCCTTCGAGGGGGAAACTCGCATCGTGGGTACGCCTACATTCCACATCGAGGCCCAGATTGGGCTGCTGTCAACTTCTGGTCACCTGTTCGTGGAAATGGTCCGCACGTCCGATGAGATGCACCTCGGCCATGCCGTGATGGACCTCCGGTTCCACGCCGGGGGGAAGGAGGGCCAGACACTAACTCCCGGGAGCACGGTTCTAGCCAAGATGGAGTTCTTCGGGATGGACGTCGTAGTCCCTGCAGGCGATGGGGTATCCCTCCTGATCACGCAGACGGGGGAGGACTACGTGCCGAGCCCGGTCTCGACCCAAGCAGTGACAGTATCCCTTGACTCTGCTAGCATTCTGGGGCTATCCTCGGTGAATCGCACTTGCAGCGACCTATTCCTCCCGCCCATGCACGATGCTTACCCGTTCTGCGAGTCCGAGTGAAGGCCGGAATCAAGCATCGACTATTCTCGGTTTCTGAGGCCCTCGTACAGGAGGGCAATCTCTAGCAAGACCAGCATTGGGCCACCCACCAGGAATAGCGAGATTGGGTCCGGCGGAGATATGAGCGCACCAAGGAAAAGCGCAGCGAACCAGATAGCACCTCTGTTCTCCACTATCGTCCTTTTCTCGATAAGGCCAGATCTGAGTAGCAGGACGGCCAGTATCGGAACCTGGAACCCCAATACGGAAGAGAAGTACAGCCCAGTGATGAAACCGACCCAAGACTGCAACTGCCATGTCGACTGCAGGCCAGATGCAGCTGAGTCCTCGGCTAGGTACTGCAGCAGGAAGGGGATCAGGACATTGTGAGCATAGACCAGGCCCATCGCCCCCAATGCAGCAACAGTCAGCATTGCCGAGACTACCCTGGTAGTCCCCGAGCTACGGGACAGCCGAGCCGCAGCCCCGGGAAATGACCCGCTCCCAGCCCATGACAGATCTAGGATGATTGCCGCTATCGTCAGCCCGAATGCAATCTGAACGGCAATTCTTAGCTGGAGCAAGATCACCTCAAGCGGCTGTAGGATGATGACCTCGACCCCAACTGGGATGTAGCCTTCAGAATCAAGCAGCCATTCGATGATCACCTCAGCTATTGGGTAACCGGAAACGAAGCCTATCGCGAAAACCCCTAGGTACAACTTCCTCCTCTTGTCGAGATGGGAAATCAGATTCCTGACCTCGCCGCTGTCAAACAGCCCTAGCAGACCCTCGCCCATGTGCTAGGATAGGCATCACATTGGTGAATACATCGATTGCCAGTTACGACTTCCTGAGGATTATGGTGAGGATGTCATCGTCCTTCAACAGGTGATCCAGCCCCACTCTCTGCCAATCGAACTTCGCACTCGGCCCCTTCACCCTAGCATAACGGAACTTCCTCAGGAAGTCCCGGTGGAGCTTGGCGCACACGTCTCTCACCGTGGACGTGTCCTTCACGATCAGGGGTTCGACTAAATCGGCCTCCTGGCCCTGCGGCTTGAGGTATATCGACATGAATCCCAGGTTATCGAAGATGAAGTCCTTCATCTCATCAATGCCCTCTCCAGTCTTTGCCGAGACGTTGAGGATCGGCCATCCATCTGGAAGTCCCTCGTAGGCCCTCTCCAGGTCCTCCTCGTTTGCCAGGTCGATCTTGTTGACCACGACGACAGACCTGCTGTATATCCGATTGCCAGCAAGGGTGTCGACGATGTGGTCATCCGTCACGTCTGTCCTCAGGGTAACCGTGGCCGAGACAATTCCGAATCCCCTGATTATCCCTTGGATCTCCTCGTCGCTCATGTTCGTCTGCTCGAGCGTCGATCGAACCTCTATACCCCCTCTCCTGGTTCTGGTCACGAATACCTGGGGGGGACTCTGATTCAACCGCATCCCCGCCTTCCACAGTTCGTCGTCAAGTATCTGGAAGTGCGACTTCTGGAATGGGTCGATAACGTACAGCACCATGTCGGAACCCCTGATGACGTTCAGGATCTCCTTGCCCCTGCCCTTTCCCTCCGAGGCTCCTTTGATCAGTCCCGGGAGGTCCAGGATCTGTATCTTGGCACCCCTGTGGTCCATCACCCCGGGTATGCATGTCAGGGTTGTGAATGCGAAGTCACCGGTATCGGACTCGACCTCGGTTAGTTGGGATATGAGGCTGGACTTACCCACGCTGGGGAACCCGACCAATGCAACTGAGGCATCACCAGACTTCTTGATTTCGAAGCCCTGGTTCCCCCCGCTCGACCTGGAGTGGGCCTGGGCCTTCTCCTGCTTCTGCCTGAGTGCTGCTATCTTGGCCTTCAGCTTCCCTATGTGTCCCTGCGTGGCTTTGTTGTACTTCGTCTTGGAAATCTCATCTTCCAGGGACTTGATCTGCTCGTCAATAGTCGCCATTCCAAAACCGCCCCCCTAGCATCTACTGTTGAGGGTGGCATGGCCCCACATTCTTGAATTCGGTGGAAAGTTAGCACCTGAATCCATCGAGCGAGGGTATTTGGACACCAGCGGTTCATCGGGTGCATGGTCGATGTGATGCTCCATCTTGTCGACCGAGGGCTGCTCGACGAGATAATGTCAATGACAGTGGAGGATATCTCTTCTGCGATGGAGGGGTCATCCCTCAGATCCTCCAGGCCGGAGGCAGATCTCAGATTCCATCGCGACTTCGATGTGGACTTGGAGGGGGAGGTACTCGAGCTAATCGACGGGTCAGCCGATATAGTTGGGGTGGAGCAACTCTCACAGGCCACCGACGACGCTTCGATGGAACTCCGGCTCCTACTCGCCAAGTGGTGCTCCTCGGCCCAGTGGAGGTGCTGGGAAGCGCGCCTATTCCTGTACGTAGAACCGATGCTGGAGGGGCCCGTAGCAGATTCCGACGACTTCCTCCTGCCAGGGGTGTGGGATCAATTCTCAGAAGCCCTTTCAAGTACTGACAGGTCATCATACTCCGAGTCGGTGGTATTGGACTGGATGTCTAGGAGGGAGGATATGGGCGAGACGATGGAGCCAGCCGAGGACCCCATGATTCTGCCTACCATGGAATCCCACCGGACACTGAGCGAGTCGCTCTTCAATGTCATGGAATCGCTCAGAAGGTCAGAGATGGAATTGATGGCTGGCAGGGAGTTCCTAGAGGCCGGCAGGTGGATGCTCGGGAGGGCGAAGCTGTCCGAGGCATGGGGGTCACAGGGTTGAGCGATCTGCCATTGGAGCCACTGCCTCCAGAACAGCCCCCAGAGTCGGGAGTGGTGGTCCTGGGAAGGTTCCAACCCGTCCACAAGGGTCATGCCCTGATGATCCGAGCTGCCGACGACTGGCGTTCCGCAAATGCAAGCGACAAGGGGCTGATCATCGCCATAGGGTCATCCAACCAAACACCTTCGATCAGGAACCCATGGTCCTCGGAAGAGAGGGCCGCAATGCTCAGGGCATGGCTGGCCTCAGCCGGGATCGAGGCTAAGATAGTGGCAATCCCAGACATCGAAGACCCGCCTAACTGGGTCTCCCATGCCGAGAAGTACCATGGAAGTGCAGGGTACATCTTCACCACCGATGCCGGGACAGCAGAGCTCTACGAGTCATCTGGGTGGCCGGTGATAATGGGTGAGCTGGAGCATCGCGACTCGTACGAGGGATGGAGGGTCAGGGCAACAGCCCAGATGCTGTCGACCGTCCACGACGAGGAAGGAGTTAGATCGGTGTTGGGGGCCTCGGTCCCCGAAGCGGTGGTTTCCATTATGTTGGATGAGGGGTCACTAGGGAGGCTCGCATTCATGGGTGAGGGTGGGGAGCCAGTAGGATAACGTCGACCGTTCGTCTTAGAAGTCTTCGAACTCGTCGAACTCTTCCTCACTCAGTTCCTCGTCGAACTCGTCGAACTCGTCCTCGCTGATCTCGGGGGTTTCCTCGGCCGGAGCCTCCGCAACCGCTACTGGCTCCTCTGAGATTTCCTCGTCGAACTCCTCGAACTCGTCCTCGTCGAACTCCTCTGCCTTGTCCCCTCCACTCGTCAAGTCGCGCCCTTGGAGCATTTCCTTGAGCTGGGCCTCGAACTCGTCCTCGGTGACCTCGGGGATTTCCTCGACCGGGGCCTCTTCGACCACCGGGGCCTCTTCGACCGCCGGGGCCTCTTCGACCACCGGGGCCTCTTCGACCGCCGGGGCCTCTTCGACCACCGGGGCCTCTTCGACCTCCGGGGCCTCTTCGACCACCGGGGCCTCTTCGACCGCCGGGGCCTCTTCGACCGC
>CAZMVZ010000032.1:5597-8118 GCA_964570065.1 uncultured Candidatus Poseidoniales archaeon
ACCGCCGGGGCCTCTTCGACCGCCGGGGCCTCTTCGACCGCCGGGGCCTCTTCGATAGGAACCTCCTCTTCCTCGAACTCATCCTCGCTGACTTCATCGATGACCTCCGATTGACCCTGGTTTTCTTCTACGGAATCCTCGTCATCCTCCAGGTCTAGGTCTCCCAGGATGTCATCGTCATCATCGTCCTCGTCATCATCAACTGCCTGTTCCACATGACCTAGCCTTTCCTTGAACTTAGCCAGCTGGATGTCGTCCTCCTCGAGCCTGGAAACCAACTCGGTCTTTACTCCGCCTACCGTCAAGTCGCGCTCATGGAGCAGTTCCTTGAGCTGGGCCACGGTCATTGAGTTGTAATCCACCGGCTCCGGTTCTTCCACTTCCTCCGGAGTTTCGTCTTCTGTATCCGCCCCTTCGCCTTCGGGATCTTCGGACATCATGGCATCGAATTCGGCCTCTTGCTTCCTCTTGTACGACCTGTATCTGACAACTGCGACAATTAGCAGGATTACTGCAGCCGCGGCACCTCCCCCAATTAGTACGGGGTCGATTGGCTTGTCCACGCAGGAGGTGCTGCCCTCCACGGGCTGGTGCTGTCCAGAGGGGCATTTCGTCAACACCGAGGAGCCCGGTGACTCTACGAAGTATCCAGGTGGAGCGACTATGCAATTGGTCTGTCCGGCTTCTGGCTGGTAGGTGCCCTCTGAGCAGGCTGTCTGCCCAGTTGAAGCCTCAACTTCGACGAAGTACCCCGGTTGTGCCTCTTGGCACCCCGACTCCCCCCCTAGGTCTTGCCATGTACCCGGCTGGCATGGCAGTTGCTCGGTGGAACCGAGGGAGTCGACGAAGTACCCCGGAGTTGCCTCGGTGCAACTGGTCTGACCTGCTGCCGACTGGTAGGTCCCAGACGGACATGGGCTCGAAACCGCCATGCCATCTAGGCCGACGATGTATCCTGGCGGGGCGCTCTCGCACTCTATGCTTCCGAACTCCGATTGGAACGTCCCACTGGGACAGGGAGTCTGCTCATCAGCTCCTGAGTTGGGAGCATGGAATCCAGGCTCTGCGCTATTGCAGGTGGTCATCCCCGTCTGGTTCTGCCACGTACCAGGGGAGCATGGCGTCTTCTCAATGGCCTTCGTACCAGTCACGAAATAGCCCGGCTCCGCAGGGATGCAGCTTTCCTGTGCTTGGCCTGGTTGGTAGGTCCCGGATTGGCAGCCAGTCTGTGTGGTGGAACCTTCCGCGCCAACGTAGTAACCCGGGTCAGCATCCTCGCAGATAGTCTGCTTCACGTTGGGTTGGTATGTTCCAACAGGGCACGGGGTGTGATCGGACTGGCCCGTACCGGCGACATAGTGTCCATCACCAGCGTCAAGGCAACTCACCTGTCCTGTGCTTGGCTGGTACGTCCCCGCTTCACATGGAGTGGGAGTCATGGCCTGTGTAGTGTCCACGAAGTAACCCGCCTCGGCTTCGGTGCATTCGGTCATCCCATAGGCGGATTGGTATGTTCCAGCCGAGCACGGGGTCTGGCTACCAGCACCAGATGGGGTCGTTTCGACGTAGAATCCCGGCTCTGCATCTATGCATGCCTCGACAGTAGTGGCCCCCTCGTCGGGGTTGTACTTGCCCGGCAGGCACTTCGTCTGGCTGGATGAGCCGATTGAGTCCACGTAGTAGCCTATGTCCGCAGTCATGCAACTCTGCCTAGCGGTGCTGGGCTGGTACTCTCCGAGTTGACAACTCTGCTGGGACGTCGCCGCTGATTGTTCCACGAAATGGCCCGGCGTCGCGTATATGCAACCGGTCTCCCCGGGGTCTGGCTGGTACGAACCAGGGGAGCAGGCAACTTGCGATGATGATCCCGGGGAGGCAGCGAAGTAACCCGCCTCGGCCTCCAAGCAGTCAGAAGAGACAACGGATCCTGTGAATGAGTTGTACGTCCCCGCATCGCAGGGCGTTTCGCTCGCGGAGCCGGAGACATCTACGTAGTGCCCCACATTTGCAGATAGGCATTCTGTCTGCGCGTAGTAGGGTTGGTACGATCCAGGGGAGCAAGCCGTCTGGCTGGTTGAGGCCAGAGAGTCGACGTAGTTCCCTGGATCTGCGTCTATGCATGAGGCCTGTCCCGGTGATGGTTGGAACTCCCCGAGTTGGCAGGGGCTCTGGGAGGTTGATCCGGGATAGGCGATGTAGTAGCCCGGTTGAGCGTCGATGCAGTCGGAAGAAGTGGTGGAACCGGTCATGTTGTTGTACGAGCCAGCGGAACAGGGAGTCTGGCTCGACTGCCCCTCTTGTTCTACGTAGTAACCGGGGCTAGCTTGGACGCAATCTAACGGGTCGCTAGAGCCAGAATTCGGGTTGTAAGTCCCCAAACCACAGGGAGTCTGAGAGGTCGATCCATTGGTGTCCACGTAGTATCCCGGGGACGCCGGGGCGCACGAGATCTGTCCCGTCTGGTCGGTCCAAGTGCCGAGGGCGCATTGAGTCTCATTCGTGTTCCCGTAACCCGATGCGT
>CAZMVZ010000033.1:0-6128 GCA_964570065.1 uncultured Candidatus Poseidoniales archaeon
TCTCAGAAGAGAACAGACTCTCAATCACCTCAACTGCGCCCCAGTGACTCAATCCCCCCGGAACTGGGGTCCCCGTCGATGGAACCAAGGAACCGTCGAGGCCATCCACGTCGAAGGTCAGCCACACCGGTCCTGAGATTTCTGCAAGACTTCCAATCATCCTACTCCACTCCAGATTGCCGTCTGAGACAGAAAGCAGGTCTCTTGCAAGCCACGTCTGAATCCTATCTTCGGATTCCATCAACTCTTCCTCCTCCAGGCTGAAGGCCCTGACTCCGATCTGGATCACCCTCCCCACTCCAAGATCGAGAGCCCTGCGAATGACGGTTCCATGTGAGAATCTCTCGCCATTCAACTGGTCTCTCAGGTCCGCATGAGCATCTATCTGGACAATTGTGAGGTCAGAGAGATCAGAAATCATATGGTGATCTGATAGTGATTCTACGATAGGGAGAAGAATCCCATGTTCCCCACCAAGAACCAAGGGGAATTGGCCACCAGCTATCCATGGTCTGACGTACTCCCTGATTGAGTCCAACTGATCCCTCAGGCTCGGCGCGTCTGATGCCCAAGGTTCAGCAGTGTGGATCTCTGCCCCGCACGGCAACTCTCCTGGAAGAATCGGGTCGTGTAACTCTACTTGCGAACTAGCGGCGATACACGCCAAGGGGCCATGGCGAGCCCCTTCCCCGTAACTGGAAGTCATTTCTAGAGGAATTTGCAAAACGACGATGTCCCAGGGCCCAGAATCAGACTCTCTGAGTCCGAGGAAAGTAGTAGAACCAGACTCTTCCATGGGGGTTCGAGAAGTACGTCCAGATTAATCGCTTCGGGTGTCTCAGACTAGAGAATCAGAGCAATTAGCAAGATGTTTGAAATAACCTCGGCACCTAACGTCACCCGGTGGGAAGATGGGACTAACCTTGGCGCAACTGACTCAGGCAATCAAGAGCAAGGTCGATACCAGCATGGAGACCCATGTTGCAGAGTCCATCGCTGAGCACGCCTTGGGATTCTTCGGTTTCTCAAACAGGATTATCGATAACGCCCTGGAACCAACAGATAGGAACATGTTCTACCAATTGCAGGACTATGACTTACTTACAACCGAATCCGAGGAGACTACCCTTTGGGATGGACGCGAGTGGAGGATTCACTATTGGAAGTTCAAACCGAACGCGGAGAACTTCGCAAATTTGGCCCTTCGAGACGAGAAGGACAAGGGCGATGAAGACCCCTATGCCGATATCTACGATGGTATGCCTGCTGGCCTATGGAGGGAGAGGTCCGGGGTCGACGACGACTACGAGGAACCCCTGTTCTAGTTTTTCCAGTCAGCATGTCGGGAATTGTTTGAAATGTCCCAGTGGGTGGAGTCGCACATGAATAGGGGATTGGCCGCCTTAGTGGTCCTGTCCATGCTCGCCTCATACATCCCCTCATCATTTGCCTCGACTCAAGATAGCCAGACAAACAGCTGCGAGATTATTGCAGATTGGGGGCAGCAGTGGCACTGGACGGAAGAAGGCGAATCGGAGATATCACTGATACACAGGTATAGGGTGGTTTTCGATCCACCATTCACCAACGGCTCTTCACCCACAGAAGTCAATGCCACAATCAATCACTTCAGAGGTGATTCGGAAATTCCAGTAGCAAACACCTCTGTCCTTGTGGCTGGAGGAGAAATAGACATAATCCTAGAAGAAGAACCACAATTCGCAGACTCCCTTTCGATTCACGTACAAACCACTGATTCTTCTTGCAGCCGGGTTCTAAATATCACAAATTGGAACCAACCAATATCCGATCACGAGGTCACTAGGGAGACCCATTGGTCACTATCAGGAATGGAGGGGGAAGAACAAGGCATTACCTTTGACGGAAGAGGATGGCAAAAGAGAACAGGAAGCATCCTCGAGTCAAACGAACTCGGGAACGGGACTCTGCAACTCGACATGTCAAATGGCTCTGAAGGAGCAGCGATTGATCTCGTGCTGGACAGGATTTGGCTCAACGAGTCATATGATGGGACCGAATTGATGAGTCAGGATTTCGAGATGATTGGATCGGGGGGGCTCGTAATCAACACAGATGAAGACGGTGCGGGGGCCTCTATCAGCGCAGATGTAAACGATGCCTACGTCCTCAGGTCGTATCAAGATGGCAAAGTCACCGAGAGGATGATGTTCCAGGGGAGTGGGTGGATTTCTATCAACGGAGGTGACAACGAGAGCTCAGGAGGGGTTTACGGTGAGGTCTTCTTGCTATACTTTGAGACATGGGATGAGGATGGATTCCGAAGATTGCAGGATATCCAGGTCGAGGCAAATGCTTCGGCCAGAATTTCCTCCGCGGGGGGCCCCTTCTCTTTCGAATTGGATGAACTAATTTTCCGAGAGAAATGGGAAGAAGGCGTTAGGACGGACCAGTACTCGAGGATATTCGGAAGCGGACAGTTTGATTTTATCGCATCCGAGGATTCCCCATACATCGAGGTCAATGGAACAGTACCACTGATCCACTTCCAATCTGAAGGCGGAGAAACTGTATCAGACACACTCATCGTGGATGGTACGTATGATGGCGATGCAGAGGGATCCTTCGGTTTAGTGCGCCAGATAGTTGAATCAGGGGTCTACGAGAATGCAACCGGCACTCCTTTCGAGGCCGACAAAATAAGGAACGAGTTCTGGTTCAATGTATCTGCTACCCCTTTCGGACCAATTGATCAGGAGTTCGAGGCTGAGCACAACCTCACTTACGAGTATGTAGTCCCCCAGGATGACTGGATAAACCGTACAATTCGCTACACATTCGTAGAAGACAACGGCTCCACTGAGGACGAATACCCGGAAAACTCCCCGATAATCCAGAATCCCGAAGCACCGGAGGCTAGCTCTATTTTCTCCACCCACATCTCCAGGGAGACTGGGGTATGCCCCCAGATACTGGCTATTGGCGACTCATTCACTCTGGTTGGAAATGCAGAGATGGTCCTAGACGTAACCGTTCACGGGAGTAGCATCGATTCAATCGATGGTCACCTCGTGTCGATCGCAGAATGGGAGGGTTCCTTCGGAGACATGAGTTCGGCAAATGGGAGCATCATCAACGAAGGGCCTCTATCAGGACTCCTGAACGAAGTGAGTAGGTTAGTCAGAATAGAACTAGGGGAAGGCACAGAAGTTTCCCTAATCGAGAACCAGAGAATGGATAGGATACTTTCTCCATCGATTGTAACATTCGATGAGAACACGCCACCGTCATTATCTGATGACCCCGGTTCATCGATAAGGTTCCGAGAGTCCTCCCTATCGACTGAGGGTGGCGTGGCGCATCTGGAGGTTGTAGTGAATGACGTTGACACGGACACCAAATCAGTCAGCGTAGACCTCTCCTCGCTCGGCCTCGGAATTGTCGAACTTTCCGACTCCGGCTTGCAGGGGGATCAGGTGATTCACGATGATGTCTGGACAGTCAGAATTGTCCACAACGGACTCCAGAGTGGTGACCTCCCTGTCTCTGTGGTGATGGAGGACTACTGGGTATCAGTCCAGCAGAGCTCCAGTATCCAGATTGCAAACGCTCCCCCCCGAGTCCTACATGTCGACTTCGCCCCTGAGAGTACATTCAGGGGAGAGTCGATCGAAGTAACAATCGGAGCATACGATGGCCATGGAGTAAAGTCAGTAGCGGTTAACTTGCAGTCGATTGGGGGTGGCTTAGTACAATTGAGCAATTCTGGTCAAGAGGACTGGGATTGGCAACTTGCAGGCGAGCAACGGACTTCTACCATCGACATTTGGTCGGGCATTTTTGAAGTCCCTACCAGTATGTCTCCAGGGAGGCAAAACATCCCTATTCTACTAGAAGATAATGCCGGCGCATCGATCTCGACGATACAAATTGGCAGTGTTTACTCAAGCACCATAGGCCATCAGGCTGAGAAGGTCATAATCGGCAACCAACCCCCTTCGATATCCAATCTAACTTTCCTCAAGGATGGCAATCAGGTAGCACAAGTCACTTCCCTGGTTTCTGGCGGACAGGTAAATTACACAATGGAAGTCTCGATTCATGATTACGATGGGATCTCTTCGGCCCAAGCTAAGATTGGCCGTTTGGCTCCAATCGGCCAGTCAGAAGAATGGCTGCTATTGGTTGATGATGGAACTGGGGCTGACAGGGTCCCCCAAGATGGGATTTTCTCCCTCTCTTTCTCCGCTAGATCATCATTGAGCGGGGGCGAGATGTCCTTATTGATCAGAGCGACGGATGTATTCCTGTCCACGACCCCTCATTCCGAACAATTGCACAATGTATCGATAGTAAAGTCCGATTCGGGCTCACAGGGGGCATCATGGTTCTCGGACCACTCAACGGAGTTAGTCTTAGCATCCATGTTCTTGCTATTGTCAATAGGAGTTGTTGCTTTCGTGCAAATTGTCAGGAATTCTGAACTCGAATAGTATTGGTGCGAGTGCCGGGATTTGAACCCGGGTTCCCACGTTGGCAACGTGGGGTGATAACCGCTACACTACACTCGCGCACTCTTTGCAAACCAGATTGGCTTTTCTAAGCGTCGGTATAACCCTCGACTAGGTTCGAGACAAGTATTCGGATGGCATCTCGTGTTTTTCTGTAGTCTTCCCTTTCCCCCCCATAAGGGTCTTCCAAACCCCAGTCCTCGTCTATTGGTAGAGAGGGGCAACTCACTCCGCACCCCATGCTGATTATCGCATCGTAATCCCCGGGGTATACTGCGTCGATCTTTTTCGGACGGAGTTCAGAGGTACCAATTCCAATCTCCTCAAGTGCCTCTATGGCAAACCTAGCGACCCGACCGGATTCTGATGCATGGGTCCCAGCCGAAGCAGCCTCGTGCCCAAGATATCTTGCAATCCCCTCAGCCATTTGACTTCGACAGGTATTTCCCACGCAAACGAATAAGAGACGCACCAAACACTCTGTTTGAGGGTCACTAATTAATCAATTGACAATATTAACAATAGTAGAAATCATCCAGAATAGGTTTCAATAATGCCCCCTCAAACGGAGTGACATGTCGAACTCTCCAGTGTCCCACCATCGGGCTGGTGCCCCTGCCGAATCTCCCGATCCAGAGGCATCCAACGAGCAGAGGGCTCAGATGGAGCAGGCATATCAACAGATGCAGAGGAAGATGAGAATCAGTAAGATGGATGAGAACATAAAGCACAAGATCATGGTTCTCTCGGGCAAAGGCGGGGTCGGAAAATCAACTGTAGCCACGGGCCTGGCCCTTTCTCTAGCTCGCCAAGGTAAGAAGGTCGGCCTGATGGATATTGACATCACAGGACCCAACGTCCCAAAGATGCTCGGACTAGAGCAAGCCGATCTGAATGTCGAGGAAGGCCAGATTCATCCTGCTGATGGTCCAAGCGGCCTGAAGGTAATCTCGATGGCGTTCTTGTTGGAGGACCCGGACAAACCTGTGATTTGGCGGGGACCGATTAAACTCGGCGCAATCCAGCAGTTCATCGGAGATGTTGCTTGGGGAGAGTTGGATACTCTGATTATTGACTTCCCTCCAGGCACCAGTGACGAGCCTCTTACAGTCAGTCAGAGCCTTCCAGGAATAGATGGGGTGGTAATAGTCACGACTCCTCAGGAAGTCGCTCTTCTAGATAGTCGAAAATCGATAAACTTCGCCAAAACGATTTCAGTCCCAGTTCTGGGAGTCATTGAGAACATGAGGGGTTACACTCTGAAGGGGACGTCCACGCCCAACTCCAAGATATCAGTAATGGGTCCCGGCGGAGTGCCGATCGATTCCCACTCTGATGAGGATGGAAAGTGGGAAATCACCCTTGACGTATTCAAGTCAGGAGGAGGGGAAGAAACCTCGAAAGAGATGGAGGTGCCGTTCCTAGGCTCCCTTCCATTCGACCCCGGAATTGTCAGAGGGGGCGACGATGGTGTTCACAGAATTATCGCCGAGCCAGACGGAGAAACGGCACGTGCCTTCGAATCGATAGTGGAAAGCGTACTCGAGCAGCTTGACAAGGGCTCTCAGCGTACTCTAAGGATAATCTGACACCCCAATCTTTGCGTTGGCTTGATGACATAGTCTCACTCCCACAAGT
>CAZMVZ010000034.1:0-4093 GCA_964570065.1 uncultured Candidatus Poseidoniales archaeon
GGGTTAAGTCGTAACAAGGTATCTGTAGGGGAACCTGCAGATGGATCACCTCCTAAGAAACTCGGAAACCCGGGGGGCGGGACGGCTTCGGCCGTCCCGTCTTCCAACAAATTTCCCAAATAGACCCCAATACGGTGCTTTTTCTGCATCGAGGCGAAGGTATATACCTGCTACATCGCGTCAGAAGCCTCATGCAGCGATTACTCGCTTCAACAATGATGCTGTTAATGATGACTGCAGCCCTAGCAGGCTGTGCGGGATCCGACGTCACCCAAGATGACGTGGATGCTGCGAGAGAAGAAGGAAGAGCCGCTGGAATAGCAGAGGCAACACCGGTGAGCACTCTGGACACGATCATCGATCGAGGATCCATGAAGTGCGGAGTTAAGGAATCCCAATACGGTATGGGATACCTAGATGCAGCCACGGGCGTACGCTCGGGACTGGACATCTCCTACTGCCGAGCTGTCGCTGCTGCACTAGGACTTGACCCCGACACGGGCGTGGAGTACATCCCCGCCTCCGGATCGGACAGGTTCGAGAAGCTATCCTCTGGCACAATCGACGTGCTGATCCGCACCACGACCTGGACCACCAGCCGTGACGCGAGCCTGAACGCCGACTTCGCCGGAATGAACTTCTTCGACGGGCAGGGCATCCTGATCCGCGAGGACAGGTTCGCTGCAGCTACTGCAGGCAACTCTGCCGCTGGACTGGACGGCGCAAACATCTGCGTCGGAATCGGTACCACGACCGAGGGCAACATGCAGGACTGGTTCTCCTCCAGGGAGATCGACTTCACGTCCGTGCCCGTAGCAGACGCCGCTGAGGCCACTGCGAAGTTCATCGACGGATCTTGCGACGCCTTCACCGGAGACATGTCGGCCATGGTTGCCAAGAAGTGGCAGCTTGACACCGACGGCTCGATGGGCGGCGTAGACATCTGGATCGCCTCCGAGCTGATGTCCAAGGAGCCCCTAGGCGCGGCAACCCGCGACATGGACTCCGACTTCAAGGACGTCGTGGCATGGGTCTGGTACGGAATGGTAACCGCGGAGGAGATGGGCGTAACGTCCAGCAACCACGGAGCCATGGCAACCTCGGCCTGCGCCGTCAACGACGCTGGCTCTGCCACCGACCCAGGTATGTGCCGCCTTCTGACCGAGAACCTCGGTCTTGGCACCGCCACCAACCCGCTAGCGGGAACATGGATGGCAGCAGTCCTAGACGCCGCAGGAAACTACGGCGAGGCGTACGATGACGCCTTCTGCGCTGGAGACTACGACGGAACCAGCGGATCGGCAGCCATGAACGACTGCCTGATCTCGCGCGCTGGAACGCTGAACGCCCTCGTCTCAGAGGGTGGCATCCAGTACGCACCTCCAATGCGCTGATCCCTTAAGGTTAGCAATTAGGAATTACGAAAGCCCTCGGGGGGGATTAACTCCCCCGGGGGCCTCAAACATCAAGTGATTAAGCGGATAGCATGTGGTATGATGGACCGCCCTCGCAATCTCTCAGAGCTAAGGTCCTTTCTCGTTGAAAAATGTACGAGGCCAGATCAGGGGACTACGAACGCCGCAGTGCTCCTGGGGCTCATTTACGTCATCCTAGCGGGCCCCTACGTGGACATCCTCCCGTCCCTGCCATTCTCAACGTTGTTCGCATCCCTGCTAGGAATCGGGATCTTCGCCCGAGCAGTAGACAGATTTCCTGGGATTTTTTCCCGCTTCGAGAACGAGTGGGGAATCCGAGACACGATATCTATTGGGGTGCTGTTTTCGCTCCCGACCCTGTACTGGAGGTATTCGAACAAGTTCCTCGGGATGTCCTCGGACTACCTTTCAAAGATGGCTACAGACATCCCATGCAAGACCGGGGTCGGTTGCGTCCTTGATGCCCAGCAAAACCTAGCCTTCTACCCGATGGACAAGATGGTCCTGTTCTTCGGTGGCTTAATCCTTCTATCATTCATGCTGGTGCAGAACGAATTCCCCCAAATTTCCAATTTGACGGGCAAAGTCTACAGAGCCTTGAGGAGATTCGCAAGGGACCCCAGAAAGGGTTACGAGGACCTGATCGCCGGCTTCCGGAACAAGGAATGGCCACTCGGGTCCGCATTCTACGACGCCTCGACCTCCCTGTTCGCAATCACAGTCTTCCTCGCATGCTACTTGGTGGTACCAGACATGGACCTATCCGCCAGCACCCAGGTCCCTTTCCTCTTCCTAGGTACGGGAGTGGTCTCCGGGATCCTGCTCCTCCAGAACAACCTCGATGACCTCCTCTCAATCCGTCCTCACAACTTCCGCGACTACACGGACGGAAGCGCTAGGTCGAAATCCGCCGCTGCTTCTTTGCTCACGATCGTCCTCTTCGTAGTGCTCTTCCTCAACGTCTCGTTCGTCCCCCTAATATCCCAAGACATCCCATCCTTCCTGACCCTGATCACCCTGGTCACCCTGACCTTCTGGGCCTTCATCCTCTCCAAGGAGGGGGCCAAACCCAAAGTCCAGTCACACAGGTCTGCAGCATTCGCCTTCCTAGTGATATTCCCATTCCTGATGTACCTGTTCCTGAGGGTGATGTTCCTACAGAACGACGGCACCAACCCGGTAATGCTGAACCGATGGGAGGTGAGGTACGAGTTCATGGATCTCGGTAACACGTTCAAGATCAACCCATGGCCACTAGATGCCGAGCCAAACATCGATGCTAGGTGGATTTTCCTCAAGGCGGCCATAATCAACTCCGTCAGAGTCACCCTCGTCAGCATCATCCTGTGCACCATCCTGGGGGTAATAGTCGGAGTCGCCCGCCTCTCAAGCAACAAGCTGACCGCATGGGCAGCCACGGCATACGTCGAGATATTCCGAAACCTCCCCCTTGCGGTCCTACTCTTCCTGCTAGCCACGCAGATCGGGCTGCAGTTCCCGATGATGCCAGAGGAGAAGAACCTGTTCGGCGGTGCGATCTACTACAGCAACAAGGGCATCTGGTTCACCACGGTTGCCTCCTACGGGGCTCTGGCCCTCTCTGTAGTCGGACTAGCCATGGTCAGGGCCCTGCTCCGTCACCAAGACAGGGTGGAGCCCAGAACCATCTCGGCACCACAGGGGTTCAGCCTGAGGAGGCCATTCGCTTCGTTGGGGTGGAGGTTCGAGCCCCTAGCCGCCGACCTATTCGTCATCCTCGCCCTGGTTCTACTATTGACCAGGGTGCAAATCGGCGAGGCCCTGTTCACGACTCCGTCCGGAAGGTTCTCGCCGGGAGTAATCAGCAGTGACATGTTCGAGGCCCTGTTCTACCCGTTCCTAGGGAGCCTGCCTGACGGCCTCACGACCATTGACGGAAAGTCCAACGTGCAGTCGCTGGGAGACAACGCACAGATAGCGATCGGACCCCTGCTGGGCGTCCTGCTATTGGTGTACTCCCTCCTGGTCACCACCAACGTAGACGATGACGGCATGAATTCGCTGGAGGTGGACGACACCGAGGAAGGCATCAGGCGACGATTCACCCTCTGGGTCGTAGTCTTCGCCTTCGCACTAGGGATAACCCTAGCAGGCGGGATTTACGAGGTCGGCGAGGCCCTTTCGATGCCCGAGTTCACCAAGGACAGGGACAACGACGGCGTCCTAGACCAGCCAGGGTCTTGGGGGATAGAGGAGGGAACCGGGTTCGAGATAACGCCCTTCTTCCTCGCGATGGTCCTCGGGCTGACTCTATTCACCGCATCCGTGGTGGCGGAGATTGTCAGGGGGAGCATACAGTCGCTTCCCAGGGGGCAGGTGGAGGCTGCCATATCGCTCTCATTGAACCCGTACCAGAGGCTGAGGCTGGTCATACTCCCTCAGGCTCTGAGGAGCATGATCCCCCTTCTGAACAACCAGTTCATGAACGTCTGGAAGAACTCCAGCCTGGCCGTGGTCGTGGCCTACACTGACATTTTCTACGTCATCCTGGTGATGATGAACAACGTCGGCAAACTCATCCCACTGTTCCTACTCCTCCTGATTACATACCAGATTGGCAGCCTTACGATTTCTGCGATAATGAACTGGTACAACTCCAGAGTAACGAGCGTGAAGAT
>CAZMVZ010000035.1:0-3622 GCA_964570065.1 uncultured Candidatus Poseidoniales archaeon
GGAACCATATGCCATTACCCTCCCAACCGGTGAGGCACAGGCCCTAGCTCCTCCTTTGGTGATCTGGATTCCGAGCATCCTGAGCTTCTTCTTCGCATCCTCAGCAAGAGCATGGTCCTCCTTGCTCTCCGACCTCATCAGGCCATTCCTGATGTAGCGATCGAGTATCGTGATGAGCGTGTCCATGCTGTTCCCCGCAGCGACCAACTCTGGAGATGGAATTGGGACCCCATCTGGTAGGCTCAGACCCCCAGATGTCAGGTATCCCCTAGCCGCATCCGCCAGAGACGGGTCGCTTCGCCTGAAAGAATTCCAGTCCTTGGCCTTACGGCCCGGCAGTGACAGCTCGTCCAGCACCCTTGCCAGCCAGACCTCGAGACGAGGGACCCTGCCACTAACATCATCGGGACCTCTTCTAAGAGACTTGACCAATGATTCGAAGTCTTGGTCCACATTCGCAATGTAGCTCAACTCATCAGAGGATGGACGGACGAAGTAAGCCAGATCCTGATATGGGGCAAGGTTGCTATCCCTGACCAATGCGGGTACTGGGACCTCGTAGTCCACTTCTCCGAAGAGTTCCAGATACCTTCCTATTGAAGGGGCATCACCCTCCTCTGGAGGGGTGGCAGTAAGCCCTAGGATGATCGGATTGCCGAGGAATTCCCTCGCCTCGATGAGCACCTTGCCCCAGTGATCCATTAGGTGATGGCACTCGTCGAGAATGATCAGCCCCACTCCAACATCGGCGAGCTTCATCAGATTCTCCCTGGCCGACTCGTGAAGGACCCATAGCGCATTGCCGTGATCGGCCAGGGAGTCCCTCGCCTTCTTCCGATAGTGCCCCATGGTCTCCGCGTGGTGCTCGGGGTTCTTCTGCTCCAGATCATTGATCCATGCCATGGCGCTCTCCATATCGTCTGCCTCTATCACTCCCGAGTCGGAGGGAGTCATCAGTTTCGATATCCACATCTCCTGTGCTGCCTCGTCCAGATTCCCCCCTCCCCTCTTGGGCAGGGTTACCGACTGGTACGTTAGCGAAGTCAGGATCCCAGGATTCTTCGGGTCCGTGCCAATCTCCGACTCCCTCCCATCTAGGTGGAAGAGCTCCTTCGCCCTCTCGATCCATTGCGCCTGTATTGCCGAGTTCGGGCTGAGAACTAGTGTTGGCTTCCTGACTAGGTCGGACCAGACATATAGTCCCAGCACTGTCTTTCCGGAGCCCGGCGGAGCGACGATTAGGAGTTCCTTCGAGCCATCTTCCAGATCCTTCTTGATGACGCTTGATGATGCGACTTGGGACGGTCTGAGATTTCCAGAGAACTGTATTCCTCCGAATTCATCAGTCATTGCCAATCATCCCAAGTGGGAGTCGTGACCCACAATTTTACCATTCATCTCGACCCCCTCTGGAATCTTCGCTCCTCTGCCAATAAGGCACCCATCCAGAACACTTCCAGCACCTACCTCAGCATCGTCGAGGATTACAGAGTTCGTTACAGTTGCCCCTTCCCCTACAACGGAAGAATGACCCACTGAACTACCAGAGACCAGGCCTAGGTTCTCCGAGTCTTCGCCGAACCAAGAGTCGCCATTAACCGAACCGCTGTCGAATTTGCTCTCGGCTATGCAAACCTGAGTCGCCTCGATGAAGGAACCCGGGGTGCCTGCATCCACGAACCACCCCTCGTAAGGGAAACCATTCAGTCCACCAGTTTCAGCCAGATCCTCGTAGATGTCCCTCTCTATGCTGTGGGCACCCTCTGGCATTAGATTGAAAATCTCAGGCTCTAGGATGTAGGTTCCCGCATTAATGAGATTTGAGTGCGCCTCCTCAATCGGGGGCTTCTCTTGGAATCTCATAATCTTCCCACTTTCTTCCCGATAGTCGGCCACTCCGAAACGAGATGGGTCTTCTACCTCCCACAGCGCAATGGTTCCAATACCCCCGTTGCTTCTGTGGAAATCTAGCATTTCTTCGACCCTCAAACTGGTGATTAGATCACCATTAATTACACAGAAAGTGCCACCAGAGAGGTTACTCTTGCAGTTTGCAATTGCGCCCCCTGTCCCAAGGGGCTCGGTTTCTTCGATAATTCTCACTTCATACGGTAGCGGGGTATTGGCGAAGTGGGATCGCATCTTCTCAACACCATAACCAGCAGCAATCAGGACTCTGTCTACTAAGGATTCTGGAAGGACGTCTACTACGTGCTCAATCATCGACTTATCCAGAATCGGGAGAAGAGGTTTTGGAACGCTCTCGGTCCAAGGTCTTAGTCTGGTCCCGAATCCTCCTGCTAGAACGATAACGTCCACGACTACCCCAGCACCTCACTCCCTTTCATCGCTTCGTGACTCTTCTTCGGAAGATTGGGTTCCGCATCTTTCAAGACCATACCTTGGCTGGGTCGCCCAATGAACATTCATGAGTATCAGGCAAAGGCCATGTTCAGGGAGTCGGGAGTGTCTGTCCAACGTGGAGTTCACTGTACCACAGTCGAACAAGCACTTTCCGCTTACGACTCCCTCAACTCAGATGTTGTCGCAGTAAAAAGCCAAATTCATGCAGGGGGAAGGGGCAAGGGGGATTTGTTTTGCCCCGATTCTGGAGAGTTGGTGATGCAGGGAGGTGTCAAGGTGGCCTTCTCTAGGGAGGAAGTGGAAACCTTTGCCTCAAATATCCTAGGTCACAGGCTCGTAACCAAGCAGACTGGTCCATCTGGGAAGATTGTCAGCAACTTGTACGTGGAGTCTGGTTGTGACATTGCTCACGAGTACTATCTCGCACTCCTCGTAGACAGGGAGGAGGACGCGATCCTGGTCATGGCTTCTACTGAGGGCGGAGTGGATATCGAAGAGGTCGCAGAGACGTCTCCAGAAGCCATCCACAAAGCCTGGTTCTATCCATCGGATGGCCTTAGTGAGGAGGTTGCCCATTCCCTAGGGGATTCCCTCGGGCTACCAGGAACTTCCCGAAGCTCGTTCGCGGAGATGATGGTAAGACTAGCATCTTTGTTCACCGAGAAGGACTGTTCGATGATCGAGATAAACCCCCTTGTCAGAGATGGAAATGGATCTATGGTGGCTTTGGATGCAAAGGTCAGCTTCGATGAGAATGCCGCATTCAGGCATCCATGGAGGGAGGATCTCAGAGACATCTCAGAGGAGTCAGATGTGGAAGTAAGGGCGCATGAACATGGGCTCTCATATGTTGATTTGGAAGGAAACATCGGTTGCTTGGTCAATGGTGCCGGCTTGGCAATGGCTACGATGGACGTAATCAAGTTGTACGGAGGAGAGCCAGCAAACTTCCTAGACATTGGAGGGGGTGCCGATAGCGAATCAATCACAGCTGCATTCGAGATTATTCTTGAGGACTCACGTCTGGAAGGAATCCTCGTCAATATTTTTGGGGGGATTATCAGATGCGATATGGTTGCTCGGAGTATCATCGAGGCCTCAGAGGAGACCGGCCTGAGGATTCCTCTGGTGGTCAGATTCTCGGGTACTAATCACGAAGAAGGCAGGAAGGTTCTGGAAGAATCAGATCTCGATGTGATTACTGTCAGCACCCTAGGAGATGCCGGGGAGGCAATAGTCAATGCAATTGGGGGAAATC
>CAZMVZ010000036.1:0-3546 GCA_964570065.1 uncultured Candidatus Poseidoniales archaeon
AGGCACTATGCAGTCCTCGAAGACCAGTTCGGCGGTTGTGCTGGCCCTCATTCCGAGCTTGTCGGTTATCTTCTGGCCTGCGGAGAATCCCTCCATTCCCTTTTCGACTAGGAATGTGGTGAGCTCCGCCCTCCCCCTATCGTCCGTTCCGGTCCTTGCGTAGAGCCAGACCACATCGGCGGGAGTACCGTCCTCGTCGATGATTCCGTTCGTAATCCACATCTTCCTGCCGTTGATGGTCCAAGAGCCATCTGCGGACCGAACTGCACTGGTCTGCATGCCCAAGACATCGGTGCCATAGTCAGGCTCGCTCATCCCAAGGCAACCGACCCATTCCCCACTGCATACCCTGGGCAGGATCCTATCCTTCTGCTCGGCGGTCCCGCTATGAAAGAGGTTATTCACGAAAAGCTGATCGTGGGCCAGGAAAGCTAGGCACAGGCCCGGATCTGAGTAGGAGAGTTCCTCGTTCACAATTGCGACTGCGGTGGCATCCATGCCAGCCCCCCCATATTCCGGGGGGACCGTGAGGCCAAGTAGCCCCATCTCGCCCATTTCACGGAAAAGCTCCAGATTGAATCGCTCGTGCCTGTCATTCTCCAGGGCCTGTGGCTCTACCCTGTCCTCGACGAAGTTCCGCACCATCTCACGGAGCATCTTGTGCTCCTCTGTGGGATTGGAGATATCGATATCACGCCAGTCGTCGCTCATGGAGGTGCTAGGGGCGGTCTTCGTAAGAGGCATTCGTTCCCCGATGCACTAGTTCCAGAATGCCGAGTCCTCCCAAGGCAGGCCAATCGCTATTCCGATAATCTCCAGAATGACGAAATTCCATGCCAAGTATGCTAGAACGGCTGCCGTGAAGACTGCCAGAGAAGTGTTCACCACCCTCCTCCTCTCCCTCTTCGCATCATCGAGTGTGCATACACCCTGATTGCGGAAGTAAAGCACCAGGCCAAATGCGACCATGCAGAACGAGACCCCGTACAATGCGAATCTCACCCAAGAGTAGTAGAGGTCATTTGAGAGCTGGTCTGCGGCGACAATTGCCGACGAGCCTGCGAACAGTACCCAAATCACCGAGGGTAGGCAGCACAGGCTAGCCGTGAGGGCCGAAGCTGCGACGAGCTTGGCTAGGGGCCTTGTCTGTTCTGCACCCATCTTGCCACCCTATGGCGTGACCCTTCTGCTGTCTCTGGGGAATGGGATTGCTTCCCTGATATGGTCGACTCCGGCGAGCCAAGTGCATACTCGATCCACCCCTAGTCCGAATCCGCCATGGGGTACACCGCCGTACCTCCTGATGTCGATGTAGAACTCGTATGGCTCCCTCGGGGTACCCTCTTCGTCAATCCTCTCCAGTATCTCGTCCTCTGACCACGTCCTCTCCCCCCCTCCGATGATCTCGCCATAGCCCTCGGGGGCTAGCAGGTCATGGCAGAGCACGTACTTCTCGTCATCGGGATCGGGGCGATGGTAGAATGGCTTGGCGACCCTGGGGTAGTGGGTTAGGAAGTGCGGGACATCGAAGTCTGCAGTGAGCACCTTCTCCTTGGAGTAATCCAGATCCTGCCCCCATTCTATCTCGACGCCCTTTCCCTGGAGCGTCTCGACGGCCTCGTCGTATCTTATCCTGGGATACTCGCTATCGGCGTACCTCTCCACGAGGGAGAGGTCCCTCCCCAAGCTCTCGAGCTCTTCTGACCTATCGTCCAGTAGAGTCCTTGCGATGTTTCGGACCACTCCCTCCCCATGCTGCATGACCTCGTCGTTGGAAGCCCATGCGATCTCCATCTCAGCGTGCCAGAACTCCGTGAGGTGCCTCCTCGTCCTGCTCTTCTCTGCGCGGAAGGATGGTGCCATCGTGTATAGCCTCTCGAGTGCGGGCATGGCGGCCTCGGCGTAGAGCTGCCAAGACTGAGTTAGGTATGCCTTCTTCCCGAAGTAGGGGACCTCGAAGAGGGTGCTACCACCCTCGACTGCCCCTGCGACGAAGTTTGGAGCCTGGTACTCGATGAAGTCCCTGTCACGGAAGTATGAGTGGATCGCACCGAAGACCGAGCTTCTGATCTTCAGCATGGTCGTCATGCGGCTCGTCCGCAGGTACAGGTGACGGTTGTCCAGTAGGAACTCCGTCTCGCCACCATCAGCTTCATCCATCGCTGACTCGGTGATTGGGAAGGGGCGGTCGGGGTTCACGGGTCCGATGACCTCGGCTTCGGTCACTTGCACTTCGTGGCCGTGCTCCCTGTCGGTTGCCTCGACCACCCCCCTGATTACCACGCTCGTCTCTATCAGGGAGTTTTTGAGCGACTCGAAGCACTCGTCGCCAACCAAATCCCTCTTCACGACGCATTGGACGTGCCCTGTTGAATCTCTTACTACGATAAACCGTATCTTGTTCGAGCCGCGCGTCCTGTGGACCCATCCCTTCAGTTCCACGGTTTCCCCATCATGGGATCCGGACCTGACATCACCTATCCAGTACTGCTTCCCCATAGTGACGCCATTCTGCCGTCTTGGCTCACGGTTATGAAACCTCGATTGTGTGAGGATGGTTATGGCGGGTCTGACGGGGTTCGAACCCGCGACCGCCCGGTTAAGAGCCGGGTGCTCTACCTGACTAAGCTACAGACCCGGCTCGGGATTGGCAGCCCCTCTTTAACCACGACGGACAGCTACAGTCTGCCATCTGGCTTGACTAGAGTTTCCACGCCTCCGCTGGAAGCCATCACGACAGCATCGCATATTCCTACGAAAAGGCCCACTTCGACTACTCCCGATATCTCAGAAATCTCCCTCTCCAGAGATTCTGGATTGGATATTGTGGGGCCGAATGAACAGTCAAGGATGAATCCCTGATTGTCTGTGATGTACGGATCCTCATCCCCTCCTCTGAGTCTGACTTCTCCTGGGCAAATGCTGGATATTCCATCCCTCACATCCTCCCATAGAATTGAGTCCACCTCTATCGGAAGATCGAATTCTCCAAGGGTGCTAACCTGCTTGGTTTCGTCTGCCACCACCACCATCGAGTTCGAGGCCTTGGCCACGACCTTCTCCCTGGTCAACGCCCCCCCTCCTCCCTTGATGAGGTCGAATTTCGGGTCAAACTCATCGGCACCATCGATTGTCAGGTCGAGGTTCGTTGCCACGTCTATGGTTCGAAGGGGGATGTCGAGGTGCTCTGCGAGCCGCCTGGTGTCCTCGCTTGTTGGGACTCCGACGACTTCTATTCCCTCCTCCTTGATCATCCTAGCAATCTCGATAATCGAGTATCGGACTGTAGAACCAGTGCCAAGTCCTAGAGCCATTCCATCGGTGACAAAACGGCATGCAGCGATACCTGCCTGCTCCTTCAATTGCTCCACGCCTGCCATGCAACGACGAAAAGTAGGACGTGCATGATGGTTGCCCTAGTCATCCGGTGGGTTCATCCGGTATGGTGCAGCCGCACATATGAGGGAGCAGGAGGGTCGCTGACAGTGTTAGACACTGAGGAAAGTCCCCTCTCCGCGATGCAGGCGTCCCGTCACAAGGCGGGGG
>CAZMVZ010000037.1:0-2876 GCA_964570065.1 uncultured Candidatus Poseidoniales archaeon
GCTCTCCTGACTGGGTGGCCATCGGGTCCGCTCACTGGTTCGACTACGACAAGCTGCCAGAGGTCGACGGCGCACTAGTCGGAACCTGCGCTTAGAGAACCGGCAGGAAGAACGTAAGGCCGGCGGCAGACCCCTCGGTGGGGTCTGCCGTCGAGCCGAAAATTTCAGATTCTATATTCAGTTGCAGCCATGCATTCGGTAACTGTCATAGGTCTCCTACCTGACCGGCGCCGGGGACTATCATGAAGTTGCACGAATTCGTCGTCCGCCGGCTCTTGCTTCTCATTCCGGTAATGATAGGCGTCGCGGTCTTCACCTTCGCAGTTGCACAGATAATCCCCGGTGACCCAGCCGCCCTCCAGTGCGGAGACAAATGCGGACTCATTGTCGGTTACACCGAGGAAGGAGAGCCAATAACGGCACACCAAGCTAACCGCGAGAGGCTGAGGCTGGATGACCCAGTCAGCCTGCAGTTCGAGAGGTACATCAAAGATCTGGTCAAAGGTGACTGGGGGGAGTCTCAGAAGAACGGCCGACCGGTCCTTGACATAATCAAGACCTCCGCACCGGTAACGCTCGAGATGGCATTCTTCTCGCTCATGATAGCATATCCGCTAGGCATCTTCCTAGGTATTATCAGCGCCGTGAGGCAGGATCGGATGTTCGATCACGTCTCCCGCTTCTTCGCCATCGCATTCGTCAGCCTCCCCATATTCTGGTTCGCCATGCTCCTGCAGCTCTACTTCGCAACAGGGCCTGATGTTGGAGGGATATGCGACCCGATTTTCGGTACGGAAGGGGGGTGCTTCCCCATTTTCGACAGGCACGACCAGAGCTACACATACCCCGTTGAAGGGTACCACTCACTATATCCAGAATCAGGCACAGGTTTCCACCTGATCGACAGCTGGTTCGTGACCGATGCGAAGCTAGCAGAACTGCCCTCAGAGTTCGACACCAATCGGGAGTTGTTCATGGATACACTGACTCACCTGGTGCTACCATGCTCTGCCTTGGGCATCGCATCCTCCGGCTCGCTGCTCAGGTACATGCGCGCCAGCCTACTGGAGGTGCTCCACGAGGACTACGTCAGGACCGCTAGGGCAAAGGGCCTCTCGGAGTTCAGGGTCGTCGTCGTGCACGCATGCAGGAATGCCATGGTTCCAATTGTCACCATCCTGGGATTCTCCATAGGGGGCGCTATTGGTGGGGCGGTGCTGACGGAGTCGGTTTTCGGAATCCACGGAATGGGGACAGTGGCCGTCTTGGGAATCCTGCAACTGGAATACCAAATCGTCATGGGAGTCACCTTACTCACCTCAGTTATTTTCCTGCTGTCTAATCTGATAGTGGACATCGCATATGCAATTGTTGACCCGAGGGTGAGGCTAGAATGAGAGATTGGGAAGAAGGTCGAAACGACCGAGAAGAGAGCCGGAAACGACTCTTGGAATCGGTGTCAATGTCCATCGGCAACTTGGGAAGAGGATGGAAGATCTACCGTCGTTCACTACTGGCCATGCTCGGTCTAGTGATGGTTTTGTCAGTCTCAATGGTCGCCATCTTCGCAGATGAGATCGCGGTCCAGCACCCATACAGGAATCTGACCGATACAGAGGACAAGTGGTCGAATAACCCCGACCAACAAGAGTCCCCGCCGTTCTCCGAGGAGTGCTCCTTGCGTGCGCAGAAAATCACCACCAACCCGAACTCCCCGTTATTCTCCGAGACTGTCGTAGCAGAGTCGGGAAACAAGGTAAGGGACTCGATCGCATTAGGGTACTACACGGATGTCCTGAGCGTGACTGAGATCATCAAAATAGAGAGTATCTCCCCTCCTGGCTACGACCAAGACATGTCATTAATCACAGTCGACCCGAACAACTCCTCCATCTTCGTCCTATCACCAGAACTGTACGAAAACTCCTCTTACTCCGCAGGCGTTTGGATCACATACCTGTACGAAAACGATGATATGAGCCACTGGTGGTTGCCTGAGGGATATGACACGTGCATCTTCGGAACCAACAAAGAAGGGCATGACGTGTTCAGCAAGGTGGTGTACGGGGCCCGAGTATCCCTCACCATCGGCATCACTGTGGCTACTCTAACTGTCACAATCGGGACCATCGTCGGAAGCATCAGCGGCTACTACGGGGGGAGGATCGACGAGGTGATAATGAGGATATGCGACGTCTTCTTCGCAATCCCCGGACTAATCCTCGCGATGGCGTTCGTGGCTGCAATGAGGTCGGTCTCAAGCCTGACCTTGCCCGTTTGGCTGGGAGTCCTCCTCCCTGTCCTCATGTTGGCCTACTTCCTTAATGCCCACCTCTCCACAACTGTTCTGTCTGGCGACGATAAGGTCAGCGATCAAGCAATGGGGGTGCTGATGAACAACCGGTCCCTTCTGGTGAGTGTTTTGGCCTTCCTATTCTTCGTTGGTTGGCTACCTGCAATCGCCTGGTCCGAATTCTTCGGAGTCTCTAGCAGCAGGGGCTGGCGCCTAACTTCCTCCTTGGTTGTAATCGTTCTTCTAGCAGCAATAATTCTAGCAGATAGGAAGTTCGTGCAGAAAAATAGCATGGACGGGGCTCTGGAGAGGATCGGCTCATCCTTCGACTGGACAAATCCATGGAGGTACCTAAACTTCAGGACCGTCGTAGTCTTCCTATCCATGGCAATACTGTTCAAACTATCCGGAAACGAGGGCTCGGAAATCATTCTCATCAAGGACTTCGACAAGCTATGGCAGGTTCAGTTCGCACTGATTTTCACTGGCTGGCCAGGGTATGCCAGGCTGATACGCGGGCAGGTCCTATACGTCAAGGAGATGGCTTTCGTCGAGGCAGCCAGGAGCGTCGGTGCACCTGCGA
>CAZMVZ010000038.1:0-2839 GCA_964570065.1 uncultured Candidatus Poseidoniales archaeon
TGCGATTGGGTATAGCCAGTCAATGGGCTTTCAGTGGCCCGAAATATACGCTAGTGACTGTTGCTAGTCGGCATTTGCCCTTGCCCGCCTCCAGAGGACGAGTGAAGCCAGTGCAATGACTACCAAAGCCAAGATCGGCACCAGGATGCCGAGAGAACCGGTTGAGCTGAAGCCAATCAGGCTCTTTTGCACATTTATTGGGTTGGAGGAACAGAAAACGGGAGGATCTTCGCCATCGATTTGCATGGCCAGGCAGATATCGAAAGAGGACAGTGAGGACGAGTCTGAACTGGCGGCGAAGGTACAGTCGTGAGTCGAGAATCCGATGGTGGTCTGAATTTCGCAGGAGGGGCTCTCGTCGTCGAAACCATCGGGCCAGTATGCCGGACCGGGATTCTGGGAGTCGATCTCTCCATACTCGATCATGACGAATCTGGTGGTGACTGCGATGCCCTCGTTGCTGCTGCAGTCCAAGACGACGTCGAACTCCATCCTCCTGTCCGCTCCAATTTCCACGGACTCGGGGGTATCGTAGACATCGCAAGCGGTGTATGGATCTACGGTTAGTGAGATGTCGTCCGAGTCCGACGGGGCCAGTACTCCTGTTTGCACTCCGGCAACTCGATTCACGATCGCTGTCACAGAGGATTCGTATTCGCCGTCCTCTTTGTGTATCGTGGCCCTAGCCTGAATCAGGACGGTATCTGAGTTCCCCGGTCCAAGAACGATTGTGGTCGGCCCAATTATGTCCAACCCAGACTCCCCATATTGCAACTCTATCTCCTCAGTGAAGCTGGATGGGTTCTCCACCAGGCAGCCGAAGTAGGTCGAGCGAGTTGGATGGACGGGCGAGGAGTCGATTGAATCAATGTTGTCATCGCATTCGATGTTCACACCAGGGGCCACCTGGTCGGATTGAACGGTGCCACTAGCAAAACATGCCAGAATTATCGCGATTACGAGAATCGAACTCTTGCGTAGACTCACAGATTTTTCAGGTCATGTATTCGTATTAGTCCCTATTCCTCTGGTTCCGGGAACCTCTCCACGAGCCACAGGAAGCAGATGTAGAAAACCACCGGGGCCACCACCCAAACTGCTTGGGGGATCAAAGTGAAGTCCATGTTTCGTGGAAAGTGAGTAGTACTATTACTGAATATTATTCTGCGAATCTAATGAGGGTCTCTATCCTATTGATTTCCGCCCTTCTAATCAGCTCATCGATACCAATGATTCCTTCTTCCAAAGCCCAGATCGTTCCGGAAATAGAAATTAGTTGTGAAGATCCAGAGGAGATAGAGGTATTCCCCGGAGCCGAGAGGGAGAGGGAAACGACAGTGTATTGCATTCTGGAAAATCCCAACCCATATAGCGAGACCGTGCAATTAACCTACCAATCAGGGGTGCTGATGGTCTCTGGGCCGGGTTCAGTGACCGTTTCCGGAGGCAGCTCCGAGAGTTTCGAGGTCGAGATTAGATCTGATACCAGATCTCCCCCCCTCACACAAATTATCACTATTTATGCCGAGGTGACCGAGGCAGGTGGCTTCCCGGTTAGCGGGACAAGTCAGGGAAAGACCGTCGAAGTAACGATCGTTGTTCTGAAATACATGTTTTGCAACTACGACTTCGGTCAAAATGGATTGCTCATCAGTTCTGGAAAGCGAATATCCTTCTCATCAGACATTGACTGCTCGACAAACATCTATGGGAATGACGAGGGAATCCAGTTCCAAGCCATAGTTATCCCAGAAGGGGCGGGTTCCCTGCCAAGTGGTTTTGATGACGTCAGCGAGACTTGCCAGCCTATCAGGCTCTACAACGTATCCTGTGATTTTGAATTTGAAACCTCGCTACTGCTATTCAACTCGTGGGAAGGGTGCATCGAAATCATCGAAGTCGGCGAGATGGCTCCCGACGCATGCTCAGGAAACGAATCGATCAGTCTAGAGGTCGCCGCCATAACTGACGTTTTTTCCCAAGCACAGAAATACCCATTGATTTTCATAATTATCATTTTTTCCTCAGTCATTGGCGTAGCAATAAGGCACCATAGGAACAGAGACTAGCGTGTCAGAGGGTTCTCAGAGGGTTCGGACTCACAAATCCAGACTAGGGTACTCTAGTTTACGCATACATCAGGGTGCTTGGTAATTCCCAGCATGGACTAATCCAATATTAACCAGATATTGGATAAAAAGAGGAGGCCATGACGGCCCTCCGAGCATGGTTAGCAATTCCATAACTATACAGATACATGCCAACCACGATGAATACATTTCACCACCCACACGCTTTGTGTATGTCGAACTGCACTTCACCTGCATCGAAGGGGTCTCTGATTGTGAGAACTTCTCAATCGGAATTACGGATTCACCAGATAGTTTTGAAGGGGATATGGTGCATCTGAGTAACGACGATATCGAAGTGGTTTCCGTTTGTGATAACGGCATTACATTCAGGGACACAGATTATTCTGGATGGAGAAATCAAGGATTAGGATTCAATTGCACCCATAATTGGAATTACTATGCGGACATCCCCTTGTACACGGTCGAAAATTGGGATTGGTCAAGTTACAGTTACAATTGGTCTGACTGGACATACTCATTCGTCTACCTCTCTGAGACCATGGAAGTTGTTGCTTAGCCAATAGGGTCATTGTTGCCCCTCTGAACCCAGTAGCATTCAGAGGGACTAGGCAAGCACCCCTCTGACAACACTGTGCCCTCAATGGGTTGCTAGGGAAACCCCACTGACCACAATACGAATCACAGGCTACCAAATATTTCGGATGTCTCATAGAGGGGGGTGTACTTTGCCAAGTTCATGGACATCC
>CAZMVZ010000039.1:0-2505 GCA_964570065.1 uncultured Candidatus Poseidoniales archaeon
GTAGATTCTTGATCGCAATTGCCTCAATATTCGTCTTCACGCATCCACATCCTGTGACCCTCTGATGACGGTATTGGAAATGAGTGTTGTCGCTGCATGGTCACCTTTCCCGTAGATGGGAATGCGAATAGATAATCTGTCCCCTGCAATGGGGACAGTCGTGGCAACCGGATGGGAACCGAGTGGGCTTAGCGATGCCGAAGTCTGGGACGGGGAGGCATATCATAGGGCCCTATACCACGATGGGGATACTAATAGACCTGTAAAATGGCACAAGAACTCTGTCGATAAACTAATTGAAATCGCGTCCCCCCACATAGAGAATGGGTCGCTAGTTGTCGATTACGGAAGTGGAACAGGAGGATCTGCGATAGAGTTGTTGAAATCTCTGGATGAGCGAGGGGTGGAGGTCGAATTGGTACTTATTGACCCATTGGTGTCATGGTTTTCCAAGGCTAGGGACCTTCTTGGCGGGAGGGAAGACGTGCACTTCGAATTGTCCATAGAGAGAGAGGCCTCCGGCAGGATCTCATTCAGAAGATTGGAGGACATCCTAGAAGGTAGGAAAGCGGATGTGATCATCTCGTCTTCCACGCTGCACCTCATTCCTGCAAAAACAATCGGCGACCTGGCATTGCAATTTGCTGGTAGCCTCAAAGAAGATGGGGCATTCGTTTGGGACAGCGGTGATTTGGAAAGCGACCTCAGGCCACAGAGCTCCGCGCTCCTTCATGATCCGTACCGAGCGGTGAGGGAGTTGCTTAGACTCGATGGGATTCGTTCTGCGAGACTGTCCGAGATGGCTGATGATGAGATAGATGGTCACGAACGTAGATTGGACCGCATATTCCCATCACCACTGTCAATCGATGTCGTACTAGGGGCCCTTAGCGAGGCCGGTTTCTCATCGGAGATCCAAGACAAGGTAGTCGCCTTCTCCAGAGAAGACGCAGAGAACTTTGTCTTAGTCCCCAGACTGGCTGAGATCGCCTCCCCGCTCCACTTGGGCAAAGAGAGGGACGATGCCATCAGAGGGGCACTCGATACTGCCCTGAGGTCGATAGCAGACGAGGGCAGAGGGAATGATGAGGAGTATCAGAGTCACTGGGTTTTCGGGCGTCACTGGCTAAACCAGAGGACCTAGCCTTGCAATGATTCGATCTTCTCTTCGTCTAGTTTCTCCCATGAGAATCCCCCCTCTGGGCTGGGAGACCTCCCGAAATGTCCCCCTGATGCTGTTCTGGAGTATATCGGAGACCTCAGATTTAGTGCCTCGATAATCGCCTGTGGCCTGAAGTCAAAGGTCCCCTCTACCCTCTTGGAGAGTGTGGAGTCATCTATCTTCCCAGTGCCCAGGGTGTTAACGAAAACGCTTACAGGCTGCGAAACGCCGATGGCATAGGCCAGCTGAATCTCGCATTTCTCTGCCAAGCCGCTGGCGACGACGTGTTTCGCTGCCCATCTGGATGCGTATGCCGCGGACCGGTCTACTTTGCTTGGGTCCTTGCCACTGAAAGCACCACCCCCATGCCTGCCCATTCCGCCATATGTGTCCACGATTATCTTCCTCCCAGTCAGACCGGCATCTGCATAGGGGCCCCCGCGGACAAATCTACCAGTTCCGTTGATGATTATATTGGTGTCTTCCTTCAACAGAGAAGATGGAATCACAGTTTTAATCACCTTTTCCATTACTTCTGAGAAGATGAAGTCATGCTCGTCTTTTTCGCTTCCGCCGAACTTCTCTCCGGCAATGTCATCGTGTTGGATTGCAATTACGACAGTGTCGGCTTTGGAGGGAGTTCCATCGTCTGCATATTGGATGGTGACCTGACTCTTTGAATCAGGGCGAGCCCATGACAGCGAGCCATCCTTCATGGATGTGGACATCTTGGTTGTTAGTCGTTGAGCCAGAGCGGCAGGGAGGGGCATGAATGTCCCTTCGAGACCAGGGAATGACTCTGTTTCATTCGATGCATACCCGAACATCAGACCTTGATCGCCAGCTCCCTGTTCGAGATGGAGGCCCTTGCCTTCGTCCACCCCTTGGGAGATGTCCGGGGATTGTTGGGTGATTCGGACGACGACCTCGCATAGATCTGCATTAGTTGCATCCATCCCAACGGAATGGTCGACATATCCAATGGCAGAGGCGGTTTTTCTGGCCACTCTCTCATACTCGACATCGTTATCGGATGATATGGTGACCTCCCCGCCGATGAAGATGTGGCTGCCAGAATCAGTGCCCTTGACCATTGTCTCTACGGCGACCCTTGCTCTTGGGTCAATGGAGAGGCATTCGTCCAGGATTGCATCTGAAATCATGTCACAGAGTTTGTCTGGATGGCCCTCGGAGACGGATTCTGAAGTGAAAAGGTAAGTCAATAATTCTCCTCCTATTCGCCCCTATTTGAGTTTGCATTTTATTCTTCTTGAACGCGTTTATCGGCAATCACACGAAAGGTGGGCTCTTCACTTCTGATCTGACTCTCCTCCTGCTACTGG
>CAZMVZ010000040.1:0-2451 GCA_964570065.1 uncultured Candidatus Poseidoniales archaeon
CCTTCCTAAATGTGAACGAACTGGAGATCACGGTCGGAAATCATGACAACATGGAACTCAGAGGATTCAACCTCTCTACTGAGATTACAGCAGGGGCCTCTGGCTCTTCCGAGATCGCGTTATCGATGAGGGATCGGGTTCAGGCTGCAGAGCGAGGTGACCCGGATCCGGTCGATGGCACGATTCGCGAACCCTACGGATTCCACCTCAAGTTCTGCACGGCCGTATACAAGGACTCTGGGCAGATGAGGAGGCGGTTCCTTCGTAGGGGTGAGGCTACAATCGCTCCGCACGAGATTCTCACTGATGACGGAACTCTTGTTTTCGGTGCAGTTGACTCCGCGGAGGAATCGATGGAAGAGTGGATGGACGAGATAACCCGGGTAACCGGGCTCCCTCGGAGGTTCTTGCTATGGGACGACAAGTCCAAGCGAATTGAGATGCCCCTATCCGTCGCAGAGGCAATCGCAGAGGAGGTGAGCGCTCCTGTTTCCATGGTCGAGGTGCTGCCCACTCATGAGAGGCTAGAGGTTACGATGGTGAGGCTCAACTCAACCTGACGAATGCTCGTGATTCTGAGCAAGTTCATAGGACTCCGATTTCAATGGGGCACCATGCCGGTCAACAGGCCCGACCCAGATAACCAAGAGGTAGACCCATACAGGAGGCTGTCGGCATCCCAGGTCATAGCCTGGAAGAACTGCCCCAGACTCTGGTACTACGGCTGGATTGAGAAGCTCAAGACCCCCCTGCCACCCCAGATTCTACGAGGCAATGCAGTCGAGGAGTGCGTCTGCAGGGTACTCCGGGAGTCACCCTCCTTGATCGACCCCGACTCAGGGGCGTCGCTCCGGACTCCGCTGGCAGAAGACGGATCCCCCGATTTGCAGAACCAGGACCTCTGGGTAGGGCCGGGACTGAACCCCATTCCAGACTCAGACAGGCCGACGGATAGGGAATCTCTGCACAAGTGGGCGTCATCTAGGGCCGATGCCCACTTTCAGAGTTGCTGGGATGCCGCAGTAGAAGATTGGGAGTCCAGCCCCAGGAAGGTTGGCTCTTCATCCGACATCAATCCAGAGGAAGGAAGGTCGATGGTAGAAGCCGCTATCGTCCTCCACCTAGACCAGGTTGAGGCCTGCTTCGATGCAGGGGGCGGACCCGGATTAGAAGCCTGGAGGTCCGGCAAGAGGGTGCAATGGCCCGCCCCAGATGGGTTCCCCCAATCCTGGGACCAACCCCATCCAGCAGCGGGTTCGGGACCAATATCTTGGTCCGAGGCATGGGAGGTCGCACGCCCATGGTTCGTCGACCCCGATGCCAAGGACTTCACCCAAACGAGCTCCCATCCCGACGATTGGTTCCAAGGGGAGTACGACCTGGTGTACAGGTGGTCCGGAGTTCCTGCAATTGTCGACCTAAAGGCCTCGATCGGCAAGGGAGACAGGTCCGGCGGATATCTGGAACAACTCAGGATGTACGCATGGCTTTGGTGGGTCACGCATTCCAGACAGGAGGCCGTAGAAGCCCTGGAGATATGGTACCTGGGTACTGGGACGGTCAAGGAAGTCAGCATCCCCAGCGAGGAAGATATGTTCGCAATGGACTCAGAACTGGAGGCACTCTACCACACAATTCACGCTAGGAACCCAGAAATTTCCGAATGCCCCCCCGAGCCTTCCCCACTGCGGTTTTTCGATGAGGGAGGGATTCCCTCCGATCCGCCAACCCATCCGGACGAAAGGGCAAGATGCACACGGTGTGATTATCGAGGCTTCTGCGAGGGGACAGATCACGAGGTAGAACTTCCTCAAGAAACAAGCGTTGACAAACACGGGCAGTCATGGCCCGTGACCCCACTGTCCGAAATAGTGACTCGAGCCAGCGTCGTTGGCGATGTCGTTGGTCTGAAGGGGCCCGAGATTAGGGATGACGGCGGCATCAGTCTTGAGTTCACCCTCCAGGAAGGTTATGAAAGGGTTCGAGTTAGTCCTTCCAGGCCGCCAAAGGATGCTTCACCACTCCAAATCCGACGGTCATTTCCTAGAGAAGTGACCCGGTCGATTTCCGAGGGCTCCAGAGCCAGGGTGGACGACGGGATCCCCTCCACCTGGAGGGGGCAGCTCCAAATCTCCCTAGACGAGAAGTCATCCGTTTCCATCGCACAATCCACGGATTCGGCCCCTCCCGTCGATGTCAAGACCAGGGTGACAGTGGCAGGTAGGGTTTGGTCAGTCGACGCATTCCCCAATGGGATCGACTACCCCCGCTGGGCGTTGACAATCATGGACAAGACGGGGTCAGCTGCTTTGGTGGCCTTCAAGCAGTTCATCCCTGTATCCGCAGCCGCGATTTCCAGGGGTGACGACATCGCCATCCTGAATGGCGAGATCGGGGAGTGGGCCGGGAGGCCGCAGGTTAGAATCGGACCCGGGTCCAGGGTTGTAATCC
>CAZMVZ010000041.1:0-2322 GCA_964570065.1 uncultured Candidatus Poseidoniales archaeon
GTAGATTCTTGATCGCAATTGCCTCAATATTCGTCTTCACGCATCCACATCCTGTAGTCCTCTGATGACGGTATTGGAAATGAGTGTTGTCGCTGCATGGTTATCTTTTTCGAGGCCCGGAATCTACCTTCTCATGAATGGGGGTGCTGAATTATCACACGAAAGGTGGTCTCTTCACCTCTGATCTTACCCTTCTCCTACTACTTGACTGGATCCAGACCTCGTCACCAGCCTTGCAGTTTCTAAGGTATCCAAGTGCGATTCCAGTCATCCCCTTGCTAGGCGATGGCCCTCCGCTGGTAACGTAACCTATGACTTCTGAGCTTTCTTCTGGCCCATCCATTACTCTATGGCACGGGCGGGGAGAAGGTCCCCTCTCAAGGCATTCGAGGCCCCACAATTTTGAATCATTAGCCATTGAACTGACTAGTGCCGATTTGCCAATGAATTCGTGATCTAAATCTAGACCAAAGGGGACGGCCGTTTGAGAAGTTGTCCTAGCGAGGAAACCCTCTGGGAAACCTCCACTTTCCTTGGTTATTCCAGGCCATAGGAAGTCCTGACCAGAGAGCAAGTATCCTTTCTCCAATCTCAGAGTGTCTCTTGCACCTAGACCTACAGGAGTCACATCAGAATGCGATATTAATTCACCCCATAGAGAGGGTGCATCTTCATTCGAAAGGAAAATCTCGACCCCTTTCTCCCCCGTATAACCCGTACCCTGGATCCATCCAGAAATATTCAAATCATTACTCATTATTTCTTGGCAGCGGAATCTCTGCACGGCGTTTTCTTTTCCGAGAACGTCTGCCAGTATCTTACCCGAATTGGGACCCTGCAGTGCGATAATGCTAGTCTGATCGGTTAAGTCATCGATTACGATAGAGCCGTCTGATGGGAGACTACCGGATAGCCATGCCATTACTGTCTTGACCATAGTCGAGTTTGGGACCCCTAGCACCTCTTCTTCGTCAGAAATTGCAAAAATCATGTCGTCGATAATATTCCCCTCGTGATCTAGGAAGTGAGTATACCCGCAACGCCCTGGCTGGAACTTCATATACTCCTGAGTAGATACAGAACTCAACCATGTTCGAACACCTTCCCCATGGAAACGAAAGAGACCCATGTGAGACACGTCGAAGAGGCCTGCTGATTTCCGAGTCGCCAAGTGCTCTTCCTGGATCGAAGAGTACCAAATCGGCAATTCAAAACCATGGAAATCAACCATCTTCGCTCCGGCTGAGATATGCGATTGGTACAACGCGGTCCTTTCGAGAGATTGGCTCATGCAACTTGCCGGAGCCAGACGGTGGAAAAACAACTCGGACAATGAGAAGACAATTGGCAAATCAACTATTACAAGAGTTTAAATATGTCGATTACGACTATACAACTGGAGGTTAATATGATGAAACGGAGTACTGCGAGAAAATCTGAAGCTAACGATAAGAGCGCAAAGAGTAGACAGAGGAGAGGAATCTCGACGAGTGCAAGGCCATCGAGGTCGAGAAGCACAGAGAGCATGACAGGCTCATGCGAGGTTTGCGGGGGAACTTCATGGGATGCCGACAACATCAGGGGCGAGACCATATGTTCCGATTGTGGCTATGTTGCATCTGAAAACATGATTGACCCAGGTGCAGAGTGGGTCAATCACTCGAATGGAGATGACAGGAGCCGTGTGGGAGCCCCATCTACTCTAACACTCTCAGACAAGGGCCTATCGACTGAGATTCGTAGATCTGACCTAACTTCAGGGGGAGCCAGAAAGCATGGACTCTCTGGGAAATCTCTGAGGGACTGGAGAAGGAGGCAGCGGATCGACCAGCGGAGCAAAACAAGAGACGGCCGGAGCAGGAATCTTTCCGTCGCAATGCAATTCATCAGGGATCGTGGGGACCTGCCCCCTCAGATCGAACAAGAGGCTGCCTCACTGTACAGGCATTCGGTGGAACGAGGTTTGGTCACAGGGAGGAGCATCAGGGGAGTTACGGCTGCATGCGTCTACATTGCTGCTCGAGAGGCGAAGATTCCTAGGAAGATAGAGGATATCGGGGAGTCTTTCGACATGGTCTCGGATGTCGAAGTCAAGGAGCTCAAGAGGACAATTAGGCTAGTCGCGAGGAACCTCGGAACTCACCACATCACCGGACCGGAGGAGTACTTCGAGAAGTTCCACTCTGACTTGGGTCTGCCTCCAGCGGTCCTAGGGGGGGCCAGGGAAATCTGGAGTCAAGTGAAGGACGACCTCTCGTGGCAGGGCAAGAAGCCGTCGGGAATAGCAGGGGTAGTCCTCTATTATGCTTCACAGAACAGTGC
>CAZMVZ010000042.1:0-2063 GCA_964570065.1 uncultured Candidatus Poseidoniales archaeon
GCCTTCTTTCCGCTTAAGGGAAGCCCCCCTTCTCTCAAGAGGTCCTTGAGTTCGGCGACGGTTAATTTTTCATAATCCACAAAATCACCGACTCTGACTATTCCCTACTTGGGTTCCTATTCGTCACTAACAGAGCGCCATTCTAACTTATCACTTCCTACGGCATAAATTACCGTACCTATCCAATACCAGTGGTTCTATCGGCCCCCCTTTCGCTCGTATGTGAATCAAAGGGTACCCCTAATTGGAAGGCCCCCTCATGCGAGGGATCAATGCAGGAGTTTCCGACCTGTATCGCAGGTAGTCCGGATCATCCCCCCACTTGGCTAGGCCGCGTTCGTCAAGGAGCGTGATCCCACTGATCCTTGTCAGGAGAAAGTAGACGAAAACAGGGGAGACCCATGCTACCATCTCTAGTCCTTCAAAGCAAGAAACACCGAAGAAAGCCACACCGGTCCAGAGGAGAATCTCGCCTAGGTAGTTCGGGTGGCGGGAGCGCGCCCAGAGTCCCTCGGCAATCCACTTCCCCTCGTTGCCCGGGTCCGAATTGAAGGTAGTCTTCTGAGAGTCAGCCGTCACTTCGATGGAGAATCCTAGAGTCCACAAGGCCACTCCTATGACATCCCAAATGCCGAGATCCGGAGATGGTCCTTCTTGGCAGTTTATCACCACCACGACGCCCAATGTCAGGAAGACCCAGAGTGCCTGCAGGGACCATGGGATTACGAATCTGGCAGCAGAGATCTTCAATTCGTCGAACCGCCCGTCCTTCCCCGCTCTGTGTATTCGCAGGTAGAGGAACCCGGAGAGGCGAATGGCCCAGATCGCCACAAGCGCGCTCACTATCAACTCTCTTTCGCCAGGAGGCTCCGACTGTGAACCGGCCCATAGGCTGAGGATGACAACCGCGACATAGGTCGCCCCTCCAGTGAGGTCAAAGAATGCCTCTGTCTGTTTTATCGATGCAGGAATCCATGCCAGCAACTGTATCCCCAGAGTAATAGCTGCACATAGAACCACGGCCGAGACTCCGTTGATTTCTACCGAGTTGCCATCAGCAGCACTTGCAATTAGCCCAATGACTAGCAGGACAATAGCTACAACCGAGACCCCTCGGCCCAAATCCTTGGAAAACTCCATGGCTATCCGTTCCAATGATGGCTCATAATCTGATTTTCCCTCCACTTTGTGATCTATTCATCATCCTGGGACCTACCTACGGGCCCATTATGATGCGTTTTGTCATAGACGGGTTGCTCAGTAAACCCTCGATGATGGTTGGCCCAAATCTTTCTTGAATTCGAAATAATGTATCCACTAAGGAGAAAGAGCCCCCCGATTACCATAACGAAAAGCCCGGGCAATGGGCCAAACCAATTCTCCACTGGTAGCATTGCCATTCCAATAAAAATGATGATAAAACCGATTATCATAGACATAGTCCTTAGGGCCGATCTAACTGAGGGAACGGGATTTTCTGCATAATCGCTGGAACCAACAGTTGGCGATTTTTCATGAGGGGTACTGCCTTCCTTATGCCTCAAACAAAAACCAGAAGTTCTGAATTCTAGGGCGTTACATCCTTCCACAGCGCACTTCCTTTCGCCCATGTTCCAATCTGACTTCCCCCACTAATGGTGTTTCCTGCATCACCCTAAGGCGAATTATGATGCAGGCAGAACATTGATGTCAAGAAGGGCAATCTAGAATCATGGGTGGAGATGTCCAATGCCCCGCCGGATGCGGCCCTATGGAATACAAGAAGAATAGAAATCTGAAAATTAGGGCCTGGGATCCACTCGGCAGCGTCTTTTATTTGGCAGGATTAATCCTAATTGTCAACTATACTGAAGTAGGAAGCGGCGAATATAATCCCGGTATTATTATTGGTATGCTACTTTTCATCCCAGGGCTGTACTTCTCATCATTGGTAACCACTGATCTATCATGCAACACCTGCACTGGAGTCATTCTAGAGTCCAAGTCCATAGATAATAAGCTCAAGGGGGATCTCCTTGGCTTGTCAGAGAACAAAGCAGAGTACATTCGAACAGCACTTTCAT
>CAZMVZ010000043.1:0-1687 GCA_964570065.1 uncultured Candidatus Poseidoniales archaeon
TCATCGAGACCCTAGACAGGTAGAATGCGAAAATCCAGAACACCACTGCGGTGACATAGAGCGGCTCGAGGAAGTCCCCGAGGAACCTCAGATCTGAGTTGGGCAGGTCCTTTGCCAGCTTGAAGAAGTCGAGAATGTTGACGATGAAGAGGAGGGTGGTGTCCTTCCAGAGGCCGATGAACACGCTGATGATCGAGGGAAGGGTGGTCCTGACCGCGTTGGGGAGTTCGACCTGCAGCTTGGTCTGGAGTGGCGATAGCCCTAGTGCTGCTGCTGCCTCCTTCTGACCGCTGTCAACGGCCTGCAGACCGCCCCTGAGGACCTCGGCGATGTAGCACCCACCGAATATTCCGAACATCAGGAGCATCCTGATTATGTCCTCTGCGTTGTAGAATGGGTCCATCAGGTCGGGCATCATGAACACCGCGAAGTACAGCCAGCAGATCAGCGGCCCTGATCTCACCAGCTCTATCACGGCGATGGATGGGATGCTGAAGAATGCCTGGTCGCTCTGCCTCCCGAAGGCTAAGACGACCCCTATCCCGAAGCCTAGGACGCATCCTGCGGTGGCGATAATCAGGTTCACGAACAGACCGCCCCATTGGGATGCCTCTATTCCGTTGCCGGCAAGCTTGTCCCAGGTCGAGGGGGTTCTGTCGCCTGCGATGATATCCTCTGAGAAAGATTGGGCCGGAGTCCCTCCAAGTACCTCTGCCCCGTCTTTGACTAACTGGGGAGGATCCATGATCAGAATTGCGAAGAAGAACGTGGCCACAGCCGATACTGCCAGATATGACTTCAGTCGGTTTACCTTGTACTCCTCGTTGTTCTTCGAGTACCAGTACGCTAGGCCGTATCCCACGAGGGCCCAGAGTGTAGCGATCCCAAGTTTGACCATGACCGTGTCAGTCTTGTAACTGACCTCAGTCGGATTGAGGGCTATCATAGTCACTAGTCCCATGATGGCCAAGAACGGGACAAGGAATTTCCCTGGCTTCTCCCCGCTTGCACCATAAGCGCCACCCAGAATCCCGAAAGTCAGGTAAAGTGACCACCAAAGTCGGAAGTTCTGGTTAATGCCGTAGCAGTTCGACTCATTTATGCAGACGTGTGATCCTGGGGACTGGGTCATCTGCTCCTTCATCAGCTGTCCCATCATCACCAGATCTCTGTTCGCCCAGACCACGACCCAGTCCGCCTCTATGAGCGACCAGTGGATCAGGAATGTGGAGACGATGAATATAATCCACGCAGTCGTGACTCCGAGAAGGGCCGTCGATGTGGACTTGAGCCAAGTTAGTTTCACCATCGAGGAAATGGTGACCCAGTAGGTGAATGCAGCTAGCAGGAAGTACAAGATAGCCAGTAGGTCGGCATCGCCGGTAGACTGCCCCATTACCGGGTTGAGCTCCATTGTTGCTGCTCTCCAAGACTCCATTGAGAAGGCGAACGCCATAGTTATGGATAGCCCCAAAACAAAGGAAGAGACCGCTCTTTCGTTCTCGTGGTTTATCCATGGATTGCCGCTTTTGCCGACTATTGATTCTTCCAATTCCCTAATGCCGGTCTCTGACTTTAGGGTTGAAGGAGTTATGGCCCACATCCAATCCAAAATCTGTGCAATAGTAGTCATATCTTCACGCTCGTTACTCTGGAGTTGTACCAGTTCATTATCGCAGAAATCGTA